>NZ_CP011786.1:0-610020 GCF_001263395.1 Bifidobacterium actinocoloniiforme DSM 22766 | reverse complement strand
CCGAATGCGCGTTGCCCAGCAGATTCCCGCTACTATTTATGCAGGCGGTGCCGAGCCTTCCTTCGTGAAGCTGCCGATGCGGGAGACCACGCTGGCGTTGCGTCGCGCCAACGCCCTGTTTACGATTAAGTTCGGCGACGAGACCAAGATGGCTGTCGTCAAAGACGTGCAGCGTAACCCTGTCAAGCGTCAGGTGGAGCACATCGACTTCTATGAGGTCCGTGCGGGCGAGAAGGTCGTTGTGGAAGTTCCGGTCTTCATCAGCGGTGAGACCAAGGGCGCTGCTGTTGCTTTCATCGACATGCAGAACCTCCAGATTCGCGCCGATGTGGCCAACCTGCCTGAGCGCATTGACGTCAGCGTGGAAGGCCTCGCCGATGGCGACAAGATTCTCGCCAAGGATCTGAAGCTGCCCGAAGGCGCTGAGCTGGTTATCGATGATCCTGAGGATTCCGTCGTAACCGTTGAGGTCCCGAAGGAAGAGTCTGTAGAAACGCCGGAGGCTGCCGCCGCCGAGGGCGATGCCGCCGCGGAGAATGCCACGGCCGACGGCGCTGACTCGAGCGACAAGGCCGAGTAGCCGAAACATGCGGGTCACCGAGGCATCCTAACAACCGCCGTTCACATAGACCCGTCATCGCTCTCAATCCTCGGGGGCCGCACAACGACAAGCGCGGCCCCCGAGCGCATTCCACCCCCCTCATACACCCCTGTACCCCCCCCCCTCCCTGCCCCAACCCCATACGCACCCACGCCCCTAGCCCCTTCAATGCGCAAATCCCCACAGTCCTCGCTAGCCTCACGCCCCACGCAACTGTCGCGACTAACAACTGCAACCTTCCTTATCATTTTGGGCAGGTCTTCACTGAATTCAGTGGATTCATGACTATTTTCGTGAGGAATTACCCAAAAACGCAGAATGCCGGCTGTCGGCTTCGAGCCCTCGTAAGGGAGCCGCGCGAGGGCACGCCCATTCCAAAACCGGCATTTTGGGCAGATGCTCATGAAAACTCATGATTGTCCTCCTGTTTTCGTGAAGAATTGCCCAAAATGCAATCAGAAGGCTCGCTGGGGTGAACGTAATGACGGGGTGAGGCGGGCAAGCGGAGTTGGAAGTTGAGGAACGGACTTAATGAGACTTTACGTTTTGAGTATGAGACGGTTATGGTCAACATGTGGACTATTCCGATGTGCTCTTCCAGGCTGACGCCTAAGATGCACCTTATACCGGCGAATCGCCACAAGCGTAGGGCCAGGTCTGTATCTGCAACTTCCTATTTGCTGAGAAGAAGTGTCACATGACTAGCCAATCACATCATGATCCAGAATATTTGAGCGGACTCGCGTCAACGTTTGAGGTCGTGCCTAACGAGCACCCAGCCTCCGATGAACAGCGCGAGGCAATGATTGACAAACCCGCTTTCGGACAGCTGTTCTCCGACAGTATGGTACGTATGACATGGAAACAAGATGGAGGCTGGTCGGATAGGAAAGTAGAAGCCTATGGCCCGTTGAAATTGGATCCTGCTGCAACGGTCTTGCACTATGCGCAGGAAGTGTTCGAGGGGCTGAAGGCCTATCATCATGCCGACGGTTCTATCTGGTTGTTCAGGCCGGATGCCAACGCTGAGCGCTTTCAAAACTCATCGAAGCGCCTCGCTCTGCCGGCCTTGAGCACAGAGGACTTCCTGGGTTCGGTCGCCGCGCTTGTGAAGCAGGATGCGGCCTGGGTGCCAACAAGGCGTGAGTACACGCTTTACTTGCGCCCGTTCATGTACGCATCCGAGTGCTATCTCGGCGTCAGGGCACCGCATCAGGTGGATTACTGCGCCATCGCCTCACCATCGGGACCTTACTTCCCGGGCGGTGTGAAACCGGTCAGCATCTGGGTGGAGGACAGGTGGTTCCGCACGGGTCCGGGTGGCACGGGATTTGCTAAGTGCGGCGGTAATTATGCGGCTTCACTGGTTGGGGAGAATCGTGGGGCTCAACATGGTTGCGAACAGGTTTGCTTCGTTGACGCGGCGTCCGGCACCTACTTGGAGGAGCTCGGCGGGATGAACATGTTCACCGTCCATAAGGACGGACACTTAGAGACGCCAAGCCTAACGGGAACGATTCTACCGGGCGTGACGCGTCGCTCTGTGATTCAGCTCGCCCAAGATGAGGGGCATGCGGTGACTGAAACTATGATTGGGTTGACCGACTTGCTCGATGACATTCGTAGCGGGGAAGTGACTGAAGTATTCGCTTGCGGTACGGCCGCAATCATCACCCCCATAGGACGGTTCAAGTCTGAGAACTTTGATGAAACCGTTGCGGATGGGGGCTCGGGGCCCTTGACCATGCATCTGCGCGACGAGCTCCTTGGCATTCAACTAGGTGAGGGGGAAGATCCCCATAATTGGATGTGGCGCGTCTGCTGATTCCGCCGTATTCAGGGTGGGGGCTAAGCGTTGGCACGCGCTGCCGGCTTGGCGCCCCACCTTTTTCGCAGATGCGCTTCTGCCGTACCCTGCTATTTTTGCGCCGCTTGACAAAACTCCAGAACAGGAGTGTGGGAACAGCAGGGGCCGGTCAGGCAGTCGTTCCAATTAGACTGCCCGCTCCGGGCAGAAATTCAGAAGGAACGTATGGTTTCCATTTCCGGGGGTTTGCGCCGTGCCCTAAAGTTCGGACGGTTTGGCGGCCGTCGGCTGTCATGGCTGCGTGCTTGCCTGAGTTGACGGTATTGGCTAGTCATGCCGGCCCAACAGGTGTGGGTCTGATCCCAGCAGCTGCCGAATAAACGGTGGACCTCCTGGTTCTCCGTTTTCTCTGAGATCAGTTGATCGTCCAATCGCGGTACTCCCGCCGCATCCAGTTTTCGTTGCACTAGAATCCCATGCCTTTCTTGTATGTGCTTGTAGGAGAAGCGAACAATCACATAACCCAACAGTGATAATTCCGTCTCCCTGTCTTTTCTCCTTCAAAATCACATCAGCCACGGAACCGCCACCTGTCATGGCTGGATTGATGTACTTCTCCCGGCCATCCAGTTCACCGGCGACCAATCGGCCATTCCTGGTGGTCCACAGGAAGTCGAGCCGGAGCCTCTTGCCTGCTTGGAAGGGGCGCTCGACCGAGACTTGTTGTTTGGGAGCCGCATACCCCCAGCCATCGAAGCGGGCTCGGGCTATGGACTCGCCGCCGTTTTCGCTAAGAGGCCCTGCTTGCGCGAAGACATAGAGCGCACGATCCCTGCCCCAGGTGTGGGGCCGTGCGTTGGCGTAGGCTTCCAGTTGGCGGCGTTTCACCCCGTACAACCTCATGGCCGTTTCACAGATGGCCAGAGCATTGCCGTAATCCAGCCGTCGAGCGCAGTCATAGACTGTCTGCACGAGCGGCGTTACTGATACGCCATTGCGTTTCTTGGGTTTCGGGACCAGGCAGAAGTGAGATTTTATGCTGCCGCCGACGCGGACATGAGTGTGGTTCTTAGCTGCGACATGCATTTGCGCATGCAGGAAAACTGTTTCCGTCAGTCCCCAGACAAGCGCTGCGGATAGGTAGCAGAATGTCCACTCTGGCCGGCGGCGAGCTGTGGCGCGGATCAGGTGGAGGGCTTGCTCATACCGTGTCAACGAAACCCAATAGGGCGTTGGCGCATACAGATGTGGTTTGGGCCGCTTAACGCTGCCTCGTTTAACGGCACGAAGCAGGCGCATGCGCTCGCGGTTCGATGCAGGCACAAGGCAGCATCTTCTGCTCTTGGACAAGAGTCCGAGCTGTTCGACGGATGCTTGGTTCGTATTCATGGGTTTGAGTCTATGGGTGGTTCGAAGAGAGTTCCAAATCGTCCTGACCAATGTGGTCGAATGTGGATAAGTCCACCCATTCGGGCATTCAAGCCACGTTTCCCGCTCACTACCTTTTCTTAGGCAACCGATATATGCGGGTACTCTGCGCCGAACTCCCTGTGCATTGTTGGACTATCCCGAGAACGGATGTTTAGGGGGTGGTCTTTTTTAGCATTTTGGGCGGATCGTCACGTGATAGCTCAGGCTGTAACGTTTCACTTGTGAGGAACCGACCAAAATAGTCGCGAAGAGAGGGTTACAGAGGATTAGCGTTATTGGATTGACTGCGCGGCGAATCCGAGGCGATTTCTTCGGCGAATGGTAACGTGCCTTGTTGGAGACCACGGTTTAGCAAGCGTTATCAATTGCCCGCAAGGGCAGCGTAAGGAGAATTGCGCTTGCTCTTGGACAACGGCTACTAGTTCGTTGGGGCATTCATGGGCGCTGAACCGGCTTTGTGACTCATGTTTCGCTTGTTCTCGATTTGCTGATAAGTAAGCGGTGCATGCCTTGTAGGTACCATTATCGTGAATTCGAATCTGTAATAGTGAGCATATGAGCAGAGTTGGCTCTCATATGTGGCCTTCCAGACATAAGCTCGAGCGCCATAGCCATTGGTGGTACGACAAAGGCGCCCACCCCGTACGAGGAGTGGACGCCTTTGCTGGAAGACTGCAGCAATCACATAGCGTTGATAGCGGTCGCGAGGCCGGACTTGCGATTGGCCGCCTGGTTGCGGTGGATGACACCCTTGCCAGCCGCCTTGTCCAGGCGCCGAGCTGCGACCGAGAAAGCGGACTGCGCGCCCGCCTTGTCGCCTTCGTCAATGGCCTTGCGGACGCTGCGGATGGAGGTCTTGATGGCGCTCTTGACTTCCTTGTTGCGCAGATGCGCTTTCTCGTTAGTGCGAATCCGCTTCTTCTGCGATTTAATGTTTGCCAATGTTGCTCCAAACGACATGTGCTACCGATACAGACGAAAAATAATACTACCATGCGGCCTGGAAAACCAGGGAACGATAGCGATCAGCAATCAGGTTGGGCGCAAGACACCTCCATACTGACCGCACTGAGGCGAAGGCCTAGCTTCTCGCAGAAGGAGATGGCGCTCTCGTTCGCTGCGGAAAGATTGACGGTGAGCTTGAATAAGCCGTTGCGGTTAGCCCACTGCTTCGCCTCGGTGAGCAATGATTTTCCGATGCCCTCGCCTTGGAAGCGCTGATCCACACACAGCTGGCTGATATAGCCGCATGGACGGCCGCTGGTGGGGTCCGGGCGGACTGAAAGGTTGATGAAGCCAATGATCCTACTGCTCTGGCCTTGGACTCGCGACGGATTTGGCTTAGTCCTGGGTGGGTTGGCGCTGCCTGCTGGCTCGGGAGAGGATTGAGGGGGGACTATTCGCTGCAATTCCTCGGCTGAATCCGCAACGGCGACAATGATGGAGTCATCGTCCTGTTTGCGCTCGTCCATAAGTTGTTCAGCGAGGAGCTGACGTTCAAAAAGCTTGTAGTCGAGCATGCTGAGACCTAGCGGATTCCCGCGCACGGCTATCAGTTCAGCTAACTCGAGTAGACGAGCATCGTCTTCATGCTTGCGGTAGGGCCTCAGTCTCATTCTTTTCTCCTTTGCGGGACACGATTATTCTATGCCAGAGCAAAGCCATGCGAGCCGAATCTCGACTAACTAAATCCGTGATGCGGCTTGCTTTATTTCAAACCAGGGGAGTGCCGCGCTTAGATCTCAATCGGATAAGGCTTCTCTTCTCTGCCCAATCAGGTCATCTGTCGCTCAGCCAACCGAGTATGACCGCGCAACTGGTATTTTGGGCAATTCGTCACGGTACACAGGCAAATGAAACGATTAACTAGTGAGGAGCTGCCCAAAATGTAAACAGAGTCATTTTTTTTTGGGGGGGGGGGGGAAGGGGTAAGGGAGAGTCGGGTTTTTGAGAGGATGAAAGGAGTGCCGCACTTAGTCGTCGTTTAGGGAAGAAAAGCATTGGACTAAGGGAAAAGCCTAGGGCTCGGGATAGGATGAGTTGTTCGAGCATTGCGAGGAGAGGAGCCCGGTGGTTACCTTTACCAACCAGCCAGGATTCACTAATCAGGCGCTGATTCGCAACTTTTGCATCATCGCGCACATCGACCACGGCAAATCGACGGTTGCCGACCGAATCCTCCAACTGAGCGGAGTGGTATCGCAGCGGGAGATGCATGATCGCTTCCTCGATCGCATGGACATCGAGCAAGAGCGTGGTATCACGATTAAATCTCAGGCCGTGCGGGTCCCGTGGGTGAAAGACGGCGTCGAGTACACTTTGGGCATGATTGACACGCCGGGCCACGTGGACTTTACCTACGAAGTGTCGCGCGCGCTGGAGGCATGCGAGGGGGCCGTCCTGCTGGTGGACGCCACGCAAGGCATCGAAGCGCAGACCTTGTCGAACCTCTACATGGCGATCGACCACGATCTGACCATCATCCCTGTTCTCAATAAAATCGACCTGCCGTCAGCGGAGCCCGACCGGCATGCCGAGGAAATAGCGAATCTCCTCGGTTGCGATACCAGCGAGGTGATGCGCGTCTCCGGGAAGACCGGCGAGGGGGTCCGCGAGCTCCTCGACCGTATCGTTACGGAAGTCCCGGCGCCAAAAGGCGACCCCGCCGCGCCGGCGCGGGCTTTGATCTTCGATTCGGTATACGACTCTTATCGCGGCATCGTCACCTACATCCGAATGGTGGACGGGGAGCTTAAAGCCAGGCAGCGGATTAGGATGATGAGCCTGGGCACCGTGCACGACCCCGTGGAGTTGGGTGTCATCAGTCCGGACATGATAGCCACCAAAGCCTTGGGCGCCGGCGAAGTTGGTTACGTCATCACCGGCGTCAAGGACGTGGCCCAATCCAAGGTGGGAGACACGATCACCCTCGAATCCCGGCAGGCGGATGAGCCGTTGCCGGGCTACCGGGACCCGCAGCCGATGGTCTACTCGGGGCTCTTCCCAATCGATAACGCGCAATTCCCTGAGTTGCGCGAGGCGCTCGACAAGCTCAAACTCAACGATGCGGCCCTG
Organism: Bifidobacterium actinocoloniiforme DSM 22766; assembly: GCF_001263395.1. NCBI lineage: Bacteria > Bacillati > Actinomycetota > Actinomycetes > Bifidobacteriales > Bifidobacteriaceae > Bifidobacterium > Bifidobacterium actinocoloniiforme. The sequence continues at coordinate 603,106 of NZ_CP011786.1, read as the reverse complement.
GTCTACGAGCCTGAGACGTCTGTCGCCCTGGGCTTCGGCTTCCGCTGCGGATTCCTGGGTTTGCTCCACATGGAGATCGTTTCCGAACGCTTGAGCCGGGAATTCGGACTCGACCTCATTTCCACCGCTCCGAACGTGACTTACCAGGTGACGATGGAGGACGGTTCGGAGCACATGGTGAAGAATCCCAACGAGTTCCCGGAAGGCAAGGTCAAACGTATCGTCGAACCTGTCGCCGCTGCGGATATCATCACTCCCAAAGAGTTCATCGGCGCGGTCATGGATCTCTGCCAGGACCATCGTGGGCAGATGGGGACCATGGAGTATTTGAGCCCGGAACGGGTTGAAATGCACTACCGGATGCCGTTGGCGGAGATTGTTTTCGATTTCTTCGATCAACTCAAAAGCCGCACCAAAGGCTACGCGAGCCTGGATTACCACGAGGATGGCGAGCAAGCCGCCGACCTGGTTAAGGTGGACATCCTGATTCAAGGGGAGAAGATCGACGCATTCTCCTCAATAGTCCACCGGGATAAGGCTTATACGTACGGCGTTATGATGACCAAGAAGTTGCGCGAGTTGATTCCACGCCAGCAGTTCGAGATTCCGATTCAGGCCGCGATAGGTTCGCGCATCATCGCCCGAGAGACCATTCGGGCGCTCCGTAAGGATGTGCTGGCGAAATGCTACGGCGGCGACATCACTCGAAAGAGGAAGCTGCTGGAAAAGCAGAAAGCGGGTAAGAAGCGGATGAAGCTCCTCGGTCATGTGGAGGTGCCACAAGAGGCTTTCATCGCGGCTTTGAGCACCGGCGAGGCGGAGGACCGGGACAGCAAGGACAAGATTCGAGCGGCGCAGAAGGACCAGTGACCAACCCTCTGGGGCGGTTACGGTCATGGTGCAATCAGGACGCCTCGAGCTCGTTGTGGTTGATGCGAAGGCTGTGATTGCCTTGGTTTGCCTTGTTGGATTAATATGCAATCGGTTGAGGTTGGCTGTCCCGCCGCCTGCGCTCTACCCCCCCTCCCCCGTCGCTCGGTGCATGCTGCCGTATTTGACGGTAAACCTCTCAACTGCAATATTTGGGCAAGTCCACACGTTCCTGAGACCGAAAACGCGTATTTTCGTGATGAACCGCCCAAAATGGGAAAGAAGCAGGCACGTGGGGATCGGCGGAGGAAGAGGGAGGGGAAGATGACAATGGGTGAGGCGGATATGAGGGGCTGGACGTGGATGAATGGAAGATGGTGAAGATGAAGCGACAGCAAGACGCTACGGCGAGACAGGCGGCGAAGCCATTCGAATTGTATATTCATGTGCCTTTCTGCCTGCGGCGGTGCGGGTACTGCGATTTCAACACGTATACCGCAGTCGACTTGGGTGAAGGAGCCAGCCGAGGTGGTTATGCGAGTGTGGCGATCCGGGAGATGCGACTGATCCGCGATTGGCAAGAAGAGCACGGGCTCGTGGAACCCGCACTGTCGAGCGTGTTCTTCGGGGGTGGAACGCCTACGGTTCTGCCGGCGGAGGATTTGGTGCGTATGCTCCATGCGGCACGGTCCCTCTGGGGTTTGCAGCCGGACGCGGAGATCACGACGGAGGCCAATCCAGACACCGTCGACGAGCGCTACCTCGCCCAACTCGCCCAAGGCGGTTTCACCCGTGTCTCTTTCGGTATGCAATCGGCTGTGCCACGCGTCCTGCGCATCCTGGAACGCACGCACACCCCAGCTAATGTGACCGCGGGGGTTGCAGCCGCACGCCGTTTGGGATTGGAGTGCAGCGTTGACCTGATTTACGGAGCCCCGGGCGAGAGCATCGACGAGTGGGAACAAAGCGTGCAGGAGGCGCTCTCCTTGGGTGTCAACCATATTTCGGCATATGCGCTCACCCTGGAACCAACGACGAAAATGGGCCGGCAGGTCGCGGCAGGTCAACTGGCCCATCCTGATGACGATGACGAAGCCGACAAGTACGAGCTGGCGGATGACTTGTTCCAAGCGGCGGGGCTGCAATGGTACGAAGTCTCCAACTGGGCGCGGCCTGGCCATGAGTCGCGTCATAATTTAGGCTACTGGCGCAACGTGGATTGGGCCGGAATCGGACCTGGAGCCCATTCGCACTATAACTGGATCGAGCTGGATCCGGTTTCAGAGATTTCAGAGACTGGCGGCAGTGCTGGCGGGAGGAGCGAGGAAGGTGCCTGGCGCAAAACCGGGCAAAGAGGGGACGACGGTTCAGGCGAAGGTCCGCAGGCGTTTCGCTTCGCTGGTCCTTCACCCGCCGCGGACTGCAGCAAAGTTGCTGGGGAGTCCGTCCGCGTTTGGGATATTCGGCATCCGAGGGCCTGGGCGAGAGCGGTGAATCAGGAGCGCCAGCCCTGGTCTGGCGGCGAAGTGATTGGACCCCGCGAACGACTCGAAGAGGGCGTGATGCTGGGATTACGGATTCGTGAAGGACTGTCACTGGAAAAGCTGGAGCGCTTAGCGGGCGGGCGCTTGGACTTACGCCGGCTCGCGCCTGCTTTACATGGCGGGCTGGCGCAGGCGCGTGGTGGGCGAATCGTACCAACACGCCGCGGCCGCTTGCTCAATGACGATTTGATCGCTGACGTGCTAGAAGCGGTTGGCGCTTAAGGGCGCGGGTCCGCTGCCGGTTTCTTGCAGGGTAAAGCATGGCCTCCGCTGTGAGGTCCGGTTTGGGCGCCGTCGGGGATTTACCCTTGTCTCGCGGTTTGGGGTCTGGTCTAATATTATGCTTACGCGAGGCCTTCCCCGTCTGCTCGTCGGGGCCAAGGTCTGCTAGGCAATACCGGGGAAGAGCTTACTAAACGTGGAGGCGATTTGATGTCGAACCGTGCTGAACGGCGGGCACGTGCGAAGAGCGCTCGCAGGGGAGATGGGGACCAATACACGCGTGGGGCGATGAAGAGCCGCCGGGGCATGTTGGACGAGCAGGCGTTGCAGGAGAAGGCTCGCAGACTGGCCGCGGGCGATAACGGGGAGTGGAAACCCAGTGGTCGTAATGATTTGGCCCCGGTGGCGGAGCAAGTTGATCCTAGTCTGCGCGATCCGAAACTGGTCGAGAAGCCGCGTTCGGTTCGGCATTGGTTCCGCCTGCTCAGCTGGTGCTTGATCGTGCTTTCGATTATCGCCTTCCTGGTTGCGATGTGGGTTCCGAATATGCCGATGTGGGCCATTATCACGATTTGCGCGGTGTTCACTGTCGGTGTCATCAGCCTGTTCTTCGTTGGTGGTTCGTATAAGGAGAACCCGCGCTTGGATTCGTACGGCACTGCCGTCTGACAGCCAGTCGGCTTGGACTTGCTCGGGCCGCGAACCGCACTAGCGGTGTCGCGGCCCTTTTTCTTCTCCGTAAACGTCGCCCGGTACATCTCGCTCGATCTCCGCCCGGGGCTCCGAAAGTCGCCTATGCGACTCTGCTTCCGACGCGGTCTGGCCGGAGCTCCCTCCTCGTGTTTCTTTTTGGGCAACTCCTCACGGAATCAGGCATTATTCACAGGAAAATCGTGAGGGGGCTGCCCAAAAATGGAATATTGCCGATGCGGGGCTCGCTGATTGGGCTTATGGTGCGCACGGATTGAGTCGGCTCCAACATCGCGCGGGCATATCACCTTGGGTCTTGGCTCGGTTTTCATGATGTCTTATTTTGGGCAGCTCATCACATTTATCGGGCTGAATGTGCCTTTCTGCGTGAGGGGATGCCCAAAATAGGAAAAGATGGTGTGGGGATGTGGGGAGGGATTTGGCGAGCAAATGAGGATGGGGTGGGTGGAGCTCAGGGGTATGCTGGTCATAGTTTCTTACGCGGCATCCCCTCCGCTGGGTGTGCGGATTCGTCCGGGCGGGGTAAGGAAAGCGACGGTGGTGTTCAAGAAGTTGGCAGATGATCCGGTGTTGCGGGTGCGACGGCTTTGGCTGCTGCCCTTTATAGGGTGCGTGCTGGATGGTTGGGCTCGTCGTTTGGTTGACCCTCCGCTGTGTTTCAATGGGTTCTATGGCGGAGTTTCCAGCAGACGCGAGGCGGGCAGCTGGCAGGCTCCCCGTGAACGGTTTGCGCAGGTGGAAGGCTTGCCCGCCTGGCGTGGCAATGCGCGGTTCATGAACGGAGGAGAGAACTGATGGCAGTACGCCGCGGACCTGTACGGGCGGGTGAGAAAGTCCAGCTGACCGATCGCAAAGGCAAGATGCTCACCCTGCTGTTGGAACGAGGCGCGGTGACCCAAACCGACCGCGGCTTCTTGGCGCACGACAGGTTGATCGGACTGAGCGAAGGCTCGCTCGTATCAACGATTTCCGCCCAGGAACTCAAGGCATGCGGCAATAGCGATCCTGCCGGCGAAGCAGGGAACGATCCGCGCAAGCCGTGGAAATCAGCGCGAGCGGTTGGCGGATGGGTCTACACCATGATGCGGCCCAGGCTGTCAGACTTCCTGCTCTCCATGCCCCGGGGCGCTCAGATCATGTACCCCAAAGACATAGCCCAAGTCCTTCTGGCTGGCGATATTCGCTCAGGTATGAGGGTCCTGGAATCTGGAGCCGGGTCAGGGGCCATGAGCATCGCACTACTGGATGCCGTGGGCTCGCAAGGCGGGCTGACCACCATCGAACTGCGCGCCGAATTCGCCCGCGTGGCTGTCGGCAACGCCACCGTCTACTTTGGCGGTAAACCCGACTGCTGGGACCTGCGCGTCGGCGACTTTGACCAAGTGGCGCCCCTCCTGCCCGCAGGCGCATACGACCGAATCGTCTTGGATATGTTGGACCCTTGGAACCGTTTGGATGCAGCCTGGCGGGCCCTGGCCCCCGGGGGCGTGCTGACCGCTTACGTGACGACGGCCACCCAGCTGGGCCGCCTGTCCGAAGCCTTGCGCGCCAGCGGCTCCTGGACAGAACCGGAGATAAGCGAGACCCTGGAACGCGGGTGGAAGGCGGACGGGCTCGCCGTACGTCCGCAGCACCAGATGATCGGGCACAGCGGATTCCTGGTGGTGACCAGGGCGATGGCGGCAGGTTTCCAAGCGTTGCACAAGCGGGAGCGCGGCAACAAAAATGTGCACGCAGACATCGATCAAACCATCCCGGAGCAGCCGAATATCCAGGCAAGCGCGGGCGCAGGTGCCGATGGAGGCTGGTCCGATTTGAGCCTGCGCGACATTTCCGACCGCAAACTGCGTAAGGTCCTACGCGACTTGGAGCGGCAGGAGGCCCAAGTCGAGGCCGCCGCACGCAGACAGGAGGAGCCATGAAGGTGGACCCGCAGGCGCTTGCGGACCAAGCGAAGAGCTCCGGTCACTTGTTGCTCATCATGCGTCATGCTCAAGCCGAGCCGTGCGGCGCAGGAGGGGACCGCTCCAGGCCCTTGAGCCTGCAGGGGCGGAAGCAAGCGGAAACAGTAGGACGCAGCCTGTCTGCATTGGGTCTCATCCCTGATCGGATCGCGTGCTCCGGCGCATTGCGAGCCAGGCAGACCCTCGACCTCATGCTTAGTTCCTTCGGCGATGGGCCTTCGGTGGACTACCGGGAGAGTCTCTATACGGGCGGCACCCAGGGCCTCTTGGACGAGCTCGTGGCCTCGAAGCAGGAGGAGCGCTTCCTGCTGATCGTCACTCATGAGCCCTCCGTCTCCTATTGCGCCCAACTCTTTGCCGATCCGGCAAGCGACCAGGGCGCTCTAGGGCTTCTTGGTCTGGGCATGCCGCCTGCCTGTGCGGCTGTTCTTGCAGCGGCTCAGCCCCTGCGGGACTGGAGCCCGTCCACGGCTGATTTGCTTGGGACAGTCGGGCCCAACGACCTGCGCAAGTACCCTGTGTGACTCCTACCCCCCCCCTGAAGTGCTGGGGGTATAGGGCCGGCTTATGACGACATCATAATTCTCCTAATTACAGGCCCAGCCGCGCCGCTGCTAGGCTGACTCCTAGCCACTAGCGCAGACTTGGAGGGTCTATGTCTTTGATTACATCCGTCGTTGGGTTCCCACGTATCGGCGCGCATAGGGAGCTGAAGAAAGCCATAGAAGGCTACTGGAAAGGCCGCACGGATCTGGATGAAGTCCGCTCCACGGGCAGGGCCTTACGGGCTTCGCATTGGCGGATACAGTCAGATCAGGGCGTCGATCTGATTCCCAGCAACGACTTCTCCTACTATGACCAGATGCTGGACACCGCTATCCTTCTTGGCGCCGTGCCCACCCGGTATCGGCGGCTGGGGCTTGCAGAGGAGGACACCCTGTTCGCGATGGGGCGCGGCTACCAGGGGCCTCAGGGCGATGTGACCGCGCTGCCGATGAAAAAATGGTTCACGACCAACTACCACTACCTGGTGCCCGAGATCGAGGATTCCACCCGGATTCAGCTGAGCTCGACTAAGCCTTTTGACGAGTTCAAGGAAGCCAAGGAGCTGGGGCGTATCACCAAACCGGTGCTGGTTGGTCCCTACACCTTCTTGAAACTGGCACGGGGCCCGCAAGGTCAGCGCCTGGATTATCGTCACGAATTGATTGATTCGGTTGCTGCGGTCTACGCCGAGGTGCTGACGCGATTCATCGATCTGGGCGCCGAATGGGTGCAACTGGACGAGCCCTACCTGGTCCTGGACAAGCAGGACGGCGACATAAGCCTATTCAAGTCGCTCTACGACCGAATCATGCCCGCGCGACACAATGGCAGCGGGGCCGTGAAACTCCTCCTGCAAACCTACTTCGGGCATGTGGACGACTGCTACGAGGTGCTGCAGAGCATGGGATTCGACGGAATCGGACTGGACCTGGTCGAAGGGCGGGAAGGCAATCTCGCCGCTCTGGAGCGCTGCGGGGTCTCGCAGGGGACCACGATCTTCGCCGGAGTGATTGGCGGTCGCAATATTTGGCGCAATGATTACGCCCGATCCCTGGGGCTGCTAGACGCGGTAGGGCGGGTGACTGACCACCTGGCGGTCTCCACCGCTTCCTCCCTCCTCCACGTACCCTTCAGCCTGGATGGCGAGGACGGTCTGGATGAACCCGTTCGGCGGCATTTCGCTTTCGCCGTTGAGAAGCTCGGCGAGCTTAAGGAAGTCTCCGATCTGGCGGATATGGACGATGCGGGCCGACGGGCGTCCCCGGCATTGGCGGGCAACCAGGTCCTCTTCGACGGATCCCGCGTGCAGGCCGACCCCGTCGTAGCGGAGCGGATCGCAGCCCTGCAACCGCAGGATTTCACCCGCCAACCAGCCCGCGCCGAGCGCCAGCGCCTGCAGAGAAGCGCGTTAGGTCTGCCCATGCTGCCGACCACGACAATCGGCTCCTTCCCGCAAACCGCCCAGGTCCGTGCTGAACGGGCGCGCCTGCGCAAGGGCGAGATTGGTCAGGAGGAGTACGACGCTTTCATCGCTGGGGAAATCGACCGCGTCATCGCCAAACAGGAGCAAATCGGCTTGGATGTGCTCGTCCATGGCGAGTTTGAACGCAACGATATGGTTGAATACTTCGGACAGAATCTTAACGGTTTCCTCTTTACTCGTAATGCTTGGGTTCAATCCTATGGCACCCGGTGCGTCAAGCCGCCTATCGTGTGGGGGGATGTCTCGCGGGCTCGACCCATCACGGTGCGTTGGTCGGCGTACGCTCAGTCCCGCACCGATCATGTGGTCAAGGGGATGCTGACCGGTCCGGTGACGATGCTCAACTGGTCTTGGCCAAGGGAGGATGTCAGCCACGAACTCCAGACCCAACAGCTGGCCCTGGCCATACGCGACGAGGTGCTGGATTTGCAAGCGAGCGGCGTCAAGGTCATCCAGATTGACGAGGCCGCCCTGCGAGAGAAGCTGCCCCTGCGGCGGTCCGACTGGCATTCGTCCTATCTGGATTGGGCGATCCCCGCTTTCCGCCTGGTCCATTCCGGCGTTGACCCGACCACGCAGATTCACACGCACATGTGCTATTCGGAATTCAATGACATCATTGAGGACATTGATGCGATGGACGCTGATGTGATCTCGTTCGAGGCTTCCCGCTCCGACTTGACTGTCTTGGACGCGATTCAGGCGGCCCACTTCGAGACCGAGGCTGGTCCTGGCGTCTACGATATTCACTCGCCGCGCATCCCCTCCCAAGGGGAGATTGAGGAGCGAATCAATCTCATTCTGGGGAAGATGGATGCCGGTAAGGTGTGGATCAACCCGGACTGCGGGCTCAAGACCCGAGGCGAGGCTGAGACTTGGCCCAGCTTGGAGCATATGGTGGCCGCCGCCAAGGCTGTGCGGGCGAGACTGGCGGTGGAGCGCTGATTCGGCGCTTTTCGGTCGGGGAAGGGTGGCGCGCAGGAGGCGTCACTCGCCCCGGCCTGCTGTGAGGGTGAAGGCGCGCGGCGGCGCGTAGGGCTTTTCGGGCCCGTTCCGCTCGTATGCAGGAGAGGTATGAATATGCATCAACCGATTTTTTCATTGGAGGTCTTCCCCCCTAAGCGCGACGCCGCTGTGGGGACGATTTACGACACTTTGGACGGCCTTGAGGAACTCGAGCCGGACTTCATCTCAGTGACTTACGGCACCGGCAGGCAGTCGGATCGTACCGCAACCGCGCGCATTTGCCGGACCATCCGCCAGGGGTATGGCATATCAGCCGTTGCTCATTTGACGGCCCAGTACTCGGATGAGGGCGTTGTCCGCGAGGCTTTGGATATGTTCGAACAGGCTGGTGTCTCAGCTGTCCTGCTCCTGCGAGGGGACTGCGTCCAAGGGCGGAAACCTGCTGGGGTGTTCACCCACGCCTGTGATTTAATCGCCTACGTGCGCCGAACTAAGCCGAATCTGCGGATTTCGGCTGCCTGCTATCCTGAAACGCATCCTGAGGCCGTCTCCCCAGCTGAGGACATTCGGCATTTGAAGGAGAAAGTCGATGCTGGTGCGGATCATCTGATCTCCCAGCTCTTCTACGATAATGAAGACTTCATGCGCTTCTTGGATCGGGCACGGGAGGCTGGCGTCTGTGTCCCGATCGAGGCGGGCATCATGCCGATTACCAAAGCCGCCCAGGTGCGTCGCATGAGCTCGACCTGCGGATTCCGGATACCTCCCGCCGCGGAGCGCTTGCTGGATAAGTGGGGCGGAGACACCGAGGCGTTGCAGGAGGCCGGCATAGCTTACGCCTCCCAGCAAATCAGTGATTTAGTCGCCCAAGGCGCGGACGGAATCCACCTTTACTCGATGAACCAGCCTGTAGTCACCCGGCGCATCTGGCGCAACGTCCGTGCCCTCTTCGCCAAGGTGCCCTGCGACCAGCTGGAGTTGGGCAAGTCCTGACCGCTCTGCGCCTCGAACCTACTCAACCGCTATCTGCGCGTCGTCGTTAGCGCCTCCAGGCGGTTGAGCACCCACAACGCTGAAATTCGCCAAATTCCTCCGCCCGTGCCATCCCTAAATTCATTTTGGGCAAGTTCGCACGTAAATCAGCGACATCAGGCTTGATTCCGTGAGGATTTGCCCAAAATAATTATTGGGTTCGCGGCTCAGGGTGGAGGTTAGCCAGGGAAGGGGGCCTCGAAGGCAGGATGCGTGCTTTGGCACAGCAGATACTTGAGGGCATGCTTAGTGGATTTATCGAACAGACCCAGCTTTAAGGACGCGCCTTACCAGCAAACGGGCTTGATGCCCGTTGGTTGTTATGCCCTGAGCCTGTCGCGTCGAAAAGAGCGGCGGCAATGCCCGGTGATGATTCGGAATGCATTTTGGGCAGGTCCTCACGTTTTTCCTTCGAAATCCATAAGAAAACGTGAGGACCTGCCCAAAATTATCGGACGGGGCTTTGGAAGGGTTCGGGCGGGTTGGGGAGGGGATTGGTGTGGGAGGGGATGATGGACGATGAGTTGTCGGGCTGGGGTTGGATTGATTGGGTGGGGGAGACGGATATATTGGTGAGTATTCGGTAGAGGCGGGGCAACGGGATGAACCGCGCGACCGGTTCGAGAGTGGGAGGCGGCTGACGATGGTGGCGACGGGAGAGGATGGAGCGGCGGGCGATCTGAATTCGGTCAAGCTTATTCGCGCGGGGCTGCGCAATGTGGGGCGGGCCCGGCGGGAATTGGACAAGCTCGCGCGTTTAGGGCTGGGCTCCCAGGGCGTCGATTTACTGTTAGAGTACTTGGGCCATGCCTGCGACCCTGACAAGGCGCTGGAAGCCCTGACGCACATAGGGGAGGAAAGCGCAGGCCCCGGGGCGGTGACTGGTTGGGCCCTCGACGGGAGTGAAGCGCAGGCCTTGCAGGAACACGGCGGCGGAACCACGCCTCTTGAGCCCTCGGGCGTAAACAGTGCGCTCGCGGTTGGTCCATCATCCCCGGCTGGCGCTACTCCACTTAAATCCCCCAACTCCTCGCACCTGGGCGGCGCCATTGCGCCAGCTCCTTCGCTCCCTGGCGTCGCCCCCGCGCCCGCCTGGCCCGGCAGCGGCATTTACGAGCCTGGGATGCAAGGGGTTGGGACTTCCGTTGTGGGCGCGGAGGCCAACGAATATGGCTCGGAACTGAGCATGAGTCACTTGGCTCGGAGGCCGGAGGCCTTGAATCGCCTGGTGTTGGTGCTCGGAGCCTCGCAGGCTATGGGGAGGCTGATGCAACACCGGCCCGCCCTGGTGGCGGCAGCGGCCCATGGGCAATTGGGCGGGGCTAGCTTGCGTCAGGAGGTGGCGCATGCCGCCGGCGCAGGCAAGAGGATTAACTACGCCCCAGCCGTCAGTGCGCTCAGAGCAGGTTACTATCGGCGGCTGGCGGCGATCATGGCGGATGATTTGAGGGCCCGGGACCCGGTCGCCGCCCAGCCCCAGGTCAGCCGCGCCCTGTCGGACCTGGCCGGCGAAACCTTGGACGCGGCCTTGGCGATTGCCCGCCGTAAGGTGCCAGGGGCGGACTCCTGCCGTTTCGCGGTGATCGGCATGGGAAAGCTCGGCGCCCAGGAGCTCAACTACGTGTCGGACGTTGACCTGATTTACCTGGTCGAGCCAGCGGGGCCGGAAACCGGTTCCAGCGCGCACGACCTGGTGGAGACCGGCAGCGCCATAGCCATGGCTCTCCAACGAATCTGCCAATCGGTCATTCCCGGTGTCGTCGAGCCGCCCCTGTGGAAGGTGGACACCGCCCTGCGACCGGAAGGCAAGGACGGTCCCTTGGTGCGCACCCTCGACTCCCACCGCGAATACTACGGGTCATGGGCGGATAACTGGGAGTTCCAGGCCCTGCTCAAGGCCCGTCCCGTGGCTGGGGACGCGGACCTGGGCGAGCGCTACCAGGCCATGTGCGACGAGCTGGTCTGGTCCGCCTCGCAGCGTCCCAATTTCGTATACGACTGTCAGGAAATGCGCTCGCGGGTGGAGACGCTGATCCCAGCCAAGCTCAAGGACAGGGAGATCAAGCTGGGCGCTGGGGGCCTGCGTGATGTCGAGTTCACCGTGCAGATGCTCCAGCTGGTCCATGGCCGTACCGATTCCAGTTTGCGCGTCAGGTCCACGCTGGACGCCTTGGACGCCCTGGCGGCTGGCGGGTACATCTCCTCCCACCACGCTCGCCGCCTGGCCGCTGATTACCGATTCGAGCGTGTCTTGGAGCATCGTCAGCAGATGTGGCTGCTCAAGCGCACCCACCTCTTCCCGGACCTGGGTTCCCATAACCAGGGCGGCCTCAAATCGCGGCGCAAGCTCACCCTGAAGGATTTGGAGAGCAATGAGGAGCTGAGCCGGCTGAGCCGGGCTTTCGACCTGCACCCGGACGAGCTGGTCGACCGCTACGACCGCACCCGCCGTGAGGTCCGTCGGCTCCACCTGGCCATCTACTTCCGTCCCATGCTTCCAATCGAGGCCCAGCTAGACGATGACGAGGTGAGTTTGAAGCCCGAGGCCGCCAAGGAGCGTTTCGCGTCGATTGGCTTCGCCGACCCGGATGCCGCCCTCCGCCACGTCCAGGCCCTGACTCGGGGGCTGACCCGGTCGGCTAAGATCAACCGCATCCTCCTGCCCGCTGTATTCGCCTGGCTGGGAGCGGGGCAGGATCCGGACATGGGACTGCTGGGTTGGCGCACCCTGGAGGAACGCTTCGGCAACAAAAGCACTTACCTAGGTTTCCTGCGCGACTCCTCCTCGGCCGCCCGCCGACTCTGCCACGTGCTGGCCAACTCCCGCTACCTGTCAGGCGCCCTGTGCAAGTCTGTGGAATCGGTCACCTGGCTGGGGGATGACCACCTGCTGGAACCCAGAGGCTTGGACTCGCTGACCATCTCGTGCGACGCTTACCTTCAGCGGCACGCCGACGATATGGCCGGTTTCGCTGACGCTGTTCGCGCCATGCGCCGGCGGGAGATTGAGCGAATCGGCCTGGGCTGGTTGAGCCGGGTGAACGACGAAAGCGCCTGTCTGGAGGGGATGAGCGACGTCCACGACGCGATGATGCAATCATCCCTGGACTGGGCCCTGCAAAACCAGAAGCGGCAGCAGGGTCTGGACCACGCGCCCGCCCGAATCTGCGTGATCGCTCTGGGGCGCTACGGCGGCAGGGAAGTGAACTTCAACTCCGATGCTGACGCCATGCTGATTTACGAACCTGCGGCGGAGGCTGACGATGCTCAGGCCGGTGCCTTCGCCCGGGCCGTTTCGGATGACTTGCGGGCCATTTTGGGTTCAATGACCCTGAGCCTTGAGCCCAAGGTGGACTTGGATCTGGATTTGCGGCCCGAAGGGAAGATTGGGCCTATTGTGCGTTCCTTGGAATCCTGCCGGCGCTACTACCAGCAGTGGTCGGCGGTTTGGGAGCATCAGGCCCTCCTGCGAGCCCGTCGAGCCGCGGGAGACGAGAATTTGGCCGATCGCTTCCTCTTCGAGGTGGCCGATCCCCTGCGTTATCCGGCTTCGCCCCCATCCGTGGAGCAAGTGGCCGAGATCCGCAAGCTCAAAGCCCGCATGGAAGCTGAACGCTTGCCGCGTGGTGTCCGTCGCGATCGCCACCTGAAACTGGGCGCCGGAGGGCTCTCGGACGTGGAATGGACCGTCCAGCTCTACCAACTCGAATACGCCGGCCAGTGCCCGGGCCTGAGGACCACATCCACGCTTGAAGCCCTCGACGAGTTGAAGGAACTGGGGCTCATCGCGTCGAAGGACGCCAAGACCCTTCGGGAAGGCTGGCGTCTGTGCACCGGCGCCAGGAACGGCTCCTATCTGTGGTCAGGGCGGGCCAGCCAGGCCGACATTCTGCCCGACGACACTTACACCCTGGGAGCCATGGCCGTTTACCAAGGCTATCCCGCCCACCGCGGAGCCGACTTCGTCAACCAGCTCCTGGCGGCCATGCGCCGCTCGCGCGAAGTGATGGTCCGTCTTTTCTACGGCCAATGACTCGCCGAGGGAAGCGGCTTATCCTACGCCTCGCCGGCTTGGTCGGCCTCATGGAGTACTGTGGTACAGGTCACACAAGGTGGCCACCTTTTCGGGAAAGGTGCGCCGTTGTCTGAACGACGGGTAGGCCCCAAGGTTGGGCAGGATAAGTTCTCTCCGCATTCCAAACATCAGCGAGCTGGATCGACGCGATCGATCGAGTCCCTGTCGGGCACCAGTTTGGTGACCTTGGACGATATGGGGCTTGATCAAATCCGGGATTTGATCAGCCGGGCCGCCTACATCGACGGCCATCGTCGGCAAGTGGCTAAGACCTGTGAAGGAAAGGTCTTAGCCACTCTTTTTTATGAGCCGTCCACGCGCACGCGCCTGAGCTTCGAGACAGCCATGCTGAGGCTGGGCGGCCAGGTGATCGGTTTCGCCGGAGCCCAAGTGTCCTCCGCCTCCAAGGGTGAGACCATTTCCGACACCCTGAAAGTCGTGTCTAACTACGCCGATCTGGTGGCTATCCGCCACCCCAAGGAGGGTGCGGCGCTGGTGGCGGCCAGGGCGGCCAGCGTGCCGGTCATCAACGCAGGCGACGGTGGGCATATGCACCCCACGCAGACGCTGGCGGATCTGGCTACCATCCAAGCCCGATTCGGCAAGCTGACCGGTTTGACCGTCGGCTTGTGCGGCGATTTGACCTTTGGCCGCACCGTGCACTCCCTTGTCGAGACGCTCAGCCGCTTCGGGGGCGTCCGCTTCGTGCTGATCAGCCCTGACGAGTTGCGCTGCCCTAAGTACGTGCTCGACCGGATCGACGCCTCGCCAAGCTGCGAGTATGAGCAGACCAGTGACCTGCTCAGCGTGATTGGAGACCTGGACGTGCTCTACATGACCCGCGTCCAGAAGGAGCGCTTCTTCAACGAGGACGATTACCTGCGCCTGTGCGACACCTACATCCTCGACAAGGACAAGCTCGCACACGCCAAGCCAAGCATGGCGGTCCTCCACCCGCTGCCCCGGGTCAACGAGATCGCCCAGGAGGTGGACCAGGATCCGCGAGCGGCGTACTTCCAGCAGGTAAAGGAAGGGATGCTGGTGCGAATGGCCCTGGAAGCGGCCCTGTTGGGTGATGAGCTGCCTGGATACCAGGCGTGGAAGGAAGTGGAGGCCTGATGGAAGTCACCAGCATCAACCGAGGCGTAATCATCGACCATGTGCCTGCCGGCAGGGCGCTTAAAGTCTTGCATTACCTGGGTTTGGACCCCACCAGAACACGCCTGGCGCTGATCATGAACGCCCCGAGCGAGCGCTTCGGCTCCAAGGACATCATCAAAATCGAAGGTGGCTCCGAGCTGAATCTGACGGTCCTGGGCTTCGTCGCCCCTCAAGCCACTGTCAACCGTGTGGAGGACGGGCGGATTGTCGATAAGTGCAGCCCTGAACGGCCGGAGCACCTGACTGGCGTGATCCGCTGCATCAACCCGCGCTGCGTCACCACCGTCGAGACCGGTCTGATCCAGTCCTTCCACCTGGACAGCGTTGGCGGTGGAGTCTACCGCTGCGATTACTGCGATGAGAAGGCGGAGCTTTAAGTGCGCGCGGACCAGGGGTCGGACGCCCCCAACCTGCTGCTTCGCGGCCTCAAAGCCTGGGATACCGGCCAAGGCTTGGACCTCCTCCTGCCTTGGCCTGATGTGGAGCGTTTCGCCGCAGGTGCGGACGAGGTCCAAGCTTGGCGGAGGCTGGGCGAGCGCGCGCAGGGCCGGACCCTTGCGGTCGATCTGACCGGGGCTCTCTTGGCCCCGGGGCTGGTCGACCCCCATGTCCACTTCCGCGATCCCGGCGGCACCGACAAGGAGGATATGATCACTGGCTGCTCGGCGGCCGCGGCCGGCGGTTATAGTTCGGTCCTGATCATGCCCAACACCCAGCCGGCTATGGACGGGCCCGAGGTCATCGGTTACCTCCAGGGGTACGAGTCGGAGCGTGGCCGCCGCCTGCCCGTAGGCTACCGTTTGTGCGCGGCGGCCTCGCGGGACCGAGAGGGGTTGGTGCCGAACCCGCCCTCCGCTTGGGCCGACTATCTGCCGGGCGGTCCCGTGTCCCAGAGCGATCCGAACGCGGCCCTGCACCCGGTAGTGGCCCTGAGCGACGACGGTGCCGCCGTGACTGATGGCATCGCCGAGCAGGTCGCCCTCTCCGCGCGGGCCGCGGGCATTCCCCTCCTGGACCACTGCGAGCGCCACCGCACGGGATTCATCAACCAGGGGCCGGTCTCGCGCAGACTGGGTCTGGAGGGGGTTCCGGCCTCCACCGAGCTCGCCATCGTCAACCGGGACATCAAGCTGGCCCGGACCACTGGCGCGCGCATCCACCTCCAGCACGTGTCCACCGCTGGCGCCTTCCAGGCCATACGCGAAGCCAAACGGCAAGGGTTACCGGTCAGCTGCGAGACCGCGCCCCACTACCTGGCCCTGTCCGACGAGGACGTGCCACGCCTGGGAGCCATGGGAAAAATGAACCCTCCCTTGCGCTCCGAGGCGGACAGGCAGGCCAGCCTGGAGGCGATGGCCGACGGGACCGTCGACATGATCGCCACCGACCACGCCCCCCATACCAGGGCGGAGAAAGAGCGGGGCCTGGAGTCAGCGCCCAACGGGGTCATAGGTCTGGAGAGCGCTTACGGGGTCTGCCACAGCGTTTTGGTGGACGGAGGGTGGATCGACGAGGCCAGGCTCATCGAGCTGATGAGCCTGGCCCCCGCGCGATTAATGGGCATGGCATCCACCGACATCGGAGCCATCATGCACAAGGTTAACGGCCAGAGGAGCCAGGAGGGGGCCTCAGCGCCTGTGCTTGACCTCACGGCCGATGCCCAGGCAGCCCAGGCGGATCTAGTCGTCCTGGCCCCGGAAGAGTCGTGGACGGTAGAGGCCAACCGTTTCCTGTCCAAAGCCCGCAACACCCCCTTCGAGGGGATGACGGTGAGCGGCAGGCCGCTCATGACGATCGTCGGAGGGCGACCGACGCACTCAGTCATCAACCCGAAGGCGTTCAAGGCAGTCGTTGCCCAGGCCCCGAGGAAGAACCCGGAAGGAAGGCAATCATGGACCGCTTAGCCGCAGCCATAGCCGGTAAGGAAGGCAACCCCAGCTTAGTGGGCTTGGACCCACGGCCCGCCCTCCTGCCCGACCAGCTCATACGCCAGGCCGTGGAAACCACCCGCGCCAAGTCGGGAATCCCTGACTTGACCCCCGCCGGCGTTGACGACCTGGAGCCCGACGATCGCAGGCGCCTTGACGAATCCTGGGCCTATGAACTGGCCCAGGCCTACGTACGTTTCAATCTGTCGGTCCTGGACGCGGTGGCCGACCTGGTGCCAGCCGTCAAACCCCAGATCGCCATGTACGAGGCCCTAGGGGCTCCCGGCATCGAGGCTTACCTGTCCACCTGCCGGGCCGCTCGGGAACGGGGGCTCTACGTGATCGGCGATGTGAAGCGAGGCGACATCGGATCAACTGCGTCCGCCTACGCCTGCCACCTGTCCGGTCTTCCCCTGACTTGGGGCCAGGCCTGTCTCCAAGTGGAGGCAGGGACGGACCCGGCCCATCGGGAGGCCCCCGCCCCCTCTCCCTGGCAGGAGGACGCGATCACCGTCAACCCCTACCTGGGTTCCGACGGCATCGAACCTTTCGTGCAGGCTGCGCAGGCCCACGACAAGGACATCTTCGTTTTAGTGCGCACCTCGAACCCATCCTCCAGCCAAATCCAGGAACTCCCCCTCGCGGATGGGCAAGAGGGGCGCAACCTGTGCCAGCGGGTCGGCGAGCTAGTGGAGGAGTGGGGGGCCTCCAGCGTCGGTTCCTGCGGCTATTCCCGTATCGGTGCGGTCGTGGGCGCAACTCAGCCACAGGTGGGAGCGCTCTTGCGCCAAGCTATGCCGCACACCTTCTTCCTGTTGCCGGGCTATGGGGCCCAAGGCGGAACGGCAAAGGATGCAGCGGCCATGTTCGGGCCGGACGGGTCCGGCGCGATAGTCAACTCCTCCCGGGGCATCATAGGCGCCTGGAAACGCAGCGGATCCTGGAGCCCCTCGCTCAGCCTGGAGGTGGCCTTGGGACTGGTCTCCTCCGAGGCTCGGAAGGCCGCTGTGACGATGAAAACAGAACTGACCCAAGCCGTGAAGGAGACCAAGTGAGTATTCAAACGACTCAGTTCAGACCTACCGAACAGGTGGTCGCCCAAGCCCAGGCGGAAGGCAAACGCCCAGGCAGGCGCACCGCTAAGGTCAGCGCGGCGCTCAGCCTGGAGGGCGGCGCGGCCCGGCTATTGACCGTCCGCGACCCTTACGCGGCCAGGACCGCTTCGGCGGGCCAATTCGTCAATCTCTATGCTCCCGATCCCTCGGCCATGCTGCCCCGCCCCTTCGGCGTCGCGAGGACTGACGGCGACGAGCTGGACTTGGTCTATCAGGTAATCGGTCGGGGGACCGCCGCGCTCGCCCGCCTGAAGCCGGGCGATGAAGTTGACCTGCTGGGGCCTCTTGGCAGGCCGTACGACCTGAGCCGACCAGGCGACTACTTGCTGGTCGGTGGCGGTTTGGGCGTTCCTCCGCTGATCGCGGCTGCCCAAGCGCTGAGCCAGCGGGCTGACGCTCGGGCCATAGCCGTCTTCGGCTACCAGAATGAGCGATTCGCGGACCCTCTGGTGGCAGCCAGCGCTGACCGAACCCTGTCGATCAGTGAGCCGGAGGGCGATGTCATCACGCTCTTGGACCGTTTCGAGCCCCAGCTCGACCCAGCCAGATCCGCGATCATCTCCTGCGGGCCGACAGCGATGATGAAAGCGGTGGCGGCCTGGGCGGCTGCCCGTTCGATCCCCGCACAGTTCAGTTTGGAGGAGCGGATGGGCTGCGGGTACGGAGCTTGTGTGGCCTGTGCTGTGGACACAGTGGACGGCAGACTCAAGGTCTGCGCGGACGGACCGGTCTTCACCGGAGAGCAGTTAGGATGGACGAACGCATGAGCATGGATGGATTCGACCCCCTGGAGCCATACACTTACCGTCATCCCACACAGGTGGCTGGGGTCGTCTGGAAGAACCCGGTCGGCGCGGCTTCCGGCACCTTCAAGCTCGATGCCTGCCAAGACTTCTACGATGTCAGCCAGCTGGGAGCCATATCCACGAAGGGCGTCTCGCCTGTAGCCTGGGAGGGTAATCCCACCCCGCGTACCGCAGAGTCGCCATCTGGCATGGTTAACGCGGTGGGCTTGCAGAATCCCGGGGTGGACGACTACCTGGTCGACGAACTGCCCAGGTTGAAGGACCTGGGAGCCTTGGTGGTGACCAACGTGGCCGGGCACAGCGACGACGACTACGCGCAAGTGGTGGCTAAACTGGCCGACTCGCCGGCCGACATGCTGGAGATCAACGTCTCCTGCCCTAACGTCACGCACGGAGGCATGTCGGCCGGCACCGATCCAGTCGGTCTGGAACGTCTCATCAGCCGGCTCAGGGCCATGACCGACAAACCGATGGTGGTCAAACTCACGCCGAATGTGACGGACATCGCCGCGGTCGCGCGCGCCGCCGCGAATGGGGGAGCGGACGCCTTGAGCCTAATCAACACCCTGGTTGGTATGAGACTGGACACGACCACGGGCCGGCCCATCATCGACAACGTCACCGGAGGGGTTTCAGGCCCCGCAATCCTGCCGATCGCATTGGCCTGCGTATGGAAGGTGCGCCAGGCCCTGCCCGAGATGCCCATCATCGGCATGGGCGGCATCGCCAGCGGCTCGGACGCGCTCGAATTCCTCTACGCGGGGGCCAACGCGGTCGAGGTGGGTGCGGCCGCCCTGGTGGATCCTGTGGCGCCGGTGCGCATAGCGCGGCAATTGGACGAACTGCTCGACCAGCGACCCGAGCTGGCCGAAACCTTAGAGAAGGGATCATCATGGAAGTAAGCGTGAACGGACAGGCAAGCAAGGGCGACGAGGGGGAAGAGGGGCTGTCCCAGGCCTTTACCCGTTTCCTGTTGAGCAGCGGGGCCCTGCGTTTCGGCGACTTCACGCTGAAGTCCGGTCGGCGCTCGCCGTATTTCATCAATGCGGGAGCTTTCAACG
The DNA here is from genome assembly GCF_001263395.1 of Bifidobacterium actinocoloniiforme DSM 22766. NCBI lineage: Bacteria > Bacillati > Actinomycetota > Actinomycetes > Bifidobacteriales > Bifidobacteriaceae > Bifidobacterium > Bifidobacterium actinocoloniiforme. Next base: position 583,622 of record NZ_CP011786.1, on the reverse strand, counting down.
ATGGCGCCAAGATTGCGCTCCTAGGCGAGTTCTACGCCCGTCGCATCCTTAAAGGCGTGCGCGATGGCCAGCTTCCCGGCGACTTCGGCACAATCTTCGGCCCGGCCTACAAGGGGATACCCCTGGCCGTTTCGACCGCCATCGCCCTGAGTTCGGCGCACGGCCGCACGGTCGGGTACACCTTCGACCGCAAGGAGAAGAAGGACCACGGGGACGGCGGCTCCTTCGTCGGCGCCCCGCTCGAAGACGGGATGCGGGTGCTGCTGGTGGACGATGTGATGACCGCCGGCACTGCGGTGCGCGAGTGCGTTCCCAAGCTCAAGGCCGCCGCGAACGTGCAGGTGGTGGGCCTGGTCATCAGCGTCGACAGGATGGAGGTGGCCGACGACTCGGGGCGCTCGGCCGTCGAAGCGGTCATGGATGAGCTGGGCTTCCCCGTCCTTTCGATTGCTAACGTGGGCCAGGTCTTCCAAGCCGCCCGGGGCATGCAGGATGAACAAGGAAGGCCTGTGATGAATGAGCGACTCTACGAGCGTGCCCAGGCCTACCTGGAGCGTTACGGGGTCTGATTCAAGCTGGGGCGGGAACCGCGAGCGACTTGCCAAGGTGCTCAGGTATCATCATGGCAGGGAATCAGGAGCTCATGACGCAAGGAGACAGGACCTACGATGGTACAAGAGCCCAACGTCGACAAACAACCTGATCGCAGTGAAAGCGGGGACGACGGAGGGAGCGTGAGCTCATCTCATCGGCGGCTCTTGACTGTACTGGCGGCTGTCCTGGTCCTGGCGGCCCTGGTCGCGGTCGGCGCGTTCGTCGTTCACCGGTCCGGTCACGGGGGCGGAGCCGAGCCCGCCGCTACGACCACCGGCGCCCCGACCAAGAACGACGCTTACCAGGCCCTAGCCGCAGTCAGGGTCAAACCCTCCAAAGCCGACGACCTAGGGGGCATCCTGGTCAGCAAGGAGGGCGTGGGCAAGCCCATCAGCGCGGTCCCGACCGTTGACATCTACATGGACTTCCTCTGCCCGCCCTGCGGCCGCCTCCACCGCTCCTTGGACCCCACGCTGATCGCTATGGTCAAGGCGGGCCAGATTAACCTGGGCATCCACTTCCTGGACTTCCTGGACCAGCAACGCTCCGACCAGTACTCCACCAGGGCCGCTTCCGCCGCCGCGAGCGTGGCCCAGGAGGACCCGGAGCGTTTCTTGGACGTGGTGGCCTCCTTCTACAAGCAAGACTTCCAACCCAGCGAGCAGGGCGGCGCCGACGTGAGCGACGACCAGATCGCCAAGCGGATAATGAGCGTAGGCGTGCCTGAGGCTGTCGCCCGTAAGGCCGCCAGCGGCGAATACCGCGAATGGGTCCACCAGCTCAATGACTACACGATCACCCGACATGAACTGGAGAACCCTGAGGGCGAAAGCAAAGGCAGGCTTTCCACACCCACGGTGATCATCAATGGCGTCTTCATGCAAATCAGCCATATCAAGCCAGGTGATGACGAAGCCCGCAAGGCCTTGTGCCAGGCCCTGGGTTTGGATGAGAACCAAGTGGGCCGAGCCGGTTCCTTGCCTTCGATTGGTGGTACGGGCCGACCGCATCAGATGTGATTCGTTTCCTCGCGGCTGACGGCTTTCCCCCCCCCGCCTTCAACCAATCAATTCGAAACCGTGGTGGGTGATGACCTCGCCCAGCTTGTCCAAATAGAGTTGTGCCGCTTCGGGTGGTTTGGTTCGCTCGTTGTTGATCCACCCCAGGAGCATGGTCTCATCCGATTCCAGCGGGATGGTCGTGATCTTCTCGGTGTTCAGGTCCTCGTTGTCGATGCCGGTGCACACCGTGTAAGCGTTGAGCCCGACGATGAAGTTGAGCATGGTCGCGCGGTCCGACACCGTTATTTGCTGGGGGGAATAGTCGGGCCAAACCGGCTCCTCGGCGAAATAGAAGGATCCTTCGTCGCCCTGCTCGTATTGGAGGAAGGGGTATGGCTCCAAGTTCTCCATGGTCAGTCGGGAGCGGCCCGCCAGCGGGTTCCGGCGCGAAATGAAGACGTGGGGCCTGCAGCGGAAGAGCGGGTGGAAGACCAGGTGCTTCTCCCTCAGGAGCTTGGTGATGACCCGCTTATTGAAGCCGGACTGGTAGATGATGCCGATCTCCGAACGCAAGGAGGCCACCTGGTCGATGATATCCCGGGTACGGGTCTCCCTGATGGTGAACTCGTACTCATCGGCCTCAATCGAATTGATCATCTCCACGAACGCTTCGACCGCGAACATGTAATGCTGGGTGGAAACACGGCACAGTTGCTTGCGAGGCTTTGTCTGCTGGTACCGTTGCTCCAAGAGGCCCACCTGGTCCAGGACCTGGCGGGCGTAGGTCAGGAATTCGGCGCCGTCCACGGTCAGCGCGATTCCCTGGGAGTGGCGGGTGAAGATTTCGACGCCCAGCTCGCCCTCCAGCTCTTTGACCGAGGAAGAGAGGGCAGGCTGGGAGATGAAGAGCTCGTGGGAGGCTTCGTTCATCGAACCGCACTCGACGATTTTGATGATGTACTTGAGCTGGAGGAGGGTCATGGGCCCAGTATAACGGCGGGGGAGGGCCTGCCTGCGCCGTCTGCGATCCTCCGGATCAAGCCTTGCCCAGCGCTTCTACCTGCGCCATGCCCTTTCGAGCCGCATCCGGGTCCAGGTAGCGGCCAGACCCGACTGGCTCCGGTTCCCTGCTCTGATCCGTCTCGAATTCATAAACCATCGGCACTCCGGTGGGTACGTTGATGGAGCGGATGTCCTGGTCGGAGACCGCTTCCAGCCCCTTGACGACCGACCGTACGACGGAGCCGTGGGTGACGACCAGCACCGTCCTGCCCTGGGCCAGCAAGGGCACGATTCGCGCACGCCAGTAAGGCTCCAGCCGCTGGCCTAGATCCTTCAGGGACTCCGAGGCAATCGACGCCGGGTCCAAGTCATCCAGACCGTCGGCCCACGGTTTGCCGTAGCGAGGGTCCTGGCCCTGCCAGTAAGGCGATGAGGGGTCAAGGGCTGGAGGCGCCACATCGTAGGAGCGGCGGTAGGTGGCGAAACGCTTTTCGCCGTACTTGGACAGCATGTCAGGACGGGTCTGCCCTTGGAAGGCGCCATAGTGGCGCTCGTTGAGCCGCCAGGTGCGCTGGACCGGTATCCAGAGCCGGTCGATTTGGTCCAATAGCAGGTTGGCTGTGATGATCGAGCGACCGAGGAGGGAAGTGAAAACCACCTCCGGCTCCAGACCATACTCCTTGATCAGCTGGCCTGCTCGTTCCGCCTGCCGTCGCCCCTGCTCGCTCAGAGGAACGTCCACCCAGCCGGCGAACCGGTTCACCTGGGGCAGGGTCCACTCGCTCTGCCCGTGCCGCATGATAATCAAGCGCCCACGCATGTTTCCTCCTTTTACCTTCCTCTAAGGCTTTTCCCTAGAAATTCCCTAGAACCACAACGAATCAATGCCAGCCGAGGCGGCCTGGCCGAATTCCGCAGGCCCTGCCCAGCCAGCTTGCAACAGTGCCCAGTCCGCCGGGCCATCCGCGGGTATCCCGTCAGGGGCATCTGCGTCATCGTCCGCGTCGTCCTCCCCCTGGCTCGTGTACGGCAGGGCCAGCAGGAGGCCTTGCGCCTCCTCCAGATGCGACACGATATCGGTGGCGTGGATGGGGTGGCCCAGGGGACTCCAGGGTCCAGCCCCCTTGGACTCAGCCTTCCAGCCATCCTGGGCCCTTTCCAGGAAGTCGGATGGGTTCTCGGGGTCGTAGACAAGGGGCTGCCGCCAACCGCGCTGAAGCCCACCGGAAGCCAGCGAGCCCGCCAAGCCGTGCAGGAAAGCGCCGGAAGCCGCGATTGGGACGGTCTGCCAGGGCTCCTCCTCCAAGCGGTCAGCGGCGCCGGCCAGCGTCGCGCCAAGAACGCCGGCTAAGACATCCCCTGAACCCGCGGTGGAGAGCCAGACGGGGCCGAAGCCGGTGGTCATGACCCGCATCCGCCCCTCCTGATCCTCGCCGACTATTATGCTGACGGCCCCTTTCAACAGGACCGTAGCTCCGGTCAACTCCCAGGCTTTGATGGCCCAATTCAGGGGTTCGGCGGCGATGTCCGAGGCGCTGAGACTCTCGCCGCAAGAGTTGAGAAGCTTGGCCAGCTCGCCAAAGTGGGGGGTGAGCACCAGGGTAGGGGGCGTCTTCCCCCCAGGCAGGAGGTCCAGGGCGCCCGCGTCGGCCACAGCCGGAATCTCGGTATCGCCCTCGGAGTCCTCATCTGATGGTCTGGCCGCGAAACGGGTCCGCAGGATGCCTCCGATGGTCTCGCGTTGGGGTTCCTCGTCGTTGGCTGCTTGCTCGGTGGGCACGCCTGAGCCCAGGACCAGGGATTGGACCCGGCCAGGGCCGCTCACCGCTTCGGGCAAGGCCGCTAGCACCGCGTCAGTGGGTCTGCTAGGGCCCATATAGCGCACCATGCCCGCGCCAGCCGCGGCCGCAGCGCGGGTCGAAAGGATCGCGGCGCCAGGGTAGCGCTCCGAACCAGTGACCAGGCCGACCACCCCGCGCGTGTACTTGCTGTCGTCGATGCGGGGGGCGCGTATCACGTCGGCGGCGCCTTGAGCCGTCATGGCCTCAACGTCGGGGCGGATCGAGTCCAGGTCGAAGCCGAAGTCGACCAAGACCGTCCTGCCGCAGGTGTACGCGGCGGGAGGCAGGAGGCAGCAGGGTTTCAAAGCGCCGAATGTTACCGTCACATCAGCTGGTATATAGGAGCCAGGCAGGCTCCCATCGTCCACGCCTATGCCTGAAGGCAAGTCCACCGCCAGGACCAGCGGCCGTTTGCTTTTGCCGTCCTGGGGGATGCCGACGTCTGGGGCCAGGCCGCCGTCCGCCTGCCCAAGCTCGCAGGCCAGGGCGTCAGCCACCCCGTGCAGGGCCCCATTCAGGCCGATACCGGTCATGGCGTCGATCACCAGGTCGGCGCTCCGAGCCAGACTTACCGCCTGCTCCAGTCTTTCCGCCGCCTCATCCGCGGACGCAGGGGCGTCCGAGCCGGGGATGTCGGAATCCTGGCTCAGGGCGAGGACAACCCCACCGGCTTGAAGGAAAGCCGTCAGCCCCTGATCGTGCAGGTCGTTACTCGTGGCCACGGCGGTCACGTCTGAACCTGCTGAAGCAAGCAGGGCGCCCGCGTAAAGTCCGTCGCCGCCGTTGTCCCCTCCGCCTGCCAGGAGGACGACCCGGGCCTGGTCCAGCTCCATGCCGGACATGGCCAGCAGCAGTCGTGCATTAAGAGCGACGGCTTTCGCGGCCATCCTCATCAGCGGCACGCCATCGTCCAGCAGGGGTCGCTCCAGGGAGCGCACCGTGCTTGACTGATAGGCCGTCGTCGTCAGTTTGTCCAACACCCAGCTCTCCTCGTTCGACATCCGTGCGTCCTTCCCCTTGCTGATGACTTCCAGGGCGGCTCATTCCACCCCTACCACCACTCTATCCGGCTTGCTGGCCCGCGGCACGCGCTGGCCCGTGTCAGTCGTCATCATGCCGCGAGCTCCGTGGAAAGGGACAATGAGATACCGGTGGTCGCCTAGCGAGTCGCCTTGGCTGTGACCGTGCCCTCCCTGTGCTGGGTTGATTGAGTGGTCGCACCGTCCTGGGGCCCTTTGCGCATCACGGCCTACGCGGCTCCGGGCTAGGCTTGTGAAGCTCCGACGCCGTATCCTTCGGCCCAGATGCGCCGTCTGGCCTGCGCTCACGGATGATTCGACCGTGGGGGCCTCCTGCGGGACGGCATGGTGGCGCTTCCGATTGCGGCCGCCGCCACACCGGCTTCCTCCCGACGCTGGTTATGTTCCCTGTCGCCGATCAGGCCTTGCGCGACAGGCGGGGCGCTGGGGTAAACCGCCGCCTATTCTTCGGCCACGAGGTCCAGGTAGCTGTCGTTCCACAGGTCCTCATCCCCGTCGGGCATCAGCAGGACCCGCTCCGGGTTCAGGGCCTGGACGGCCCCCTCGTCATGGGTCACCAGGACGATAGCGCCCTCATACTTGGCGATGGCCTTGAGAATCTCCTCGCGTGAGGCTGGGTCCAAGTTGTTGGTGGGCTCGTCCAGGAGGAGGACGTTGGCCCGCGATGTCACCAGGGTGGCCAGGGCCAGGCGGGTCTTTTCGCCGCCGGAGAGCACCGAAGCCGGCTTCATCGCGTCGTCGCCGGAAAAGAGGAAGGAGCCTAGGATGGTCCTGGCTTGGGTGTCGTCCAGGTCCGGGGCCACGTGCTGGAGGTTCTCCAGAACGCTCAGATCCTCTTCCAGGGTGTCGTGCTCCTGGGCGAAGTAGCCGATCTTGGCCCCGTGCCCCAGTTCGACCTCTCCGGTATCCGGCGTCTCGATGCCGGCGAGGATGCGCAGGGTCGTGGTCTTGCCGGCGCCGTTGTAACCCAGGATGACCACGCGTGAGCCCTTGTCGATGGCCAGGTTGATGCCGGCGAAGACGATATTGGAACCGTAGGCCTTGGAGATCTCTTTGGCCATGATCGGCGTTCGCCCGCAGGGCGCGGGCTCGGGGAAGCGCAGGTCAGCCACTTTCTCGCCCCGCTCGGCCTCCTGGGTGCCTTCCAAGAGGCGCTCGGCCCGGCGCATCATGTTCTGGGCGGCCACGGCCTTGGTCGCCTTGGCGTGCAGGCGGATGCCTTGTTTCATCAGGCGGTCGGCCTTCTTTTCGGCCACCTCGCGCTCCCGCCGCCGGCGCTCTTCGTCAACCACCCGCTGCTTCAGGTAAGCTTTCCAGCTCATCGAATACATGTCGATGCGGGAGCGCTGGGCGTCCAAGTGCCAGACTTTGTTGACGGTCTCGTCCAGGAGCTCGGTGGAGTGGGAGATGACCAGGAAGCCGCCATCGAATTTCCTCAGGTAGTCCTTGAGCCATTCGATCGAATCGGCGTCCAAGTGGTTGGTGGGTTCGTCCAGGATCAGCGTGTCGGCACCGGAGAAGAGGATGCGGGCCAGCTCCACCCGGCGCCGCTGACCGCCGGAGAGCGTCCCCAGTCTCTGATGCAAGGTGTCCTGGCTCAGCCCCAGGCTCTCACCCATCACGATGGCCTCCGACTGGGCTGCGTAGCCCCCGGCTGCGTCAAAATCTTGCTGGGCTTTGTCGTAGCGCCGCATGGCCTTCTCCATGACCTTGAGATCGGGGCTGGTCATCTCGGCCTCGGCCTTGCGCAAACGCTTGATGATCGAGGCGATCTCGCGGGCGGACATGACCCGGTCCAGGGCGGTCTGCTCTGGGTCGCCAGCGTGCGTGTCCTGCGGCAGGTAGCCCAGCTGCCCGCTCACCCGCACGGACCCTGCCGATGGCAGCATATCGCCGGTAATCACCCGGGTCAGCGTGGTCTTACCGGCGCCGTTGCGCCCCACCAGGCCGATGCGGTCCCCTTTGGACACGTGGAAGTCGGTGGCTTCGAGCAGGAGGCGGGCTCCTATGCGAATCTCAAGTCCCTGTGCCTCTATAGCCATGCCTTGCCCGACGCTTTCTCTGAAGTGGATGTGCGGGTCGGTCCGCGCGTCCCAGCTAGGCAACGCGGTCCCAATCCCCGCCGACCATCATAGCGAAGGGGCTGATATGACCTTGTGCTCAGCGGCGAACAAGCTTGAAGGTGCTCCAAGGGAAGTAGGCCAGCGCTTCGCCCAGAGCGGTCAGGGCGATGACCAGAACGCCCACGGCCACGCTGCGCGAAAGGATGTTGATGCCGATGGCCAGTCCCGACCATAGGAGCACCAGGCCGCAAACCCAGTCACCCGCCTTCTGCTGCATCAGGAAGACGGCGATGAGGAGGAGCACCAGCAGAATGACTACAGTGAAGATTTGTATGATATCCGATACTCCTCCGGAGAGCACCTGCACTGTGTAGCAGGCGTTCAGCAGCGTGGCTATCGTCAACCAGGAGGCGTACAAGGACAGGGGCGTCCAGTCCAAGATGCGGGCCGCCTTGGCCGTGTCTTCCTCATGCTGATCCCGGCGGACGATTCCGTAGAGGACCCATGTCAGGGCGGTCAGGACCACGATGATCAGGAGGCTGGCCGTGAAGGCCCGGAAATGCCAGCAGGCCAACCAGGCGATGTTGAGGGCGCAAGTGGCTACGAACAGCAGGCCAGACAAGCTGAAGGGCAGGGGGCCCAGGGCTTTTCGGGATGGGCCTGCCAAGCAAAAACGAATCAGCCAGAGGGCAAGGACTATGTAGATGAGCCCCCAGATGGCGAAGGCCCAGCCAGCGGGCATGAACCAGACGTTGCCTTCGTGGGCGACCTGTCCGACGTTGACGCCGTTGAGGTGGAAAATCTCGGCATAGCCGTTGAAGGCAACCATGATCAACCAGGCGGCCCATAGGACGATGCTCTCGATCAGCCTACGGTGCTTGGCGTGCGCGTCGTCGGCCCGAGCGACCGAGCCCTCGGCCTGGCGTTCGGATTCCAGGGCGGATGGGGTCCTGGACTCTTGAGCGCGAACGCCCTGCCCCGACCCCGCCTTGGGCGTCGTGGATGCTTCTTTTTGCTCCGATGGACCATACGTACCCATGTCTGCTCCTTCCACCGGGGCTGCCCCTCAGCCCCTGCACTACTTCCCTCATACCATCCTAGCGGGGGCTGGCCCCTTGCCGTCCGGAGGCAGCCAAGCGCCCGCCGGCCACCCCTTCGCTATAATCGAACGCTTGTTCGAAATATCGGAGCAGATGCGGTACGATGTAATCTCTGGAGCAGTCGGATTGAAGGAACGGGATGAAGCAAGTGCAGCAGCCGAACGTGACCGAGGGCCAATCCCAAGCAGCCGGAGGACCGAGGATGATCCCCGGGGACGGCAGCCTGATCGCGGACCTCACGGATTTGCCCAACGACCGCAAGATCGTCGTGCAAGGGGCCCGGGCCCACAATCTGAAGAACGTCAACTTGACCATTCCTCGCAACAAGATGGTGGTTTTCACCGGTTTGTCCGGTTCCGGCAAGTCCTCCCTGGCTTTCGACACGCTCTTCGCCGAGGGGCAGCGGCGCTATGTGGAGTCCCTGTCGTCATACGCCCGTCAATTCCTGGGGCAGATGGACAAGCCGGACGTGGACTTCATCGAAGGACTGAGCCCCGCCGTCTCCATTGACCAGAAGACCACCAATCGTAACCCACGCTCGACCGTGGGCACGATTACCGAAGTCTACGATTACTTCCGTCTGCTCTTCGCCCGCACTGGCATACCCCACTGCCCAGTCTGCGGGGCAGAGGTTCGCGCCCAGACGCCCCAGCAGATCGTGGACGCGCTGATGGCCAAGCCGGAGGGGACCCGCTTCCAGATTCTTGCGCCCATCGCACGTGGGCGCAAGGGCGAGTTCGTCGAGACCCTGGGCCTTTTACGCTCTGACGGCTACGCCCGAGCCATCATCGACGGCCAAGTGCACCAGCTCTCGGACGACATCAAGCTGGCCAAGCAGAAGAAGCACACGATTGAGGTGGTCGTGGACCGCCTGGTGGTCAAGAGTTCGGTCCGTCAGCGTCTGACCGACTCGGTGGAGACCGCCTTGAAACTCGCCAAGGGTCGTATCGTCGTCGATTTCGTGGATTTGGACCCCAAAGACAAGGACCGGCGACAGCCCTTCTCCGAGAACCGGTCTTGCCCCAACGGGCATGAGCTGGAGCTGGATGAGATCGAGCCCCGCACCTTCTCATTCAACGCACCCTACGGAGCCTGCCCGGCCTGCACGGGCCTCGGGTTCAAACTGGAGATTGACCCCGATCTGGTGGTGCCGGACCCCGATAAGTCCTTGAAGGACGGGGCCGTGGAACCTTGGTCGAGCACCAAGACCCAACAGCGCTTCTATGGTCACATGCTTGACGGCCTGGCTGAGGAGATGGGCTTTTCCACATCCACCGCTTGGAAGGACCTTCCGGAGGATGTGCGGCAGGCGGTCCTGTACGGGCGCGACTTCAAGGTGAAGGTCTCCTACCGCAACCGCTGGGGGCGCTTGCGCGAGTACACGACCGGCTTCGAGGGCGTGGTGCGAACCCTGATGCGTCGTCGCGATGAGACGGACTCCGATTCGATGAAACAGTACTACGAATCCTACATGCGGGAGGTGCCTTGCCCGGTTTGCCTGGGCAAGCGGCTCAAGCCCGAGGTCTTGGCGGTCACTGTCGATGGGCTCTCGATAGCCCAGGTGTGCGACATGCCCATCTCCCAATCCTGCGAGTGGGTTGAGGGGCTGCACATGGACGGGGCCCAGGCTAAGATCGCCGGTGAAGTCCTGAAGGAGATTCGAGCCCGCCTGCGCTTCCTGAACGATGTGGGGCTCAACTATCTGACCCTGTCGCGCGCGGCCGCCACCCTCTCCGGAGGCGAGGCCCAGCGCATCCGCCTGGCCACGCAAATAGGTTCAGGCCTGGTGGGCGTGATGTACGTGCTCGACGAGCCTTCAATCGGTCTTCACCAGAGGGATAACGAGCGTCTGATCGCCACCCTCAAGCACCTGCGCGATCTGGGCAACACCTTGATTGTGGTTGAGCACGACGAGGACACGATCCGGGAAGCGGACTGGTTGGTGGACATCGGCCCGGGGGCTGGCGAGCACGGGGGAGAGGTCATCTACTCAGGGCCGTCCAACGGTCTGACCCAGGCCAGGCGCTCGATCACCGGCGACTATATCGCCGGCCGCCGTAAGATCGAGCTTCCCCCTCGCCGGAGGAAGATTGACCGTACCAAGCGCCTGACCGTCGTAGGCGCCCGGGAGAACAATTTGAAGGACCTCACCGTCAGGTTCCCGCTCGGCGTCATGACCCTGGTGACGGGAGTCTCCGGTTCGGGCAAGTCCACTTTGGTCAACTCAATCCTCTACCCGGTCTTGGCCGACAAGCTCAATAACGCCCGCATCGTGCCAGGCAAGCATACGCGGGTGGAGGGCGTGGACCATCTGCGCAAGGTCATCCACGTGGATCAGAACCCAATCGGCCGCACCCCTCGCTCCAATCCAGCCACCTATACGGGGGTCTGGGATAAGATTCGTCAGCTCTTCGCCGAGACGCCCGAGGCCCAGGTGCGCGGCTACGGGCCTGGCCGATTCTCCTTCAACGTCAAAGGCGGGCGCTGCGAGGCCTGCCACGGCGACGGCACCATAAAAATCGAGATGAACTTCCTCCCCGATGTGTATGTGCAGTGCGAGACCTGCCATGGCAAGCGATACAACAGGGAGACACTGGAGGTCACCTACAAGGGCAAGACCGTCTCGGACGTCCTCGACATGCCCATTGAGGAAGCCGCCGACTTCTTCGCAGCCTACCCCTCCATTTCGCGCTATCTGAGGACCCTGGTCGACGTTGGCCTAGGCTACATCCGCCTGGGGCAGCCGGCGCCCACCCTCTCGGGCGGCGAGTCCCAGAGGGTCAAGCTGGCCACTGAACTCCAGAAGCGCTCGGACGGCCGCACCATATACATCCTGGACGAACCGACCACAGGCCTGCACTTCGAGGACGTCCGTAAGCTCTTGGGCGTGCTGCAGGGTCTGGTTGACAAGGGTAATACGGTCATCGTGATCGAGCACAACCTCGATGTGATCAAGACCGCCGACTGGATCATCGACCTTGGTCCTGAGGGTGGCGACGGTGGCGGACGGGTTGTGGCAGAAGGCACCCCAGAGCAAGTGGCAGCCAACCCGGCCAGCTGGACGGGAAGGTTCCTGAAACCCATGCTGGACCCAGCCAAGGTGGCTAAGGCCGAGCGGCAGGCCAAAGCCAAGAAACACACGGCCAACGCAGCCAGGGCAGCCGTCAAAGGCAGGGCCGGCGGGTCCGCGCGGAACGCAAAAGGTAAAGCGAAGGCCTGAATGTCCAGAAGCTGTTTTGAACGCCATGCGCCAGGGGTTTGGCGTAAGACCGCCCAGACCTTGATGGAATCATCGCTGACCGGCTCCGACCCTGCGCGAGAAGGCCTCAACAAGAACGGCGCGCCCTTGCTGGGCGACAGCAGGGACCTCTTCCGCCCCAAGGCGGGTGACATCCCCGCCCAGCCCGGCGTTTACAAGTGGCGCGACGGCGACGGCCGGGTCATCTACGTGGGCAAGGCCAAGAACCTGCGCAACAGACTGAGCAACTACTTCCAACCCCTGGTCAACCTTCACCCTCGCACCCAAACCATGGTCCTGACGGCGAGGAGCCTGGAGTGGACCGTTGTGGGCACTGAGCTGGAATCACTGACGCTTGAGTACACGTGGATCAAGGAGTTCGATCCCCGGTTCAACGTGGTCTTCCGCGACGATAAGACCTACCCCTACCTGGCCGTATCCGTGGGCGAGGAGGTGCCACGGGTCTGGATGACGCGGATACGCAAGCGGAGGGACACCCGCTACTTCGGCCCCTATGCCAAAGTCTGGGACGTGCGGCACACCTTGGATGCCTTATTGAAGACCTACCCGGTGCGCACCTGCTCGTCGGGTGTCTTCCGCCGGGCCCAGATGACCGGCAGGCCTTGCCTCCTGGCATCGATAGGCAAGTGCTCAGCCCCATGCGTGGGGCGGATCAGCCCCGAGGACCATCGCGCGCTGGTGGCTGAACTCGTGGGCGTGATGACCGGGCGTCTGGGCAAATCCTACAAGGCCGGGCTCAAACGACGGATGACCCAGGCCAGCGATGAGCTCGACTTCGAGAAAGCCGCCCGGATCCGCGACCAAATCGCCATGCTGGACACTGTGATCGAGCAGAATTCCGTGGTCTTCAACTCCGATGTGGATGCCGATGTGTTCGGCATAGCCTCGGATGAACTTGAAGCCTCGGTCCATGCTTTCTTCGTGCGCGCTGGCGCCATCCGCGGCGAACGATCGTGGTCCGTGGAGCGGGTGGAGGATGTCAGCGACGGGGAGCTGATGAGCGATTTGATCATCCAGGTATACTCCGACCTGGTTTCCGAGCACCGGCAGGAGGAAGACCCCTCCCTGCCCGTCCTGGTCCTGCCCGAGGGCGAAGACAATTCGATTGAGGTCAGTCAGAGCCGCGATGCCTTGGGCTCCACCCAACGCGTGACGGCTCTAGCGGTGGCAGATCGGGCTAAGGCCACTAAGGCAAGGCATGAACGGCAGGAGATCACCGGCCGGGCCGACCTGCTGGAGCCTATCGCGCCTGTCCCCAGGGAAGTGGTCGTGCCGGTCAAACCCGCCCGGGTCGACGACCTGGAGTCCTGGCTTTCCAACCTTCGCGGTGGGGCCGTGACCATTCGTGTGGCAAGCCGGGGCGAGAAAAAAGCCCTGATGGACCGGGCCGGGGCCAACGCCCAGCAATCCCTCCAGCGTTCCAAGATGAGTCGCATTTCCGATCTGGGCGACCGGACGGCGGCCATGAACGACGTCGCCAAGGCTCTTGGACTCAAGCAGGCCCCTTTGAGAATCGAATGCTACGACATCTCGAACACGGTTGGTGGCGCCTTCCAGGTGGCGTCGATGGTGGTCTTCGAGGACGCCGTGGCGAAGAAGTCCGAATACCGCAGGTTCGCCATCCGTGGCGATGACGGCAAGGGGGCCTTGGACGATACCAGCGCTATCTACGAGACCTTGACACGACGCTTCAGGCACGGCAACATAGCCGGCGACACTGGTGAGACCATTGAGAATGAGCGCCAGGCCGAGCAGGCGGCCCAAGGCCGGCAAACGGCTCCGGACAGGAAAGACACGGTCGCGTCCGCTGAAGTCGTCCAGCAGAACGCCCAACCTCGTCACTTCGCTTACAAGCCCAACCTGATCGTCGTCGACGGCGGTAAGCCTCAGGTGCAGGCGGCGGCTCGCGCCTTGGCCGACTGCGGCGTGGACGACGTGGCCCTGTGCGGCTTAGCCAAGCGTCTGGAGGAGGTCTGGGTGGCTGACGATGACTACCCCATCATCCTCAAGCGACAGTCCCAGGGCATGTACCTGCTCCAGCGGGTTCGTGACGAATCTCACCGTTTCGCTATCACCTACCACCGGCAGACCCGGCGAAAAGGTTCCTTGCGCTCAGCCCTGGATGACATCCCAGGCGTTGGGGAGGCCTACCAAAAGCGCCTGCTCAAGGCTTTTGGTTCGGTCCGGCGGATGCGGCAAGCCACGGTGGAGGAGCTGGAGGGGGTCAAGGGAATCGGGCGCAAGAAGGCCGAGACCATTTACCAGGCCCTCCACACAGACCAAGAATCCGCTGGGAGCGCGGAAGCAGGTGTTTCCTCGCCCGCTGAGAAACCAGAGCATGGGGAGGTCACCCACGGTCCAGGGCTTGGTGCCCAGGCGGGGTAGGGGTAGCCTTGATCGTGGAAGGGACGCCGCGTCGCGGGTCGCCCGAGCCGCCGCGTCGGCCACGCCCTGTCCGCCGACTCGCGTCGTCAGGAGCGCTGGCGGGACCAAGGAAGGGGTCATGGGATGAACGAGGTCAGACAGTCCGCGGGCGGGCGTTCCCAGGATGACTCAGCGCGGCCGCCCTTGGAGGACTTCGAAGTCATGCTCATCACCGGCATGTCTGGTGCAGGTCGGTCCCGGGCCGCCGACAGCCTGGAGGATATGGGTTGGTACGTGGTTGATAACCTGCCACCCAAGCTATTGGTCCCCATGGTCGATCTGATGACCTCGGCGGGCAGCAAGGTCCACCGCCTGGCAGCGGTCATTGACGTGCGTTCCCGTTCATACTTCGACGATCTGAACGCGGTGCTGGGGCACTTGGACGACTTAGGGGTCAGGTGCCGCATCCTCTTCCTTGACGCCTCCTACCAGGTCCTGATCAAGCGCTACGAGTCGGTCCGCCGCCCCCACCCGCTCCAGGGCAACGGCCGCCTGATCGATGGGGTGCGTAAGGAGCGTCGGTTGATGGAGGGGCTTAAGGAGCGGGCAGATGTCGTGATCGATACCTCCAGCCTGACCATCCACCAGCTCTCCACTAAGCTCTACGATTCCTTGCTCGGCCAGGGCCCCGCTACGGTTGCCGTTCACATCTTCAGTTTCGGCTTTAAATACGGCATTCCGATCGACGCGGACTTCGTGGCCGATGTGCGTTTCCTGCCCAACCCCTTCTGGGTGCCGGAGCTGCGCGAGCTTACCGGACACGACCGGCCGGTGCGCGACTATGTGATGGACAGCCAGGGGGCTAAGGACTTCCTGGACGCCTATACCAAGGCGATCATGACCGCGATTCGCGGTTATGCCAGGGAGGACAAGCATTTCGTCAACATCGCGATAGGCTGCACAGGCGGCCAGCATCGGTCGGTGGCGATCAGCGAAGAGCTAGCTGCCCGCCTGCGCTCCCAGGGCCTGGACGTGACGGTCTCCGCCAGGGAGTTACCTCGTAAGAACAAGCTTTAGGCCGATTCCGGCCTTAATTCTTGCTTATGGTCCCGTACCGCGGGTACCCTTGGGCTTGCTTCGGGACAGGCCCCGGGCCTTGGACATCAGTGGTACTTGTCCAAGATATTCGGTATCACAGTAGTCCTGTGGCCTCGTTCGTTCCGGTTCGGGCGGGCCCAGAACAATCGCATAGAATCGTAGGAGGACGGGTCTTGGCCCTACTGGATGACGTCAAAAGCGAGCTCGCTAGCATAGACAACGAGCTACCCCAAGCCAAGAAAGCCCAGTCCGCAGCGATGATTCGTTTCGCCGGTGGCTTGCATATCATCCAACGCCATATCGTTGTTGAGGCGCAATTCGACTCCCTGCCCGCCGCCCGCTGGCTCCAGAACATGATCAAAGACGTGTACGGTCATGATTCGGACCTGATTGAAGTCGCTCGGCAGACCCCCTCAGGCCAGGCTCTGCGGTACTCGGTGCGGGTCCTCAAGGCCGGCGGCGCCCTGGCTCTTCAAACCGGCCTCCTGGACCGGCGCAAGCGTCCGGTGCGCGGCTTGCCCGAGGACATCGTCTTGGGCAACATCTCCCAAATCAAAGCGGCCTGGCGCGGCGCCTTCATGGCTCACGGAGAGCTTTCGGACCCAGGTAAAGCCTCATACCTGGAGATTGTCTGCCCGGGTTCCGAAGCTGCCCTGGCCCTGGTCCAGGTCGCCCGACGCTTGGGGATCAAGGCCAAGGCTCGCCAGGTCCGCTCCTCTGAGCGCGTCACCTTGCGCGACCCTGACGCGATTGAGCGGATGCTCATTCTCATCGGCGCTCCCAAGGCGGCCCGCGAATGGACCGGCAAACGCTCGGATGGCGAATCCAGAGGCAAGGCCAACCGCTTGGCCAACTTCGACGACGCGAATATGCGTCGGTCGGCGAAGGCCGCGGTGGAGGCTTCCGCCAAAGTCACTGAAGCCTTCAAGATCCTAGGCGACGATATCCCTGAAAACCTGCGCGCCGCCGGTCAGCTGCGTCTGGACCACCGGGACGCCAGCCTCGAGGAATTGGGCCGTTTGGCCGATCCTCCAGTCACAAAGGATGCGATCGCCGGGCGAATTCGCCGCTTGCTCCAGCTGGCCCAAAAAGTACGCAAACAGCGCGAAGAGCAGGCTTGAACGCTGGTCGGGGCAGTCCCTAACGCTTATCCGTTCGCTGCACTATCATGAGCAAGTGGAGTCACATTGTGACAGCATAGGCCGTTTACGGCGCCGAGGAGTGCGCGGCGTGATGGCGGCCAGGAAAGGAAATCCATGAAGACCCTGCAAGACCTCGGTAATCTTAAAGGCAAGCGCGTCCTGGTCCGCGCTGATTTCAACGTACCTCTGAACGGCACGACGATCACTGACGACGGTCGTATCCGCGCCGCCTTGCCTACAATCAAAAATCTGAAGGACCAAGGCGCCAAGGTCATCGTTATGGCCCACTTGGGCCGGCCCAAGGGCAAGGTCGTCCCTGAGCTCTCCCTTGCTCCTGTGGCCAAGCGCCTGGGTGAACTCCTGGGCATTGAGGTCCCTCTGGCAAAGGACACCTATGGCGAGGACGCCCAGGCCAAGGTCACTGCCATGAACGACGGCGATGTCATCCTTTTGGAGAACGTGCGTTTCAACCCGGAGGAAACCAGCAAGGACGACGCCGAGCGCGCCGCCTATGCCAAGAAGATCGCCGCCTTGGGCGATGTCTTCGTCTCCGACGGCTTCGGCGTGGTCCACAGGGCCCAGGGCTCCGACTACGATGTGGCGGCTGACCTGCCCTCCGCTGCCGGCCTGCTGGTCCAAAAGGAAGTGGAAGCCCTGTCCAAGGGCACCGAGAACCCGGAGCGGCCTTACACGGTCGTGCTGGGTGGTTCCAAGGTCTCCGACAAGCTCGGTGTGATCGAGAACCTGCTCAACAAGGCCGACCGTCTGGTTATCGGCGGCGGCATGGTCTTCACCTTCCTTAAGGCTCAGGGCTACGAGGTTGGCTCCTCCCTGCTGGAGGAGGACCAGGTCGACAAGGTCAAGGGATACATCGAAACGGCCAAGAGCCGTGGCGTGGAGCTGGTCTTCCCCACCGACATCGTGGTCAACAAGTCCTTCCCCGCCGGCGATGCGGCGATCGACCCCCAGGTCGTTCCGGCTGACGCGATTCCTTCCGACATGATGGGCCTGGACATCGGCCCTGATTCCTGCAAGCTCTTCCACGACAAGATCGTCGATTCCAAGACCGTCGTCTGGAACGGCCCCATGGGCGTCTTTGAGGTCCCTCAATTCGCCGAGGGAACCCGGGCCGTGGCCCAGGGCATGATTGATGCCACCAAGGCAGGAGCCTTCACTATCGTCGGCGGCGGCGACTCAGCGTCGGCCGTGCGCAACCTTGGCTTCCCCGAGGACGGCTTCTCCCACATCTCCACTGGCGGAGGCGCCTCCCTGGAGTTCCTGGAGGGCAAGGAGCTTCCGGGTCTCAAGGTCCTGGAGTAGTCTATAGGGACTCCTTGTTCCGGTGAGTGCCGGGTGGCGGTGAGCGTCGCCCGGCACTCACCGCATTCAGTCCCCTGAATCATGAGAGAGGGCGTCATGGCGCGCATACCGCTGGTGGCCGGCAACTGGAAGATGAATTTCGATCACTTGGAGGCAACCTACTTCCTTCAGAAGCTGGCTTGGCTGCTCAGGGACGCGAAGTTCGACTACCGGCGCTGCGAACTGGCTCTGATGCCCGCATTCACCGCCTTGCGTTCGGTCCAAGTCCTGGTCGAGGCCGACGATTTGAAGATTCACTACGGCGCTCAGACCGTATCCGTCACCTCGCAGGGTGCCTTCACCGGCGATGTCTCCGCCGACATGTTAGCGCAGCTTGGCTGCTCCTATGTGATTGTCGGCCACTCTGAGCGGCGCAAGTACCACCCCGAGGATGATGCGAACATCGTCGACCAGGTGAGGGCCGTCCTGGCAGCGGGCATGCAACCAATCCTGTGCGTGGGCGAGAGCTACGAGGAGCGCCGCCAGGGCATCGAACTCGAGTTCGCTGTCGGCCAAGTCCAAGATGTGACGCGCGACCTGTCCAAGGACGATGTCGCCAAGTTGATCGTGGCCTATGAGCCGGTCTGGGCCGTTGGCACCGGCATGGTCGCCACCCCGGACGTGGCCCGGGAGGCGGCGAGGGCGATACGCTCGCATGTGGAGTCCGCCTTCGGCTCCCAGCCAGCGCAGGCCATGCGGATCCTCTACGGGGGGTCGGTCACGTCCAAGAACGTCCAGGAACTGATAGGCCAGCCGGATGTGGACGGCTTCCTCATCGGTGGCGCGGCTTTGGACGTGGATGAGTTCGCTCGAATCGCCCGGATGACCCTGAAGGCCACTCGCCAGCGTTGAGCCGGGAAACGGTTTGGTTCGGGGCTCTCCAGCCCTTGCGCTAGACTATTATTAGCACACATGTGGAGGTAACCTGTGACCATTGTCAAGATCGCCCTGAAAGTAATCGTCGTCATCGCCAGCATCTTGCTGACTCTGCTTATCCTGATGCACAAAGGTAAGGGCGGCGGCCTGTCCGACATGTTCGGCGGCGGCATCAGCTCCAATGCAGGCACCTCAGGAGTGGCCGAGAAGAACTTGAACCGCCTGACCATCATCGTGGCCCTAATTTGGGTGGCCATCATCATCGCCTTAGGCTTGATGGCTAAATACCACATTGGCTGATTCATACTTATCACGCCCCTTTGTCCTTGATGGACGGAGGGGCGTTTCCATATCGGTCCGCAAACGATCGTGGCAGAAGCCTGGCATTGGTCCAGCGACTTACTCCTGTCACGCCTGAATGCCACTCCCATCCATGAACAAGCCGTTCCTAGGCGAGCACGGATGACGAAGACGAATCCGGGTTGCTTTCGCACCCGCTGCGGGTTGTCACATCCCAGGTGGGCACCTCCTGCAGCCGTGTGGAGGCTCTGACCAGGCAGGCGCTTTCGGCCTGCGTCGCCACACCCGATGGATTCGCGATTTCGACCGCTCATTGCAAACCAATGAATTCAGCTTTAGCGGCGATCCTGATTCGCGGCACGGTCATGTGAATCCGTAGAAGGGCTGTTCAAGGTTTGATCCTCTGTCGGTTTGGGAATAAAGCTGAGGCCGCTGGCGCAATGATCCGCCAGTGGCCTCAGTGATTAGGAGGGTCGAGCTGTCAGCGCATTATCCGCGACAGCCCCATCACAGCACTCAGCCCTCAACCGTTGACACGGTCGATACCCGCCTGCACATCGGTCAGGACCGAGGACCAGGAATCGATGAAGGCAGCGACGCCATCAGCCTCCAGCTTATCGGTCACATCCTTGATCGAGATGCCGAGGTTGGATAGCTGATCCATGACCTTGTGGCTCTCCTCATAGGTGCCTTCGATTGAAGGCGCGCCATTGCCGTGGTCGGCCAACGCGTCCAGTGTCTTCTCCGGCATGGTGTTGACCACGTGCGGGGCGACCAGCTCGTCCACGTACTTGCAGTCGGAGTAGGCGGCGTTCTTGGTGCCGGTGGAAGCCCAGAGCGGACGCTGCTTCTTGGCGCCCTTGGCCTCCAAGGCGGCCCAGCGGGGGTCGGCGGCGAATTTACGCTCGAAGAGCTCGTAGGCCAGGCGGGCGTTGGCGACAGCGGCCTTGCCTTCCAGGGCCTTGGCTTCATCGGAGCCGTTAGCTTCCAGGAGCTTGTCGACCGCGGTGTCAACGCGGGAGACGAAGAAGGAGGCGACCGAGCCCATGTGCTTGAGGTCGTGGCCATTCTGGTCAGCTTGCACCATGCCCTCGATGAAGGCCTCAATGACCTGCTCGTAACGCTCCAGGGAGAAAATCAGCGTGACGTTGACCGAGATGCCCTTGGCCAGGGTGGCGGTGATGGCCGGCAGGCCTTCCAGCGTCGCCGGGATCTTAATCATCGCGTTGGGGCGGTTAACCTTCTTCCACAGGATTTCGGCCTGCTTTTCGGTCTCCTCGGTGTTGTGGGCCAGACGGGGGTCCACCTCAATCGAGACGCGGCCGTCCACATAGTCCGACTTCTCGGCGACATCGTGGAAGATGTCGGTCGCGTTGCGCACGTCGGTAGTGGTCAGCTCCTGCACGGCCTCTTCCACGTTGACGCGGCCCATCTCCTTGAGCTGTGCGTCGTAAGGGCCGACCTGGTGGAGAGCCTTCTGGAAGATGGAGGGGTTGGTGGTGACGCCAACGACGTTCTTCTCAGCGATCAGCTGCTGAAGGTTGCCGGACTCGATGCGAGTGCGGCTCAGATCGTCCAGCCAAATCGAGACTCCAGAGTCGGAGGTACGTTGGGTGTTTGCATTTTCTACCATTGTTGTGTTTCTCCTTTTAGGTCCCCGCCGATTAGGACGGCGGGGGAACGGTGTATTTGTTGGGCCTTCGCTGGATCAGTGGGCGGACTTGACCGCTTCGATGGACGCCAGGGCGGCTTCAACCACGTGCTCGGGCGTGATGCCCAGGTCGCGCATGTTCTCGTCGCCGGAGCCTTGCAGGCCGAACTGCTCGATCGAGACGGGCTTGCCATAGGAGCCGAGGTACTTGTACCAGGGCATGGCCAGTCCGGCTTCAACCGAGACGCGGGCCTTGACCGATGCGGGCAGGATCGCTTCCTTGTACTCCTCGTCCTGCTCCTCGAACCAATCCAGGGAGGGCACGGAGATGACGCGTGCCCTGACGCCCTCGCCGGCCAGGGTCTTGGCGGCGGCGGCCGCGTGCTGAACCTCGGAACCGGATGCCATGAGCAGCACGTCGGGCTGTCCATCGCAGTCGATTAGCACGTAAGCGCCCTTGCGCACGCCCTGGGCGGCCTTGGCCTGGGTCTCAGCGAGCGTGGGGACGCTCTGCCGGGTCAGGATCATGGCCGTGGGGTGCGTGTTGTCCTTTTCGAAGAAGGCGCGGTAGGCTTCAGCGGTCTCGAAGGCATCGGCCGGGCGCACAACCTCCATCTGGGGGATGGCGCGCATGGCGGCAAGGTGCTCGATTGGCTGGTGGGTGGGGCCATCCTCGCCGAGCGCCACGGAGTCGTGGGTCCAGACGTACAGGTTGGGGATGTCCATCAGGGCAGCCAAGCGCACAGCCGGGCGCTCGTAGTCGGAGAACTGGAAGAAGGTGCCATTGAAGGGGCGGGTGTCCGAACCCAGCAGGATGCCATTGGTGATGGCGCCCATGGCGAACTCGCGCACGCCGAAGTGGAGCTGGCGACCGTAGGGGTTGGCCTCAGGCCACTGCTTGGTGGACATGTCGGCAGGGTCGAAGGACGCGGCGCCGTCGATGTTGGTGTTGTTGGAGCCACCCAGGTCGGCGGACCCGCCCCAGAGCTCGGGCATGACCTTGGCGATCGCGTTCAGGACAGCGCCGGAAGCCTTACGGGTGGCCAGCTTGGAGCCGGTCTCAAAGGCTGCTTCGGCTTGATCAATGGCCTGATCGAAGTCCTCGGGCAGCTTACCGGAGTGGATGCGATCGTAGAGGGAAGCCTTGTCGGGGTTGGCCTTACGCCAAGCCTCGAAACGCTCGTCCCATTCCTTATGGGCGGCCAGGCCGCGCTGGGCGACCTCGCGGGCGTGGGCCAGGGCCTCTTCGTCGATGTGGAAGGACTCGTCCGGGTCATACCCCAGGGCATGCTTGAGGCCTGCGACGGCTTCTGCGCCCAAGGCGGATCCGTGGGCTGACGGATCGTTGGTCTTGCTGGGGGTGGGCCAGGCCATCAGAGTGTCGACCTTGATGAACTTGGGTCGGTCGGTCACCTGCTCGGCCTTCTCCAGCACGGCCGCGAAGCCCTCGACATCCTCCTTGTAGGAGCCGTCGGGCTGCACGAAGGAGAACTCATCGGTGTACCAGCCGTAGGCTTCGTAGCGTTTAAGCACATCCTCGCCCAGGGAGATCTTGGTATCGCCCTCAATCTGGATGTGGTTGGCGTCGAAGATGACAGTCAGGTTGCCCAGCTTCTGATCGCCCGCCAAGGAGGAAGCCTCGGAGGAGACGCCCTCCTCCAGGTCGCCCTCGCCGCAGATGACCCAGACCTTGTGGTCGAATGGGGACTGCCCGGAAGGCGCCTCGGGGTCCAGCAGGCCGCGCTCGAAGCGCTGGCCGTATGCAAAACCTACGGCGGAAGCCAGGCCTTGGCCCAGGGGACCAGTGGTCATTTCGATGCCTGGTGTCAGGCCGTACTCAGGGTGACCGGGGGTTCGGGTACCTGCAGTGCGGAACTTCTTCAAATCGTCCAGAGTCAGCCCGTAGCCGGAGAAGAAGAGCTGAACGTACTGGGTCAGCGAGGCGTGGCCTCCAGAGAGGATGAATCGGTCACGACCGGCCCACTCGGGGTCGTTGGGGTCGTGGATCATGAAGCGCTGGTAGATCGCGTAGGCGATCGGCGCCAAGGAGATGGGGGAGCCGGGGTGGCCCGATCCAGCCTTCTCCACGGCATCGGCTGACAGGGCCTTGGCCATGTCGACGGCGCGCTTGTCGAGATCAGTCCATGTGAAATCGGTCATATCTGATCAACTTTCCTTCCAATTGGTAGGCCGACATGTTCCGACTTGTGCCGAAAATGTTCGTTTACCGTGGCATTTCTCTCTTATCGTATCCTCCTGAGCCGACACCCAAGACCTTCTTCCTTCCGCTAGATGCAAGCGTTCTCAGCTCTGGACGAAGGCCTTGGCAGTCAAGGGTCGCGAGTGCTAATACAATGGGAATCGAGCATCATTCCCGGTGCCCTGGCCTGACACGAGTAATCGGGATGGGTGAGGAGGAGACATGGCGGCGAACAGGCGGATGCTGGTGTTGCGGGCTGTGGTCGAGGACTACATCCGCTCCCAGGAACCGGTCGGCTCCGGCGCCGTCGCTCGTGACCATAAGCTCGGTGTCAGCTCCGCTACGGTCCGCAATGACATGGCCGCCTTGGAGGATGAAGGTTACCTGGTGCAGCCCCACACCTCGGCCGGTCGTGTGCCGACGCAGAAGGGTTACCGCTACTTCGTGGACCGTTTGGCCAGGATGGTGCCGTTGAGCGGGGCCCAGCGCAAGGCCATCGACACCTTCCTGTCCGGCTCGGTCAGCTTGGACGACGCGCTTCAACGGGCCGCCCGGCTCTTGGCGCAGATCACCGGACAGGTAGCCGTGGTCGCTTCGCCCTCCCTTGCTAAATCACGGCTGCGTCGGCTCGAGCTGATCGGCATCTCCGGCCGCGCCCTGCTCGTGGTGGTGATCACCGACAACGGGCGCGTCGCCCAGCACACGCTGAGCCTGCACCAGGATCAGGACCTCGGAGAGGACCTGTTGGCTAAGTTCTCCGAGTCCTTGAATAAGGAGTGCCGCGGCATGACCTTGTCCAAGGCATCCGAACGGTTGGAGACCCAGTCCGAGCAGGTGCACGAGGCGGGGAGCAGGCGGCTCCTGGAAGGCCTGGCCCAAGTCCTGGAAGGCATGGCGGACGAGGAGGAGTCCTCAGGGCTCTACATGGCCGGTCGCTCCCAGTTGACGCGACGCCAAACCTTGACCGTCGCCGAACTTGCGCCGCTCCTGGACGCCTTGGAGGAGCAGGTGGTTCTGATGAGGCTGATGAGCGCTCAGAGCGAGCTCTCCCGCACCCACGGCGGCGTATCGGTGGCAATAGGGTCGGAGACCCGCACGCCGGGTTTGCTGCACGCATCGATCGTGACCAGTGGCTACGGGCACGCAACAGGAACCGACCAATGGCATGAAGGGACAAACGGGCAGGGCGATGGCCCAATCGCTTTCGTCGGTTCGATTGGCCCCACGCACATGGATTATACGGTCACGATGAGCGCGGTGCGCGCGGTGGCCGCCTATTTGACCTCATTCCTGACCTCCGGTGAGGGTGAAGACGGCTGAGGGCGGTGAAAACGCGGCGTGGACCGGCTTGTGGACGCCGCATGGGCCAGGTCTGAGCATCGGGCCCTGACCGACCCTAATGGCACAATGGCAAGGACATCCAAGGACAGAAGGAACGATCGTTGGCAGACTACTACGAGGTATTGGGCGTGAGCCGTGAGGCGAGCGATGCGGAGATCAAAAAGGCTTACCGCAAGATGAGCCGCAAATATCACCCCGACATCGCCGGCCCTGAATTCGAAGACAAGTTCAAAGAAGTCAACTCCGCCTACGAGGTTCTTTCCGACCCGGACAAGCGCAGGATGTATGACGCTGGCGTCGACCCGAGTGACCCCAACGCCCAGGCGGGCGCGGCCGGATTCGATATGGGTGGCCTCTTCGGACAGTTCTTCGGCTCCGGTTTCGACAGTTCCTCCCAGGGCCCGATTCCGCGCGCCCAACCTGGCCGCGATGCCCTCGCCGAGGTCTCGATCGACTTGAAAACCGCGGTTTTCGGCGGCATGGCCCATGCTCAGATTCACACTTTCGGCCTCTGCCAGACCTGCTCCGGCTCAGGAGCTGAGGACGGCAGCCAGCCGGTCACCTGCCCCGAGTGCAAAGGGCGCGGATACGTGCAGAAGGTGGCCCGCACCCTTCTCGGTCAGATGATGACGACCGCCCCCTGCGAGCGCTGCGAGGGACACGGCACGATCATCGAGCACCCCTGCCCGCAGTGCCAGGGCCACGGGCGCGTCCGGGTCCGCCGTGACGTAGGAGTGACCATACCCGCTGGCATCCAGGACGGTTCCCGTTTGCGTCTGGGATCCCAAGGCGAAGTGGGCGAAGGCGGCGGCGCCGCCGGGGATCTTTACATCGACGTGAACATCAGGCCTGATAAGCTCTACACCCGCGATGGCGACGACCTGCACTGCTGGATTAGCGTGCCGATGACCTGGGCGGTCCTGGGCCACACGGCAGGCCTGGAGACCTTCGACGGCCCCCGCGAGGTCGAGGTGCCCGCCGGCTGCCAGCCCGGCGAAACAATCACTGTGAAAGGCTTAGGCGTCACCAAGATGGGGTCCCAGGAGCGCGGCGACATCCTCGTCCACGTTCTGGTGGTCATCCCCGACAAGCTCAACGAGCGCGAGTCCGAACTCATCGAGCGTTTCGCCGACAGCCACGACTCAGGGGAGCAGGAGCTTTCCCAGTCCTCCAAGCCCATCTTGGGCGGAGGGAGGAAGGGGCTGTTCAGCAAGCTCAAGGACATGTTCAGTTAAGGCTGCCTGCAGGGGTCGCGGCATTAGCGGCGTGAATGAAGTTGGGGCCCGGACCCTGCTCAGGTGCAGGGTCCGGGCCCCAACTTGAACCGCGGGCTTGAGCTCCAGAGCGGCTCACTCCAGCAAGGATCGGCACATGGATCGGTACTCGCTGACGTAACCGCCGCCGAAGAAGACGCAGTGGCCGGCGATCGGATAGAGCTGCCAGAGGGTGTAGCGTTCCCTGAAGCCCGCAGCCAGCGGGTGGACGGAGCGGTAACCATCCTCGATTTGGCTCAGGTAGGGCATGCCGAACAGGTGAAGCATGGCCAGGTCCTCCTCCCGGTGGCCGCCGTGGGCCGCGGGGTCGATGAGCACCGCTTCGCTACGCCCACGGTCAGCGGTCCACATGACGTTGCCGCTCCATAGGTCGCCGTGCACCCGAGCCGGCTTGTCGTCGGCGGCGGCTGCCAGGAGGCGGGGGAGGGCGTCGATGACGCGTTCAGTCAGTTCCATGTCCGACTCGTTCAGGGCGCCGCGCTCGATGCCCATACGGACCATGGGCCTGAGCCGCCCCTCCGCCAAGTAAGTGGCCGGATCAGTCCATTGCCCGCTGTCCATCGGCACTGGGTCTTGGAGGGGGCCAAAGTAGCAAGTGCCCTCGTAGCCGTCGGGCGCCGATCCGAACCACTGGGCGCCGGCCTGGTGCAAGTTGGCCAACCGGGCTCCGAACCGGTAAGCGGCCTCCGGATTGGGGGCGGCGCTCTCCACGCGCTCGATGTCCAAATAGTCCCGGCCCCAGCCGAACACCTTGACCACGCGTGGACCACCATGATCCTGGGCCTGGCCAAGCCACTGGAGGCCCTTGCCTTCGCACTCGAAGAATCCCGTTGGAGCCCCGCCGCGCGTCTTCCTATAGGTCTGAGCCATGAACGCCTCCTTTAGACTGCTGTCCTGTACACCATTGTGGGCATTCTGCGCGACATCCCAACTAGGGCTGGAGCTTGGGCAGGCGGGCCGGTAAGCTAGTCCTTCGGGGTCGCGTCCGCTTCCGTTATCAGGTGAGGGGTCCATGAACTTTTTCCAAGCTATATTGTTCGGCCTAGTCCAGGCATTGACTGAATACTTCCCGGTCTCATCGAGCGCCCATATCCGCATCCTCGGCGCTTTGATGGGTCAGGACCCAGGCGCCGCCTTCACGGCCATCATCCAATTCGGCACTGAGTTCGCCGTCCTGCTCTACTTCCGGCACGACATCGCCCGCATCCTCCGCCACTGGTACAACTGCCTACGGGGCAAGGACGGCCCTTCCTGGCGTGAGCGCCTTGGCTCCAAGGACCAGGACGCCGCTATGGGCTGGAACATCATCATCGGCACAATCCCGATCGTGATCGCCGGCCTGCTCTTCCAAAAGACGATAGAGACCAAGCTGCGCAATTTGTGGATCACGGTCATCGTGCTGATTCTTTTCGGCCTCCTGCTGGACTACTACGACCGGCACGGCAAGCAAAGCAAGACGATGGAGCAGATGACCGCCAGGGATGCCCTTTTGTTCGGCATCGGCCAGATGCTGGCCCTGATTCCCGGCGTCTCCCGCTCCGGCGGCACCATGACCTTCGGTCGCGCCCTGGGCTACACGCGAGAGGCCGCGGCCCGCGTCTCCTTCCTGATGGCCATCCCCGCCGTATTCGGCGCCGGCATTCTGGAGACCTTCAAGTCGGTTAAGGATATTCACGCGGATGCGGCCTTCCCCGGTTGGGGGGCCACCATCTGCGCCACCATCGTCTCATTCGTGATCGGCTACCTGGTCATCATCGCTTTCCTGAAGATCGTCTCCATGTTCTCCTACCGGGGCTTCGTCATCTACCGGATCTGCCTCGCAGTCCTCGTTGCGATCCTCCTGCTCACGGGAGTCATCCCCGCCGTGGGAGGCGCCGCAGCCGCCTGATTAAGGGCCTGCGTTCACCGCGTTATCCAGGGAAGGCCCCCGGACCGTCGTTCGAATCGGTTCGGGGTCTTCGTCATGCCATCAAGACCCGTCGGCGGCTCCCGCTGTCTGGCTGAGGCGAGGTTTCCTGGCCACGATCGAGAAGCTGAGCGGGATTCGGGGCGAGCCCTCCGGAAGCCGCCAGAGCCCCTCGTCCTCCTTCCACTCCAGGCTGGGCATGGCCTGCCACTCGCAACCCGGATATTCACCCAGCGCCTCGATAGTCAGCCCAGCGGCCAGCAAGACTCCGGTCATCTCCTGGAAATCGTGCGACCAGTTGTGGTTGCTCGTGTGCGCTATACGTCCGGCAGAGCCAGGCGTATAGGAGCCGTCGCTCTGGTAGGCGTCCTCGCTGCCGGATAGGTAATCGCTGGTGATGCGCAGCTCCTGCTCGTCCAGTGCGAGCAGCAAGGGGTGCGCGTCACGGATCATGAATATCCCGCCCGGCTTCAACAGGTGGGCGATTGACCTGGCCCAGTCGCCCAGTTCGGGCAGCCAGGTGACGGTGCCCACGCTGGTCACAATCAGGTCGAACCGTTTATTGGGCAGGGCTTGGTCAGCATAGCGGGCGTCCGCCTCCACGTATGTGATTGATTCGCCGGCTCGCTCAGCCAGCCGCCGGGCCTGCTCCAGCGAGGCGGGCGAGAAATCCAGTCCGTGCACGTCTCTGGCCCCCAACCGCCGCCAGCTCAAGGTGTCGGTGCCGATGTGGCATTGCAGGTGAAGTAGGCTGAGCCCTGACACGCCTCCTTGGGGCAGATGGGGTTCAAGCACGGCCAGGTCCCTATGGACGACTGGGGTGATGGCGTTGGCATCCTGGGCCAGGGCGTCCAGGTCGCCGTACCCGCCTCCGGCGTGGACGATGGCACGATCGTCCCAATTTGCTCGGTTCTCGGCCACGGCTTGCTGCTGATGCCTGGCTTGCGTGAGTGAGTCCCTTTCAAAATGTTTCATGCGCGTGTCCTTGCATATGAGGTGTCTTGGCGATGCTTATAGCGCCCCCAACCGTGGGGAAGGGATATGGTTACAGGTAGTCACGCGAAAAGCGTCGCGGAATCGCTCGGCTCCGAGGTGACGGCAGGCGCTATCGCCTGAACTGCCCATACCAGCTTAAAACTATCATGGGCCCTGGCGGGCGTCAACCCCGATTCCGCCCGCTTGCTGGTGGGGCGTCGAACCGCGCAGAAGCGAGGAGAACTATGTCGCACAAGTCAGAAGGCATCGTCGTCCTGTGGGTCGCCCTGTTGGCGGACGCCTTGATCGTGCCTATGGCCAAGCGCTACGACCAAAGGCCCTTGGGCGTAGCGCTGATTATCATGGTCACCTTGGCTGGCCTTGCTTACTGCATTCACCAGTACCGGCGGGAGGATGACTTGCCTCGCTCGCAGGCATCCAAGCGAGCGGAGGGCTCCGCGGGCCCCCAAGGTGGAGGAAAGCCCTTGGCTCCCGCTCGGGGGCAGCGTAAGCGGGAATCAGCCCAGGATGGCTTCGCGGGGAAGAGCGCAGCGGAAAAACACAGCGCTGGGCGCAAGGAACGGTAGGTGTATCGTTTGGCGCTGTCGTGGCGCAGGAGCAAGGCCTTCAGCCGCTTACGCCTCGCTGACTTTGGTCTGCATGAGCAAACGGTTGGACTTACGGTCGAACAGGTTGATGACCAAGCCAGCCAGCAGGGTGATCAGGCCGACGATGAAAATCCAGCGCAGGCCGTCGTAGACGATCGCCCGAGCTGGTTGGAGGTACTCGGCGGGCAGTTGTCCGGCGGTCTGCGGGTTGAGCATCCGGTCCATCATGTCGGCGGTCAGCCCAGGGGTGCGCGATACGCCTTGGGCCATGACCACATTCATCACGATGCCGAACAGGGAGATCATCAAGGTTTGCCCCAGGCTGCGCGCCAGGGTGTTGAAAGAGGTTGCCGTACCCACCTCATCGGCTGAAACCACCGATTGCGAGGTCATCGTACTGATTGTGATAGCCAGGCCGAAGCCGTAGCCGAAGACCGCGGAGATGGCCAGGAAGACGGCGTAAGCGGTATTGATGGGCACGAGGATCGAAGCCACGCAGCCCACGATGAGGAAGCCCAGCGACAGGCTGGTTATCCAGTGCGGCGGGTGGCGGATCAGGAGCTTGCCAGCCATGAACGATCCCAGCAGCCACAGGATGGAGGAGGGGGTCAACGCGAAGCCGGCGATAGTGGGATTGAAGCCTAGAATCGATTGCATGCGAATCGGCAGGTAGGTCTCAAAGCCCATCAGGAAGCCTGAAATCAGCAGGACCACCACGTTCTGGATTACGAAGGTGCGGTTGCTGAAAAGCTTCAAGGGCAGGATTGGATCAGCCTGCCGACGCTCAACCACAATCAGGATGACACCAGCGATCACAGCCAGGACCAAGGGAAGGACGCTGGCCAAGGCACTGACCGAGCCTCCCAAATTCTGCAAGCCCAGCATGAGGCCGACCAAGCATAAAGTGAGCAAAGCTATGCCCCAGTAATCGATGGGGCTCTTACGGGATTGAACTTCCTCCTTGAGGAAGACCTGAATCAGGATCGCCGCGATCAGACCAATCGGCACGTTCACCGCGAAGACCCAGTGCCAGGAAAGCTGTTGGACCAGGAAACCGCCCAGGAGCGGCGCCACGATGGAAGCCACACCCCAGGCTGAGGAGTTGAACCCAATCATCTTGGCCCGCTTCTCGATCGGGAAGATGTCAGCCAGGATCGTGAAGGTCAGCGGCTGGATGGCACCGGCGCCCAAGCCCTGAACCACGCGCGCGGCAATCAGCTGGAGCATCGATCGCGATAGGCCGCATAGGAGCGAACCGACGACGAAGACCAGGAGGCCTGTGGTGATAAGGGGCCGTCGTCCGAAGCGATCGGAGAGCTTGCCATATATAGGGGTGGTCACCGCGCACATGAGCATGTAGATTGAGAACACCCAATTCATCAGGCTCAGTCCGTGCAGATCGGACACAATCGTGGGCATGGCGGTCGAGACAATGGTGCCCTCAACTGCAGTCATGAAAGTGGACATGAACACCGCGGCCGTAACCGGCCCCACCTTCGTACCAGCCTTGTTTTCCTGACTCACCTATTCGCCGCAACCCTTTCGTCAACTCGTGCCGCATGCGTTTGCGCATGCCTGAAGCGTTCGCAATTATCCAACGATCCCCGGATTTTCGCTTCGGCCCTACGCGATACGCCTCGGTTGCATCCCCGTCCCCGCTCCCAGGCGCGCCGCTCGACGCAGAGCCGTGCTGGTGGGGGAGGGGATGCATGTGCAGACGACCATGGGCAGGACTCTCCCGCCACCCTCACGACGGGGCCCGACCGCCAGAAGGACGGCTGTTAGTCCCTACGGAAGGACAGCCCACGTATTCCAAGGCGACACGCTGTCCTTGCATATTCGGCCCCGAGCCGGTACAGTAGTGCCTCGTGCTCAGGTGGTCCCCACAAGGAACACATTGAGACGCGGGCATAGCTTAGTTGGTAAAGCGCGACCTTGCCAAGGTCGAGACCGCGGGTCCGAGTCCCGTTGCCCGCTCGAGGCTTCGAGTAGTTGCACCCCTCATACGGTGGGTTAGCCAAGCGGTTAGGCAGCGGCCTGCAAAGCCGTATAGACGAGTTCGACTCTCGTACCCACCTCTCTCGAAAGAGACAAGACCCGGGCGGTTGGCGCAGAGGTAGCGCACTTCCCTGACACGGAAGGGGTCACAAGTTCGAATCTTGTATCGCCCACTCGGCTGGCTGATTTGGCCAGTCCGTATGTCCAGTCGCGCAGGCTGGGTCAAGTATCGGGTGATTGGCGCAGCGGCTAGCGCACTTCCTTCACACGGAAGGGGTCGCAGGTTCGATTCCTGCATCACCCACCAGAGCATTTGGTCTTCTTTCTTCTTTTACTTTCTCTAAAATATGCGACGACACGCTTGAGTCGAATAGCGTGGCCTTGCCAGCCCTTGATTCACGGACTCGATTCGTTCTCGCTGATGGCATACTGACCCGGAGCCCTCCGCAGGCAGGTTAGGGTGGAAGGTATGAGTGAAGAAGCCAAGCCGCGCCAGTACCCTTACCTCCTGGCCGCTTTCGACGGATGGAACGATGCCTGTTCCGCATCGACCAACGTGATTCGCCATCTGCTCAACACCTACGAGTCCCGTGAGGTGGGCACGATTGGCTGCGAGGATTTCTATGACTACCAAGTGGCCCGCCCCATGCTCTGCCATGTGCAGGGCAGGCGCTCGATTTGTTGGCCCGAAACCAAGTTTTACGAGGTCAGGCTGGCCGACGACACCTCCCTTCTGGTGGAGACAGGTCCCGAGCCGAACTACCGCTGGGCGGAATTCTGCCGGCGCAGCATACGCATGGCCGAGGATTACGACGTCGGAGGGATCATCACATTAGGATCCATGTTCGCTGACTGCCCCCACACCCGGGAACTGCCCATGGACGACCTAGCCAGTGACGAGGCGGACGTTGACACAGAGGGGCACTCAGGACCGGTTGGGGTGCCTACAGTCCTGGACGCCCTGGCCAGTGAGTCCGGCTTCGCGACAGAATCCATTTGGGTCTCCGTCCCCCAATACCTGGGTTCCGACGAATGCGCCCAGGGCACCCTTCAGCTCCTGCGAAGGGTTTCGGGGATGCTCGGCATCAACCTTGATGAGGGCGATTTACCCAAGAAAGCCCAGCGATGGCGGGCCCAGGCTTCGGTGCTTACCCGCTGCAACGACGACTTGGCCGAGTATGTGCGCCGCCTCGAAGTGGAGAGCGACTCAAGGGTCGCCGCTTCCATTCCCGACCAGGTGGACGAGCCCACGGCCCAGGAGCTGGTACGCGAAGCCGAGGAGTTCCTTAAGTCGGTTGGCGGCCAGGACCAAGGGGTCTGAAGGCGGCCTTGTCGGCGCGAGGGCCTATTGTTGCTTCCGTAATATAAGTCCAGGCCTGCACCCTGTACCGCGGGCCCCGATAGCGAGGACGGCACTGAATGAACCAGTCGAACATCTCCATCAATCTGAGCGATCACGCGAAGGAGGTGGCGACCGGCACCACCGGTACCCAGCTCTTCGCGGACGACAAGGACATCATCGCGGTCATGGTCAATGGCCAACCGCGTGACTTGGCCACTACTTTCAACGATGGCGATGCTGTCGAGCCTATTACCCTAGGCAGCGACCAGGGGCTGGCGATCATGCGCCATTCCGCGGCGCACGTGATGGCACAAGCCGTGCAAGAGGTAAGGCCCGACGCCAAGTTGGGCATCGGACCGGTCATCAAAGACGGCTTCTACTATGACTTCGATGTCGAACAGCCTTTCACCCCCGATGACCTGAAAGAGATAGAGCGGCGGATGAAGAGGATCATCAAGTCCTCGCAATCCTTCCGTCGGCGGGTTGTCTCGGAGGATGAGGCCCGGGCCGAGGAGGCCGGTCAGCCCTACAAGCAGGAGCTGATCGGATTGACCGAAGCCCAGATTCAGGGCGACGAGGCCAGCGAGGTGTGCGACGGCGAGCTGAGCATGTACGACAACCTGGACCACGAAGGAGCTGTGGTCTGGAAGGACTTGTGCCGGGGCCCCCATCTGCCCAATACCCGCTATATCAAAGCCTTGAAGCTGATGCGCACCGCTGCCGCCTACTGGCGCGGCGACGAGAAGAACCCCATGCTCCAGCGCATTTACGGCACGGCCTGGGCTTCCAAGGAGGACCTCAAAGCCTACATGGGCCGTCTGGAGGAGGCCGCAAAGCGCGACCACCGCAAGCTGGGATCTGAGATGGACCTCTTCTCCTTCCCTGACGAGATTGGCCCAGGCCTGCCGGTCTTCCACCCCAAGGGCGCCGCGGTGATCAACGCTATGGAGGACTACTCGCGCGAGATGCACAGGAAGAACGGCTACTCCTTCGTGCAGACACCGCATATCACCAAGGGTCATCTCTACGAGATTTCCGGACACTTGCAGTGGTACAAGGACGGCATGTACCCACCCATGCACCTGGACGAGGAGCGGGACGGCGACGGCAAGGTCGTCAAGCAGGGCTTCGACTACTACCTGAAGCCCATGAACTGCCCCATGCATAACCTGATTTTCAAGTCCCGCCAGCGCTCCTACAAGGAGCTGCCCCTGCGCCTGTTCGAATTCGGCACGGTCTACCGCTATGAGAAGTCCGGAGAGGTCCACGGACTGACGCGGGTCCGTGGCTTGACCCAGGACGATTCCCACATCTACTGCACACGCGAGCAAATGAGGGGGGAGCTCAAAAGCATCCTGGAATTCGTGCTCAAGGTGCTCAAGGACTTTGGCCTGAACGACTTCTACCTGGAGCTTTCCACCAAGGATCCCGATAAGTTCGTTGGCTCCGACGAAGTCTGGGAGGAAGCCACCTCCACCCTGGCCCAAGTGGGCAAGGAATCCGGCCTGGAGCTCCGGGACGACCCCGGCGGCGCCGCTTTCTACGGACCGAAGATTTCCGTCCAGGCCCGGGATGCGATCGGCAGGACCTGGCAGGTCTCCACGATTCAGCTGGACTTCAACCTGCCTGAGCGCTTTGGTCTGGAGTACATCGCCGCAGACGGTTCCCACCAGCGGCCGGTCAT
This sequence comes from Bifidobacterium actinocoloniiforme DSM 22766, assembly GCF_001263395.1. NCBI lineage: Bacteria > Bacillati > Actinomycetota > Actinomycetes > Bifidobacteriales > Bifidobacteriaceae > Bifidobacterium > Bifidobacterium actinocoloniiforme. Next base: position 549,604 of record NZ_CP011786.1, on the reverse strand, counting down.
GATTCACCGTGCCCTCTTCGGCTCCATTGAGCGCTTCTTCGCAATCCTCCTGGAGCACTACGCCGGCGCCTTCCCAGCTTGGCTGGCGCCTGTGCAAGTCCAGGCCGTTCCAGTCTCCGATGACTGCATCCCCCACCTGCAAACGGTGGTGGACCGCCTCAAGGAGCATTTGGTTCGCTGCGAGCTGGACCGTTCCGACGATCGTTTCGGCAAAAAGATCCGCAATGCGGCAAAGTCAAAGGCACCCTTCATCCTGATCGCCGGCGAGGAGGACGTCTCCAAAGGCGCGGTCTCCTTCCGCTTCCGAGACGGCAGTCAGCTCAATGGCGTGCCGGTGGACGACGCGATCGCATGGATTCGACAGGCCATTTCTCGGCGTGCGCAAATCAGTGCGGTCGATGACTTTGTGGAGCGCACCGACGCGGTCAAGGCCTGAGTCCGCAAGGGCAGGGTCCGCCGCAGGCAATGCCGGGCCCTGCCGTTCGGTTTCACCGGCCTGAGGGTGAGGAGAGGGATGTTTGAGCACTTACGCGGCCCCTGGAAGAGGGCAATCGCGCCGATAGCCCGGGGGATTGTGCGTCTGGGGATCAGCGCCAATGGCGTGACGGTGATAGGGGCCGTAGGCACCGTCGTGGTCGCTTTCGCCACCGGTCTGTCCGGATGGCTTCTGCCGGGGGCCATAGGGCTGGCCATCCTGGTCGCGTTCGATTCCCTTGACGGCTCGGTAGCTTCCATCACCGGCGGCGGCACTCAATTCGGCGCCTTCCTGGATTCCACATTGGACAGGGTCGCCGACTGGGCCGTGCTGGCCGCAATCATCATCAGCATGCGCAAGCACGAGCTGGACTGGATCGCCGCGCGGCGGCCGGGCCCTGACCTGTGGGCCCAGATCGGCATGGCCGCCGCCCTGTTCGCCATCATGACCTCGTTCGTCACTTCGTACGCCCGCGCCCGGGCCGAAGCCGAGGGCTACGAGGCCAAGAACGGCATCGCCACCCGCTCGGACCGCCTGGTCATCATCTTGGTGGGCATGGCCCTGACCGGCGCCGGCCTGCCTCTGGCCTGCCTGACCTGCTCCCTCCTCCTGCTCGACGTTCTCGGCTTGATCACCGTCTGCCAGCGCATCGGAAAGGTCAGAGGCGACATGAGCCTGGCCCCCAAACCCGCCGACCCCAATCACGAGTGAGTCGCTATGATCTCGCGCATGCTCATTTTCCTGGCACGTCACGCGAAGATGCTACCGGAAGGTCTCCTGCGAGTCCTGGCCAACGCAGTGGCCGACGTGGCATGGGTCCTACGCTTGGGCGGCGTCCCCCAGTTGGAGCGTAACCTCGGTCACATCGCCGGCCCCCTCCCATCCCAGCGCTTACGGAAGTTGAGCCGCCGCGCTTTGCGCTCTTATTTCGCCTACTTCTGCGAAGCCTTGACCATCGGTGCGCGCACGTCCCAGGAATTGCTGGCCCGGATTCGCATCGAGGGGACCGGCTACCCCAGTTGCTTAAAGGACATGCCTGTGAGCTCCCTGCCCATAGCCATGGGCCACCAGGGAAACTGGGAATACGCGGGCTACTGGGCCGGCCAAGACGTAGGACCGGTCACGACTGTGGCTGAGCGGCTCACTGACCATGACCTGCTTGAAGCCTTCGCCGGCATCCGCAGGGGTTTGGGCATCCACATTTACTTGACGGGCCAGCCCGGATTGACCCAGCGGCTGACGGACTGCCTCAAGCGGCCTGGACAGGTGGTGCCGCTGCTCGCGGACCGCGACCTGAGCCGCAATGGCGTCTTCGTTCATGCCTTCGATTCGATTATCCGTGTGGCAGCTGGGCCGGCGGTCATAGCCCTGGATTCCCGCCTGCCCTTGTACACGGTCAATATGCACCGGGAGCGTCTGTCAGGGGAGAGCCGGGTCCGAGCACACAGCCCCTATGGGTACGTCTGCCAGGTTGATGGGCCAATCGCGATAGAGCCCTACCTGCGGATGCCGCGTGCCCAGGCGGTGCAGGCCCTCAGCCAGGCCTGGGTCGACCAGTGGGCGCTGGATATCCGCGCCCACCCGCAGGATTGGCATATGATGCAACCGATTTTCATAGAGGACTTGAACCTTTCCCGCTTGCACGGGGTTCCTGACGACTTGCTCGCGCCCATGCGCAGCCATGCGGGCGATCGGACTGTTGGGCGGGGCCATGCGCGCTCATGACGACACGCCAGTGGGCGAGCCCGACCCCCTGGGCGGCCGCAAGCTCAGGGTGGGCATCATATCGCCTTACTCCTTTGAAACGCCTGGCGGTGTGCAGCTTCACATCCGAGACTTCGCCCAGCAGCTCATAGCCCTAGGACACGAGGTTGAGGTCCTGGCTCCCGGCCGACGGACCCCCGATATGCCAGCGTGGGTGCACACCACCGGCTCCTCGTTCTCGGTGCCTTATAACGGTTCGGTCGCCAATCTCAGCTACTTCGGCTTGGCGGGGCGCCGGACCCGCGAGTGGGTGCGGCAGGGCCGTTTCGACGTCCTTCACCTGCACGAACCGGAGGTGCCTAGCCTCAGCCACAAGCCGTTGGCCCCAGGTTTCGACCCCTGCCCTTACGTGGCGACTTTCCATGCCTCCTTCGACTCCTACCCACTGGCGTTGAAGTTGGCCAGTCCCTACCTGCGCTCGTATTTGAGCGGCATCAGGCAGGCCATTTGCGTGAGCGAAGCAGCCCGGGACACGGCCGGGCGTTACTTGAACCCCGCAACCCAGGTACAGGTCATCCCAAACGGCATCAGGGCATCCTTCTTCGCCGCAGCCCGGCCGAAGCCCGCCTGGCGAGGCAGCGCCAAGCGACCGGTGATCGGCTTCCTGGGCAGGATGGGGGAGGAGCGCAAGGGCTTTAAAGTGTTCGCCCAAGCGGCCCAAAGCCTGTTGGAGATCGAGCCGAACGCCCGCTTCCTGTGCGCCGGCGACGGCCAGGACTCCGCCCGCCAGATAGCGCGGCAGGTGCAGCCCGGCCTTGAGGATCGCATGGAGTTCCTGGGGCGGGTCTCGGACGAGGAGAAGGCTTCGTTCTATAAGAGCTTGGATGTCTATGTGGCCCCTCAGACAGGCGGCGAGTCCTTCGGCATCGTCCTGGCGGAGGCGATGGCGGCGGGCTGTCCTGTCGTGGCCTCGGATTTAGAGGCATTTGAAGCCGTCTCCCAACGGGGTTGCTCCGCTTTGCATTTCCACAACGGAGACGGCCGGGCCTGCGCCCAGCGCATCGCGTCCTTGCTGTCCGATCCAACCCGCCGCGAGGCTTTGGCAAAGGCGGGCTTGGAGCGCTCCCGCACCTACGACTGGCAGCAGGTGACCACGCGGATCCTGACGGTGTACGCCAAAGCCATGCAGCCAACCCCGTCGATGACTAAGCGGCGCTGAACGGGCGGAAAGCTCTGGGCGCAGCGCACCCTCCCGACCGTCCACCCGCGCTAGCATTGTCAAAGAGAACGCTTAGAATTATGCAAGTTCAAAGCATCTGTATTTTGTCAGGAGCGATATGTCAGGGCATTCCAAGTGGGCGACCACCAAGCATAAGAAGGCCGCCATCGACGCCAAGCGCGGCAAGCTCTTCGCCAAGCTAATCAAAAACATCGAGATCGCGGCACGTACCGGTGGCGGGGATCCTGATGGGAACCCCACTCTTTACGACGCGATCGTAAAAGCGAAGAAGTCGTCGGTTCCCGCGGACAACATCTCTCGCGCAGTCAAGCGTGGCTCCGGTGAGGAAGCCGGCGCCGCCAACTATGAGTCAATCGTCTACGAAGGCTATGCGCCCGCCGGGGTGGGGCTGATCATCGAGTGCCTGACCGACAACCGCAATCGTGCCGCGGCCGAGGTTCGCTCCACGCTGACCAAGAACGGGGGCTCACTGGCCCAGAACGGCTCGGTCTCATTCAACTTCGAGCGTAAAGGCCAGATCGTGGTGCCGGCCGAAGGGGTCGACTTCGATGATCTCTTCGAGAAAGGCGCTGAGGCCGGAGCCGAGGATGTACAGGATGATGGTGAGTCCTACACGGTAATCACCGCTCCTGGCGACCTGGTCACTGTGCGCAAGGCCCTGCAGGATGCTGGAATCGACTATGATTCAGCCGACCTGGTCCTCAACCCCAAGACTGAGGTGAGCTTGGACGTGGATGCGGCCCGTAAGGTCTCCAAACTGATCGACAGCCTGGACGACCTCGACGACGTGCAGGACATCTACAGCAATTGGACCGCCTCGGACGAGGTCATGGCCCAGTTGGATGAGGAATAAGGCCCGGTGATTGTCTTTGGCGTCGACCCTGGCCTCACCCGCTGCGGTGTCGGCGTCATAGAAGCGAAAGTCTCCCGTCGTCTCTCGTTCGTCCATACGGATGTGGTGAGATCGGATCCCGAGCTCTCCCAGGACCTTCGGCTCCTGGCGATTTACAATGGGCTGGCGACCAGGATTGACGAATACAGCCCGGATGTGGTTTCGATTGAGCGGGTTTTCGCCCAGTCCAATCGAAACACGGTACTAGGCACGGCCCAGGCTGCCGGGCTGGCCATGCTCGCTGCGGCCCAGAGGGGCATACCGGTCGCTTTGCACACGCCGACGGAGGTTAAGCTGGCTGTCACAGGAAACGGCCAGGCCGAGAAAATTCAGGTGGAGCGCATGGTGGCGCGCATCCTGCGACTGGATCGACTACCTAAACCGGCTGATGCAGCTGATGCCTTAGCCCAGGCCATCTGCCACGCCCTGCGACCGGCTGGCGCCCTCCAAGGCGGAGAGCGCGAGCAGCACCTGACCCAAGCCCAGAGGCAGTGGGCGCAGGCTCAACAGCGTTCCAAGAGGTGCGGACCCGTCCAAAGGGACATGTAAGCTGAATCGAACATGCGTTCGAGCTGGTCTCCTCTGCGGGGCCGACGGAGGAGGCCAAGGCAGGCATGTTGGCTATGTTGACTGGGTCCGTGGCCCAGATAGAGCAATCGCTCGCCGTGATTGACGTCGGCGGGGTCGGCTACGAGGTCCGTATGCCGTCTTCGGATCTGGCTGCGCTGCGTACCGGAGCGCAGGCGACTGTGTACACCTCGCTCAACATCTCGCAAGATGCGGTCACCCTCTATGGTTTTCTGTCCCGCTCGTCCAAGACCCTTTTCACCCAGCTGCTCAAGGTCAGCGGCATCGGCCCTAGGGTGGCCATATCCCTCCTGTCGTCCTTGACGCCCGACCAACTCGCCCAAGCCGTCTCCCAGGGGGACGCGGCCGCCCTGTCCCGGGCGCCGGGCTTGGGCAAAAAGGGCGCGCAAAAAATCATACTGGAACTTTCAGGAAAGATGGACGTGGATGCCCTGAACACCGGCAAGCAAGCCGAGGCCCAGGATCAAGGCCTGCGCCAGGTGATCGAAGGCCTTGTCTCCCTGGGATGGGTCCAACGGGATGCCGAACGCGCCGTTGAGGAGGCCTGCCAGGTAAATGGGTATGAAAAGCCCCTGGACCGCGCCGACGTGCCCTTGGTGCTCAAGGCCGCCTTGTCCCTTCTGGATAGGGGGCGTTGATGGTCGGCAGAGGTAAGGCGCGGACCCGTGCGACTGGTGACGATTCGCGGGCTGACGGCGTGATAGTGAACTCTGACAGCGAGGAGGAGTCCCTGCGTATGGTCTCGGCCAGCCCGATTGAGGGCGAGCCGGTATCGGATGAGGAACTGAGGCCGCAGAGCCTGGATGGTTTCATCGGCCAACCCAGGCTCAAAGCGCAGCTGGGCCTCTTCTTGGCCGCCGCCCAAAAGCGGCAGGTCGCACCGGACCACATCCTTCTGGCCGGACCCCCTGGCTTGGGCAAGACGACCCTGGCCATGATAGTGGCCCATGAGCTCGACGTCCCCATCCGCATCACCTCCGGCCCTGCCGTTCAGCATGCCGGGGACCTGGCCTCGATCCTCAGCTCCCTGGAGGCCGGGGAGGTCTTGTTCATCGACGAGATTCACCGCTTGCCGCGCGCGGCTGAGGAACTCTTGTATATCGCTATGGAGGACTTCCGTGTGGATGTGATGGTGGGGAAAGGACCTGGCGCCTCGTCGATCCCCTTGACCCTGCCGCGCTTCACGGTGATAGGAGCGACGACCCGAGAGGGGATGCTGCCCTCACCCCTGAGGGCGCGGTTCGGTTTCACCGCCCATTTGGACTTCTACCCATCCGAGGAGTTGGAGCGGCTGATAGGCCGTTCAGCCAAGGTTTTAGGCATCAACGTCAACGGACAGGCCAGCGCCCAGCTGGCCAAACGCTCCCGGGGCACGCCCCGCATCGCCAACCGTCTCCTGAGGCGGGTCAGGGACTGGGCGATCGTCCATGACTTGGATCAAATCGGTCCTGACGACGTCAAGGAGGCCTTGTCTCTCTATCAGATTGACTCCGAAGGCCTGGACCGGCTGGATTTAGCCGTTTTGAACGCAATCGTGCGCTCCTTTGACGGTGGTCCGGTCGGGCTCAACAACCTCGCCGCTATGGTTGGGGAGGAGTCCGAGACGGTGGAGACGGTCTGTGAGCCCTACCTGGTCCGAGAGGGTTTCCTGGTCAGAACCCCCAAGGGTCGTGTGGCCACCGACAAGGCGTGGGATCACTTGGGATTGAAACGCCTTCCTGATGTCACCAAGCTGTTTTAGAATAATATTCCTGGCGCTTCGCGGCGCTGGCCGACGCCCTTCCTGATTCGCGCACATAAGGAGCCAACCGTGCAGTCAAACATGTCGTCCATGCTGTTTCTGATCCTGCTGATCGCCTTGATGTTCGGCATGACCTGGTGGTCCTCCCGTAAGAACAAGCAGCGCCAAGGACAGATTCAGGATTTCCGCGAGACCTTGAAGCCTGGCGTGGAGGTCGCCACCGCTTCTGGTCTGTTGGGCAAGATCGTGTCAGTGGATATGGAGAAGGAGCAAGTCGTCGTCGACTCCGAAGGCTCCCTCTCCCGCTGGCGGATTCAAGCAATCACGAAGCCGCCGATCGTGCCGGCTTACGTTCACGACGATGAGGTGGATGAGAACGGCGACCCCCTGCCCGAGGACGATTCGTCCGACGACGAAAAGCAGGTCGTGAATGGTGATTCAGGGTCCACTCCCGCCGGGCAAGAGGCCCAGGACGGCTCGCGGCAGCCTTCCGAGCAGGACGATGACGCCAGCGAAGGCGTCTCCCAGCACAAGGGCTGAAGCCCCGCTCAAACCAAGCCCGTAAGACGCTTTCGCCTGCGGTCAGCTTCGGCTGCGCGGACGATACCGACAGAAAGAAGATCATGGCTCAGTCGAGCGACATCAGTATCGGGCAACTCCAGGCGGTTAGCCAAGAGGATGCCCTCTATGTGGTATCCCTGATGAGGACCATTCCTGACTTCCCCAAGCAGGGCATTCTCTTCCGAGACTTCCTGCCGGCCCTTGCCGACCCTCGTGGTCTCAAGGTGCTGGCCGAGGCCCTGGTGAAGACTTTACCCGTGGCGGCGAGCGATTTCGATTTAGTGGCAGGATTGGAAGCCCGCGGTTTCCTTCTGGGCCCACAGCTGGCCATGAGCTTGGGCAAGGGATTCCTAGCCCTGCGCAAGAAGGGCAAACTGCCCCCACCAACTCTTTCCCAGGAGTACTCGCTGGAATACGGCAATGCCACGATTGAGATGGAAAAGGGCTCCATAGTCCCAGGCCAGAAGGTTCTGATCGTCGATGACCTGATTGCGACTGGTGGTTCCGCCAAGGCGGCGGCCGACCTGATCAAGCGGGCAGGAGGTCAGGTGGCCGGCTTCAGCTTCATCATGGAGCTAGAAGGGCTCGCCGGACGGCGGGAGCTCCAGGATTACCCCGTCACGACCCTGGTTTCCATGCCCGCGTAAGTGCGGACGGCATTAATGAAAGAAAGCCTGAAAGCCGGATTGAGGGGGGTGTACGCCTCCCTGGCAGCCCTGGCCATTTACGCGACAGTGGTAGGCTCCTGCACGGCCTTGATTCTGTTGGTTATCTCGATGGAAGAGGGCGGCTCCACCTTATCCGCCCAAACCATACCCCTGACCCAGGCGGTCATGTTGCTAAGCCAGGGAAGTGGTTTCACGGCTGGCGTGCTTACCTTGACCATCATGCCATTAGGGCTGACCGCTGTACTCTTGGCTCTCACGAGTTCGTTGATTCATCATTTCGGTCTCTCATGGCCTGCCTTCTTCAGCGGAGGGGTCGTCTGGCTCCTGCTGACCGCCCTCCAGCAAGCGCCACGGGGGCTGGTCCTGGTCGATGACACGCTGACCCTGGAGCTTAAGAGCGGGGCGGTCTACCTCCTGGCCTACGCCCTGGCTTTCGCACAAGGAGGCGATGCCTGGGACCGGCTGGCATCCTGGACCCGTAATCATATGCCCGCAACTGCACGGCGGACTCTGAGCATTGGACTGAGATTGGCCGTTTGGGTGATTGTCTGTCTGCTGATTGGAGCCTTGGCGCTCGTCATTTCTTGGATAGTCCTTTACCATGACTCAGTTGGCCGCCTGTTCTCGCTGTCGCGCATGGGCACCGGATCGCGGATTGTGACCAGTTTCGCCGCCCTTGCATGGCTGCCTAACCTGATCATGTGGGCTCTCTCCTGGGCCTGCGGCTCAGGTTTCTCGGTAGGGGATTTGGCTGTGTTCACCCCTTGGTCGGGGCAGGCTCGGGCCCTGCCTTCTTTACCGATTTTCGGTCTTTTCCCAGATCCAATAAGCAGCCAAACACCGAGGACTTTGCTCCTGTTGACCCCTGCCCTGATGTCCTTCCTGCTCGCCATGTTTTTTTTGATGAGCCGTCGGGGTTTAGGGCTTCCAGCGGCCTTTCGCCGCCAAGGGCTGCAGAGGCTGGATGGGACCCTGGTCGCCAGCTTCGCTCGGTGCTTCCTGAGCCTGGCAGTGGCACTTGCCCTGTGCACCGGGGCTGTCAGCCTGGGTTTCCTGTGCTCCAGCGGTTCATTAGGCCAGCACCGCCTAGCTTGGGTGGGTGTGACGGTGCCCGAAGCCACATTGACCCTGGTGCGGGGTTTGTCCGTCGGCTTCTTGTGCGCCTGGCTGCTCTTCCTGCTGGTGGCTGCCTTGACGGTGGCTTGGAACAGCGGTGTGCGAGGCGTGGAACGCAGCGTCCAATTGAACCAAGCGGCCAAGTCCGGGCAATCGGCCGAAGACGCCGCTGATGTTCAACCCAAACGGCGCAGCGTTTCGCGCTTAGCGACCAGCAACCATGCTTCTGTCCATCCCAAGGAAGCCAACAGGCGCGAATCGCCGGGTTCACGGCCCTAAGCTTACCCGCGCCGACGGATTTGCAGCGAGAGCGCACGCCCCTGGAATGCAGGCAACGAAGGGTGCCCGTCGTTGGCGTGGATGATTGTGGAGGGATGCGCTGGACGTGCCGGTCTCGTTCAAAGGGTCATGAGTCATCCCGTAAAACCACCAGCCTTTCCACAAGAGACCGGCTAAGCGCTATCGGCTGAGAGTAGGGATTACGGCTGGACGCTAGCCTGCTTGCCTCCGGCGGCCGTCTTGAGCCCGGTAGCTGCGGGAATCACCAGCCCTGCCAACGAGCGCCTGATGCTGGATGGGACTAGACGCCGATGCGCTAAGCTGGTTCCGACAACTGCAGCAGACAGAGTGGAGACGATGGATGATCGTAGTGGCAAGACACAAGCGTGACCCCAGTAGACCATACGCCACCTCCTCGCATGATTCGGCGGGGCTGACAGACAACGACAAGACGATGGAAGAAGGCAAACAACCCCTGGAGCAGGAGGCTCCCCACAAGCCTCACGTTTCGGAAGCTGGGGAGGGCAAACCCATCGCCGAATGGGCGGTTGGCCTGCTTGTCGCTCTTTCGGCGATTCTCGCTGCTTGCGGGAGGACTTTCGTTGGTACGCTGCTGATGGCCCTGACTGCACTGTGCTTGGGGGTTATGCGGCTGCGGCTGAGGGGTAGAAGCCCTTGGAAGGTGCGCTCAGTAGCATTCGATGCCTTCATCTGCATCGGTTTGGGTTTAGGACTGGTCGCCACCTACTTGAGCGTCATGCTGCTCCTGTGAGCTGTCGCCGGATTCAGCGGCCATGGCCCCACCCGCTGGCTCGGCAGCTGAGTTCTGGTCTTCGCTCCGGCTCTCGTCCGTCTTGGTATCGTGGGCGTCAGCGCCCTCGTCCCCCGCTTCGGTGTGAACGGATTCCTGCGGCGCGTCGGCTCCACCCACCAAGGCCGCTGGCATGTCAATCGAGCTTTCAGGCGCCGTGTCGAGCTTGGCCCGGGCGCCGTCCAAGACCATGTGGCACAGAATCACGACCAGACCGACGACCGCTCCTGCCATCAGAGGGCAGACGATGAAGATCGGCAATTGACTGATGGGGTCGGCCTCCAGGCCTGTGCCATGGGCGAAAAGGGCGATGCCGGTCGAACGGGCTGGATTCAAACCGGCTCCGGTCACTGGATACGTAATCATGACCGCGACCCCGTACGCCATGGCGGACCGCCAGACATGCCCGCGCTTGGGCCGCCCGTCATCCCGAAGGCTGGTGATGGCCACTGCGACCACGATCAGACTGGCGATCAGTTCGGCGACGATCGCCAGCGTCACGTTGAAGGACAGGTGGAATTTACCAAGCATGTCAGCGGAGGGGGAGCCCTTATCGAAGCCGTTGACCGCCACGGTCAGCCAGGCCCTGCCGTCATTCTCCGTGGTGAGCGGCAGGAGAGACACAACCACACCGCCGGCGGCGATGGCGCCCAGGAATTGGGCCAGGATGTATGACAACCCCTGTATCCAACCGATTTGGGCGGTGAACATAGCGGCGAAGGTGACCGCAGGATTGAAATGCGCGCCGCAGAATTTGCCGAAAATGGACCCCGCAGCCAGGAATGCCAGCGCCCAGGTCGTGGCCGCCTCAAGAGCCGAGGTTCCTGCGGGAATCCGCCCCCAGGAACAGACCGCGTACACCGCGAAGCAAATCAGGAAGCTGCCGGTGAATTCGGCCACCGCTCGCAAGGCGGCGAGTGTGGTTGGCTTCAGGAGTTGCGCTGCCGTCGTTTCCGTATCCGGGTCCATCATGCATCCTTCGTGTTGCGTGTCGCCCGTCGCTGGCAAGCCCTTGCTTTCGCTCAAAGGTTCCTTGGGGCTATTTGCGGCGACGGCTGAAATCACAGCTTTAGGGTAAGCTGTGATGAGTTTTTGTCATTCACTATGCCATGTTATCAGGCCACGTTGGGAGAACGATGCCACATCCATACAGCCGCGCCATGAAGGCGCACGAAGCTTCCGATGAAGGGGTCCGCCTGCAAAAGGTCCTGGCCCAAGCCGGTTTCGGATCGCGCCGCAAATGCGAGCAAATCATCACCGAAGGCCGGGTCGAGGTGGACGGGGCTCTGGTCACCGAGCTGGGCAGCCGCGTGGACCCCGACAAGCAGCAGGTCAAGGTGGATGGTTCGCGCATCCACATCTCCGGCAAGCATGTCACCCTGGCTTTAAACAAGCCACGCAAGGTCCTGTCCGCTATGGACGACCCCAAAGGCCGCTACACCCTGCGCGACATCATCGGTGACCGCTATGAACGCGTCTTCCACATGGGCCGCCTGGACTATGACTCAGAGGGTCTGATCCTGATGACCGACGACGGCGAGCTCGCTCAGCATGTCATGCACCCCAAGTACGAGGTGGAGAAGACTTACATGGCCACCGTGCGCGGCAAGCTGGGCGGCAACGTCTGCCGCCGGCTCGTCACCCAGGGTGTGCTCCTCAACGATGGGCTGATCAAACTGGATCATTGCGCGATAGTGGACCGCTCACGCGATCACACGATGGTCAAAGTGATCCTGCACTCAGGGAAGAACCGAATCGTCAGGCGCATTTTCGACGCGGCCGGTTACCCGGTCTCGCGCCTGGTGCGCACTCAGATCGGCCCCATCCGCTTGGGCGACGTCAAGCCGGGTTCCTACCGGGTCCTCTCCCGGGCAGAAATCATGGCCTTGGACAAGGAGGTTGGACTGTGATTACGGTCGCTATTGACGGACCTGCGGGTGTCGGCAAATCCTCCACATCCAAGGCCCTGGCAGAACGCTTCGGTTTGGCATACTTGGATACCGGCGCCATGTACCGCGCCGCCGCCCTGTGGTGCCTGGATCAGGACTTGGATTTGGACGCCCCCGAACCTGACGCGCAGGCCATTGTCGAGGCTGTGGCCGCCTTGTTCACCGACGGGCACTTCGGAATCAGCATGGATCCCGCGGACCCTTGGATTCGCTTGGATGGCGAGGATGTGGGCGAACGCATCCGTTCGGCTCGGATTTCCTCGCATGTCTCCGTCGTCTCTGGCATCCGTGCGGTGCGGCGGGTCTTGATCGCGGCCCAGCGGGCCTACATGCGCGGGGAAGAGGATGAGGGCGCTTACTCCCAGGGCCGCGGAGTCGTCGCCGAGGGCCGGGACATCACTACGGTGGTGGCGCCAGAGGCCGAAGTGCGAGTCCTGCTGACTGCACGCGAAAGTGTGCGTGCGGCCAGGAGAAGCGGCCAGTTCTCCCAAACCCCGGGAGGGGAGGGTGCGGACGATGTGGCTGCCCGCGACCGCAAGGACTCCAAGGTCACTGCCTTCACCGAACCGGCCCCCGGGGTCACTGAACTGGACAACTCCGATATGACCTTCGAGCAGACGCTGGACGCGCTGTCAAGGATCGTCCAAGCCGCAATCGACCAAGACCCGGCCTCGTACCGGCAGGGCCTGGATGACTACGAGCTGGCTGAGGAGGATAAGGCTATCATCGAAGCCGAGAGCTCAGACCGTGAGGAGGAGCAAGGTCCAAGGGCCGTCGGTGTGCTGGCCGTCGTTGGACGTCCGAACGTAGGCAAGTCCACCTTGGTCAACCGCATCCTGGGGCGTCGAGCAGCTGTCGTTGAGGACACGCCGGGCGTGACCCGCGATAGGGTCACCTACGAGGCTGAGTGGGCCGGCACGGACTTCCAAATCGTCGACACCGGCGGCTGGGAGGCTGATGCCCAAGGCATCGGTTCGGCAATCGCTGATCAGTCCCAGCTGGCTGTCTCCTTGGCTGATGCCGTCTGCTTCGTGGTGGACGGGCAGGTAGGGCTCACCGACATGGACTCCCGCCTGGTAACCATGCTGCGCAAGGCCGGAAAGCCGGTCGTGCTCGCGGTCAACAAGCTGGACTCGTCCGACGCCGACTACACGGCCTCTGAGTTCTGGAAACTCGGCATGGGCGAGCCTTACGCCATCTCCGCCATGCATGGCCGGGGCGTGGGTGATCTTTTGGATGCCGCTGTGGCCGAGCTCAAGCAGGCCGAACGCACCTCCGGCTTCCTCACTCCCTCCAACCTGCGCCGGGTGGCCCTGGTCGGTCGGCCGAATGTAGGCAAGTCCTCCCTGCTCAACCAGTTGGCCGGGCGGGAGCGGGCTGTGGTCAACGAGCTGGCAGGAACTACTCGCGACCCGATTGACGAGGTCGTACAGGTGGACGGGCAGGACTGGCTTTTCATTGACACCGCCGGAATCAAGCGCCGTCTTCACAAGATTTCTGGTGCCGAGTACTACTCTTCCTTGCGTACCCAGGCGGCGATTGAGCGTTCCGAGCTGGCACTGGTCCTTTTCGACGCCTCCCAGCCGATCGCTGACCAGGATCTGAAAGTCATGAGCCAGGCCGTGGACGCCGGACGCGCCGTGGTTCTGGTCTTTAACAAGTGGGATTTGCTGGATGACTTCGGGCGGCAGCGCTTGGAGCGCTTGTGGGCCACCGAGTTCGACAGGGTCACCTGGGCCGAGAGGGTCAACCTGTCAGCAAAGACCGGATGGCACGCCAATCGCCTGGCTAAGGCCATGCGCACCGCGCTGGACTCCTGGGACCAGCGCATACCCACCGGAAAGCTCAATGCCTTCCTGGGCACGGTTCAGGCCGCTCACCCGCACCCCCTCCGGGGCGGTAAACAGCCGCGCATCCTGTTCGCCACGCAAGCGGCAACGCGACCTCCGCGCTTCGTCATCTTTGCCACTGGATTCCTTGAAGCTTCGTACAGACGATTCCTGGAGCGCCGCCTGCGCGAGGAGTTCGGCTTCGCAGGCACACCGATTCAGCTATCGGTCCACATTCGGGAGAAGAAGCAGGTGACCGGAAAGAGCAGGGGAAGCAGCAAGCACAGGTGAGCGGGAGCGTAACCTGTGTCAACCAATACGAGGAGGCCACCTCATGAGGACTACCCTTACAGCATGGTCCGGCGGCATGCGGTGGCCTCATCTTTCGGCATGTGAATTAACCGCTCTTCCTCCAGCATGGACCGCTCGCTGACAGACTGCGTGCTGAGGGGTGCTTGCGGTCTTCCTGAGGTCTGTCTGAGAAGCCGCTGGCTCCAAGGCCGCCAGGCCCTGTCCGAGGGTCGCGGACCGGAATGTCCGGAACCACACCGAATCAGCCCGACAGACCCTGCAGGAAGCCCTGACTTACCAGGAACGGCTGGTCGGTATACGCCCAGACTCGGATGAACGCAACAATCCGCCGCCCACGTTCGTCCGCCAGCACAGGACAGGCTCCTGGGCGTTCAGGATGCATGCGAAAGGCCTTGCGAGCAGTATACGACCCTTGGCACCGCTGAAATGCGCCCGCCGCTGCAAGGGGCCTGCCCGCGCCGACCGCCAGGCATAGGGACAGCAATGACACGCTTACCTGTGGTGCGCCAATGAAATCCAGGGCCTTACCCTGCTTGGAGCAGACGCCATCGGATACGGTAGCCGCTGGCACCCGCCCTCAGAAGTCGACGATTGCCTGCTTGCCACTCGTTAAGCGAGCAGGAGATGGCGTCCACCCTGGCCTTGACCACCGCGCTCTCTGTAATCACCCTTGGCGTCATCATATTGGCCCGAGGCATTCAATACGGCATGTAATACGACGCGCACTCAGTCAGATATTCAATGTAGGAGGAAACCATGGTTCAGCAAACAGTCGCACAGCAAATCGTGTAAGTGCTCGAGGAACGCGGGGTCAAATACGTGTTCGGCATCCCTGGCGAGGAGAACATACGCCTGGTGGATGCGATTCACGAATCCCCGTCCATCCAGTTCATCCTCGTGCGCCACGAGCAGGGCGCTTCCTTCATGGCCGAAGTCTACGGCCGACTGACCGGCCAGCCAGGCATCGCCACGGCGACGCTTGGCCCCGGTGCGATCAACCTGCTCCTGGGCGTGGCCGATGCCCAGAGCAATTCGACGCCTCTGATCGCAATCGCTGCCCAGGGCGGCCTGGAGCACATTTACAAGGAGTCGCACCAAGTAATCGACCTGCGAGCCATGTTCACCCCAGTCACGAAGTGGTCGGAGAACATTTACGAGGCCCAATCAGCGCCTGAAGTAATCGCCAAGGCATACAACGAAGCCATGAACGGTCGCCCTGGAGCGACCTTCGTGGCCATGCCGGAAAACGTCGAGGCGGCTGAGGCCGTAGGCCAGACTCACGTGCCCGCCATGCCGCACCCGGTCAGTTTGCCTATGCAGGAGGACATCAAGGCGGCCGCCGACATGGTGCGATCCGCTCAGCATCCCATCGTCCTAGCGGGCATGGGCGTAGTGCGCGATCATGCCATTGCTGAGATGAACGCCTTCATGACGGCTACCGGCCTGCCCGTCGCCACTACGTACATGGGCAAGGGCGCCGTTGACGACCACGACTCACACTCGCTCGGGGTGGTGGGCTTCATGGCCCACGATTACGAGAACTTCGCATTCGACCAGGCCGATGTCATCGTCTCCGTCGGATACGAACTCTCGGAGTTCAAGCCCGAGAAGATCAACCCGCGCGGCGAGGTCCCGGTCATCCACATCAACGCTTTCAGCGCGGACACGGACGCCCATTACCCGGTGAAGATCAACATTAACGCCGATATCGCGTCCAGCCTGCAGATGCTGCAGCAAGAGCTGGGGGATTACCATGCACCGACCTTCTCCGCCGCCATCCGTGACGCCATCGAGGAGGAACTGGCCTTCGGCGCTAAGGAGTCCGGCGCATCCCTGACACCGCAGCAAATCGTTTCAGCCACCCGCGAGGCGGTCGATGACGACGGCATCGTGCTCACCGACACCGGCGCCTTGAAAATGTGGATGGCACGCCTGTACAAGACCTACGCGCCTAACACGCTGTTGATCGACAATGGGCTGTCTACCATGTCATGGACGCTGCCCGGTGCCATCGGAGCGAAGCTGGCTGAACCCAATAAGCACGTGTTGGCGATGATGGGCGACGGCAGTTTCATGATGAACTCCCAGGAGCTGGAAACCGCCCACCGCTACCAAATCCCGCTGACCGCCATGGTCTGGGTGGACAAGGCCTACGGCCTGATCAAGTGGAAGATGGATCTGGGACTGGGTCACCACAGCGAGGTCGATTTCAATAACCCCGACTTCCAGCAGTACGTGGAGAGCTTCGGTGGCAACGCCCATCTGATCGAGAGCCGTCAGCAGCTGGTTGATACCCTCAAGTCCACGTTGGCGGCCGACGAGGGCATCAACGTGCTTTTCGTGCCCGTGGATTACAGCGAGAACATGAAGCTCATCGACAAGCTCGGCAAGGTGACGATCTCGCTGTGACGAGCGGCGACTAAGCCGGGACTCAGGATCTGTCAAACAGCGTAGACCTGCACCGACGATAGAGCCGGTTGTGGTATGGACGGTATCGCTTTCGCGGCCGTCCATACCGTGCATATGGAGCCGTTTGTCCGCTCCAGTGGCTTCCGTGGCCCAACCATTACATGTGAATCCCCTCAATCCTCAGGATATACGCGAAAGGCGGCGTGAGCGGTATATGCCTTTGGCAGCCACGGAGGCGCCCGCTGCCGCCAATGGTGATTCTCAGCGGAACCGACGATGACGCACTGGTCGCCAAGACCGCCGTAGCCGCGCGGGATTACACTGGATGCCATCCGCGAGCCGTCCTGCCTAGGCTCCGGGTATGATCCAATCGACGCCATAACGCCTGTACAGTCACTGACGGGCCAACGGTCAAGACAATGAGGGGGAGTCGGCGGTGAGCGCAATGAGCATTCAAGAGGTCAGCGACCTTATGGGCATCAGTAGCTATACCCTGCGGTATTACGAAAAAATCGGCCTGCTCTCCTTCGTCCGGCGCGACGCTCATGGGGTCCGCCAGTTTGAACCCGAGGACTTACTGACCCTCAATACCGTCCGCTGCCTCAAGGAAACGGGCATGCCGCTGAAAGAAATCAAACATTACCTTACCTTGATCCAGGAGGGCATGGCCTCTGCCTAGGAGCGACGGGATATGTTTGTGCGCCAGAAGCAAAAGACGCAGGATGGAATCGCAGCACTCACCAAAGCTCTGGAGACCATCGAGATGAAGCTCCACTATTACAACGAAGCTTTGGAACATGGCACCTTGGCGGTATACCAGGAGCAGCGGTCACAAAAGTTGTCCAGCATCCTCTCAGGCAACCAAGGCTAAGCGCTCAGAAGAAATCGATTTGCCTTAGAGGGCACTCTAAGCAGTAGCGTCGGAGCTATACGTTCGCACACTATGCAAAGGACGTGAGTGCCATGAATATCGTATTCGTCAACGGGAGCAGCAATAAGTCCGGCAATACCAGCAAGATGGGGGGAGCGCGTCCTGAAAG
Source organism: Bifidobacterium actinocoloniiforme DSM 22766 (assembly GCF_001263395.1). Lineage (NCBI taxonomy): Bacteria > Bacillati > Actinomycetota > Actinomycetes > Bifidobacteriales > Bifidobacteriaceae > Bifidobacterium > Bifidobacterium actinocoloniiforme. Next base: position 531,990 of record NZ_CP011786.1, on the reverse strand, counting down.
GCAAGCGCTGTCAGCAGATTGACCTCGTCGATTACCGCATCAGCCAACTGGGGCAAGAGGACCACACCGACCAATTCGCCGCGGTGTTCGACCAACTGAAGCAGGCGGATTGGATTGTGCTAGGCACGCCCGTCTACTGGCATGACATAAGCGGATATTTGAAAACCCTCATCGAGCGGATCTCCCAAACTACCGATTTTGAGGAGGCCTTGAGAGACAAGCAAATCTCAGTCCTGGTTCAAGGCGCTGACCCTTCCGACACCATCGGCCCGGTCACGCACATCATTACCCGATTCGCCCATGTCGCAGGAATGACCTTCGCGGACTTAGAGGACCGCTGAGCCCCTGGACCGGGGTTCAGCGACGGCGTTCTGCAACAAGACCAGGACAAGGAGCGTGAAGAACCATGAATGACAAAACCAAACGAGTGTTTCAGGCGGAATGGTATTCCTGCTGCGAGCGGCCATTGGGGCTGTCGCGGTTTGGGGTTTCACCCTGCGCCAGAATTCAGCAGCCCCTGCGGCTTCTGTCTCCTTGGGCAGCGGCTCGGCCAAGGGCGCTTCTCCTCGCGGGAGAAAGGATTTCGCTAAGCCTCAGCACTCCGTTAGCGGCAGCAAGATCGTCTTCATCAACGCCAGTCAGAACGCGCAAGGCAATACCTCATCCTTGGCTCAACGAATGCTGGGAAAGCAACCCTACACGCAGATTAACCTGTCTGAACACCACATCCCTCAGGTCGGGCAGGGCGACGGCGACTTCGACGCGATCTGGAACCAGCTCAAGGGGGCGGATATCATCGTCGTGGGCACTCCGGTTTACTGGTCGAACATGTCCGGCTATCTCAAAACCTTCATCGATCACCTGCAGATCAACAGCGACCTGGAAGGCAGCGACCTCTATGTGATTGTCCAGGGAGGCGGATGCCGTGCAGACCAACACCATCAACTCCACCTACGCCACAATGAACCGGGTCGCGGTACGGTTCAAGATGAATTTCGTGGGCATTGCGCAGAAGGACAAGCAAGCGCAAGAACTCCATGACGTGATGAGCGGCAAATAACGAGTCGCCCGAGTGTTCTTCTCTAGCACGCACCCGGAAGCAACCATGACTGGTAGCGCTCTCTTTGTGAACGCTATGAAAGGGGAAGCGCAGGAGGGGTCGCGTCATCCAGCGCCCGTAGGAATTCCTGAGCAGCCAAGAACCGTTGAAGGCAGCAGGCTTAGGAGATCATGTCCAGTCGGTAACCGGCGTATTGCCTAATGCCATACCCGCAGATCGGATGGCTTGAGAGGTCCCATGAACGATCTGGACAATTCCTGGGACCGTCGCCTGCGCCACCGGAGTCGCGCCAATCCGGCGGCTCTCAACCGCCGCATCCGGGACCGAGCCCAACACGATCTTGCCCGCCGAACAAACGAGGAGGCGGACAGCGGGGAACCGCAGCCCCCTTCACCGCCGTACGGCGCCTTCCCATCCGCCAGGCTGACATACCAGCGCTGAACCCGCGCCGTGGTGATGTCCTTCAAGGCCACATTCCCCCAATGGGGCAGGACCCACAGGTATGAGCCAAACACGAGAGACGACGAATGGGAACGCGGCCATGACGCCGGGCAGGCTGCTGACACCGGTGAGCACGTTGAACGCCTGGAGGGCGCTGGAAATCGAACTCCCGTATGTGCATACCGGACGGCTGCTCAGATACCCACCGGAGGATGTGGCGCACCTGATACGCCGCAATATCGACCGGAACGAGTTCGACACACCTGCCAGACACCCTAACGGCAGGGTACGGCGGACGCACAACCAAGTACATACCCAAATCCTAAAACAACACGTTCAGCTCCCATAGACCTGCTTATACGATGTGCCCGAAATATGTCCGATTCCGAAAAAACAGGAATGGTCCCGAGGCCGTGGAACCTTGGAACCATTGCCTTCCCGTGCGCCAGACAGGATTCGAACCTGCGACCTGCTGATCCGTAGTCAGCTGCTCTAATTCCATTGGGCTACTGGCATGTCATCTTGAACAATCGCTTTTTTCTGACAACTCATATGTCACGCCGCATTTCGAGCTGGCATCCATCCTGGTGTGTCGCTGCAGTCCGCAGTACATGGACCGCAGCGACACACAAATGCCTGCCTATGCGACAGTCAGAACCACTCGCCCATCCTGCGAGCGCACACCCTCGCCCCTGCCCAGGCAACCGGTGAAGTCGCGACCGTCTGAGGAAGCGATAGTCACCTGATTCCCATTGCGCTCGGCGAAGAAGACAACATCGTCGCCTGCCTCGTCCCGGACACGGGTCTGGGCCTTGCCGTCCTGGGCCAGGAAAACGGAAACCGTGGCATCGGTTCCATAGGCGTACTCAGTGCTGGCCTGACCCTCCCGGGTGACCAGGACGGTTCCGTCTCGAACCCAGAACGGCACGGTATCGAAACCATCCTGCTCACTGATCCAACGACCGGCCTGGCGGCAGTCTTCCTGCTTGCCGGTGAACCAGTTGGTCCACACTCCCTTGGGCAGGTAGCAGTCCACGTCTCCGGAGTAGGAGAAGACCGGGGCTACCAGCAGAGAAGGACCCAACATGTACTGTCGGTCACAGTCCCGGGCGGTCAGATCATCGGGAAACTCTATGAACATAGACCGCATGACCGGCAGGCCTTCCTCATGCGCCCCGAGTCCTACCTGGTAGAGGTAAGGCATGAGCGATATCTTCATGTTCGTGAACTCACGCAACACACTCACGGCGGTCTGCTCAGGAGGATTGACCACACCCCGGCGTTCGTCCTCCTGGTCGAAGAGCCAAGGCACCCGATAGACGGTGGAGCCGTGCAGACGGGAGTGGGAGGAGAGCAGCCCGAATGCTATCCAACGCTTGTAAACCGCTGGATCGGGATGGGTACCCTCGAAACCGCCGATATCGTGGCTCCAGAAGCCGAAACCGGAGCTGGCCAGTGAGAGACCGGCTCGGAGGGTCTGGGCCATGCCGTTAAAAGTGGACTCACAGTCCCCGCCCCAATGGACCGGTTGCTGCTGCCCACCGACGGTCGCCGACCTGGCGTACAGGCAGGCCTGCCCCTTGCCACGGGCCTCCTCGATGGCATCGAAAACCGTCTGGTTGTACAGCTGGGTGTACCAGTTGTGCATAGTGGTAGGATTAGACCCATCGAACCAGACCACATCCGAGGGGATGCGCTCACCGAAATCAGTCTTGATGGCATCGACCCCCTGGTTCAGGAGGGTCTTTATCTTCTCCTTGTACCAGTCGCGGGCCTGGGGATTGGTGAAGTCCACCAGTCCCATGCCGGCCTGCCATAGGTCGGTCTGCCAGATGTTACCGTTGGGTTTACGTACCAGGTAGCCCTTGGCGGCCCCTTCATCGAAGAGTGCGCTTTCCTGACCGATATAGGGATTGATCCAGGCGCAGACGTGCAGACCCCTGTCCTGGTGGAGGCGGCTCAGGGTTCCCTCGATATCGGGGAAGAACCGCTTGTCCCATTGGAAGTCGGTCCAGTGGAACTCACGCATCCAGTAGCAGTCGTAGTGGAAGACGCTGAGCGGTATGTCCCTCCCGGCCATGCCGTCAATCATGGAGGTGACCGTCTGCTCATCGTACTTGGTGGTGAAGGAGGTGGTCAGCCAGAGGCCATATGACCAGGCTGGAACTTTGGCGGCCCTGCCGACCAGGGCGGTGTACCTCTCCAGAATCCGCTTGGGATGAGGCCCTGCAATCAGGTAGAAGTCGATGGTCTCGCCGGGCACACTGAACTGTACGGTCTCGGTGTTCTCAGTGGCCACCTCGAAGGAGACGTGCCCCCTGTTGTTGACCAGGACGCCATACCCATTGCTGGTCATGTAGAAGGGGATGTCCTTATAACCCTGCTCGCTGGCGGTGCCGCCGTCCTCGTTCCAGATGTCTACGGTCTGACCGTTCTTCAGATAGGGGCCAAACCGTTCGCCGAAGCCATAGACCCGCTCACCCACACCCAGGCCAAGCTGGATGGAGGTGAAGACCGGCGACTCGTCATAGGCACTGGCCGTGGGGGAAACGCCGAACTCCCCAACCGGTTGGGTGGACACCGCCGCGTCAGGCCCAAGAAGGAACCTGGCCAGGGACTTGCCCCGGGCATGGGTCAGCTCCCTTTCACCGCACCTAAAGGTCATATCGAAGGAGTCGCCCTTGGTCACGGTCAGGCTCAGGTCACCGCTGTCCAGGCGGACGGTGGCACCTTCCTCGCCGATCTCACCATCGCCAAGGCCCTGGGCGCTGGCGGTTACGCTTCCCCCGTCGGAATCCTGCTCATTGATTGGGAACCCGGGGCAGACCCTGCTGCCCTTCCAGTGCGAGGCTTGGACACGAATTATGCCCTCTGCCGGTGATGAGGCATGAATGCGGAAGATTGGAAGATTGAGTGTATTCGCCCTATCATGAATTACCTGCGTAGTGGCCAGCACGTCTATGCTTTTGCCATCATCGCCCACCGATAGTTCATAAGGCGAACGGGCATACAGAGCCTCGACCCCAGGCCGAGTCAACCAGTATCCATTGGTGAATTTCATTTATTTCACTGCTCCTGTCGTAATGCCCCTGGAGAGGGTGCGCTGGAAGACGAGGTAGAAGATTAGTGTGGGTACGATGCTAATCAATGAGGCCGCAGCCGTGGTTGTCACATCCATAAGCCTGTCTCCTGTCAGGGAGGCGATGGCAATCGGGACGGTCTGCTTGGAGTTGTCAATCAAGAAGGCCATGGGGATCATGTACTCGTTCCAGGTCCAGATGAAGAAGAAGACCAGCATGACACTCAGCGTGGGCGTGGATATGGGGAAGACGATGTCCTTGAGCACCCTCCACCTGCTGGCACCGTCGATGGTGGCGGCCTCAAGGATGGCCTTGGGGAAGGTGCCATAGACCGAGGAGAGCAGGTAGGTACCGAAAGCGCTCTGTATGACGGTGAATATGATTACGATGGCCCACTGGGAGTTGTAGAGGCCCATGCCTTTGAACATGATGTAAAGCGGGTAGAGCAGGGCCTCCTGGGGCATCATGTTGGCAAGCATGATCAGCAGAGTGATCCACCGCCGACCCTTGACCCGTCCAATGCCCAGTGCGAAGGAATTCAGCACGGAGAGACCGACCGCTAGAACCGACACCAGTCCGCTGATCCAGATGCTGTTCCAAACCTTTTGGGGGAACCTGACCCTGGTCCAGAACTTCTCCAGGCCGGCCAGGCTGAATTCGCTGGGCCATGAGAGCGGGCCTGATGCGTTGTAATCGGCCGCGGTCTTAAAGGCGTTGAGGAGAAGGATGAAGAAGGGGAAAAGCATGATCAGACCGCCGATGATCAGCAGGACCAGAATGGCCCAGTCTCCCATCGTCCGGTTCTTCCTTGCTTTGGGAAGCGTGGTATGTGCACTCATGTCTTACTCCTCATCCTCTTTCTCAACTCGCTGCTGAAGGTTGGTGAAGACAATCGATATGATGATGATGACCACCGTCAGGGCAGTTGCTATGGCCGCTCCGTACCCGACCTGCTGGGACTGGAAGAACTGGGTATAGGAGTAATAGGAGGGCACGATGGTGCTGTCGCCAGGGCCTCCCTTGGTCAGCATGTATACAGGAGCGAAGACCTTCAGGGCTGCGATGGTGCAGGTCAGGGCAACCACGAAAATCTCGGGCTTGATGGCCGGCAGGGTGATGACCTTGAACCGCTGCCACCAGTTGGCCCCATCCAGACTGGCCGCCTCGTACAGTTCCGGATTGACCCTCTGCAGACCAGACATGAAGATGACCAACGGATAACCCAGCTGAATCCAAATCATGATGATCATCAGGAATATCAAAGCCGTATCAGGCGATCCCAGCCAGTTGTGTTGTAAGCGCCCCAGGCCTATCCCCTTCAGAATGGCATTGAGTGCCCCGTTCTCTGGCCGGAAAATCCAGCCCATGACAAGAGCGGCCACGGAGATGGGCAGCAACTGGGGGAAGTAATAGATGGCCCTCATGGTCGAAGCGGTCTTGGCGCCGAAACGCTTCTGCACCACGTCGAACACCAGAGAGGCCAGAATCAGACCAATCAGGATGGGAATGACCACCATGGCCACAATCATCCAGATCGAGTTGCGAAAGGAAGCCCAGAAGGTGGCATCCCTTATGAGTCTGGACCAGTTATCCAACCCAGCCCACTTCGGCGGACGTATGCCTCGGTAGCTGGTGAAGCTCAGATAGATGTTCCAGATGGCCGGCACGATAATAATCCAAAGCAGGACCAACAGGCCTGGTATCAGATACAACCAGAAGCGGTTAGACGGATTACCCGGTATCCGGGACATCCCGCGCTCTTCCTCGGTCCTGGCGGAGACCGATTTGGCGCCTTTCTTTCTTCGTGATCCCATGTTTCACTTCCTCATACACAAATGATGTCCGAGTGATGTCCCGCAGGGCCGTAAATCCACTCCCTGATGGGAGCTGATCCGTTGACCGGCGCTGCGGGACTACCTGGTGAATAAAACCAGGCTCAGATCGACTGATCGGGTAATCCGAGCGATCTTGCGTTTACTTCTGCTTCACGCCTGACGTCTCAACACCCTTGTCGTACTTGCCTTGAAGTTCCTCAAGCACGTCCTTGGGGGCCTTGGTACCGTTGACCAGCTCCTGCAGGCCGGCATCGAGCTCGTCATAGAGTGAGGAAGTGGGCCAATCGGGATAGTAACCCAGACGGTCATCCTTGATGACCTCGTTGAACCCTGATATCAGTTCCTTGCTCTTGGGATCGACTATCTTATTGGAATTAGCGGCGATGGGCAGGCCACCGGAGTTGCCCATCAAGTTCTGGTTTTCCTCGCTCAGGGTCATGTTGATGAACTCGGCAGCTGCGTCCTTCTTCTTAGAACGCTCGGGAATAACCCAGATATTACCTGATCCGCCAGGAATCTTCTTGGCTTCGGGGAAGAGACCGACCTTCCACTTGAGGTTTGGAACATCATTCTGGAAGCGTCCGAACCACCATGATCCCGAGAAGAACATGGGGTAGGTGCCCTTCATGAAGTTCTGCCCGGCATCCTCTGCCTTGAGACCGGTGGAGTCCTTGCTGATGTACCCCTTGTCGACCCAGTCCTTGATGGTGTCAGTGGCATAGGTCATAGCGGGACCCTCCCAGTCGACCTTGCCGTCATAGCGCTGGTAGGCGTTGATTAGCTTGGTATCCGCCTTCTGCAGGACCAGCTGCCACCAGAGGTGCTGCAAAGGATACTCAGCCACGCCCTCGGACAACGGTGTTACGCCGTTGTCCTTGAATTTCTGCATGGCCGCTTCCAGCTCGGACATGGTCGTGGGAATGGCGATGTTGTACTTTTCGAACATGTCCGTGTTGTAGTACATCATCACGTCCTCGCCGTAGGTGGTGATGCCATACCAATCACCTGATCCCATGACGCCCTTCTCGTCATACTTACCGGGGGCGGCGAGTGATCCGGTAATCTTCTTATCCCAGTCGTACTTCTTGACGTAGTCGTTCAGGTTGGACAGCAGTCCCTGGCTCGAGAGCAGGCCGGCCGTGGCGTTGCCCTTGTTATACTCCATGACATCGGGGGCATCGTCGGAATTCAGAATCTGGCTGGCATTCTGCCTGATCTGCTCGAAGGTCTTCTTCTCGAAGTTGACCTTGACTCCGGTCTTCTTCTGGTAATCGGCGATGGCCTGCTTCCAGGCTTTGCCCTGTGCGCCGGTATCCTCCTCGTAGTACCAGATCTTGATGGAATCAGGGCGCTCCTCCTGGGCGCTGTTACTGCCGCCGCAACCAGACAAGGATGCAAGTCCCACGAGACTCGCCACGGCTGTTGTCGCCGCCATGATTTTTTTAGACACCTTCATTGGAGTCTTCTCCTTTCGGCCTCATTGCTCAAGGGTTATCCGCGATGTATAACCTGTACTTAATATATTTATGGCACTATCATCGGCCGACTATTTCGACATTTTTCGACAAGTCGTTTCAGTTGGAGGTACGGGCCGTTCAGCCTCTACCGGGAACTGGGCCGACCGATCCTCGGCGAAGGTAAATCGAAGGAATCAGCTCAACCGTCCCGATACTGGATTCACGCCCTTCAATACGATCCATGAGCATGTCCACTCCGCGGGAGCATGTCTGGTTGGGCTGCATGGGAATCTCATCTATGGGCTGTTCCATGACCGAAGCGTTGCCGAAGGTGCTCAAGGCTAGGAGCGATACATCGCCGGGAATGGACTTGCCTCGTATGGACAAGGAACCGATGACGTTATTCATGTGACTGATGTTGGTTTGGGCCATAATCGCCGTTATGCCCGGGGTCTGCTTGTAGGCTGACGCAATCACCTCCTCCACGTGCACTGCGTCATCGCCGGTGGAGTATTGGAAGTCTAGGTGCATTCCCAGCACCTTTGCTCGCATTTCAACGGATTCCCTGGTCCGGACCAGGAAGTTCGATCCTTGGCGGTAGCTTTCTTCACCGGCTCCGATCATGAGCACATTCCGATGCTCCAACCGGTAGAACTCATCAATGGCCATCCTTCCCATGGCCTCGAAATCGGTATCCACGGAAACAAGGTCCGCATGATCCTTCGCGCAACCGATAGAGACATAGGGCACCATGGATGTTCGCGCATGAGCCACTCGCTCATCGTCGGTATTGACGTCCAGCAGCAGTACCCCGTCGACGATGCCGCTGTACGACATCCGCAGCAGTTCATCCTCCTCGTTTTCATCCATAAGCAGCACGACATTGTAGTGGTAGCGACGCGCCCTGCCTACAACGGCGAAGAAAAATGCGGCATAGTTGCTGTAGTCGGTGTAGCTGTGCATGGGGGAACTCAGTGCTATCAACCTGGTCCGGGCCCCTTGGCGCAGCATGGCGGCCCCCCGCCTGGGACGGTAATCCAAGAGACGAGCAGCCTCAAGAACCTTTAACTTGGTCTCATCGCTGACTCGTCGTTTTCCCGAGAGGACATATGAAACGGTACTGATGGAAACTCCGGCTTCAGCGGCGACATCCTTAATCCCAGCCACGAGACCTCCTGGGGAAAGGGGAAGTGAGCATGACCAAATATATCATTGCTTATCCGCCGCTTAGGCGGAATCGCTCCGAAACGATACGAAACAGGCCATCCCGTCAATACGAATAGGGAAGGGGCAGGCTTCAGTCGTATCCGATAGTCGGAGCAGGTATTCGATATTGCCACGCGCTCGGGTATGGGCGATGCCCCCCTGACCCCGAAACCTAATTTCAGGACATGACATACTTGGTCAACCGTTCCACAGCCTGGACGTGACGGTCCTCCTCATTAGCCACACCATTTGACGCTGGCGTCCAGCTTGGTGTGTCGCTACAGTCCAGTGGGGGGGGGGAACAAACATACCGTTTACCTGAACCAGTCCACAGATTAAAAGCAGAACCCGAATTGATGACAGCATGAGCAATCAATTCGGATTCACGCCCCTACGGAAAATCTGGACCCGAACAATGATCGAGACAGGTCAAACTCGATGCACTTCCTGGCAGGAACCACAGCTTGGAGATATTGACAATCCAAAAGCAACCAACCCATCAACAAACAGGCAATCCACATATAACTTACTTCCCTGATGGTGGACGACTCAAGGATGGCTCAGCGCACCAGTTTGCGCAACTCTGCCCAACCACTTCATTGAAGGCTTGGGAATCCTCTCGAAGGTGTCAGGATCGCTTGAAGCCAAACCAGAGGTGGGTTTAACCGAGCTCTATTCGTAGTTGTCGAGCAAAGACCAATGCAGATAGCCCCGCATGTCTATCCCATCGTCCATGGCCTTATGGAGCCCAGCCAAGGCATAGTATGCATATTCGATGCGCCGAGAGTCGTCACCGATGGCAATCCTGTTTCCGGTAGCCACTACCGGAACGTGGTCAGCCACATCCCAAGTATGGTGGACTGCGTGTTCCACGGATTGGGGGTAAAACTCGCAGCCGGTCAGGATACGCTCTACACCGTCGACGATGGGCAGGGGCCTCTCTGGTCCAATGATTGTCCAGAGGCAAGCCTGGGCATGGAAAGCTGGAATTACTTGATGCCGGTCATAGCTACACCTTGGATGAAGTAGCGCTGCAGGGCTACAAAGAGCAGCAGAATCGGCGTAATGACCAAACCGCGCCCGCCAACAAGACTCCATAATTGGTGGCGTTTTGCCCTGTCGAGTACAAGGAAAGCGCCACCGGCAAGGTATAACGATCGTTGGTCTGCATAGCGACCAATAGCCACAGGAAGTTGTTCCAAGAGGATAGGAAGGTCAAAATACTCAGGGTTGCAAAAGGCAGCTCGCACCGGAGAAGGACCATGGACCAGAAGATCCTTAGCTCACCAGCACCATCCACCCGGGCCGCTTCTAGAAGGGCATCCGGAATCCCCATCATGAACTGTCTCACCAGGAATACACCAATGGGCTGGGTCAGGAAAGGCAGGATCAGGGCCCAATAGGTATTGGGCAACCCCATGTCGGACACAATGACAAAGAGCGGTACACAAGTCAAGACACTGGGCACCATGAGGGTGATCACGACGGCACCGAAGGGAATGCGTTTGCCCGCGAAATCCATCTTTGCCAGCGCATATCCGACCATGAAGCAGAAGACCACGCTCCCCAGGACCGTAATCACCGCTACAATCATGCTGTTGACAAAGTAGGTCACAAAGTTGAGCTGTCCGAACCACTTGGCATAGTTCTCCACCGTCGAGTTCTCCGGCCAGAAAGTAGGAGGGGTAGAGAGGATCTCCCCCTAGCCCTTAATCGAACCCAAGGCCATCCATATGACGGCGAATATCCAGGCCAAACCGACCACGGCCAGAACCGTATAGGTAAGACTGCGTCCCCTCATAAACCTCTTCCATAGGGAGGGCTTGGTCCGGCCCGCTTGAGCAGAACCGGAATATGCAGAAGTCATGATTGCCTCATTCCTGCGTGCGGAGCACCCGGAACTGCAGGGCGCTGACCAAGGCGATGATGATGAAGAGGATGTAACTGGCCGCTGATGACAAGCCGCACTGCCCGAAGCTGAACTGCGGGTAGACATAGTAGGAAGCGGACAGTGCCGAGTTCAGGGGCCCACCCTGGGTCATGACGAAAAATTCCTCGAAGAACTGCAGGTAGGTCACTAACAGGAGCACGGCCCCCAAGAGCAGAGTCGGCCTCAGGAGGGGCATGGTGATGCTCCAGAATGTCCTCGTCTTGGATGCGCCATCTATGGCCGCCGCCTCCTTGACATCCTCAGGAACGGCCTGGAGTACGGCAAGGAAGATGATCATCAGGGTACCCATGTTGCGTCATGTGGTCATGACAATCAGAGCTGGCAGAGAGAAACGGATGTCATGCAAACAATCCGGGCCCTGAATCCCGACCAGGGCCAGGGCGTCGTTGAGCAGTCCACTGCGTTGCAGGATATATCGCCAAACCACTGAAACAGCCACCACACTGGACGCGACCAGAGCATAATACAGAGCTCGGAAGAAACTGTTCAAGTGCTTGGCGCCCTTATTAAAGGCTACAGCAAAACAAAGCGCCAGGGCCATGGTTATGGGGCAGCCAGACCACCACGAAAATGCCGGCGATATCGAGGGGCCGCAAGAACTGGGAATCCTTGAACAGCGTCGCGTGCTGCTGAAGCCCGACAAAGTTGACATTGAAAGAAGTCTTGAGGTCCCTTGCTGTGATATCGGTAAACGACATCATCAAAGAGGACAGAAGTGGGCAAGAGCATGAAAACCACGAAGACAAGGGTGAAGGACAAGGCGGACCCCATGCGACGAGGGTCCGCCTACGACGGAGGAGCGAGGACGAACGCCCACCCCCGTATCCTTCGACGGATGCTTACGACTCATGTTCAGTTGCCCATCCCGGCTGATTCCGCCTCGGACTGGAACTGTTCCAGACCATTGTCAACACTGAAGGCACCCTTGTTGATTTGCTCCATGATTTTATCGACCGAAGCACTGACCTGTGCACAGGTGATGACGGACGGGGTAGCCTTCATGCTCTTCATTTGGATGGCAAAAGAGGTCAGCTTCTCATCATTCTTCAGCTCCGGATCCTCCCAAGCCTTGGACGAGGTCGGAAGATCGGCGGAAAGCTTGTACCACTTGGCCTGGGTCTCAGGCTTGCTCATCCACTTGGTCATCTTCCAGGCGGCATCCTTGTTCTTAGAGTCCTTGAATACAACCATGTCGCGGCCTCCCGAATAGGAAACCGACTCCTTCTCACCCTTGGGCAGAGGAGCAGTGGTGAACTTGTTCCCCATATCAGGACCACCTACCTGCTCCACCTGGCCGATGGCAGTGAAGCCTTCCATCATCATGGAGGTTTTGCCCGAGGCGAAGGCGGCCATGTTGGTACCCGCACTGGTATCGGCATTCACATCTGCAATACCTTCCTTGAAGAGATTGCTGGTATAGGTGATAGCCTTTCGCATCTCCGGGGTGTTCAAGGTCCACCTCTTACCTTACTCGTCGGTCAGCGAGGTGCCAGCAGAAAAAGCGAATGGAAGATCAGCGATGAAGTTGTCCGTTCCAGCAGGGTTCAGGTAGAGACCGAAGTGCGTGCCGTCCAGCTTCTTCATGTCTTTGCCCATTGCGCTGAGCTCATCCCAGGTCTTGGGAGCGTGGCCCTAACCGGCCTGCTGGGCCAGATCAGTGCGGTATAGAGGACATGGGTGTCGATATACCAAAGCACACCCAGCTGCTTACCCATCGACCTTACCGCCCTCAACGGGGCCGGATGCCATGTCATCCATGGAGAGGTTGCTTGGCACGGTCGAGAGGGCATTGCTGAAATCGGCCATCCAAGTGTTGATTATCTAGGCCAAATCTGGACCATTGCCAGCCGCAATGGCTGTCTGAAACTTGTCGTGAGCGGAGTCCCAAGGTATAGAGGTCACTTTGACATGAACGTTCGGAGTTCTCCTTTTCAGAGTCTTTGACCAGCTCAGGAAGCTTCTTCCCTTCGGCTCCCATCGCCAAAGCGTCAAAACGCCCTTTGCTGGCTTGCTGTCGATACTGGAAACAGTGGAATCGGTGTCTTTGGCGTCCCCACCTTCGGTACGTCCACAGGCTAAATTCCGGCAATTGTAGCCAGGCTGCAGACCACGGCATCCGTCACACGAGCCTCTCTTACTTATTCTCTGCATTACATTCCTCCTCGAATAAATACAAATCTAAGCACTTAGGGCCTATGGGAACTTAACGTGTTGTTTATGTTGGGAGTTTGGGCTTGTGGCAGTGGTCGTGTCGGATGGCGTCAATAAACCCGGGGTCTTCATGGGGAGGGGAGGTGCCGGGGGGGGCGTGGCGTCCCGTTCAATTGGTGCATAAGGACCAGGTCGAAGAGGGCCAGACATTGCCCGATACACCGCGGGCCGATGGGCAAGCACTGGCGCGCGGCGTCAGGTTCGCCGCGGCGGATGTGCCCGTCCCGCTCGCTGACGTCCACCGCACGGCCCACGGACCGTCTGCGGTCCGCCCAGCCGGAAGGAGTTCCTGGACCGGCTGCCTCCTCGGGCGGGGCACAGGAACAGACGGGGGTCACGGGGGCCCGGGCGCGGCGCAAACAGGTCGGCTGGCGCCGGAGCATACCCCGTCATCGAGCCGCACGGGGATGGCCCAGCACACGGTCACGGCCCACGGCACCTACATGGCCCACCGCCGAAGCCGGGTCATAGCGACTGACGGGGCCAGCGGACAGGCCATCGACCGGCGATGCTGCCACTACGAGAACACCGAGGCGCCCACGGCCCCCTTCTCCCGCATCCCGCAGCCGGACGCGCTCATCGCCGAAGGCCTGCGCGGCGCGCAGAAGGTCCGCGGGGCCATCTAGCTCGGCACACGCATGCAACGCTGCCCAGTGCACGCGCAGCGCAGCACCAGGGCCGATCTGACATGCACCCCGCTCCCGGTGGGGCGAGGCCCCCAACGCCTGGCACGAGCGGCGGAAGAGGTCCATCAACGAACGCGCCATGGCCAAGAACGACCCGAACCAACCCCAAGTCCGCAAACGGCTCTTGGCGACGAACCCGCCAGGAGCTGAGGCGACGCTACCGGCGCCTGGAACGCTTGCCCCTTAAGGGCCGGCGCTTCGCCTTCCTGGAACCCGGCCCGACCGAAAGTGCCCAGTGGAACGCCGCCAACCGGCTGGAGGGTGGCCCCAACTGCCTGATCAAACGCACCCTCCTGCAACCGCCACGGCCAGCCCGAGGGGCACATGGGACGTGCCCGCGAACGGCGATGCCACATGAGAGGCGCCGACCCCGACCCCACCAGCCTGATCAGGGACAAGCACCACCAGCCGCAATCGGCATGGGAACAAAGGACCGGACAGCAGACGGACGGGCCCGACAACTACGGTCCCGCCATCAATCGGAACGAGTTCGACACACCCGTCAGACACCCAACAGCAGGATCCGATGGACGCGCAACCAGGCACATACCCAAACCCTAAAACAACACGTTCAGCTCCCGTAGACCCCGATTGGTGGCATACGAAAAATTCCAAGGCCCGAAAGCCTTGGAATTTTGCTATCTCGTCGGGCCGGCGGGATTTGAACCCGCGACCCCTTGACCCCCAGTCAAGTGCGCTACCAAACTGCGCTACGGCCCGAACAGTGCTACAAGCACCGAAGAAAAACTGTAGCACACAGGGTAGGTCTTGCCAATCGCTCGGCGCGTCAGGCAGTTAGCTTATCCCACTTGCATCCACCGCCTTTGGCCGTCCGCATGACCATCGATTACACTGGTCCTAACGCAAGGGAGGAGACTGATGGATTCCAAGGCATTAGAACACTGCCGCGCGAAGATGCACGATAAGCAGATGAGCGACGTGGCTATTGCGCAATTCGAACACATGTATAAGACCTGGAGCGACGGGGATGTGGACCACTGCATCCGCGAGCATGATGTGACTCCGCTCAAAGACGTGCCGACCTTTAAACAAGTGCGCGAATCCATGGACATGGACTTCGCTTTGGAGGCATTCTCCAAAGCCGCTTTCCTCAAACTGAACGGGGGACTGGGCACTTCCATGGGCTTGGAGAAGGCCAAGTCGTTGTTGCCCGTGCGCCGGCACAAAGCCCGGCAAATGCGTTTCCTCGACATCATCCTGGGCCAGGTCATCACGGCCCGCAAACGGTTGGACGTGCCACTGCCGTTGACGCTGATGAACTCCTTCCGCACCTCCGCGGACACCCTACGGGTGGTGCACCGCAACAAGAACTTCGCGCAAAGCGAGGTCCCCATCGAAATCATCCAGCACAGCGAGCCCAAGATAGACCTGGCGACCGGCGAGCCTGTGTCATACCCGGACAACCCGGAGTTGGAATGGTGCCCGCCGGGGCATGGTGACCTTTTCTCCACGATTTGGGAGTCCGGCCTGCTTGACACCCTTCAGGCCCAGGGCATCGAGTACCTCTTCATCTCCAATTCCGACAACCTAGGCGCCCGCCCCTCCCGCACCCTGGCCGGTCACTTCGCCCAGTCCGGTTCGCCCTTCATGGTCGAGGTGGCCCAGCGCACGGAAGCCGACAGGAAGGGTGGCCACCTGGTGGTTGACAAGAAGAGCGGCCGCCTGCTGCTCAGGGAGATGACCCAGGTCGACCCACGGGACAAGGCTTCGGCCATGAGCATCCGCAAGCACCCCTACTTCAACACCAACAGCATCTGGGTGCGGGTGGACGCGCTCAAGGCCAAGCTGGAGGAGCACCAGGGGATCCTGCCCCTGCCGGTCATCATCAACAAGAAGACCGTGGACCCAGCCGATCCGTCCACACCGGCCGTCATCCAGCTGGAGACCGCGATGGGGGCAGCCGCCTCGCTCTTCGAGGGAGCCACCTGCGTGAAAGTCGATCGTATGCGCTTCCTGCCAGTCAAAACCACCAGCGACTTGTTCATCATGCGTTCGGACCGTTTCCACTTAACCGACTCTTACGAAATGGAGGACGGCAACTACATCTTCCCCAATGTGCAGCTGGACCAGCGCTACTACCGCAACATCTCGGACTTCAACGAGCGTTTCCCCTACGGTGTGCCGGCGCTGGCCGCGGCCCAATCGGTGTCCATTCAAGGCGACTGGACTTTCGGGCGCGACGTCACCTTGTACTCGGACGCGAAGTTAGAGGACCCAGGGCGGCCCTCATACGTGCCCAATGGGCAGTTCATCGGGCCGCAAGGGGTGGAACCGGACGACTGGATCTAGGCGCTCCGCCCGACTGATGAACACGCGGTCAGCTAGACACGAAAAGACAGACCGATTTGAACATTCCGGTTTTCACAGCGTGTAAAAGAACCTATGATAGAAGGTGTGCGTGCAATTGCACGCACACCTTCAACAACATATTAATGATACGCGAGGACTGATGGCAGAGGGAATGAACGGCAGACGGCGATTCTCGGATAAGTGGGGCAAGCACGAGCTAGATGTCCTCGCCGTATTGTCATCCGCTTTCCCCCAATGGCTCACTTCCCGGCAGATCGCTCAGCGGGTCAAGGCCTATGCCGACTCCTACGGGGAGCTGGCCGATCAGGCCGCTAAAGCAGCCTTCGCCAAGCAGTTCCAGAGGGACCGGGCCAAGCTGGCCGCGATGGGCATCGCCATCGAATCCCGCCAGCCCGAGTACTCGTCCAAATCCGAGGGCCAGGACTTCGCCTCCTACCGGCTTCAGCTGGGCGATGAGCCCCGAATCCGCATGCAGTTCGACCAAGAGGACCTGCCTGTCCTGGCTGCGGCCAACTACCTGGCCCGCTCAATCGCCATGTCGCAAGAAGCCTCACAGCCGGCGCGCCCAGTCTCGAGGACCACACCCCGCGTGCCTCAGGTGCCGATTCCTGGCCTAGGCTTGGATTCAATCGCACCTGGTCTGGGCACCCAGCATCTCCCGGACTCGCTGGTCAAGGTCATCGACTCCAGGCGGTTCGCGGCCACGATAGATGTGGATGGCGAGAAGCTGAACGTAGCCTACACCGACTCGGATGATTTGGCCATGTTCGTCCTGGAGCACCCCGGTGCCACCATCGTCAGCCCCCAGGAGGCAGTGGACGCCTTCCGCCGCAGGCTGCACGCGGCGACCAATTTCGAGCTCGCCGACGAGTCCATCGGCGATACGGCGGCCACGGTGGTGACCCCAGCCATCAGCCGGCTCCAGCAGGCAGCGGAGGAGGCCGAGGGCGAAGGCGATGGACAGCCGCGCCCCCGCAAATCCTCCTCCGCTTTCCAGACCGGCTCCGAAGTGGACCGTCGCCTGAGGCTTATGCTCTTCCTCTCCGCCCACTTAGGCGAGGAGTTCTCGTTGGCAGAGCTAGCCGAGCGCTTCATCGGCAAGGCCAGCGGACCCGAGGAACTTAAGAAATCCATTAACACCATCCACCAGGATATCAACACCCTGACCACCGTCTCGGACGACGGCGAGATGGCGGGATCCCAGTTCTTTGACATTGACTGGACCCTGTTGGACGAGGCAGGCGTCGTTTCGGCGACCAACTCCCTGGGCTTAGAGCGTCTGGCTGGCATCTCCCCGCAGTATTTGAGCATGTTGACCGCCTCACTGAACTACCTGGCCCATTCGCCACTGCTGCCAGAACGCTCCCGCCAGCAGGCCGAGGCCCTTTACCAGCGCCTGCGCAAGCACGTGGGACCGGGGGAGACCCCCTGGCTCTCACTGACCGGCTACGAGACTGAGCCACCAAGCTTCTCACTGGTCCAAAGAGCCATTAAGACCGATTCCCTGCTTGACATGGAGTACACCGACGGTGCGGGGCGCATACGGCGCAAAGTAGTGGCCCCGGCGAAAATCTTCGTCGATGAAGGCCTGTATTACGCTGCGGTCTGGACCGACATCGGCGACGCCGCGGAAGGGACCACAGCGGAAAAGGACGCCTACCCAAGCGCTGATGGCAAGGCCGGAAAGACCCGTCCCCGGCTCAAGCAGGGTACCGGCCGCGACCGGCAGTGGCAGGTCCTCAGGCTCTCGCGGGTCGAGCACGCGGAGCTGGTGACGCCAAAACACAAGGTCGAATTCCCGGATGTGCCAGTCTCCGAACTGCGCAGGTGGAGCTTCGACAACGGCACGCCAGCGGTCTTCATCACTGACGCAACCGACCTGCCCTACATCAAATCACTGTCCGGCGCCACAGTCGAAACCTGCGGCCAGGGCCAGAAGGTTCACTTGATCGTCTCTTCGGACTCCTGGTTCGTCGCTTTCTGCATTGCGCACGCCCGGCATATTACGGCCGTGGCCCCCCAGACCCTGCGTAAGATGATTCTGGCACGTGCGCAACGCGAGCTTTCGCTCTCCGCCGTCGTGCCTGAACCGCAGGACTGACCCCCGGGCTGGGCGAGCGCAGCTCCCGGCTCCTGATTCCTTGAAGGAGGAAACGATGCCCTGGTGGATTTGGCTGGCCATAGTGATCCTGATGATCGTCATGCTGGTCTCTGGTGGAATTTACGTTTTCCGCCGTGCGCGATCAGCGGCCCATGTTGTGGGTTCGCTCGTCGCCGCCAGCAGCCAGCGCCTGGGCCCCTCCCGTCTGCAGGCCCCGGAGCGCCCCGAGCAAGACCCAGCTTTCACCGAACCCTTGTCGACTTCAGCGGATCGCTACGCAAGCGCCCACGCCAAGGTTCTGGAGCGCAAAGAGGCGGCCCGCGAGCGCCACAACGATACTTGGAAGTCATGGCAAACCTTTAACGACTAGGCGGTTGGGTAGGGGGTCTGTATACAGTGATACAGGCATTTCAAGTCCAACTAATGGTGTGGGGGAGAGAGCCCGATGTCACGTCATGTTCACGCCGCTCCCGCGACGGACGGAACTGGTTACGCTGACAGTGGGGCCGTGCGGGGGCGCGGCCGAACACGCAAGCGCCCAGAGCAAGAAAGCGGTCAGGACCCAGCTAACCGCTACGCGCAGTTCAAGGCCCGGCAGCATCGGGCCGCCAGCGCCGCCGGGCGGTTCGCCGCCGGATTGTCCTTTGACTTGGACGACTTCCAGATTGAGGCCATCGACGCTTTGGAGGCCGGCAATAATGTATTGGTGGCTGCGCCTACTGGCGCCGGTAAAACCATCATCGCGGATTTCGCGGTCCACCTGGCCCAAGAGCAGAACGTCAAGGCCTTCTACACGACGCCCATCAAAGCGTTGAGCAATCAGAAATACCACGATTTGGTGGATTTGTACGGCGAGGACAAGGTGGGGCTGCTCACGGGAGACACCTCCATCAACTCCGAGGCCGACATCGTGGTGATGACCACCGAGGTCTTGCGCAACATGCTCTACGAGTGCTCGACCACGCTGAACGCCCTGCGCTATGTCGTCTTGGATGAGGTCCATTACCTGGCCGACCGTTTCCGGGGACCAGTCTGGGAGGAAGTCATCATCCATCTGCCGCGCACTGTCAAAGTGGTCGGCCTGTCCGCCACGGTCTCGAACGTGGAGGACTTCTCCTCATGGATCGCCTCGGTACGGGGCAAGACACAACTGGTGGTCTCGGAGCGACGCCCGGTGCCCCTGGAGCAGCACGTCATCGTGCAGGAGGACGAGCGCACCGAACCTGAGGTCATTGATCTCTACCGGCGAGACAAGTCCGGCAAGCAGAGCGCGAAAATCAACCCCCGCCTGGTTTCGCGCCTCTCGCAGTTGGACGACCTGGCCCTGCGCTCCCGCCGGAGCGAACGACCCGGGCGGAGGCGGGGTGGCCAGGGACGCCGAGGGGCGGAGTCCGTCAGGCAGCCGAACCGGCATACACCCCGCCGCTGGGCGGTCGTTGATGAATTGGACTACCTGGGGATGCTGCCAGGCATCTATTTCATCTTCTCACGCAACGGTTGCGACGATGCGGTCAGGCAGTGCCTGGACGCTGGCCTCAAACTGACCACCGACGAGGAAGCCCTGCGCATTCGCCGAATTGTGGACGGCATGGTCGAAGGGCAGCTGAGCCATGCTGATTTAAAGGCCCTGGGCTACTCGCAGTTCCGGTTCGCCCTGGAGCAGGGGATAGCAGCGCACCACGCAGGGGTGATCACGCTCTTCCGCCAGGTCGTCGAGCGCCTCTTCGAGCTGGGCTTGGTCAAGGCGGTGTTCGCCACGGAAACCCTGGCCCTGGGCATCAACATGCCTGCCCGTTGCGTGGTCGTGGAAAAGCTGGAGAAATATGACGGTACAGGCCATGTGGCGTTGACGCCAGGGGAGTTCACCCAACTGACCGGGCGCGCGGGGCGACGGGGGATCGACTCGATAGGCCATGCGATCGTTGTGGACCATCAAGGGTTCAAGCCGGAGACCATGGCCTCCCTGTCGAGCAAGCGCGTCTACCCCCTGCACTCCTCCTTCCGCCCTACCTTCAACATGGCGGTCAACCTGCTCAACTCGAGCGACTATGAGACGGCCCGTACAACCTTGGCCCACTCCTTCGCCCAGTGGGAGGCGAATGAATCAGCCTCCGAGTTGAAGGTGCAAATCCGTAAGCTCAAGGAAGCGATGGAGGGCTACGAACAGGCCGCTCACTGCGACTACGGCGATGTCACCGACTTCGCCCTGATCCGGGCTGGCCTGTCGTGCGTACAGAAGAAAGGCAGACGCGCCCTGAAACGCCAGGTGTTCGCCTCTGATTTGGAGCGGCGCGAGGCCTTCGCCGCGGTGGACCGCAAGATCAATGAGCTCAAAGAGGCTGAACGCGAGCATCCATGCCGCGGATGCCCCCACCTCCAGGACCACCTGAAGTGGACGCGCCGCTGGCTGCGGGAGCGGCGCGAACTCGGTTTGGCCAAAGACCGCTATGCTTCGCGCACGGGATCAGTGGCCCGCCAATTTGACAGAATCTGCCAGATCCTACAACGCATGGGTTACTTGAGGCAGGTCGAACACCGGGTGGGCGCTGAAGGCGAAGCCAGTTGGCGCAATGATTACCGACTGACCCAGAGTGGGCAGCTCCTGCGTCGAATCTACAGCGAGCAGGACTTGGTCCTGGCGCAGACACTCCTGTCCGGTGCCTTGGATGAGCTGGAGCCACGCGAATTGGCCGCCGCGCTGTCGGCCCTGGTCTACGAGTCCCGTGGGGGAGGGCTGACCAGGGAGCTGGGCCGCTACCCAGGTGAGCCAGAGGGGCGTCTAGCGGCCGCGGCCGCCGACATGGAGGGCATCTGGAAGCAAGTGGCGGACGCCTGTGATGAGGCTGGTCTAGCCACCGAACTACCGGAATTGGACTTCGGCTTGGCTGGCGTCATATACGAGTGGGCCGGGGGAGAGAGTCTGGCCCGGATCCTTCAGGGCAGCGACTTGACCGCGGGCGATTTCGTGCGTAACGCCAAGCGCCTGTCTGACGTACTCACCCAAATCATCCAGGTTGAGCCCTATTTGGAGCCTCACTCGAGGGGGATCGCTCAGACGGCCCGCCGCGCGGTGCAAGCGGTAAACCGTGGGATCGTTGCCTATACAGGTGTAGATTGAACGCCCCGACCCGCCGGGATGGGAATAAGAGCGAGGTCCGAGCTGTTTTGTAGTTTGGGAGTGGTATTGTCCCTGGAAGCCCTATACATGGAGGAAGCATGGCCGAACGCAGTCTTCGCGGTATGAGTATTGGCGCTAAATCGTTGGAGTCCGACGACAATGTGGACTTTGCGCCCCGCCGCGAGGTGGCCTATGTCTGCCCCAAGGGGCACCGGACGATTCTGCCCTTAGCTGAAGGTGCCGAAGTGCCTGACGAGTGGGAGTGCCGCTGCGGGCAGATCGCCCGCCGTGAGGGGGAGGACGAGACCGAAGTCAACCATACCGGCAAGCCCACCCGCACGCACTGGGACATGTTGATGGAGCGCCGATCCGAGGATGAGCTCAAGGTCCTGCTCGATAAGCGTCTGAAGATGCGCCGTGAAGGCTGGTTCCCTGACTACGAGTGAAGGCGGGAAGCTCTCAATGGCCTCGGAAGGACAAATAGGCGAGCACGCCCGAACCATAGTGCTTCTGGATCTGGATGGCACGCTGACGGCATCCCATCCGGGCATCATCGCGTCGGTGGTGAAGACTTTCGAGGACTTGGGTCTGCCGGTTCCTTCGCAGGCCGAGCTCAGACGCTTCATCGGTCCATCGATTCCTGCATCCCTGCGCCGCAACCATGTCGACGAGTCGCTCATTGGGCGCGCGGTGAGCATCTACCGCAGTTATTACACCGACAGGGCGATCTTCGAGGACCCTTCAGGCTCTGGCCGCCTAGTAACGGGCACCCTGTGCAACTCCGTGTTTCCGGACGTGCCGGATCAGCTACGGGCCCTGCGCCGAGCGGGCTTCCACCTGTCTGTAGCCACATGCAAACCCGAGGCGCAGGCTAAGTCCATCTGCGGGCATTTCGGACTGGAGCCACTCCTAGATGACGTATTCGGGGCTTCCCAGGATTCATCCAGGGTTCGCAAGGATCAAGTCATCAGTTATGGATTCGATTCATTAGGATTCAACCCAGAGGCCGGCGACCAGGCGTTGATGGTCGGCGACCGGTGGACGGACGCTGACGGGGCCCACGCTGTCGGGCTTGACTGCCTTGGATGCGGTTGGGGCTACGCCGAGGCCGGCGAGTTAGCTGAGCACGGCTGTTACCGAGTCATCGAGCACGTGCACGATCTTGCTCAAGCGGTTGAGGAATACTTCCTGCCGGCGACCGCCAAGGTTTGAACGCAGCAGTTGTCATGGATTTGCTCGTTGAGCACAGACCAAGCAAGCGGCGCTCCCGAGCCTCCGATTCTAGCAAAACCCTAAAAGCCGATAATGTACGTTATGTCAAATTAGCAATCAGTGCGAACCACCGTAGGATGCGATCCGCTATTGCGCTTCTCCCCTTCGTAAGGCACTCATGGGTTAGTCATCAAATGAACAAGTGATCAACCGCCCAGACGAAAATGCTCCGCCAGGAACAACCGCATATGGGTTGGGCTCATGCGAGGCGCAGCGGCGCGTACTCACGGCGCTCGGCCTGCTGGAGCTCGATACGCTGGCGCAAACGTTCAATCGCCATCTCTTCCAGTGGCCTGCGCAGCTTCCCTTGGAAGACGGAATCCTCGTCAAGGTCCACATAATCCTTGTCGACCAGGTCATCGCGAACCTGCCGCCAGATTGAGCCTACCGCCATTGCAAAGACCGCTTTGCCGGAGGTCATGATTTCGAATAGTTGCTCGGAACTCTGGCAATCCTCGACCGACTCACCATCACAGACGATGGTGACGTCCTCCAAGCTTTGGGTGGATTTGCGGGAAAGGAAGCCGACAGCCACGGTCGCATTCGGCAGCACTACGCCTATGTCGAGCAAGTGCTTAAGGACGGCCAGAATCACGATGTCCTTAAAGGAGTACAGACGCCGGGAACCCGAGCCGTGGGACTGAGTGATTGAAGGCTCCATGATTCCCTTACGCGCCCAGTAGTCCAGCTGCCTATAGGTGATTCCAGCCACCTCAGAGGCGACCGAACCCCGGTAGCCCCGTGTGACGGGCTCGTCGCCGGTGGCGGCGAACAGTTCGCCCTGGATAGCTTGAACCCTCTCCTGCCCGGTTCCGTTCGGCGCGCTTGTTCCCCTCTTAACGCTCATCACTCTTCTTCCTTCGTGAGTGCCTACTCCCCTAGATGAATCCAGTGTAAGCGAAAATGAGAAGCAGGAACCAATCGGAAGTTCAATCCCCCTGAAACGCCTACAAATCACTTGTGATGGGGGGGGGCGAACCCCTCCCCCGCTAACCGACAATCGCTGATCGGGTGAAATAGACCAAGCGGAACTTGCCTACCATAATTTCATCGCCATTATGCAGCAAAGCTTGATCAACCCGCTGGCGGTTGACGTACGTGCCGTTCAGGCTGCCGGCGTCGCGGACCGTATAGCCCTCTGGTGAACGGTCGAACACGGCATGGGAGCGTGAGACCGTGGAGTCGTCAAGGAGGATGTCGGCCTTAGGGTCTCGACCTACGCTGACCTGGTCTTCGTCGAGCAGGTAGCGTGAGCCGGAGACGGCGCCGCGCGTCGAAATCAGGAGGGCCGTGCCCGGACCCAGTCGGGAGATGGTGTCCAGGTCCTCTTGGGTGAGCGGTCGGTCACCGGTCGAAGTAACGGGTACGTGCAGTGCGGGCATGCCGATGATGGTTGTTTCGCCCGCGGTGGGAATCGGTTCTGTCATAAAGACCTATTGTACCGTTTGAGCGTACTGATAGTGCTGCGGTTGCCGTATCTGGTCAATTCTGACACTGTTAGACTGGGTAACTGATACCTGCGCATGGAACTGGATACGGTAAGGCGCGGTCAGATTGTGGCCGTCGCAGACGACCCCATCCTTGCTGTCCTTCACGTAGGTGGACGTGACTACGCGCACGCCATTGAGGGCGATCACTTCGGCGCCGGCGTTGCGTAGCTCTTCAATCAAGGTGAACATGGTGGAGGCGTCCACCCGGTCGTTCCCCTCCTGGATTGAAATCTCGACCCCCTTGCCCTCTGCGGGCAGGTGACCGGCCAGAATGCCGGAGGCGGTCTCGTTCTGCTTGGCGATTCGAGCGGCCTCCTGCTGCTTGTCCGCCGCGGATTGAATGGACCGCAGTTGCTCGCCCAACTGGCTTTTGCGCTCCTCCAGCTTGTCGACTTGGGTGCTGGTCTCGTCCAGGAGACGCACCAGCTCGTCCTCGCTCAATCCCTCATAAGTGGATTTGGTGTTGTGCACCTGGACGGCGTAGCCGAAACCCAGCAAGGCGCAGAGGAAGGCAACCAGCAGACTGGTCAGAACCTTGACCCGTGTGGCCCTTGACCCCAGGGCGCGCGGGGGCTTACGACGCACAACTGGGAAGGAACCGGTGCGTGTGTCATCGCCTTTTCTCCAACTGAACCGGCCTGGCGCCGGAGGGGCTCCGGGTGGGATGCTAGGGGGCGTACGTCCCGGGCGTTTGGCGAGGTTGAATTTCATCGGCGCTCAGCCCTTGAAAATGAAGCGCCGGATGGCGGAGACATTGGAGAAGATGCGGATGCCCAGGACCACGATGACCGCTGTGGAAAGCTGGGAGCCGACACCCAGCTGATTGCCCAGGAAGACAAGGAGGGTGGCCGTAATCACATTCGAGAAGAAGGAGACGACGAAGACGCGGTCGGAGAAGGAGCGTTCAAAGTAGGATCGGGCCGCGCCCAGCAGGGCGTCCAAGGCGGCCACGACCATGATTGGCAGGTAGGGCTGGAGGGTCACCGGTATGTCCGGCTGCAGGAAGACGCCGGCTACGATGCCGACAATCAATCCTAGAATTGCGGCCATGACTGTTACCTGCCCTTCCTCGCGTATTGCAAATCTGGCACCCCCGCTCCCTTCAGTGTAATATCCCTGGCGGATGAAACCTGGAGTGTGATGTTAGCTGCGCGTAGTTTGGACAAGTAATCGCGCTGATCCCCCTCGTCGAAATGGGACTTCAGAGCGCGCGAATCGCCGATGGCCTCTATACGGTAGGGGCTTTGGACCGAGTCGGTCCCTATCAAGACCGTTTGGCCCGCCAGGCGGATGGAGGTCTGGGCGCCGATTCTGTGGCCGTTGATCGCGATGGCCTCGGCCCCCGCTGACCACAGCTGGGTGGTGAACCATTGGAGGTCCGAGTCGGTGACCACCTTGGTTTGATCGCCCTTGTCATTGTCTTTGCTGGAAAGGGGGTTGGACAAGGTCATGGTGACACCTGGTCCGTGCACGGCCACCGATCCGTTGAGAATATCACTGGCCGACCCGTTCCCTGCCGCTCCCCCAGCGCCGACTTTGGCCGAAAGCTGGTCGATTTGACCGCGCAGACCGTCGATTTGGCCCGATAAGTTGTCGGAACGTTGGGATACGTCCTGAATCTGAGAAATAAGCTTCTCCCGGACCTTCTGCCGAGGGTCCCTATGCAGGACCTGGACCACCGACGCCACCCCCAGGCCAACGGCCGCGCAAATCAGGAAGACGACGACCCGGTTGACCCACAGAGCGAGGGAGGAACGGCTTGGCCGAGGCGTCAACCTGGCATCCTCGAACAGTGGATCCATAGGTCGGTTGGTCAAGTCATCAATCAGGCGCAAAGATTCATCTTGGAGCTGACGCTTACGCCCTGGTGCCGGTCTGGCGGTCTCGTCTTCCTCAACAAAGTGGGAGCCGATACGGGCCGTGGCCTTAGAGAAAACGGCACGGCGATGAATGAGGGCCCGCTCGGGCGGCACTTGGAAGGAGGCTCGCTGCGGGCTGGGCTCACTCATGACCGGCTATCCTCCTTCAGCAAGCCGAATCCCTGACGAGCGTATATCAGGCCAGCCAACCAATACAGGCCGACCCCCCAAATCACCGCGCCCAAGGCCACCAGGTGGAGGACTTGGAAGAAGTGGGTCCGCCAGGCATCCGCGAGAATCAAGGCGGGTATGGCCAGCATGAGCACGGCCGTCCCGGTTTTGCCTGCGAAGTGGACCGGCAAGGGGCCGTAATCGTGCTGGGCCAGGAGCAGGACCTGCAGGCCCATCAGCACGTCGCGCAGCCCCACCAGAATCAAGAGCCACCAGGGCAGGATGTTCGCTATGGACAGCGCGAGGACGGAGCACAGGATCAGCAGCCGGTCCGCTATCGGATCCAGGATTTGGCCAAGCTTGGAGACCTGGTTGAAACGACGGGCGATGATGCCGTCCACCCCGTCGGAAAGGGCGGAGACCAACAAGACGACCAAGGCGATAATCAGATGGCGCCTGGCCACCAGGTAGGCGATGACCGGGATGGAGAGAATGCGTAGGAAAGAGATGACGTTGGGCACAGTCCAAATCACGTCACGCGGGTCGGGACTGTACTTGCTGCGCGAAAAACGCTCGATAATCGGGTGACTCATCGCCGGCTCCTCACTGGCTCGGACTCTGCCATGAAAGGTCCTGGCCACCCGTCAGGAGCGGTAAGCGCCCTGCGCGGCCCGACGAATCGAGTCAATCGCCTGGGCCCGGTCCTGGGCTCCGTAGACCGCGGATCCAGCCACCAGCACATCGGCCCCGGCTTGGGCGACCACAGGAGCGGTCGTAACGCTCACACCGCCGTCCACCTGGATGCGCGTAGGCAGGCCCAGCTCGGTGATCCGGTCACGCAGACGGCGGACCTTGCCCATTTGGTTGGAGAGGAATTTCTGGCCCCCGAAACCAGGCTCTACAGTCATGACCAGAATCATGTCGAACTCATCCAGGATGTCGAACAGAGGTTCCACAGGCTCGGCCGGTCGCACCGCGAAACAGGCTTTGACGCCCATCTCCCGCAGCTGACGGGCCAGGCGGACCGGAGCATGCGTGGCGCCCATATGGAAGGTGACCGAAGCCGCGCCCAGTTTGGCGAACTCCGGGGCCCAACGGTCCGGGTCCTCGATCATCAGGTGGACGTCGACCGGAAGGTCGCTCACCTGGCATATACGCTCCACGATCGGCTCGCCCAAGGTCAGGTTAGGTACGAAGTGGTGGTCCATGACGTCGACATGTACCAGGTCCGCACTGGAAATCGCTTTCAAGTCGCGTTCCAAGTTGACGAAGTCTGCCGACAGGATGCTGGGTGCTATCTGGATGCTCATATTTTCCATCTTATGCGGAGTGAACGACCGCGCGACGCTCCTCCAATTCGGTGATGGTTCGGAGCTTCTCGGACAGGAGATCCACCGGTTTGCCCCTCCTGTTGACCATCGCGAAGGCGACCGCTCCGCAGATGAACACCAGGATCGAGACCCACACGTTGACCCGCAGGCCGAGAATCTCGTGCGCGAAATCGATGCGCAGGTACTCGATCCAAGTGCGACCGGCCGTGTACCACATGATGTAGAGGGTGAACAGGGCTCCAGCCTTGAGCTGGCGGAAGGCCTTGTGCCCAATCCAAATCAGGAGGGCGGCCCCAATCAGGTTCCAAATCATCTCATAGAGGAACGTGGGGTGGAAGAGAGTACCGGTCGGGCAAGTGGCGCCGTCGTAGCACTGCTCCTGGGAGCCGATCGAGTTGCCTGTCTCGTTGAGCTTGAGCCCCCAAGGCAGGGTGGTTGGAGCTCCGTAAAGCTCCTGGTTGAACCAGTTGCCCAAACGCCCAATGGCTTGGGCTACTAGCAGGGCGGGAGCAGCGGCGTCGCATAGGAGGGCCGCTGGGTAATGCTTGTGCCGGCACCAGGCCCAAGCCGCTAGGCCACCCAGGAGGACCGCCCCCCAAATGCCTAAGCCACCCTGGCGCAGGTTAAAGATATTCACCCAGTTGCCTTGGGGACCGAAAAAACGTTCGGGCGTGGTAATCACGTGGTACAAGCGGGCGCCCACAATGCCCGCTGGCACCGCGCAGATTGTGATGTCGAGAATTTGGTCGTAGTTGCCGCCCATCTTCTTCCAGCGCGCCCCGGCTATGCAGGCGGCGGCCGCGATGGCGGCGATCATTGTCAGCGCATAGTAGTGAATGGGAAAGGAGCCGATGGAGAAAGTGGAGACCGGCGGAGAGGGGATGTAAGCGAAGGTCGTCATGGTTCCCATCCTAGGCCTTGCGGGCAACCGAAGCAGCAACGGGTGAACTGTCGGTCCGCGGTGTACCCGACGCGCTCGGTTCACTCGATTGGCCGGACGCTTGGCCTGCCTTAGCGGCCAGCTGCCCGCAGGCCCCATCAATATCCGAGCCTCGGGTGTCACGCAGAGTGGCCGCGATACCCGCCGAGTGGAGGATTTCAAGGAAACGACGCTCATCCTCGGGCTTGGAAGCAGTCCATCGCGATCCCTCGATTGGGTTCAGGGGTATGGGGTTGACGTGGGCCCAGTCGTCGCCGTAATGGTTGAGGCGTTTGGCGAGGAGCCGGGCATGTTCGGCCTGGTCGTTAATCCCCTTCATCAGGGCGTATTCGATGCTGACCCGACGCTTGGAAGCCAAATAGTAGTCATGGGCGGCATCGAGCACTTGCGTGGTGTTAAACCGACGGTTCATCGGCACCAGCTCATCGCGCAGCTCGTCCGAGGGTGCGTGCAGGGAGAGGGCCAGCCGTACGGGAATCCCCTCCTGGGCCAGTTTGCGCATGCCGGGGACCACGCCGACCGTTGAGACTGTGATGTTTCGCGCTGAGATGCCGAAACCCTCCGGGGGCAGGGCGCTGATCTGCCGGATCGCTGCCAGAACCGAGCGGTAGTTGCCCATAGGCTCCCCCATGCCCATGAAGACGACGTTGGACAGACGGGCTGGCCCTCTAGTGAGCTTGCCGTCACGCGCAGCCGCCGCCGCGGCCCTCACTTGCTCCAGAATCTCGCCGGTAGACATATTGCGCGTCAATCCCAACTGCCCGGTCGCGCAGAAGGGGCAACCCATTCCGCATCCCACCTGGCTGGAGATGCATAGGGTGACCCGCTTGGGGTAGCGCATCAGGACCGATTCGATGCTGGAGCCGTCAAACAGTCTCCACAGGGTCTTGACGGTCATGCCCTGGTCGGCCACCTGACTGGTGACCGGGGTGATCAACTCTGGGAAGAACCTTCTGGCCGCATCGTCACGCGCAGCCGCTGGAAAGTCGGTGAAATCGGCGGGATTAGTGCTCAAATGATTGAAGTAGTGGTTGGCGAGCTGCCGAACGCGGAAACGCGGCAGGCCCAGCTCCTTCGCGGCTTCGATGCGCTGCTCGTCCGTCATGTCCGCCAAGTGCAGGGGCGGCTTGCCCCTCCGAGCATGATTGGGCGCCAGCACGTCCCGGAAATCCCCTCGCTCGGCGCCCGGCGTCAGTCCTGTCTCCGGCTGTTCACCTGTCTGATCCACACCGGGCATCTGCACCATCCTTTGAACGATTCCTCACCCGCTCGGCCAACTGCACGCCTCCACGGACACCGCAAGCTGCGGCGAAACCGGGCGTCATGCGTCCACCCGGGCAATCCTACAGGCAACAGCCCCCAGGCCTATAGACCACGACGCCACGGCACAGACCAGGGGCGCAATGTGGAGCGGAGAGGCCTTATGGAAGGCCAATCTCATCTTCCTAGAAGGCGTCCAAGAGGGGTCGGGGTCACAGTGTAGATACGTTAGGCGGCTCCCTGACTACGATGAAAGAGATGACGTCCTAACCGTCTTCGAAAGGCCTGCGGTTGTGGGTAAGGCTGTTCATGCGCCGGCATATTCCGTAACCGTTCAGGATGGCGAAGAAACTAGGTGGTCGTACCGTAAAATCCACTCGGGAAGGCTTTCCCCGACGCCCTGGCGCCCTATGAAGGCGTTCTTCGCGGTCACACCGGGAGTTTCCGGACGATAGGAGACGCACCGCCGTTCGTTTCCGTCGTCACTGGTCTCCGGCGGTCAAATACCCCAGACCGTGTGCGGCGATGGACGGCAGCCAGGAGGGGATGCCGGCCCTACAGGCCGGTAATCCAGAGGAAAGCAGCGATGAAGGGGGCGGACATCAGAATCGAATCGACCCGGTCCAGCACTCCCCCATGCCCTTTCAAGAGATGACCCATATCCTTGATGCCCAAATCACGCTTGATCAGGGAGGCGCTCAGATCGCCGAAGGTGCCTGTGACACCTACCATGGCGCCTAGGCAGATGGCAGGGAACCAGAGCTGCGACCAGGTCCGGCTCGGGAAGGTGCAAGCGAAGATGGCGCATGAGGCGACGGCGCACAAGAGCATGGAGCCGCCCAACCCCTCCCAGGATTTCTTCGGCGAAATCCGTGGGGAAAGCTTGTGTTTGCCTAACCAGGCCCCGAAAAAGAGACCGCCGATGTCACTGACAGCCGGCAGGAAGACCGCCATCATGGCGTGGGCAACTGGATGCCCGAAAGTCGTTGGCAGCACAATCAAGCAAGCCAGGAAAGTGATGTAGACCACGGTCAACAACGCCACGCTGGCGTTAATGTAGCGGCTTCCTCGCTCATGCGGGCCCAGACCTGCAGCAGCATCCCTTCCGAAGCCGTCCTCTCCGGGGCGCTTGGGCAGGTCGGCCTGTTCGCGCTTGCCCAGGACCGCCCGCTCAAGCCGACGACTGGCCCGGCCGCGCAAGCCTGAGCCAATCGTGACTATCACAGCGGTCAAGAGGACCCCGATGATCATGGCGGCCACGTGGTCGCTGCTATAGAACATGGCCAGCATGGTGGCCGCCGAACAAATCCAGAGGGCCAAAATCGGCAGGTCGATGCCGGCCGTGGCGAAATCCACCCGCAGCTCCCATAGGCCCAAGGTCATGAAAAAGACGATGAGCAGCATGAAAGCATCCGGCCTGATCAGGACACAGGCCACGATTACCAGCACCAGCAGCACGCCTGTGGCTATGGCCTGAGGCATATTGCGACCGGTACGCCGATTGATGGAGTCGAGGGTCTGATCCGCCTCCTGCTCCTGCGACTGATTCATGGTCTCCTTCTCGCCAATGCTACCGACGACCCTGCCTTAGGCGCTGGGGTCAGACCTCCAGAATCTCCTTCTGCTTGCTCTCCAGAAGCTGGTCGATCTGAGTGCTCATCTGCTTGGTCAGCGTGTCCAGCTCCTTCTGAAGCCGGTCGCCCTCATCCTCACCCAGGTCGCCATCCTTGACGGAGGCCTCAATGCCCTCCTTGGTCTTACGGCGTATGTTGCGCAGGGCGACCTTGCCGTCCTCCGCCTTGGTTTTTGCGATCTTGACGTAATCCTTACGACGGTCCTCGGTCAGCTCAGGAAGGGTGATTCTGATGACATTGCCGTCACGGTTCGGGTTGACGCCCAGCTCTGAGTCACGTATCGCCTTCTCGACTGCGGCGGCCTGCGAGCTGTCGAAGGGGGTGACCGCCAAGGTCCTCGGCTCGGGGACGGCAACCGAGGCCAGCGATTTAATCGGCGTGGGTGCTCCGTAGTAATCCACCATGATGCCGTTGAGGAGGGAGGGGTTGGCCCGCCCGGTACGAATGCCGGAGAAGTTCTCCTTAGTCGATTCGATGGTCTTGTCCATCTGGCTCTTGGCCTGGTCTACCACTGTTGCCATGTTGCGCTCCTTATTGTGTCTTTGACGATTCTTGCGGCTTTTCCCTCAGCGAGTCAGGGACTCCTGACCGCACACCAGCGTGCCCAGTTGCTCACCCTCCAGGGTGCGGGTGACGTTGCCCTCCCCCTCCAGGCCGAAGACACGTATGGACATGTTGTTGTCACGGGCCATCGACAGGGCCGAGGCATCCATGACCGCCAGGTTGTCGACCAGGGCGCGCTGGTAGCTCAAGCGTACGAACATGTTGGCATTCGGGTCCTTACGTGGGTCCGCCGTGTAGACGCCATCCACCCCGTTCTTACCCATCAGAACCTGGCAGCAGTGAATCTCCAAGGCCCGCTGGATGGAGACCGTGTCAGTGGAGAAATAAGGCAGACCCGCGCCGGCGCCGAAAATCACGACCCGGCCTTTCTCCAGGTGACGGATGGCCTTCAAGGGGATGTAGGGTTCGGCCACTTGCCCCATGGTGATGGCAGTCTGCACGCGAGTGGCCTGGCCGGCCTGCTCCAGGAAGTCCTGGAGGGCCAGGCAGTTCATGACGGTGCCGAGCATGCCCATGTAATCACCGCGAGAGCGCTCAATACCCGCCTGACTGAGCTCGGCGCCCCGGAAGAAGTTGCCGCCACCCACGACGATGGCCACTTGGACACCTGAGCGCACAGCCGCCACGATTTCCCGAGCGATTCGCTGGACGACTTTGACGTCCACGCCAACCGCGCCTCCCCCGAAAGCCTCTCCGGAGAGTTTGAGAAGGACCCTGCGAGCCCCGCCCGCCTCATTGTCTTGCGCCTGGGAGCAGGTCATAGAAAGCCTTTCTAGCTTGAATCATGACGGCCCGCCAAGCGCCGCCATCTCAGAAGAGTTTACCGTCTCAGAGCGACAAGGGGCGCGTACGCGAGGAGGGCCGCCCCCGCTAAGGGACGGCCCTCCTCCTCCGACTCAGAGCCTAAAGTCTATGACAGGAGCGAACTCGCCGCGTCACTCCTCGCCCTTGCCTACCTCCAGCCGGGCAAAGGCGACAGCCTGGCCACCGGCCTGCCTGAAGAGGTCACCGACCGTCTTCGAAGGATCCTTGACGTACTGCTGCTCCAGCAGGACGTTCTCCTTGTAGAAGGCGTTCAGTCGTCCTTCGACGATCTTCGGGATGATCTGCTCGGGCTTGCCTTCGGCCTGGGACTTCTCAGTGGCCACGCGACGCTCGGACTCGACCACATCCGCCGGCACATCCTCGCGACGCAGCCAGGATGGGCTCATCGCGGAAATCTGGAGGGCTGCCTCGTGAGCCACGGAAGCGCCAGCCTCATCAGTGGCGATGACAGCCACGATCGACGGGGGCATCTCGACGGACTTGCGGTGGGCGTAGACCTCCACATGAGGGCCTTCGACCTTGGCGAACTGCCCGACCTTCACGTGCTCGTGGAAGAGTGCCGCTGCCTGCTCGACCGTGTCGTGGACCGTGCCGTCCTTAGATTGCGCTGCCTCGGCTTCCTGAGCGTTGGAAGCGCCGGACTTAGCCACATCGGCGATGACCTCGTCGCCGAATTCGACGAACTGAGGGGTCTTGGCCACGAAGTCGGTCTCTGAGTTCAACTCGATGGCGTAGCCGATTTGACCGGCCCCTCCATCGACGACCGTGGAGGCGATCAGGCCTTCCTGGGCCTTGCGGCCTTCGCGGGCACCGGCGGCCTGGATGCCCTTGGCGCGGATGATCTCCTTGGCCCGATCCACATCGCCATCGGCTTCGGTGAGCGCCTTCTTGACGTCCATCATGCCGGCACCGGTCTGGTCGCGCAGTCCCTTGATGAGTGCAGCAGTGATTGTTGCCATCTTATCTCCTCTAATCTCCGCCCCGCCGATTCAGCGGACCGGTCGGGGCGTCCGAATGAATTTATCAGGCCTGGGGCGCGGCTTCGGCGGCCGGCTGCTCAAGCTCGGCTTGGGCGCTCGGCGCAGCCTGCTCGGACTGGGCCTGAGCGTCCCCGTCCTTGCTCTTGAGCAGGTCCTTCTCCCATTCGGCCATAGGCTGGTCGCTGGCCTCCTCGGTCTTAGCAGCTTTGTTGGAGCGCTCCAACAGGCCATCGGCGACTGCGTCCGCCATCAGGGTGGTCAACAGGTTAACGCCGCGGATCGCGTCGTCGTTGGCGGGAATCGGGTAGTTGACCTTCTCGGGATCGGTGTTGGTGTCCACCAGGGCGACGACCGGGATGCTCAGCTTGCGCGCCTCTTCGACGGCCAAGGCCTCCTTGTTGATGTCGACCACGAACAGGGCGGAAGGGGTGCGGTTCATGTTGCGGATGCCCCCGAGCTGACGCTCAAGCTTGTCCTTCTCACGGCTCAGGAGGAGGAGCTCCTTCTTGGTCAGGCCGGAGCCATGCACGTCGGAGAAGTCCATCTCCTCCAGCTCCTTGAGCCGGTCCACGCGCTTGGTGACGGTCTGGAAGTTGGTCAGCATGCCGCCCAGCCAACGCTCGCAGACGTAGGGCATGTTCACCCTCGTGGCCTGGGTTTTGATGGCCTCCTGGGCCTGCTTCTTGGTGCCTACGAAGAGGATGGTGCCATTGTGGGCCACGGTCTGCTTGATGAAGTCATAAGCCTGGTCGATCCGGTCGAGGGTCTTGAACAGATCGATGATGTGGATCCCGTTGCGCTCCATCAAGATGTACTGCTTCATCTTGGGGTTCCAGCGCCGGGTCTGGTGACCGAAGTGGACGCCCGCCTTAAGCATCTCGCTCATAGTGATCTGTGCCATCGTATTGCCTTTCGTTGTCGGTTCTTTCCTGGCCATGCGGACCTGCATGCAGCCCATGATGGGCCGACCGACACAGGGCGTCGCGGGCATGGCGCGATTTCGCGCGTCTGGTTAGGGTTCAGTCAACATCAGCCCTCCCCGCCCGTGACAGCGTGGAAAGCATAGCACGACGCGCATGTTTGAACATAGCATAAGGGGTTCTCATTCAGCGGCCGGCTGACCGGGGGGCGCCCCACCCCCCGGTCGTGCCTAGCTCTGCGCGCGCAGACGGCGCATGGCTTGGCGGCGCACGTCCTTCTCCAGGCGGTCGATGTACACGTGGCCCTCCAGGTGGTCGCACTCGTGCTGGAGCATACGCCCCATGATGCCGCGGCCCTCCAACGTGATCTCTTTGCCGTCCAGGTCGATGCCGCGCACCTTGGCGTAGTCGGCGCGGCGAGTCGAGTACCAGAGATTGGGCAGGGACAGGCAGCCCTCCTCGCCCAGCTGATCGCCGCTGGTCTCGACGATGACCGGATTGATCACATAGCCCAAGCGGCCACCGATATTGAAGGAGAAAGCCCTCAGACTGACACCGATTTGGTTGGCCGACAGGCCAGCCCTGCCTGGGTCGTTGACGGTGTCGACCAAGTCGGTCACCAGTCGCCGCACCGCAGGGGTGATACGCTCAATCGGCTCGCAGGGCGTTCTGAGTACAGGGTCCGGCACAACGCGAATCTCTCGGATGGTCACAGCCGCGCTCACTCCCCTTCATGCTGGTCGCTGTCGCTGTCTTGACGAGGCTCGGCCTCGTCCTGCTCACCGGCCTTGGCCTCACGCAGGCGTTCGGTGACCGTAGCCAGAGACCCGCTCACGCTGTCCTTGGCCTTGGAGAGCACAGGAGCCACCGCCTCGGGCGCCTTGACGCGCAGCTTTGGCGCCGAGGCGGGCTTGGCGCCTGCGGGCTTGGGAGCGTAAAGCACGTGGTCGATCACGTCGGCGTAGTGCTCCAGGACCTTGGGGCGAACCACCTTGAGGGAGGGGGTCATCGTGCCGTCCTCCTCAGTGAAGTCCTGGTCGAGGATGACGAACTTGCGCACTGACTCGGCCCGGGATACATCGCTGTTGGCCTGGTCCACATACTGCTGGATGAAAGCCCGCACCGCATCGTTGTGCGAGGCCTGCTCCACCCCCATCGACTCGTCCAAATGCTGGGATTTAAGCCAGGCGCCCAGCATTCCGGCATCCAGGGTGACGAGCGCGCCAACGAACGGGCGACCGTCGCCGACCACTACGGCCTGGGAGACGATCGGGCAGGTGCAGATGGTCTCCTCCATAGGCGCGGGCGAGACGTTCTTGCCGCCGGCGGTGATGATGATGTCTTTCTTGCGGCCGGTGATGAAGACGAAGCCATGATCGTCGATCCTCGCCAGGTCGCCGGTGTGCAGCCAGCCATCCGGCTCCTTAACCGTGGCGTCCATCTGCGGGTTCTTATAGTAGCCCATGAACACGCAGGGGCCTTTGACCATCAGCTCGTCGTCATCATTCAACCGCACCGCGATGCCGGGGCCCGGCCGGCCGACGGAGCCCACTTCATTGGCGTCCTCGAAGTTGACGCAGCAAGGGGCGGCGGTCTCAGTCATGCCATAGCCCTGAATGAAGGTGATGCCGTCGATCCCGTTGAAGAAGTGGGCCAGGTCGGCGTTCATCGGCGCGCCGCCACAAGCCAGGAAGCTCAAGTTCGAGCCCAGGGCCGAACGAATGCTGCCACCCACGGCCTTCATATAGAAGGAGTGTTGCATACGCGCGGTCAGCGAATGGCCACGGCCTCCCTGCTCATCCTTGGACCAGTTGACGAAGTGTTGGAAAGCACCAGCGAAAATGCGGCCAGTCAGCCCAGTGCCGGCCTTCTGGGATGCTGCGTTGTACACCTTCTCGAAGACCCTGGGCACGGCCAGCAGGTAGGTCGGCCGGAAGGAGCGCAGGTCCGTCAGGAGGTGACGGGTGTTGGAGACATAACCGACTACGCCCTGGGCGCCGATCGCCACGTACTGGATGTACCGGGCGAAGCAATGGGCCAGGGGCAGGAAAAGCATGAGCCTGGTGGGGGCCGCCAGCATGTGGTAGAGGACCTCCCAGCCCGCGAACACGATATGGGTGAAGTTCCTGCTGGAGAGCATGACGCCCTTGGACTTGCCGGTGGAGCCCGAGGTGTAGACGATTGTGGCCAGGTCGTCGGCGCTCACCTGGGAGATCGCCTGGTCCAGTTCCTGGTCGGTGACCGACTGGCCGAAATCGCACACGGCGTTCAGGCCCTCGGCCTGGAAGTTGAAGACATAC
The DNA here is from genome assembly GCF_001263395.1 of Bifidobacterium actinocoloniiforme DSM 22766. Taxonomy (NCBI): domain Bacteria; kingdom Bacillati; phylum Actinomycetota; class Actinomycetes; order Bifidobacteriales; family Bifidobacteriaceae; genus Bifidobacterium; species Bifidobacterium actinocoloniiforme. The sequence goes on along the minus strand of NZ_CP011786.1, from coordinate 494,967 downwards.
TTGACGCTAGGCAGGTCGTCGCGCAGCCGCTCCAGGACCTGGGCGTGTTCGGCGTCGCCGGCGAAAGCGATGACGCAGTCCACATCCTTGACGATCGACTCGGCCTGCTTAGGCGAATCGGTCTCGTAGATAGGCACCGAGACCGCGCCGATTGCTGCGCATGCGAAGTCGGTGACCCCCCAGTCATAGCAGGTGGCCGAGTAAATCACGACCATGGATCCCTTGCGCACGCCCAGGGCCAGAAGCCCCTTGGCGACCTGGCGAACCCGCTCCTGCATCTGCCCCGCGGTCACGTCGTGCCAGGCGCGGCTGTCCGGGTCCTGCCACTGGGCGATCAAGTCCTGGGGATCGCGCTCGACGCGGTGGGCCAGGAGAGAATAAATAGTGTCCTTGTCGGTCGTCGGATGCATATCCTCGACTTTGTATTCACGCAACATACTCTCAACTATATGAGTTGGGCCCGTCAATGGCCTGATTCAGCCCAGGTCGAGCAAGGTGCAAATCCAACCGCCTCCCCGGGCCTCCAAGGAGACATTGGCCCGGAAGTGCTCCTTGACATGGGACAGGGATACCACGGCTTCAAATCGTCCAGGCCACACCGCGAACAATTCAGCCTCCATCGGCACGATCGGCGGGAAGGACCAACCGAAATCCGCCTTTCGCACTCTGCCGAAATCCGAGCCCTCCAAGATGCGGGCGAATAAGGTCAGGCGCTCCAGGCAGGTGGGGGTGAGCGAACCGGACAACAAGCGGGGGTCGAAGTGCCCACGCGCCACATCGAAGGCCTTGCAAGCGAGCAAGGAGGCCTGGCCTGCCAGGGAGTGGACCAGGGACAGGTCCGGGGGCCTCCATGCCAGTTCGGCGTCCACGTACCGCACCGGAAGGGTCAGTCCCGTCCCGCCGCCTATGGGGATGGAGGTCCGTATGGACATCCGGTCGGAGCCCTGCCTCTTGGGCCAGCATTGCGCAGGATGGGACATCGTCACAGGGCCAAGCCCGGCTCGGCCAGAAACCGCTTCGCTCATAGCATCCACTTTCTCTCCATGTGGCCGATCCTGGGGTCACGGCCCGCGCCATCAGTTTCGCAAGCATGCTCCGCCAGCGGCAAGCGCAGCCCTGTGGAGTGTGCGCATGTGGATGCAAGGCCATACAATGGGGACCTGTCAGCCCGCCTCTGCCTAGTCTCGGTGGTTAGGGGCGCACACACGAAACATACGAAGGAGCGGTGGTGGAGCTCACACGCGCACAAGCAGTGGTCACCAAAACGGTAAGCGCAGCGGTGGGCGTGTGCCTGCTGGTCAGCGCGTCGGCCTGCTCCTGGAGCGAACCGGCCCCTGAGGCCTCCCCCAAGCAGCCGACCGCCAGCACGCAGACGACGCAAGCGGCGGCGATTTTCACCCCTTCCGACGGCCTTACACTGTCCCAGCACACACCGATAAACAAGTGGGCGGCATTCACCCCTGAGCTCAAAGACGCGCTGACCAAGCTGGGATTCGACAAGGACCAGGTCACGACCAGCACCGGCAAGAACCTGGACGAGCAGAGCCGGCAGGTGCAGGACTACGTGGTATCCCACCTCTCCCACCGCGCCCGCAGCGACGGTGCCCCATCGCCCTCCAAGTCGGCGGCGGCCCGGGCTACAACCCTGGTCGTGGCGCCGGCGGCCCAGCCCGATGCCCTTGCCAGGCAGTACGGCGATTACGTCGGATACCCCATCCAGCAACCGCAGAAGGAACAGGCGGGTTCCAGGAAAACCGACCAGTCCGAAAACCCCGGCAGCGGCGACAAGGCGGAAGACGAGCGCCAGCAGGAGGACAACGCTTACCAGCGGCTGGTATCCTCTCTCAAACTGGCCCAAAAGGATGGCATGCACGTGGTCTTGCTCTCCAGCGACCTGCCCACGCTCACGCCCGACCTGCTGGTGGGCATGTCCAATGCCGAGGCGGTAGGGCGCCTGCAGGCCCAGCAGTTGGTTAGCAAGCTTGAGCTCGACAAGGCCAGCAGAACCGACCCACGCGCAGTGGAGGTGATGCTCCCCCGAAGCGCTTCCGATCGGGAGGACCCACAGGCCAACGCCTCGGCCGACCGCTTCGCCCAGGATGCTTTCAAGGGGGTATGGGGGGTGCTGGCTCCGTACTTCCGGGACGGACGGGCCATCAGCCCCTCCGGGCTTTTGGACGGCAAGAGCAGCGAACAGGACTGGCGCGCAGTGGCGTTCGACCCGGGTTCGGACATCGGGATCTCGGATAAGCAGTTGACCGCTCGGATGGAGAAAGCGGAGGCTGCTGGCAAGAGCCAGCGCATCGATGGTGTCATCGCCATGAACGACTTCATCGCTTCCGGCGCGATCTCCGCCCTGACCGACATGGGGTACACCGGCTCCTCCGCCGACGTCAACCCCGAAATCTCGATCGGTGACATCGTCGGCAATATGACCGGTAAGAAGGACCTCCAACGCCACGCGGTTCCGCACCCCAGACCCTCCGACAGCTCCAACTCCAGCGAGCAGGGCGATCAAGAGGGACGGGACCGATCCAATGAGGCCTCGCAGAACGAACACCGGTGGCCGATCATCACGGGCTACGGCGCCTACACCTACAATATCCCCCAGATCGTGAAGGGCCGGCAGTGGATGACCGGCATTGAGGACCGGCAAGGATTGGCCAATGAACTGGCTGTGGTCTGCCGCAGCTTAAACGCAGGCCAAGGACTGACGGGCTTGGAATACGTCAGCCAGCAGAACCGGCAAGGGCGGCAGCTTCCCGTGCTGTCCCGGCCCCTGCTCGCCGTCTCGGCATCGAATTTGAAGAGCTCGCTCATTGACACCGGCTATATCAAACTGGCCGATGCCGGGCTCTGACGGCGAGGTTGCATAAGCTTATTTTGGGCCCAGCAGACGCTCACCGGTCATGGTTTCAGCACGATCCTGTGAGCGTGGGTTCGCCCGATTGGATCCAGGTAGCTCTTACGATCATGGCGTAACCCCCAGTGCAGGCAGCGCCCATCGCAATGGTCGGAACCGCCTTCGACCCTAGCGAACGCCTGTCCACGTGCCACCCGGCTCCCCAAGGGCTTCTGGGTTGTGGCAGGTTCGAAACTGGAGGTCAATCCCCCTATTCTGAGGCTGACGACATCCTTGCCGCCCACCGTCCCAGCAAAGGAGATGACACCGGATTCGGGCGCCAATATAGGCTCGGAGACCGCGGCCTGCAAGTCTACGCCTCGGTGACCGGGCATCCAGGGCTTGGACGGATTGTCAAAAGCCGCAAGAATCCTTGGCGGGCCGCCATCGGCGGGCGCTAACGGCCAAAGCCAAGCTGGACCGCACCCTCCGGAGCCCTCCCCTGCCACTCCCCGCTGTGGGGAACCGGACGGAGGAAGGGCTGCCGAAGCTAGGGGCGAAACCGGTAGCAGGCCCAGGCCCAGCACGAGCAGCGCCATGGCAAGAGCTCGAAGCCTGAGCGCGCGACGCACCGCCAACCAACGCCTCATGGCTCGGCGGCGGACTGCCAGCCGTCGGTTTGACTCCGATTCACTCATCACAATGGGCTCCCTGCGCTTCAGACCGACGACCGCCGGTCAGGAACCCTATTCTCGCCCCGGTAGCCGGCGGAGGCCAGGCTCACAAGGCAATGTGGTCGAATGTGCCGAGGTCCCGCTCGCAGGCGGGCTTGATGACGACAAACCGCGCGAGGCGAAGCCGACCGGACCGGGGCCCTCACTCGGTTCGGCCGACTCATCGGCTCAGGTAACCCTCCCCCCTCCATAAGCGCTCACGCCGCTGGAGCACTTACTTGCTCTCCTGGGCCATCCAGTATGCCAGGGACTTGAGCGAACCAGCCTGCAGACGGTCCTGGAACCGCTTAACCTGCTCGGGATCCTCGCAAGTCTCGGAGAAGTGCATGTAGCGGGTGTCCAATGGACGCTCGCGGGTGAGCTTGACGTCGATGACCGAGGGCTTGTCGGCGGCCCTAGCCTCGGCGAACGCCCGTTTAGCATCGTCCAGGGTGCGCACTGTGAAGCCCAGTGCCCCGTAGCCCTCGCCCACCTTGGCCCAGTCCGTGTCCGGCAGGTCCACGCCAGACAAGGGCTGATGGGAGTCATCCAGCTGCTCGGCCTCGATGAAGCCCAAGGACTCGTTGGAGAAGACCACGTTGATGACCGGCGCGTTGTACTTGAGCTGGGCCAGAACCTCCTCGCTCAGCATGGCGAAACCGCCGTCGCCCGACAGGGAGTAGACGGTGGAATCCGGGTACTCCAGCTTGGCCGCCAAAGCGCCTGGGACCGCGAAGCCCATCGTGGCGTGCTTGCCGGAGACGCACCAACGGTTGGACGGCTTGATCTTGGCCAGGCGTAGGAAGTTGATGTCCACATTGCCCACGTCGGGGATGAAGATGTCATCATCCTCCATCTGCTCGTTAATGATGTTGAAAATGGGCTCGGGTCGTAGCGGGGTAGAGGCATCGTCCTTGAAGGAGTCGATCCACTCGTTCCAGTTCTCCTTGCTCTTGATGCAGGCCCGGAAGAAGGGCTTGGACTCCTGCTCCTGACCGGCGTCCAAAATCGCTCGCAGGGCCAGCTTGGCGTCCGCTTGGATGGCCAGGGCCACCTCGGGCTCAAAGCGCTTGCCCAACTTGGCGCCGTCGGTGTCGATCTGAACGATCCTTGTGTGAGGCGATACGAGTTGGGAGCCGAAGGGGTTGTCGGAGCCCACCCAGAGCATCACGTCACAGGCGTACTGGGCCTCATTGGCGGTTTTTGTGGCTACGCGGCCAGCGGACTGCAGGTAAGCCGGGTAGCCGTCCTCTACGATGCCCTTTGCAGGAAAAGTTGAAGTCAGAGGCATCCTGAACTTCTCTGACATTTCAATCAGCTCGTCATGAGCGTCCTTGGCCCCTATACCAAAATACAGCAGAGGGCGTTCGGCCGACTGGACGAGCTTGACCGCCTCCTGAATCAAATCGGGGCGGGGCGGAATCGGAGCCGGTTCGCGGAAGTTCTTCGCGGTGGCCACCGGCAGATCGACGATGTCGTCCCAGGCCAGGTCCTTGGGGATGATGACCACCGAGACGCCCTTGTACTTATAAGCGCGGCGGATGGCCTCATCAACCAGGACGGGCAGACCCTGGGCGTTGGTGGCGGCCTTGTCGAAGACTGCCACGTCGGTGAACATCGGCACTTCGTCCATGGCTTGGAAGAAGTCCGTGTTCATGAATTGCTGGGGCACCTCGCCGACGAGCGCCAAGACGGGTACGCCGTCCTCCCTAGCGTCGTACAGGCCGTTGAGCAGGTGGGCCGCACCGGGGCCGGAGGACCCGAAGCAGACGCCGATGCGTCCAGTCAGCTTGGCTTCGGCGGCGGCCGCGATAGCGCCCGCTTCCTCATGACGAACTTGGATGAAATCCACGCGCTCGCGCTCGTTGTGGAGGGCATTCATCATCGAGTCGAAAGAGCCTCCGGGAAGACCATAGATGCGCGGCACCCCCCACTGCTCCAGAACTCGCAATACCGCGTCGCCCGCGTTGATCCTGCCTTCGGCAGTCGTTCCGTTTGACATGCACAACCTCCTGTACGGGGCAGACGAGATGGGTCAGTCTGCTTGGAATACCTTGGAGCGGGTCATCGTCAACACCGCGCAAGGGCTACTACAAGCCTATTACGAATCACGGTTCCAAAGGGAGGGCTTACGCGAATGCGTATGAAACTTCACAAGGAGGCAGGAAACCTGCAAATTAAGGAGAACCAATCACTCTCCAGGAGACGAGCTCCCGCGGCTGGGCTTGAACCAGCGACATTCTGATTAACAGTCAGACGCTCTGCCAACTGAGCTACGCGGGAATGCGGCGTTCAACTTTCGCTGAACACAATTTATGTATAGTAGCGGAGCGCCCGCCCTTCCGCAAACTTGGCGTGTCGAATCGGATGGGTCAGGGGCGCCAAGGGAGGGAAGGATACGGTCCAGACGCCTGGGTACCTGGACCGCCGGGACTTCACCCCTCCGACTCGCCCTTTGCGGTGCCTTCCCCTGTCAGCAGCGCGCGCAGTTGCAGCAAGTAGTTCTGGTAGGCGGCCCGGCCCTTGTCCGTCAAAGACAGGTAGGTGGCTGGCTTACGGCCTTCGAAGGTCTTGGCGATGCGCACGTAACCGGCCTGCTCAAGCTTGCCCGCGTGGACCGAGAGGTTGCCTGCGGTCATATCCAACAGTTGACGCAGGTTCTCGAACGACATCTCCCCATCCGCTTCCATATGGGACAGGACAGCCATAATGCGCAAACGCGAGGCGGCGTGGATGACCGGATCAAGATCCCCGCTCATGCTCGCCCACCCTCAACCCCGGAAGTGCTGTGCCGCCGGGAGTTGATGCGCACAACCAGAGCCAGCGTAAGGAAACTGCCTCCGCCCAGCAAGGCCATCACGAAGAAGCCCACGGTGCTGGTCAGCAGGAGCATGGCGACCGAGAGCACCAGCATGAAGAGCCCGCCAAGGTACATGGGCAGGTCGAAGTTGCCTAAGAGACCGCCAGCCATATATTGCAGGCCGACGATGAAAGCCGCCACGCTATTGTAAAGAAGCCATGACATCGAGTCGCTCAGGTCGAAATGCACTACGATCAGGCCGCAAATCGACATGCCCGCCGCGAAGGCGAACAGCCAGGACCAGGCATAGGCTGCGCCTTTCAGCTGCGATTGCCCACGCCATCCCCGACTGGCCCGGACATGGAAGGCCACGAAGAGCACAGCTCCGCAAAGCAGCGCGATGGCGAACAGGACGTAGGCCCACCCTTGCGGCTCCCCGTGGTGGGTCATGGATGAGAAGGCCAGAACCAGGTAGCCCACCAGCCATGCCAGCCCCCAGACCAGGAAGATCACCTGTTTTCGGCCGGCGAACCGGGCGTTCAGCTTGGACTGGTCACTTGCGATGATGCGCATAGCGGTGGCGGGATCGCTGATTGATTCAGGGTCGCCGGCCACGCTTGGACAATGGTTGGCTTCATCGAACTTCGTCATTGTGCTGCCTTTCTGTTGTGCGTCATCAATTGAACATCCCCCGATAAAAAGTACTTTATATCATAAAGTACTTTTATACAACAGAACATCACTTTGGCAACGTATTGTTCCTTGGCCCCCTCTCCCCCCGGCCCGATCAGCGCGATAACAACCGGCTTACATGCAGATTTTCGACAGGGGCATGACCGAGTCGATGGAGAAACCCGCTGGCGATGGACGCACGCCAGCCTGGACCAGGTTGGACCCCAACATGGCGACCATAGCGCCGTTGTCGGTGCAGAGCTTAACTTCAGGAATGCGTACTTGCACGCCCCGCTCCGCTCCCTCCTGCGCTAGTTTGGCCCTGAGTTGGGAGTTGGCGCTGAAACCGCCACCTACAATCAGGCTGTGTGAACCGTAAAGCTCGCAGGCGTCCAGGGCTTTACGGGACAATACCGATGCTACCGAATCGGCCAGGGAGGCGCATACATCGTCAATTGGTACAGGACGACCTGCGTCCTCCTGCTCCTCCACCCAGCGGGCGACCGCGGTTTTGACCCCCGAGAAGCTGAAATCGTAAGGGTGCTCCGCCCCCGCCCTGCCCTGTGTCAGCCCCTGTGGGACCCGGATGGCCTTGGGGTTGCCGGTTTGCGCATGCCGGTCGATGTGCGGTCCGCCTGGGTAGGGAAAACCTAGAATACGGGCGATTTTGTCAAAGCACTCCCCCGCGGCGTCATCCAGGGTGCTGCCTACCACATCCACCTGCCGCGCCACGTCACGCACATGCAGGAGGGAGGTGTGACCCCCTGAGACGATTAAAGCCAGTGTGCCTTCGGGGAAGTCGCCGAATTGAAGCTGGGTGACCGCTATATGGCCGATGACGTGGTTGATCCCGTAGAGGGGCTTGCCGGCCGCCCAGGCCAAAGCCTTAGCGCCGGAGACGCCCACAGCCAGGCAACCAGCCAAACCTGGACCCGCCGATACCGCTATAGCGTCCACATCCGCCAACTCCATCCGGGCATCCGATAACGCCTGGCTTACCACCGGCACGAAGGCCTCAGCATGGGCCCGGGAGGCAATCTCGGGAATCACCCCACCATACCGGGCGTGCTCGTTCATCGACGAGGCGACCACGTTGGACAGCAATTCCCGCCCGCGCACGACTGCGGCTGCCGTCTCATCACAGGTCGATTCGATCCCCAGCACCACCGCTTCACTCATAGTCCCGTCCCATCCCTGTCTTGTCTGTCTGGCCCATCCGTGCCTGAGCGCCCTCGTGGCCCACCGGCAACCCGCTCACGGCGGGGCTCCGCAAATCCACCGACATGGCATATGCGTCAATCCCCTCGGGTTGGTAGTAGCGTTTGCGCAAACGCAGTCGGCGGAAGCCGAAACGCCGGTAGAGGGCCAAGGCGGGCTCATTGTCGACACGCACTTCCAAGAGCATTCTGGCGGCCGACTGGTGCCGCGCCTGGTCAATCAAGCGCGACAATAATCCAGAGCCCAAGCCTGCGCCCCGACAATCCGGGCGCACACCGATGGTCATCAACTCCGCGTCTGCGCCATCATGCCAAAAACCGCCATAGGCCTGAATTTCGCCATCCTGCTCGTACAGCAGATAGGTCCGGGCCGGCGCGTTGAGCTCTTGCTCAAGCATCCCGCGAGTCCAGGCACCCGGGCCGAACACCGTCTTCTCAAGGGTCACCAGGGCGTCCAAGTCGGGCGCTTCCACCTGCCGGTACATCAGGCCCCCATCACGCGCTTGAGCGGCTTAGGGACCGAGACGTCAGGACGGCGTAAGTAAAGGGGTTCGACAGGCCGTGGTTCGCGCTGCCTGAGCGCGCAGCGAGCGAAGACCCGTAAGCCTTCGGCCCCTCCTTCGAAAATGACGTCCTGCGCCACCCGGCCCACGTAATCCAGGGCCTGCCAGCTGCTCTCGTACCGGTCCAACCCGCGTCCAGCCACATCCACTTGGACCGCCCTTCCGGGTTCTTGGACCAGCAGGTCCGCGCATACCTGATTGACCCGCTCAACGATGCGGTCGGGATGGTCGATGTCCATGCTGATCAGCGGCTTCCCAGGCGCACCTGATCCAGGGTCGGGTTGGTCGTATAAGGCAAAGTAAAGCTGACGCCGACGAGCATCGTTGACCGCCAGCGTCAGCCGTCTGACAGCCGACTCAACCAAGCCGACCTGATCCCTCCCATTATACGTCCACGCCGCCTGCGCCGAGAGGATGTCCTGCCCCAGCAGACGCGCTCCGGTCGCGAAAGACAAGGCCTTAGCCGCGACAATCCCAGTGCGTAATCCAGTGAAGGGTGCAGGGCCTACTCCAACGATGATCGCGCGCAAATCGTTCGCCTTCAAACCGGCCTGGCGCATGACACGGTCCAAGGTCGGCTCCAGAAGCTCGACGTGCCGGCGGGACTCCTCCTCCACAACCGGCTCCCCGCCTTCCAGCCCTATGGTCATCCCGTAGGAGGTGTCGATAATCAGCGTGGGACCTTCCTGCCCCGCGCCCTGTGCCTTACCATCACTGCCGCTCATGCTTCCATCACCCTCCGCACGCATCCCATCCTCTCCTTCCAGGAATCACCGACCGGCCGGATGCGAACCATCCGCAGGCCCTTGCTGGTAAGGGCCTCGTCACCCACGTCGTCGGCTTTCAAAGGCCGCTCGATATTCACTTCGAGCCGGGCGGGGGCCAGGGCGGAAGCCATCTGCTGGCCCCACTCCATCAGCACCACGGTCCGCTCGCCTGGGTCCTCCAGCTCCTCGTCCAGACCCAAGGACTCCAATTGGTCCAGGAGCAGGTTTGTGCTGTCTTGTCCCGGCTCGTATCCGGCCGAGCCCAGCCGGTAGGCATCCACGTGCACCAAGCGCAGAGGACTGCCATCAGCGGCCTGGCCCTGGAGCTCACGAGCGATGGTGAAGGTCGGTGAGACGATTGGGCCATCAGCCTTAAGCCCCCGTCCAAAGCCTTGCGCCAATGTGGTTTTACCGGCTCCGAGAGGGCCTGAGAGCACCAGCACATCACCGCCGCGCACGATATGGGCCAGGGCCGCGCCTATCGCGCGCATCCGCTCAGCCGTAGGGGCCTTCAGAAGCAGGGCACGACCGTCATCCGCGTTAATCTCGCTCATGCTTCCTTCCCCTTGGAGGCCACTACCCTAAGGGCCCGCTCCACCGCATAGCCAGGGTCGCCGCCCACCCCTTTGCGTCGTTCATCCGCCTGGGCCAACGCTTCAATCGCCCGGGCCAAGCTGGACGAAGTCCAACTCTTCAACTGCCGTCGAACCTGGCGCACCTGCCAGGGCGGCGCGCCCACTTGGCTCTGGTCGATCTTGCCAGCGTCCAGGGCGGCGACCTTGGCCAGTAAGCGCACTTTGAAAGCCAAGGCTCCAATCATGGCCAGAGCATCCACTCCCTGCCGCAAGGCTTCGCGCATGGCGACGATGGCTTGCGCGCCATTGCCGCCCATGGCCAGTTCGGCAATCAGGAAGGAGCCCGCCTGGGGGTCGTCGGTCAAATACTCCTGGACCACGGCCAAGGTCAGTGGGTCCTGGTCGAAATCGAAGCAGAGCTGCTCGCACATAGCGGCCAACTCCGCGGTGCGATCGCCTAAGACGCTGACCAGCAATTGGGCGGCTTGGGGCTCCAGACGCCTACCCCGCCGCTTGAATTCATCGAGGACGAAACCTAGTTTGTCGTCGGCCCGTTTCAGGTTGGGCACCTGCTCCTTGCGTGCCCCGGCCTTATCCAACGCCGCCAGCAGCCTTCTGCCTTTATTACCTCCCGAATGGCGGCAAATCACGACGCTGTCGGATTCGGGATCCTTGACGGCTTGAGCGCAAAAGGCGACCATCGCCTCGCCTAATGCATCCCGGGCATCATCCAGGTTGTTGACCAGCACGACTCCAGCCTCGGATAGGAGTGAGGGGCTGATCGCCTCATCGAAGGCGTAGGCATCGCATTGGCCGGCGTCCAACTCGACCACCTCAGCCTGAGACCGGACGGCTTTCGCCTGATCACGCAGCGAGCGCATGGCTCGGTCAGCCAGGAAAGCGTCCCCGCCGGTCAGGATTGTGAACGGCCAGACAGCCGACTGATCTTGTGTCATACTGCTAATTTCTCTTTATCGGTGGACAAGCGGGAGACCCAGGTCCGGCCCTGGTCACCTTGGTGAAGGACAAGGCCGTTAAGCGCTGCCAGCTGTCGTGGAACCAGGAGCGCAGACGCAGCCAGGCGGTCGGACGGTAGGATGCGCCGCCCAGAGCTGGGCCCGGCTCCAAACGGTTCGACCCCATTACAGGATCGCGGCTCAGCCCCAGCCGGCGCCGGAGCAGGACGGCCGATAATGCCAGAAGCACCAGGGCTCCTTCGGTCAGCGCGATGGCTAGGGAGCCAATCAAACCACCCGGCCAGGGCAGGACGGCAAGGCCAGCCTCGCCTATGCCGGTGGCGGTTCGCTCCATGACCCAGGTGCCCCAGGAGGACAGGCGAACCAGCACCACGGCCAGCGGCGGGCACGGCATGGCCAAGCACAGACCCAGCAGCCCGCACAGGGTCGCCACGTCAACGAATGGCGTCACAATCAGGTTGGCCAGGACGGATAGGACCGGCAGCTGCGGCGACATAAGGACTTGTATCGGCAGCGTGGCGGCCTGGGCGCTCAGGGTCACGGACAAGGGTTGCGCCAGAAAAGAGGGCAGATGGTCCCGACAAGCGTCGGCCAGGGGGCCGCTGACAGTCGCTATGCCCAGGACAGCGGCGCAGGAAAGCGCGTACCCAAACGAGCGGGCCATTGACGGATGGACCAACAGGGTCAGCATGGCGGTCCAGCACAGAGCGGCCACCGACTGCCCCTTGCGCCCCAACCCCATGGCCAGGGCCGACAGCAGGCTCATGGCCTGCGCCCGGAGCACGGAGTCGGAGGGGTACATCGCCCGGGCCAGCGACAAGCAAGCGGCAGCCAGAGCCACCGCTTGGAACCAGCGCGGCGCACGCATCCGGCGCAGGAACCATCGGACCAGTGAGGCTATGAGGAGAAAGTGACTGCCTGAGACGGCCATCAGGTGCATGATGCCCGAGCGTTTGAAGTTCATGCTCAGCCGGCTGGCGTACGCCGGAACGGTGTGATCGCCGGACCCACCACCGAACAGGTAGGACTCCTGGCCCAACACCCCCAAGGTCAGCCCTGGCACCAGAACCCTGCCTTGGTCGTCAAGACCCCTGGTCAGCGCGAGGAAGGCGTCCTGCATGGCGGACATGCCCGCGGACAGGCGGTCCGGCGCCTCCAACTGGCGCAAGGCGCCGCCAGCCTGGGGTGGCGAGCGGGAACCTTTGGACCGGTTCGCCTCTTCCTTGGGAAGGGTCAGCCAGAGACGTGACCTGCCGAAACCCGCCAATCGCAGCTCACCGTGCACCTGGTAGACCCCACCCTGACGGAGGGCGCAACCAGCCCCATTGGCGTAGAGCCGGGCAGGCGCTCTCGAGCCGAGGACCAAACCGGAAGCATCCAACCCCTCAATGGTCACATCGGCCCTGCACTCCTGGCCCAGTCGTTCCGAAGCCATAGTCGGCGAGCGCGACCTGACCCTCGCGGTGATGATGGTTGGGCCGGACAACGCCTCGCGGACCGCCCCGTCCCCTTCCGCCACCATGGCCGAGGAAAGGCCGGCTCCGCCCTCCACAGCCGCAGTAACGACCATCAGGAGGACCAGCGTGACCAGACTGCCTAAGCGGTCGACGAGAGTGCCACGGGTGCGGCGGATGCGAATCGGGCGCGACGGTTGGAGCCCGCGCCAACCCACCCAAACCAAGGCTACGGCTACGACGCAGACGATTCCGGTCACCCCCAGGGCCAAGAAGTACCGGCCAACCGGCTGTGACGCGCCCTCCTGGGACTTGGCCGCGCTCTGCGAACGCGCGGCGGCGGAAGGACTCAGCCAACGGTCGAAGAGGAGCTGCGCGGCTAGGCTGGCCGACCAGGCCGCCAGCAGACAGGGCAGCATCCGCCAGTCTTGGCTCCCCCGTTCCCGCCTTGCATCCATCAGGGCCTCACTGTTGGGCTGCCTGTCATCCTGATTCATCGCACGACCAGCCTGTCCCTGATTTTCTCCAGGGTCTTGGGGCCTATTCCGCTGACTTGGAGAAGCTGGTCGACCGAGCTGAACCGGCCTATGCTCGTCCGGTAGTCGATGATCCTCTTGGCCATGACCGGTCCTATTCCGTTGACACTGTCGAGTTGGTTGACGTCCGCCGTATTGAGGTCCACAACCCCCGGCGGCAGGGGCCCGGCCTGGGACTGGACCGTTGCATCAGGAGCTTGGGTGCCTCGCTGGGGTGAAGGCTGGGGCTTGGTGGCCGACGTGGGGGGATGGAAAGACTTTGATGAACCGGTGGCAGGAGGCGAATTGGCATGGGACGCAGCAAACGAGCCCGTCTGCTCCAAGTTGCGGGCCTGCTGGATGAAGAGGGTCAAGCTGGCGCACAAGGCTACAGTCAGGACCAGAATCACAATCATGGCATGGACCGGCTTGACCAGCAGACGGGGCCGGTCCCGAGCAGCTTCCGAATCAACAGCCCATGACCGGGCGTCGCCATCCCCCGGACGCACCCCGCTCAAGGCGGCCAGGCTGCCCTTCGCCAGTGGAATCCAGCCATCGGAGGCGGTTAAGGCTGCAGGCCTGTGCATACGCGGTTCCGATGAGTCCGCGTCCATCCCAGGCGACGATGCCAGGGACGGGGGCGGCGGCGGAAGACGCCTGCGCTTCGGCGCTCGCGCCTGTAGTCCCGTCCGCTGAAGACGGTGATCCTGACTGCCTTGATGGTTGCGCATGGGCCCATCATGCCAAGGCCCTCCCGTCGAAATCCAGACGGGAGGGCCTATGTGGTCGAATGTGCGCAGCGATCAGTCGGCAGGCACAATCGAAACGATCCGGGGGGCCTTGACGATGACCTTGCGGGGCTCCTTGCCAGCCAAGCGGTCCTGGATGGCGGGCAGGGCCAGGGCCTGCGCCTGAAGCTCGTCGGCGCTGATGGAGGGGCTCACCTGGAGCTTGCCGCGCACCTTGCCCTTGACCTGAACCACCGCAGTGACCTGCTCTTGGGCCAAGTAGCGCTGCTCATAGCTGGGCCAAGGGGCGTGGGCCAGGGACTCGCTGTGACCCAACCGGCTCCAGAGCTCCTCGCAGATGTGAGGGGCGATTGGCGAGAGCATCAGGACCAGGGGCTCGATGACCGCCCGGGGTTTGTCGCTCAGACCGGTCAGATGGTTGTTGAGCACAATCAGTTTGGAAATCGCCGTGTTGGGGCGCATGCCCTCCATCTCCTCGGTCACGTCACGAATCGTGCGGTGCAGGAGCTTGAGCGTCTCTTCATCCGGTTCCGCCTCGCTGACGCTCAACTGCCCGGTGGGTTCGTCGATCACGTTGCGCCACAGGCGTTGGAGGAATCGCATGCCGCCGATCACGTTGCGCGTGTTCCAGGGGCGGGACTCGGCCAGCGGCCCCATGCTCATCTCGTAGAGGCGGAAGGTGTCGGCCCCGTAGGTGGCGTACATGTCGTCCGGGGTGATGATGTTCTTCAGGCTCTTGCCCATTTTGCCGAACTCGCGGTTGGCGTGCTGGCCCTGCCAGCTGTATACGGTCCGGCCATCCTCCTCGTGCCCCTCCACTTCGGCGGCGGGCAGGTACTGGCCACGGTCGTCGGTGTAGGCGTACGCCTGGATCATGCCCTGGTTGAAGAGCTTATGGAAGGGCTCAGGCGAGCTCACGTAGCCCAGGTCGTAGAGCACTTTGTGCCAGAACCGCGCGTAGAGCAGATGGAGGACCGCGTGCTCCACGCCGCCAACATACAGGTCCACGCCGCCGGAAGCGCCGGCGCTGGCGTTGTGGTTGGGCCCCAGCCAGTAGTCGAACTCCTCCGGCTCGACCAGGTGGCGCTCGTCACCGGGGTCGATGTAGCGCATGTAGTACCAGCAGGAACCGGCCCAATTGGGCATCGTGTTGGTGTCGCGGTAGTAGGTCTTCGGCCCCTGGCCCAAGTCCATGGTCACCTTGACCCAGCCTTCGTTGCGGCTCAGGGGGGCCTCCGGGCTGGATTCCGCATCGTCAGGGTCGAAGGTCTTCGGGCTGTAGTCGGGCACCTCCGGCAGCTTGACCGGCAGCTGGTCGTCGGGAATCAAGTGGGGCAGCCCGTCCTCGTCGTAGACCACCGGGAAGGGCTCGCCCCAGTAACGCTGACGGGAGAAGAGCCAGTCGCGCAGCCGGTAGGAGGTTTCCCCGCGACCCACGCCGGCCGCTTCCAGCCAGGCGGTGGCCTTTTCGATCGCGGCATCGACACGCAGGCCGTCCAGGCTCAGGGCGTCGCCCTTGGCGTAGGTGGACTCCACACTGGAGTTGACGACGACACCATCGTGGGAGACGAACGGGGCCTTGCCTCGGTAATCGTCCAGGCTCTCCCCCGACTCGGGCAGGGGCTGGACCGTATAGATGACCGGCAGTCCATACTTGGCGGCGAAATCATAGTCGCGCTGGTCGCCACCGGGCACGGCCATAATCGCTCCGGTGCCGTAATCCATCAGCACGTAGTCGGCGGTGAAGACAGGGAGGCGCGCGCCGGTGATTGGATTCACCACGTACAGGCCGGTGAACAAACCTGATTTGGCCCCGGCCTCATCCACGCGATCCTTGGCGGTCTTGGCCTGCGCGGCCTTGCGGTATGCGGCCACAGCGGCGGTCGGGGTCTCGTATCCGCCCTTCCAAGAGTCGGGAATGCCGGCTCCCCAGTCCTGGGGCACATGCTCCAGGAGGGCGTGCTCAGGCGAGACGACCGCGAATGTGGCCCCGAACAGGGTGTCAGGGCGCGTCGTGTAGACCTCCATGCTCTGGGGGCTGTCGCCTCCTTCCACCTGGAAGCGGATCAGGGCCCCGTGCGACTCGCCAATCCAGTTGCGCTGCATGAGCTTGACCTTCTCAGGCCAATCCAGGAGTCCCAAGTCCTCGATCAACCGGTGGCCGTATGCCGTGATGCGCATCGACCACTGTTTGAGCTCGCGCTGGAATACCGGGAAGTTGCCGCGCTCGGAGCGCCCTTCGGCCGTGACCTCCTCGTTAGCCAGGACCGTGCCCAAGCCCGGGCACCAGTTGACCGGCGATTTGGAGATGTACGCCAGGCGGTACCCGTTGAGGATCTCGGAGCGCTCGGCCTCGGCCAGCTGGTCCCAAACCGCTCCCCCGCCCTCATGACCGGGAATCGGCTTGGCACCGGAGCGGAAGGCCTCCTCCAGTTCGCTGATCGGTCGGGCCGACCCCAGGCCGCCGTCCCGCCGTTGGAAGTCAGGGTCGTACCAGGATTCATAAATACGCGAGAATATCCACTGGGTCCAGCGGATGTAGCCGTTGTCGATCGTGGCGAAACTGCGTCGGTCGTCGAAGCTGAGCCCCAGCCTGTGCAGCTGCCAACGCATGTTGGCGATGTTCTGCTCGGTAGTGACCCGAGGGTGCTGGCCGGTTTGGACCGCGTATTGCTCAGCCGGCAGGCCGAAGGCGTCGTAGCCCATGGCGTGCAGGACGTTCTCCCCCTTCATTCGATGGTAGCGGGAGACCACGTCGGTGGCTATGTATCCCAAGGGGTGGCCCACGTGCAGCCCCTTGCCCGAAGGGTAGGGGAACATGTCAATCACGAAATAGGGGGTGGCTCCATCAGCGTTCCGGCCCCGGCCATCGGTCAGGCCTCCGGAGACGTTGGCCGCCCAGAACTCGCCGTCCTTGTCCCAGCGTTCCTGCCACTTGCCTTCGATGGTCTGGGCCATTTGGGCGTTGTATCGGTAGGCGGGCTCGCTAGTCGCCCCATCGTCTGCCTGTTTTTCACTGTTCTCATTCGCGCTCATAGGCACTGATTATCCACATTCGCGTGGACACGGGCCAGCGGTCGTCCGCTCTGTGGACGCGTGCGCCTGGATGCGTCTTCGTTCAACGGTTGGAGCGGGGAGCTGCGGAGCCGGCTCGCCATGGATCGCTGGCGGTCAAATCGACATGGTAGTCGATCGCGGAGGCGGCCGATCGCACCGCCCTCCCCCATGAGCCGTCCGAGTGCATCTTGTTGAGCGCTTTGTCGATTGCCGCGACCAGTTCAGGTTGCCCTCGCCGGACGGCCACGCCATAGTTTTCGGCCCCGAGACGGGCTCCAGCCAAGGTCAGCTGCCCGCCGCCCATGACCGAGGACGCGCCGGCCAGGGCGATATCGTCACCTGATACCGCATCCGCCTGCCCGCTCAGCAAGGCGGTGACGCATGCCCCGATCCTCTCGCGTTCCTGGATTCGAGCCTGGGGGGCCTGGTTGCTGATCGCCTGCTCCGAGGTGGAGCCGGACAAAACGCACACCTTGCGGTCGCGCAGGTCTTGGACGCCGCCCAGGTGCGAGTCGGCCTTGCGCACCAGCAGGTCCTGGGCCGCCACAAAATAGGGACCGGCGAAGTCCACCTGCTCCTGGCGGGCGGAGGTGATCGAATAGGCGGCCACGACCATGTCCACCTGGCCTGCCTCCAAAACCTCCTCGCGGTCGCTGGGCAACACGTCATGCCACACGATCTGCGAGGGAACGAACCCCAGCTCATGCACCAGGTAGCGCGCTACATCCAAGTCCAGACCCGAGCGGTTGCCGGAGCGCACGAAGCCCAGTCCAGGCTGGTCGGCGAGCACCCCCACGTGAATCTTCGGCCCGATGGAGCTGACGTCGTAAGCGGAGGCCCGCCCCCCGCACCCACCGAGCCCCACGGTCAGGGCGAAAGCCCCGAGGGCCACGGCCAGCCGTCTCAGTCCCCTCAACCCTTTGCCGGCCATATCCCCGTCCTCATTTGAACATCCGCGAGCGGGTCAGGAACCAGGTGACCAGGGCCGTGAGCGCCGCTGATAGCAGGACCACTGCGACGAACCCCCAAGGCTTATCGGTCAATGGCATGCCTGACATGCCGTTCTGGAAGTTCATGCCGTACATGGAGAAGATCAAGGTGGGCACCGACAGTGAGATCGAGATGATCGTGAAGATGCGCATGACGTTGTTCAAGTTGTTCGACACAATCGAGCCGAAGGCATCGGTCATGCCGGAAAGCACGGAAGAGTATATATTGGCCATTTCGATGGCCTGTTTGTTCTCAGTGATCACATCGCCCAGGAGGTCCTCATCGTCCGGGTATTGCTTGATGCGGTCCAGGCTGGTCAGCTTCTCCAGCACGATCTCATTGGACTTCAGGCTTGTGGCGAAATAGACCAGGGCCTTGCTGAGCTCCAGGAGCATCAGAATCTCCCGGTTCTGCATGGAGTAGCGCAGCTTGAGCTCGAGCTTATCGGACTCGCGGTCGATGATGCGCAGGTAGCGCAGGTACATGCCGGCGTTGCGGTAGAGGATTTGCAGGATGAAGCGGGATTTCATGAAGGTATTGAAACCGCGGATCGTGCCTTCCATGAAGGGATGAAGCAGGACGGTGTCTTGCATGCACACCGTGATGATCAGGTCCTCGGTCACGATGATCGACAGGGGGATCGTCTCGTAGAAATCACGACCCTCGCGCTCCTCCATCGTGGGGATGTCAACGATGATCATCGTGTAGTCATCCTCCACGTCCACGCGGCTTCGCTCCTCGTCATCAAGCGGTGCGCGCAGGTCGGCCAGACTGATGCCGGTGTCTTGGGCCACGCCAGCCAGCTCCACATCGGTGGGCTCAGACAGGCAAATCCAAGAGCCTTTGCGGGCGGCACCTATCTGCTCGATCTGCCCGGCCATCGTGCTGAATACCCTCATCATCGCTGTCACCGCCTTCCGCTGCGTAACCCATGACCTTCCCGATTGCCTATGGTACTGGGCCCTGCCCCGTGGCGGGGCGCTAGAGACTCGCCTACCGGGCCAGCCCTCCTAGGATAGCCCGGCTGTTGACCTCAACACGATGCGACGCCTTCGGGCAGCCACGAAACAACCAGGGTGGTCTCCAAACCCCTAGGGGAAGCGCAAGCCCGGGTGGCGCCTATGGGATTCAGACATGGCGTCGGCCGTCACCAGCGTTTTCGGATCACGGTCGCCCTGGTGGCAGCCATTGTCGAGGGCCGGCGCCGTTTGGCGCGCCGACGGCCGGGATCAGGGCTTGGGCCGCCGCCAACCTGGAGCCGCCCATTGTGGGGCTCCATCAGCGCTCGCGGTTGCGTAAGGCCCGCCCCTGCATGTAACGGGTCAAGTTGTCCAAAGCAATGGCAACGATGCGCTCCCCATTGGCCGACAGGTTAGTGCCGCCGGACACGTGCGGGGTGATCACGCAACGCTCCTGCCGCCACAACGGGTGCCCGGCTGGCAGGGGCTCAGGTTCGGTGACGTCCAAGCCGGCGCCCCTGATCGACCCCTCCTCCAAGGCCTGGGACAGGGCGGCGCAATCCACCGCATCGCCTCTCCCTCCGTTGATCAGTATGGCTTGCGGGCTCATCAAGTCCAGGCGACGGGCATCAATCAAGTGGTGGGTGTCGGGCGAGGCAGGCACCGCCAGGGCCACGACATCGGCCCGGGGCAGCAGGTCGTCCAGTTCGTCGAAACCGTGCATGGCGTCGATGCCTTCGGCCGGGTGCTCGGGGCTCCTCCGTACACCGAGGGTCTTGGCCCCGACCGCCTGGGCCAGACAAGCGAAATGTGAACCCAAATCACCGGTGCCAACCACCAGGACGGTCGCCCCGCGCGGCGACAAGGCTTGACCCAAGTAGCCCCAGCGCTCCAGCCGCTGCTGGTCCCTGTAGAGGCCGAGCCCCTTCATCAGGGACCACATCAGCGCGAACATGTGCTCGGAGACGGACTGGCCGAAGGCGCCTGAAGCCCCCGAAAGCATGGCTCCCGAAGGCAGGACCCCCTCCTTCTGGTAGGCGTCGACGCCGGCCGTGGCGGTCTGCAGCCATTCCAAACTCCCACAAGAGGCCACCTGCGCGGCTGGTGGGTTGCCGATCACAACGGTCGCCCATTGGACCAAATCAGCGGGCAGGTCCATCTTCCAACTTGGCTGGTCCCTGTTGGAAGCATCTGCGATGAAGCGCTGCTGGGCTCCACGCCCGGCTTGCTGGAATCGGGCTCGCTCTTGGTCGGTCAGGGGCAAGCAGTTGACGATTCGCACCTGCGCGGGGTCCGGGGCCTGGCCTTGACGGCCTGGGGCCGATGCGGACGGACCGGAGTCAAAATGCTGTGTTGCATCCATGCCACCATCATAGGCGTCAAAGCGGCTGGACGCAGGCCGCGCAAGGGGCGCCGGCCCAGCCCCATCGGTCGCTGCCGGCAACGTTGAACCCTAGCGATGGCGCCGCGACACACTGACTTGCACGCTCAAGCAACGTGGGTGTATGCTGTCAAAGGTTCGCGACACGGGGCTATGGCGCAGCTGGTAGCGCGTCTCCATGGCATGGAGAAGGTCGGGGGTTCGATTCCCCCTAGCTCCACGGGCAGCCCGGAATCCGCTTTCGGATTCCGGGCTTTTTTATATTTGTCCGGAGCCGCATAGGCCGGGGTTTCCTCCAGACGCCCAATTTCCAAGTGGCAGGATAGGCTTGAGTGTATAGATTAGCGGTTAGGAGCACAGGTGGCATTGTTCGAGACGATTAAGTCCTACGCGCACAAGCGGTCCGAGAAGGCTTCAGGCAATGGTGGCCCCGAACCGCAGAAGGCCTTAGCCGACAATCCCGGCAATCAGAGCCTCGTCCATGCGCCCGGCAGCGATGTGGGCCTGCCCAACACGCATGACTGGTCCAACGGTTACCCCACCACTACGTACATGGACGCGAAATCAGGGCTGCTCACCGCGTGTACGGCGGGCGCCGGCGAAGTGCCCGACGACATGACCGTCTACACCCTGTACGAGGGCCGCGCCAAGCGGGCTCCGGACTCCCCCATGCTCCACTTCCGTCAAGACGGCGAGTGGGTGTACCGCACTGGTTCCGAGGTTTTGAACGACATCCGCACGGCCGCCAAAGGCTTGATTCATTCGGGGCTGAAGAAGGGCGATACGGTCGCCTTCATGTGCCAAACCTCCTATGAATGGGACATCGTCGACGCGGCGGTCCTGTCCATCGGCGGCGTCATCGCTACGATTTACGACACCGATTCGGCCGAGCAGATTCGTCTGATCGTCGACAACTCCGACGCCCGGCTGCTGATCGTCCAGACCAAGGCCATGCGGGAGAAGGCCGATGGGGCCATCGAGGAGTGCCCTTCCCTGGAACGCATCGCCTGCCTGGAGACTGGCGCCCTCCAAGAGCTCCAGGCCTACGGCAACTCCGTATCGGACGAAGAGCTGGACGAGCGCATCCGCTCGGTCAAGAAGACCGACCTGTGCTCGATCGTCTACACCTCCGGATCCACAGCGGCCCCCAAGGGCGTTGAAATGACCCACGAGCACTACTGCACCCTGGCCCGCAACCTCACCTCATTCATCCCCAACCTGACCGATGACCCAGACGGGTCCATCCTCCTCTTCCTCCCCCAGGCCCACACCTTCGCACGGGCCATATCATACGGGGTCATCTCGGCCTCCATGCAGGTCTACATCTCCCAGGGGCTCAATAACCTGCTCTCCGACTTGCAGGAGTCCAAGCCAACCGTTGTCATCGGCGTGCCCAGGGTCTTCGAGAAGATCTACAACGCTGCCACGCAGAAAGCCGGGCACGGGCCCAAGGGCGTCGTCTTCGCCCAAGCCGCCTGCGCCGCCCGAGACTACATGTCCGATGTGGCCAAGCGGGGCAAGCCCACCCGCAAGGACGCCCTACGAAGGGCCGCCTTCGACCCGCTGGTCTACTCATCCTTGCGTGAGGTGCTGGGAGGGCGGGCCAAGTGGATCGTCTCCGGCGGAGCGCCGCTGGACCACTCCCTCCTCAGCTTCTTCCGTGGCGCGAAGATTCCCGTCTACGAGGGTTACGGCCTTACCGAGACCACCGCCCCCTGCGCCTTCAGCCCCCTGGGCACCCCTTACCGGCAGGGTTCAGTGGGCATCCCCTTCCCAGGTTTCTCGATTCGCATCGCCCAGGACGGCGAGATCCAAGTCAAGGGGACCTGCGTCTTCCACCGCTACCACAAGAACCCACAGGCCACGGCTGGGGTCTTCACAGCGGACGGCTGGTACGGCACCGGCGACCTGGGACGTCTGAGCAACGATGGCTTCCTTTACATCACCGGCAGGAAGAAGGATCTGATCATCACGGCGGGCGGCAAGAACGTCTCCCCCAGGCCCATTGAGGAGATCATCGAACGCTCCCCAATCGTCTCCCAGGCCCTGATCTTGGGCGACAAACGGCCCTTCATCTCCGCCCTGGTCACACTGGATGAGGAGGCCCTGCGCTCCTGGCTAAGCTCCGAGGGCCTGGGTTCCGACATGTCGATGGAGGAGGCCGCTTCCAACGCGGCGGTCCGCGCCGAAGTGGAAGAATACGTGGACAAGGCGAATGAGGGGGTCTCGCGGGCGGAGTCGGTGCGCAAGTTCATCATCCTGCCCGAGGAGTTCTCCCAGGAGAACGGGCTGATGACACCGTCCATGAAGGTCATCCGGCCCAAGGTCCTGGAACGTTACGCCGACCTGCTCAGGACGCGCATGTACACGCCTAAGAAGCCAAAAAATACTAAAAAGTAGGGTCCATCCACTTACGATAGCGCCCCGTTTCGCCTTGCCCACCCAGGCGAAACGGGGCGCTATCGTTCAGAAGCCGAGGCGTTGAAGTTGCTTGGGGTCGCCTTGCCAGTTCTTCGCCACCCGCACGTGCAGATCCAGCTTGGCCTTCACTCCTAGGATTCGGTTGACCTGCGTGCGCAGGCGCTTTTTGACACGAACCAGGTTTTCGGCGCCACGTCCGATGATGATGGGCTTTTGGGAGTCGCGCTCCACGAAAATCGAGACACGCACCAGGGCTTTGTCCGAGGTGTGTCCGGCTGGGTCCAAGGGCTGGCCAGGCATCTCGATCTCGTCGACGACGACGGCCAGGGAGTGGGGCAGCTCGTCGTCGAGCTCCTCCAGGAAGGCCCCGCGAATCAGCTCGGCTATCGTGTCCTCCGGCTTCTCCTCACTCACCTGTTCAGCCGGATACATCTGAGGTCCGGCTGGCATGGCGGCGATCAGGACCCGCTTGACTTCATCCAGGTTGTCATTGGCCAGGGCCGATACAGGGACCACGTCGGAGAAATCGGCGAAGGTGCTGATCTCAATCAGCTTGGCCATAAGGGCCTTGCGGTCCAGCTCGTCGATCTTGGTGACCACTGCGATCAGCGGCCGACGCCACTTCCATCCTCCATCGGGCTTCTGGTTTGCGAAATCCTGGCGCAGACGACTCAGGATCCGCCGGTCACCCGGCCCAATCTCCTGGTCGGCCGGCAGCAGGAAGGCAATCGCGTCCACCTGCGAGAGGGAGTCCTGGACCACCTCATTGAGCCGCTTGCCCAACAGGGTCTTCGGCTTGTGTATGCCTGGGGTGTCCACAAGCACGATTTGGGCCCCTTCGGTGGTCACAATCCCCCGGATGGCCTTGCGCGTGGTCTCCGGACGCGAGGAGGCGATCGCGACTTGCCGCCCCACCAAAGCGTTGATCAAAGTGGATTTGCCAACGTTGGGCCGACCCACGACGGCCGCGAAGCCCGACCGGTAGGGTTCCGCCCCCGCTTTGGGCCGGTCCGCCTCCCGCGTGTGGCCGCCCTGGTTGGCGTCGCCTGCTTGACTCATATCCGTAACTCCCTGCTTCCGATTGAACGTTTGAACCCGCTGCCCGGTCTGGCCGCGCACTGTGAGATTTCAGACTACTCCTGGCTTGCGGCCGCGTCTTCACGCTCGGCCTGCCCGCCCTGTTCTGCCGAACGCGCGGCTGGCTCCACGATGATGGTGGCGATCTTCTTGCGCCGACCAGCCGCGTCCGCCGCGGTTAGTTTCAGACCTCGCGTCACGGCCGAAGAGCCGACGATGGGCACTGATCCAAGGAGTTTGGTCAACAGCCCGTAGACCGTGTCCACATCGTCCTCGTCTATGTCTATCTCGAAGATCTCCTCCAGGACGGCGATTGGGGTGCGGGCGGGCAGCTTCCAGACGTTGGGCCCGATTTTCTGGGGTTCCTCGCGTTGAATCCGGTCGTGCTCGTCCTCAAGCTCGCCGACGATCTGCTCAATCGCATCCTCGATCGTGACCAGGCCTGCGACGCCGCCATATTCATCGACAACCACAGCCAGGTGGTGGCGACTGCGCTGCATGGAGTGGAAGAGGTCGTCCACTGGCTTGGACTCGGGAACCAGGTTCGCTTCACGTGCCAAGGACCCTGCAGTACGGGAGCCGGCTTCGCGCTCGAAGGCGATGATTTTGACCACGTCTTTGAGATAGAGGACGCCTTTCAAATCGTCCACGTCCTCACCAATCACCGGAACCCTGGAGAAGCCGGAACGGGAGAAGAGCTTGAGCGCCGAAGACAGTGACGTGTCCTGACCGATGCAGATCATGTCGGTGCGGGGCACCATGATCTCGCGCGTCAGCGTGCTTGACAGCGTCAGGACGTTATCCAGCATTTCCGAGATCTCCGGGTCGAAAGCGCCGGCTTCGACCAGCTGATCGACCATAGCCCGTCCCTGCTCAATCTGGATTTTCTCCAGTTCCTCGTCATCCGAAAGGTCGCTGAAACGGCCCGTCTTGCCTCCACGTTCCTCCCTGGCGGAACGGGCGAAGGGGGTTAAGCGCACAGCCAGGCCGATGGCCCGCACATGCCGCAGCATGATGTCCACAGGCTTGCGGGCCCCGCTGACCCGAGGGCGGGTCATGACCGAAACCATGGCTACGAGAATGGCGAAAACAAAACCGCATAGGAGGTTGGCCCACAGGGGCAGG
Source organism: Bifidobacterium actinocoloniiforme DSM 22766 (assembly GCF_001263395.1). NCBI lineage: Bacteria > Bacillati > Actinomycetota > Actinomycetes > Bifidobacteriales > Bifidobacteriaceae > Bifidobacterium > Bifidobacterium actinocoloniiforme. The sequence continues at coordinate 470,113 of NZ_CP011786.1, read as the reverse complement.
GCGAACAAAGCCGCCAAGCAGGAGGCCAGGATGCCGGTCAGGATATTGCAGGAGACGCGGAAGAAGGCGCAGGATCCGGTGGTGGCGTGGCGGTCGACGATCAGGGACTGGACCCGGTGAACCTTATCGATGCGCTTCATGCGTGAGAATTGACTGAGCTCACCGTCGGTCTGCAGTCCCAGAATCAGGTTGTTCAGACTGGACTTAGTGACCCTTGAGACCGCGCCCTCAGCAGCGGCCATGACCAGGGACAGCCAGACCAGCAGAAGGGCGGCCAAGACCAGACCAATCGCCGATAGGACCATTTGAGCGCTCATGAGGCCCGCCTGCCTTGGTCGTGCCCACCCGAAGCGCCCGGATGGGCGCGTTCGTAAACCTCCAGGGCGTCAGGCGCGCCGGCTGGCAGCGCGGCCCGCTCGATCGGCCCTGGCCGCTGGGCAAGGAATGTGAGCAGGAGCTGGCGTTGCAGGCCGAACATCTGATGCTCCTGGACCCGGGTCGTATGGTCGTAGCCCAAGAGGTGAAGGCAACCGTGGGCGGCCAACAGGAGCATCTCCTCCATGGTCGAATGGCCGGCAGCTACGGCCTGCTTACTGGCCACCCAGGGGCAGATCACGATGTCGCCCAAGATGCCTTCGGGCAGGGAGCCGCCCTCGCCGGGGCGCAGCTCGTCCATCGGGAAGCTCATCACGTCGGTCGGCCCTTCCAGTCCCATCCAACGCTCATGGAGGACGGCCATAGGTTCCGGGTCGTTGAAGATTATCGTCATGTCCGATTGGGTGGACACGCGCATCTGGTCCAAGACCCACAACCCTAGGTCAGAGAAGATCTTCGGCTCAATCAGCCACTGGGTCTCGTTGGTCACTTCCACGCTCATGACCGTCCCTCCCCCGGATCGCTAGTCGTTTGCTTCCGCTGCGGGCGAGCGCTGGCGTAACGCTCATAAGCCTCGACAATACGGCCGACCAGCTGGTGGCGGACCACGTCGCCGGCGGCCAGGTGCACGAAGGCGATGCCTTCGACGCCCCCCAGAATCTCCTCGATTGACACCAGGCCAGAAGCGGGGAGGCCCAAGTCCACCTGGGTCACGTCACCGGTGATGACCATCTTCGAGTTGAAGCCCAGCCGGGTCAGGAACATCTTCATCTGCTGGCGGGTCGTGTTCTGGGCCTCGTCCAGAATCACGAACGCATCATTGAGCGTCCGACCACGCATGTAAGCCAGGGGGGCGACCTCAATCGCCCCGTTCTCCATGAAATGGCGCATCCGCTCGCCACCCAGCATATCGGACAAGGCGTCATACAAAGGCCTCAGATAGGGGTCGACCTTCTCGGTGAGCCCGCCAGGCAAGAAACCTAAGTTCTCCCCCGCCTCCACTGCTGGCCGAGTCAGGATGATCCGGCTGACCTGCCGCGAGCGGAAGGCCTGGACCGCCTTGGCCACCGCCAGGTATGTCTTGCCGGTACCTGCGGGGCCGATGCCGAAGGTGATCGTATGACTGGCGATCGCGTTCACATAGCCGGTCTGTCCTCGTGTCTTGGGTCGCACCGGCCGCCCTGCCGCGTAGGCGATGACGCCAGGGACGCGAGCACGCCGCCCCTCCCCTTCAAACAGCCCCTCCCAATCGGCCTCGTGGAGCCAGGAATCAGCTCTGCGTCCTTCCTTGACCACGGGGGCGGACGATCCGGCAGTGGGCGCGGGCGCGGCTTCGCCGTAGCGGTCCCGGTCCAAGAGCTCCTGCACGGCTCCCGCGTCGAGGGGGGCCGAGTACGCAGAATCAATCACGGTCTCCAACAGCCGCTGAGCCCGTAGAGCCTGGCCCTCAGCTTCGGCTGAGTCCGCTTGCAGGAGGATGCGATTGCCCCTAGCAAGAATGTTGACGGTTGGGAAGGCCCGCTCGACCTCCCGCAAGACTGAGTCGCCCGGTCCGAGCACCGCCACCGGGTCCACCCCGGAGGGAATCGTGATTGCGCGTTTGGTCACAGCCACCCTGAATGCCCCGTCCCACCCATCGCTTTACTCATCCATGACCTCTCCGGTCAGTACGTGGGCGTGGACGTGGAAGACCGACTGGCCCGCGTCCTTCCCGGTGTTGAAAATCAATCGGTAGGCCCCGTGGAAGGCCTGATCGGCGATGTCTTGAGCCTTGATCACCATGCTGGCCAGAAGCTCGGGGTCCGCCGCGGCCAGCTCGGCCACGTTGGCATAATGGCGTTTGGGCACAATCAGAACATGAACAGCAGCCTTGGGATTGACGTCCTTGAACGCGTACAGACTCTCGTCCTCATAGACCTTCTCGCTGGGCACCCGCCCGGCGATGATGCCGCAGAAAAGGCAGTCATCCTCCGCATGGCTCTCAACCATTCGCGCTCCTAACCCTCGCCTGAGCCCCAGCCGGGCCCTGTGCCATGCCTACCATCTTATGGCGTAAGCCGGATAAACGCCCCGCTCGCGCGTAGGGATCAAATCCCTGCAGCGGTGGGCTCAGCCGTTGAAGCGCCCCAGGGCATCGCAGACAGCGGTCAGGGCCACAACACCAGCCGTGGAAGCGCGCAGAATATTGTGGCCCAAGGTCGTGGCGATCGCGCCGACTCGGGTCAGCTCGTCCGCCTCCTGCTCGCTCACACCTCCCTCAGGTCCGACGATGACTGCCACCCTTGGCTCGTCGTTGTCCTTGGCCAAGCGTTCCAGGCCCCGGCGCGTCTGCGCCCAGGAGCGGGTCGCGTCCTGGTGGAGGAGGATGACCAGGGCGCCTGACTCGCACTCACGACGGCAGTACGCGACCAGGGACTTGGTGGTGAGGCAGGGCTCCAGGACCGGTCTCCAGGACCTGCGGGACTGCTCGCTTGCGGCGTCTAAGAGGGCGCCCCACTTACGCTCCATCTTGCCGCTCTTCCACTTGACAATCGAACGGTCCGCCTGCCAAGGCAGCACCCGGTCCACACCGATTTGGCAAGCCATGTCCACAGCCTGCTCGTCACGGCCTCCCTTTGCCAGGGCCTGAACCAAAGTCAGGCAGGTCCTGGGCCTTGGCTCCTTGCCCACGCCGGTCACCTCGACCAGGCCAGTGGAAGGGTCCTCCACCAGTGCGCTGATGCGCAGACCAGCGCCGTCGGAGAGCTGGAGCCGGTCCCCCAGGCCGAGGCGCATGGCGGAGAAGGCATGGCGACGCACGCTCGGTGGCAGGGTCAGCCTCCACCCGGTATGCAACTCGTCGGCTTTGACTGGCGTATCGTCGCAAAGGGGGTCGAAGAGGAAAAGGGGGTCGGTCATGGTAGGCCATCCTAGCGGCAAGGCCGGAAGACGGGCCAGCTCAACCAGCGCGGCGAAGCCAATCCGGCGACCCTGCGAGCGCCTGGCCGGCGGCGCGTAAGCCATGCCCGGCGACACGCCCTCGATGGCGTCCGTGCGAGCGAGGGGGTGGAGTGCTATAGTTTTCATGTTGTCTTCGCACTCGTCCGGGTGGCGGAATGGTAGACGCGCTAGCTTGAGGTGCTAGTGCCTATTTTATACAGGCATGCGGGTTCGACTCCCGCTCCGGACACCAGGCCGATGAGCCTATTCCCCCGAATATCACACAGTTTCCCCAGAGCCTTCGCTCGCCCGTAAGGACATCGTGTAGCGTGGCGCGAGTCTCGCCACCGCCGCTGAACAAGCCGCGTTCGGGAACCGCCCCTCCCTGCTCATGATGATTCCCCCATCAGCCTCCTACCGTCGTTTTCCACCAGGGCAGGAAAGGGCGCGCCCGGCTCGGAAGGCTTGCCCTAACCTTGTCCCGGGATCAAGGGTGTGCCGCGAGCCGTTCCAGGGGCGAGGGGTTGGCCTGCACCGGCCGGTCAGCGCCTGGTGGAGGTCCCGTCCGAGCCATGCTTCTTGCCGGCTTGGGCGCTGTAGGCCAACATGAACACGGATGTGGCGACCATGCCGGATAGGAGCACCACCCATCCCAGGGCCGCACCCTGCGCAACAGCAGCCAGCAGGGTGGCAGCCCCTAAGGCGATGAAACACCAACCACAGGCCCGCTGCACCCGCCTCCAGGCGTCGCGGCTGGCGTAAGCGCCCGGCATGCGCGCGCCGATGAACCGGTTGGGTTTGACCTGCGGCATGATGTCGCCCACCAGGATCATGCATACCCCCAGACAACCGCATGCCATGCGGGGGAAATCCAGGGAGAGGGCGGGCGGCTCAGCGGCCGTCGCCGACCAGTCGACGTAAATCACACCGAGAGTGATGGCGTTGAACATCAGTTGGGAGATGAGCCCGAGTCTTAGAAAGAGTCGAACATTGCTTCGGGGTTCGTCGCCACTCCTTTCGGCCGCCCGACCCACGTACCGGACCGCGATCAGCCAGACCACGCTGAAGACCAGGCAGAAGACGGCCATGCCCACGATCTCCCACTTACTCCCCCAACGGTCGATCTGCCCATCCGCCCCCCAGTGCAACGGCACTTGTTCGGGAAGCCGGGGCACGAATGCCACGGTAGCCAAACCAGGAGTCAGCCCAAGCACTAACAGGGCCAGGCCGAGAAAACCTTGCCTCGCCAGCAAGGTCTTACGCGATCCAGGGCCCTTGCTGGGGGACCGGCCAGGACCGTCGCTGTCGGTCTCGCTGACTTTCGATGGTGGCGCCAGGGGCTCGTGATTGTTGCTCATGGTAGATGCTCGATTCCGATTGGCCCGTTCCCCGATTGAACTGAACAGGGCCGGGCGATGCGACGGTGGGTTGCGCCGGAGCTGGTCCTCACCCTTGGCTCGTGGCCTTTGCCTGAGCGGCCAGCGCGGGCAGTTTGGTGCCGGTGCGCAGCTGGTAGAGCCAGAGGATGGTCTCGTCCAAGGCGGTCAAATTGAGCTCGTATACGATGCGAGTGCCGTCTTTCCTCCCGCTGATCAAGCCTGCTCCCTTGAGCTTTTTCAGGTGGTAGGAGAGCTTGGACAGTTTAAGCCCCACCTGCTCGCCGATCGCGCCGGCCTGGGCCCCTCCCTGCTGCAAGAGCCGAAGGATGCGCCGGTCCATCGGATCGGACAAGGCGGACATCGTCTCCTGGATCCCCATACATGCTCCTTCTAAGAAGTTTAAACAATAGCATACTCCTATTTCAATATATTTTGAAGTTGTCTAGGCTCCGCCTCCTTACCCGGCAATCCCTGCGCGACAGAGGCCGGCAGTGCCCTCGGTTATGATGAAAGCCGTAAGAAAAGGGCTGGAAACGGACGGAGATGGGCGGCTATGCGAATCGTGCCGGTGGAGTCGATCGGGGATGAACGACTGGGGGCGTACACCCACCTGACCGAGCTCCAGCTACGCAACCGGCTGGAGCCCAGCAAGGGCCTGTTCATCGCCGAGTCCCCCAAGGTCATCGCGCGCGCCCTGGACGCCCAAGTGGAGCCCATCTCATTCCTGGTGGAAGAACCATGGCTGGAGGGTATGAAACCCCTGTTCGAGCGGGCCGACGCCCGGTGGGGCACCCAAGTCCCGGTCTACGTGGCATCGCCCGCCCAATTGAAGTCGATCACGGGATACCGCCTGCACCGCGGGGCCTTGGCCGCCATGCGCCGCTGGCCCCTGCCCTCCCTCGACGAGGTCTGCCGGGGCGCCCGCCGTGTAGCCATCATGGAGAACATCGTGGACCACACGAACGTGGGCGCGCTCATGCGTTCGGCCGCGGCCCTGGATGTGGACGCCGTGCTGGTCACGCCCTCCTGCGGCGACCCCCTCTACCGGCGGGCGGCCAGGGTCTCGATGGGCACCGTCTTCCAGGTGCCGTGGACCCGCATAGGCGGAGACGACCCGGACGGCTGGCCTGAGCGCGGAATCGAACAGCTACGTGAGCTCGGCTTCACCAGCGCCGCCATGGCCCTGCGGGAGGATTCACTCAGCCTGGATGAGCTGGTCGCCCGCCTGGATCAGGGCCAGGTGGACAAGCTGGCCCTGATCTTCGGCACCGAAGGCGACGGCCTGTCCGACCGCACCATCGCCGCTGCTGACCTGACCGTCCGCATCCCCATGAGCCACGGCGTCGACTCCTTAAACGTGGCCGCATCCTCCGCCGTCGCCTTTTACGCCACCCGCCCCAGTCGCTAACCCCGCGATGAACGCGTCCCAGGTGTGCGCCGATGTCCGCGTCCGGCTTCAGCCCTGCGGCTCCTCCAGGTCCAGGACGGTGGACCGAAGGGTCTTGAGCAGCTTGATGTCGTCATTAGGCATGGAGAGCCTGATCAGCCGCCCGCCCTCATCTTGGATGATTTTTTTCAGCGTAATGTCGATGTCGTAGCGAATCTCCAGGTTCTCGGCCACGAAACCTATGGAAGCCGAAATCACCGTCTTGACCCCATCCTCGGCGACCAGTTCCCGCGCCACGCTCTCGAAAGCCGGCCCCATCCAGGGCTCCTTGGTCCTACCGGCGCTCTGCCAGGCAAGGGTCCATTGGTCCTGGCGGAGACCAGCCTGAGCCGCGATGGCCTTGGCGAAATCGGTGACCTCCCGCCCGTAGGGGTCCCCTCGCTCGATGATCCGCCTGAGCAGACTGTGAGCGCTGAAAAGCAACCTGGTGTCCGGCCGGTCAGTCAACGCCTTCAAATCCTCCAGCTGCTGGCTCCAGAAGTCGATGAGCTCCCCCTGCCGCCACCAACTCTTGACCGGCGCGTAGTCGATGTCCGGGTGTTCTTTCAGGGCCGCCCTGACGATGTTGTGGTAGCCTTCGCTGGAAAAGGACGAGTACTCCGGCGCCAATGGCAGGCCGATAATCCTCTCGGCGCCATCCGCCACTATGCGCTCCACGGTCTGCGCGATGAACGGCTCGATGTACCTGAGCCCCACGTAAACCCGGTATTTTCCAGGCGCCTCCTCGTCCAGCAAGGCTTGCAAACCGTCACCTTGGGCCTGGGTGATCCTAGCTAGCGGCGAAGGCAGGCCGATGGCCAAGTAACGGCGCGTCAGCTCGTCCAGCAGGGCCTTGGGGGGATTTGGATTGGCGTGATTGTGACGGATGTTCCTGTAATAGGGCTCAATGTCCGCCTGCTCGCTCGGCGTGCCATAGGCCATCAGCAGCACCGCCGTCATCGCTTGCTTATTCATATCGTCACTCATCCTTCGCTTTCAATGGTATGAAGAGGGTGATCAGCACGGCCAATAAGGCGATCACAGCCGCGACCATAAACATATTCCTGAACGAGGGCAATCCGGCCTGCCCTCCGCTTTTGCCCACCTCTATGGCGGTGGCGAAAATCAGCGGCGCGATCGCGGTGCCGATCTTCTTGGTGGCCGACAGTCCCCCCATGGCCCGCATACGGTTGGCGCTGTCGGCCATGTTTCCGGCGATCACTTGCAGGGGCGAGGACATCATCGCCCCCAGCCCAATGCCCAACGCCAGGGAGAGCACGCGGAACATCGGCAGGCTGGTCAAGGTGAACGTGATCAGGATGGACACGACGCCAATCAGCAGGCTGGAAACCACCAGAGTGAACCGTTTGCCTTTGTTGTCGACCAGGAGCCCGCCCAGCCAGGAACCGATGATGCTGCCAAGGCCTACACCGACCATCACCATGCCAGCGCGCCGCACCGGCATCCCGAAGACAACGTGCACGTAAGTGGGAATGTAGACGAAGAGGGAGAAGAGCATCCCGCCCAGGGCGCCTAGCAGCAGGGTCAGGCTGTAGGCCGGGCGCTTGAGCAGGCCGATGGGCAGGAAGGGCATGATGTCAGCCGCCAGTTGGCGTTCACGCCATATGAACAGGACCCCGCAGGCCATGACCAGCAGCAAGCACAGGCCAATGACGCCCATGTAGGTGCCACCGTATTGGCCCAGTGTGACACCGATGGGTGGACATGAGCATTGAAACAGGTAAGGGGAATGGCAACGGGCGGGTCCCCGGCGCAAGCTTGGTTGGCAGGCCACTTGGGAATCCGCCCGATGGGTTCAGCCCAGTCCCGGGCTACCGCCGCTGTTGTGAGGGCTCGGAGGACTCAGTCTCAGGGTCCTCGTGAATGTAGTCGTCGCCCGCCACGGTGCCGCGCAGTCTACCCAGGGCCTTGAGACCATGGTAGATGACCAGGGTGGCGATGGAGCCAATGGCGATGCCGTTGAAGGAGACGCCCTGGATGGCGAACGTGAAATCGGCGATGCCGATGACCATGACGACCGCGCCGACGGTCATGTTGACCGACTTGGCGAAGTCAACTTTGTTGTCGACCCAAATACGGACGCCCAACATGCCGATCATGCCATACAGGAGGGTCGTGACCCCACCCAGGACCCCCCCGGGGATCGTATTGATGATGGCGCCGAATTTGGGGCACAAACTCAGCAGGAAGGCGAACAAAGCGGCGCACCAGTAAGCAGCGGTCGAGTAGACCTTGGTGGCGGCCATGACGCCGATGTTCTCCGCGTAGGTGGTGGTTCCCGAGCCCCCGCCCAGACCAGCGAAGAAGGTGCCGATCCCATCGGCCATCAGGGCCGTGCCGATATGCTCGTCGTAATCGCGCCCGGTCATCAGGGAGACCGACTTGACGTGGCCGATGTTCTCGGCCACCAGGACCAGGGACACCGGTAAGAACATGGCCAGGACGCTCAAATCGGCCTGGGGCAGATGGAACTGAGGCAGGCCGAACCAAGCCGCCTGTTTGACCGCCGTGAAGTCCACCTGCCCCTGACTGACCGCGAAGACATAGCCGACGATGACGCCTAGCAGGATGTTCAAACGGCCAAGCAGGCCTCTGAAGAGGACCGCGATCAGCATGACCGCCAGAAGGGTGACCAAGGCCGTCACAGGAGCGGCCTTGAAGTTCTTCCAAGCCGAGGGCGCCAGATTGAAGCCGATGATTGCGACGATCGCACCGGTGACGGTCGGCGGCATGATGATGTCTATCCACTTGGCTCCAGCGAAGTGGACGATCAAACCGATCAACGCCAGCAGGGCGCCGGTGACCATGATTCCGAAGGAGGCCACGGCCAATCCCTTATGGGCGGCGGTCACCGCCATGACCGGCGCGATGAAGCCGAAGGAGCTGCCCAAGTAGCTGGGCAGCGCATTGGCGTTTATTAACAAAAACAGCGCCGTGGAAAGCGCTGTAAAGAACAATGTGGTCGACGGATCGAAGCCCGTCAAAATCGGAACCAGGAAGGTGGACCCGAACATCGCTATCACGTGTTGGGCCCCGATGCCCGCAGTACGCGGCCAGGTCAATCGCTCGTCTGGCTCCACAACCTCTCCGGGAGCCAATGTCTTACCATCGCCGTGAAGCTTCCAGCCCATGAAAATCGACATGCAACATGCTTTCTTCTCATTCGCCGTGCCGGTCACGGCGGACCGGAAACCCCATTGTATTACCAGGGCGGGACCTAGCAGGATCACGGAATCCGGGAAGGGGCGCTATTCATCGGAGAACTTCGCGAAAGACGCGGCCCCACACTGGCTCAGCGTGAAACGGCGGGCTTCAGTAAGCGATGGGGAGGTTGTCGATATTGAACCCGATGGCGGCCAGCTGCTCCCGCCCCTCCGGGGTGATCATCTTCAGGCTCCAGCGTGGGGTCCACGTCCAGTCGACCCGGAACTCCTCGACCAGGCCCGCCAGCATCTGGGCGCACTCGTCCTCGATCACACTGGTCAGCGGACAGGCTGGGGTGGTCAAGGTCATGGTGATGATGGCCCTGCCTTTCTCATCAATCTCCACGCCGTAGACCAGGCCTAAGTCAACCACGTCAATGCCCAGCTCAGGGTCAATCACCTGGTGCAAGGCCTCACGCACATCCCTGGCCGTGGCCCGGCCAATCTCGTCCGCGGCCTTCAGGGCGATGCCTCCCTCGCCCGGCTCCCGCTCGTTCAGGGGGGCCTGCTCCGGATCGGCGGCCTGCGGGGACTCGCCCCCAGTGTCTTCCATTGTCGCTTCCGTCATGATCTCTCCTTGTCCCCGGCGCTATCGCCCGCACCTTCATCAATCCGTGTCAACGCAGTCGCCACCGACGCTTTCAAGCCCTCCCAAGCTAGGAGGGCGCACTTGATGCGCATGGGATAGCGGGAGACGCCCTGGAAGGCAATCGCGTCACCCAGCTCTTCCTGGGCTGCTTCGTCGTCCAAACCGGCCCCACGCGACTCCATGAGCTGGTGGAAGGCACGCGCCAGACCCATAGCCTCATCCACGCTCCGCCCCTGGACCAGGTCCACCATGATTGACAGGGAGGCCTGGGAGATTGAGCAGCCCTGACCCTCCCACACCACGCGCTCGATACGATTGGGACCGCCGTCAGAGCCGTCCGAGACTTCCACATGCACCGTGGCCGTGTCGCCACAGGTGGGGTTGAACTGCTGGGACTGAGCGGGCACGCAGTATTCGTGCTCCAACTTGAGCGTGACAGCGCCATCACCGGAACCGTCGTATGCGGCTGGGTCATCACGATCCGCTGAATCGATCCTGCCATGTGGGTGCTTGGCCGCGTCCAGGATGACCTCCTGGTACATCTGCTCAAGCTCTTGCTCGCTCATGCCGTAATCGTCCGCCATGCTCCCCAACCTACCTGCATCCCTGGTCCTGCACCGCCCATCTGAGCCTCAGGTGAACGCCTCCCACCGCTTTCACACGCCGAAGAAGGCCCTCACCCCGCTTACCGCCTCATAGAGCCGATCCGCGTCCTCCACGCTGTTGTAGACGCCGGTGGAAGCCCGGTTGGAAGCGAACAAACCGAAATGCCGGTGGACGGGCTGAGCACAGTGGTGGCCCACTCGGATGGCTATGCCGCGTGAGTCAACGTACTGGCCCACGTCGTGGGGGTGGACGCCAGCAACGTCGAAAGCGACCGTGCCTATGCGGGCTTCGGGGCTTGTGGGCCCTAGGATTCGCACCCCCTCGATGTCACCCAGCTTCAGCAGCTCGGCGGTAATCGCACTCTCATGCTCAGCGATCCGCTCGAGCCCCACCTGGAGCATCCACTCGGCGGCCACGCCGGCGGCCACGACCTGGGCGACCGGCTGCGTACCCGCTTCGAAACGGGCCGGCGGCGCCATGTATTGGGCGGGTTTATCGAGAAAGGCCAACTCCACCATGGAACCGCCGAAGCTGGCCGGCGGCAAGGCTTCCAGAAGCTCCCTGCGTCCGTACAGGAAGCCCACGCCGGTGGGCCCGTACATTTTGTGGGCGCTCCAGACAGCGAAGTCAACGCCCAGGGCGTGCACATCAATCGGCAGGTGGGGCACGGACTGGCAGACGTCCAGGATCACGAGCGCACCCACCTCGTGGGCCCGACGGATGATCGGCTCCAATTCCGTGATTGCCCCGGTCACGTTGGACACATGGGTGATGGCGACGACCTTGGCCCTCTCGCTAATGACGCTGTCAGCGGTGTCGGAGCGAATCCTGCCTTCCTCGTCCAGGCCGAACCACTTGAGGCTGGCGCCAGTGCGCCGGCAGAGCTCCTGGAAGGGCAAAAGGACCGAATGATGTTCGGCTTCGCTGACCACCACCTCGTCGCCCGGCCCAAGGGCGAACCGTTTCGCGGCCTCTCCCCCGCTGCCCTGACTGGCGTTGCCGAAGGCGGTGGCCAGCAGGTTCAGGCCCGCCGTCGCGCCGGCCGTCACCACGATCTCCTCATGCCCTTCCCGGGCATCCGCCCCAACCAGGCGCGCGATCTGGGACCGGGCTCGCTCGAAGTCCATCGTCGAGCGAGCGGCCAGCTCGTGAGCGCCCCGGTGAACGCCCGCGTTATCGCTCTCATAGAAGCGGGACTCGGCCTCAATGACCTGCCGGGGCTTCTGAGCCGTGGCCGCCGAATCCAGGTAGACCAGTGGGTGACCGTGCACCTCCTGATCCAGAGCTGGGAACTGCCCGCGAATCTCCGCGAAACCTTCCATGGCCACTCCTTCACTCACCCAGCCGTTCCACGCCGCCAGCCAATCACAACCATGCGAGGCGTCGTCAGCGAAATCGTCAATCAGCTCGCGGCCTCAGGCCAGAGCCGACTCCGAGTCGGACCCCTCAGGCAAGTACTGGTCGTAGCCGGTTTCCTCCAGCTCATCGGCCAGTTCAGGACCGCCTGTCTTGACGAAACGGCCATCGGAGAAAACGTGGACGATGTCCGGTTTGATGTACTTGAGGATGCGCGTGTAGTGGGTCACCATCATGATGCCCAGCCCCGTGCTCCCCTTGGCCCGGTTGACCCCCTCGGAGACGATGCGCAGAGCGTCAACGTCCAAACCCGAGTCGGTCTCGTCCAAAATGGCGAACTTGGGCTTCAGAAGCTCCAACTGCAGGACCTCGGCCCGTTTCTTCTCGCCGCCGGAAAAGCCCTCATTGACCGAACGCTGGGCGAACTTGGGGTCCATCCGCAGACGCTTCATCGCCTCGTTCAGTTCCTTGGTCCACGTGCGAATCGCCGGCGCCTTGCCGTCAACCTCGGTCTTGGCGGTGCGCAGGAAGTTCGTCATGGAGACGCCTGAGACCTCGACCGGGTACTGCATGGCCAGGAAGAGCCCGGCCTTGGCCCTCTCATCAGGGGTCATCTTCAGCAGGTCCTCGCCATCCAGGAGGGCCTGGCCGGAATCAACCAGGTACTTGGGGTGGCCAGCCAGCGTGTATGCCAGTGTGGACTTGCCGGAGCCGTTTGGTCCCATGATCGCGTGGGTTTCGCCCGAATTGATGGTCAGCGTGGCGCCCTTGAGAATCTGCTTGCGTCCCTCTTTGGTCTCCACGGAGACGTGCAAATCCTTGATTTCCAGTGTCGACATATCAGTTACCCTCCAAAACGTGCTTCATCTCTTCGTTCTCCCCCTTGGACAGCCGCCGGTCGATGACGTTCATCAGATGTCCGGAGACGGATGGGATGCCTATCTCCTCGACCAGTTCCCCGAAGAAGCCGCGGACCACCAGCTTGCGGGCCTCCCGCTCGGGCACGCCCCTCGACTGGAGGTAGAAGAGCTGCTCATCCTCGAAGCGGCCGACCGAGGAGGCGTGCCCTGCCCCGACGATGTCGCCGTTCTCAATCTCCAAGTTGGGCTCCGAATCAGCCACCGCACCGGGAGTGAGAACCAGATTCCGGTTCAGCTCATAGGAGTCGGTGCCGGAAGCGGTCGGCTGAATCAGGGCGTTGCCCACCCAGGTGGAGTGGGCTTTAGGGCCGTCCAAAGCGCCCTTGTAAACCACGCGGGACTTGCACCGTGGGTGGTTGTGGACCACCATGGTCCGGTGCTCGATGTGCTGGCCGGGGTCCACGAAGTAGATGCCCAGCATGTTCAGATCGCCGCCCTCGCCGCCGAACTCCTGGTCCATGCGGATGCGGACCACGTCGCCGCCTAGGGTGACGACCGAGTGGCGCAGGCTGGCGCCGGGACCCATGTGGATGCGCTGATCGCTGACCTCCTTGGCCGTCGGAGCCCACTCCTGAATGAAGGTGGTGGAGACCTGGGAATCGCGGCCCGTGATGATCTCGACCCCCTCAGCCAAGCGGGCGTCGCCCTCGTGCTCGACGACCACGTCGGCATGGGCCTGATCAGCGACCTGGATGACCAGATGGAAAGCGTCCAAGTCCTGACCGCCGCCAGTGACCTTAACCAGCACAGGCTGGCTGATTCGCCCCTGGAGGGAGACCACGGTCGCCTTGGACCCGCAGGCCCATTCGATGGCCGACGCCCGATCGCTGGGCTTGAGGACGGTCCCGGAAGGCGCCTGACCCATGCCGACTGTGTTGACCGTGACCTGAGATTGGTCCAGGGGGCCTCCGTCCATCGCGCTGACCTCAACCGCGGTGCGGCCCGAGGCATGGAAGGGTTGGAAGAACTCCTCCAGGCGCTCAACCGGAGTGAACCGCCAGTCATCCTGCTTGCGCGTGGGGATGGCGAAATCGCCCGGGTTGAAGGAGCGCGGGGACCTATCGGCGCTGGAGGGCATCCTAGCTGGGGCCGCGTAGGGGTCCCCACTTGGGCCTTGCGGGATGTTCGTTGCTTCACGCTGTGCCATATCAGCCGACCGACCCTTCCATCTGCAGCTCCACCAGCCTGTTCAACTCCAAGGCGTATTCCATAGGCAGCTCACGGGATATGGGCTCCACGAAGCCACGCACGATCATGCCACGGGCCTCCTCCTCGCTCAGGCCACGGCTCATCAGGTAGAAAAGCTGGTCTTCGGAAATCTTGGAGACCGTAGCCTCGTGGGACATGGTCACGTCGTCCTCACGTACATCCACATGTGGGTAGGTGTCGGAGCGCGAGTACTCATCCACGAGCAAGGCGTCGCAGACCACTGAGGAGGAGGAGTGCTCCGCCCCCTTGGCGATTTTGACCAATCCACGGTATGCGGCACGGCCCAGGTTGCGCGAGATGGACTTGGAGACGATGGTGGATGAGGTGTGCGGAGCCAAGTGGATCATCTTGGCGCCGGTGTCCTGGTACTGGCCTTGCCCCGCGAAGCCGAGGGACATGGTCTCGCCCCTGGCGTACGGTTCGGCCAGGATGCAGGCGGGGTACTTCATGGTCGCCTTGGAACCGATGTTGCCATCCACCCATTCCATGCTGCCGCCTTCGCGCACATAGGCTCGTTGGGTGACAAGGTTGTAAACGTTGTTGGACCAGTTCTGCACGGTCGTGTAGCGCACGCGGGCGTGGGGTTCGACGATGATCTCCACGATGGCGGCATGCAGGGAGTCGGTCGTGTAAATAGGCGCTGTGCAACCCTCTACATAGTGCACGTACGATCCCTCGTCAGCGATGATCAGCGTACGCTCGAACTGCCCCATGTTCGGCGTGTTGATGCGGAAGTAAGCCTGGAGGGGGATGTCCACGTGGACTCCCTTGGGGACGTAGACGAAAGAGCCGCCCGACCATGCCGCGGTGTTCAGGGCGGCGAACTTGTTGTCGTCAGCCGGGATCACGGTGCCGAAGTACTTTTTGAAAAGGTCCGGGTGCTCCTGGAGGGCCGTGTCGGTGTCCATGAAGATGACGCCTTGTTCCTTCAGGTCCTCACGAATCGAGTTATAGATGACCTCGGACTCGTACTGGGCGGCCACGCCGGAGACCAGCCTATTCTTCTCGGCCTCAGGGATGCCCAAACGGTCGTAAGTGCTCTTGATGTCTGCAGGCAGGTCCTCCCAAGACTGGGCCTGCTTATCCAGCGGCTTCACGTAGTACTTGAAGTCCTGGGCGTCGAAATCGCTCAGGTCCACGCCCCACTTAGGCATGGGCTTGTCGATGAAAGCCCTGTACCCTTGCAAGCGACGTTCGAGCATCCACTCGGGTTCGTGCTTGTCCGCAGAGATGGCCCGGACCACGTCCTCGTCAATGCCCTTGTGGGCGGCCTCGCCAGCGGCATCCGAGTCATGCCAACCATAGTTGTAATCCCCGAATTGGGAGAGGATCTCGTCATCCTGCTTGATTTTATCTTCATTGACGCGGGATCGGTCAGCGACATACTGACTCATCTCCACATCCCGCACCGTATCCGCTTGCTTCGAGCTGTCACTCACGCGTACGGACCTCCTTACACCCCGCGGACCGCATCGGAGCGGCCTGGCTGATTGAATCCAGAATATCCTTCTCGGTGGCAAACCGCCAGACCTCATTTGCGCGCGGCATAGACCGCGTTGGCGGGAAGACCGCAGGCGTAGCTTCCTCCCACAGCATGGCCTCGGCGCAAGGGGCGCTCTGACGCTCCTGCCTGCGCGGTCCATCGTCCCTGACTGGGCCCATCGAGCAGCGCTCGACTACCAAGCTCCGGCGGACACCCCGAGAGAACGACCCGGCGGGGATTGAGTTGCCGCACATTCGCGATGGACTGCCCGCGGACCGTGATGGGTATTCAAAGAGGAAGGGGACCCGCCCGGCAGAGAAACGCGCGGGGGCCCCGCACCTAGCGGGGTCCCCGCGTGATCAGGCGCGACGACTACCACCGCTCAGTTGCGCGCGGCTTGGTGGTCGAGACTGGCCTTCACCAGCCCGGCGAACAAGGGGTGGGGCTTAGTGGGCCTTGACTTGAACTCCGGATGGGCCTGGGTGCCCACGTAGAAGGGGTGGACGGAGGGGTCCAATTCAACGAACTCGGTCAGCTCGCCGTCGGGGCTGGTGCCGCAGATATGCAGACCCGCCTGGTTCAGGCGCTCCTTGTAAGCCACATTCACCTCATAGCGGTGCCGGTGACGCTCACTGACCTCAGTGGCCCCGTAGAGCCCGGCGACCAGGGAGTCTGGGTCCAGCACGGCCGGGTAAGCGCCCAAGCGCATGGTGTGGCCCAGGTCGCCGTGACCCTCGACGATTGACTTCTGCTCCTCCATCGTCGCAATGACCGGGTTGGCGCAGTCGGACTCGAACTCGGAGGAATTCGCGTCCTCCATGCCCAGCACATGACGGGCGTACTCAATCACCATAGATTGCAGCCCCAGGCACAGGCCCAGTGCGGGAAGCTTGTTCTCGCGGGCGTAGCGCAGGGCGCCGATCTTGCCTTCGATGCCACGGATGCCGAAGCCGCCGGGGATCACGATCCCGTCGACGCCGTCCAGGGCTTTCTGGGCCCCAGCCAGGGTCTCGCAGTCGTCGGCCGCCACCCACTTGACGTTCACCTTGGAACGGTTGGCGAAACCGCCGGCCTTCAGGGCCTCGGAGACGGACAAGTAGGCGTCGGGCAGATCGATGTACTTACCGACGATCGCCACGTTCACCTCGGAACTGGGGTGGTGGACCCGCTCCAACAGGTCATCCCACTCGGCCCAGTCCACGTCGTGGAAGGGCAGGCCCAGCTCGCGCACCACGTAGGCGTCCAGCCCTTCGTCATGCAGGATCTTGGGTACGTCGTAGATGGAGGGAGCGTCCACGCAGTTGACCACGCCCTCCTCGTCCACGTCGCACATCAGGGAGATCTTGTCCTTGATCGACTGGTTGAGCGGCCGGTCGGAGCGCAGGACCAGGGCGTCAGGGGCGATGCCCAGCTGGCGCAAGGCCATGACCGAGTGCTGGGTGGGCTTCGTCTTGAGCTCATGGGCCGCGGCGATGTAGGGCACCAGGGAGACGTGCACGAACATGCAGTTGTCAGGGCCAATGTCGCGGCGAACCTCGCGGGCGGCCTCCATGAAGGGCTGGGACTCAATGTCGCCGACCGTGCCGCCGATCTCGGTGATGATGACGTCCACGTCATCGCTTGCCTGGGCCCGCATCCGGCTCTTGATCTCGTTGGTGATGTGAGGAATCACCTGCACGCACTGGCCCAGGTACTCGCCGGCCCGTTCCTTGCGCAGGACCGACTGGTAGATCTGCCCGGTGGTGACGTTGGCCTTTTGGCTCAGGAAAACATCAAGGAAGCGCTCGTAATGGCCGATGTCCAGGTCGGTCTCAGCGCCGTCCTCGGTCACGTAAACCTCGCCGTGCTGGAAGGGGTTCATCGTGCCTGGGTCCACGTTGATGTAAGGGTCGAGCTTCTGCTGAAGAACGCGGATGCCGCGGCTGCGCAGGAGCCTGCCAAGGGAGGAAGCGGTGAGTCCTTTGCCGAGTGAGGACACGACACCGCCGGTGACGAAAATGTGCTTGGTGACGTGCTCTTGAGAATTTCCATGTTGTCTGACCATGGAACTTCAATCTATCATCCATAGCCGACCTAAAGGGGCGGACATGCTTGCGGCGAAGAGCGGGCGGCGGCGACCCGCTCTCCCGCTTGGCCGGACTCAGGACACGCCCAGATGCTCAGCCAGGTAGGCGCCGGTGACGCTCTTGGGGTCGCGGGCCAGTTGGCTGGGGGTCCCGGCCGCCACGATCGATCCGCCCTCCTGCCCGCCGCCAGGGCCCATGTCGATCACATAGTCGGCGTTGGCGATCATGTCCAGGTCATGCTCGATGAAGACGACCGTGGCTCCCCCATCCACCAGCCGCTGCAGGACGCCGATCAGGGTGCGTACGTCCAGGGGGTGCAAGCCTGTCGTGGGCTCGTCCAGGACGAACAAAGAGGTGGTCTGCCGCTTGCCGAGTTCATTGGAGAGCTTCAGGCGTTGGGCCTCGCCTCCCGATAGCGAGGGCGTGTCCTCCCCCAGCTTCAGGTAGCCCAAGCCTAGGTCGTCCAGGGTGCCCAAGGCCTTGCGGATGCGCTGGTAAAGGCCTGCGGGCGCCCGGTCGAAGGCTTGCAAAGCTTGGGTGACGTCCATGTCCAGCAACTGGGGCAGGCTCATCGGTTCCGGGTGGGCCGGGGTGGTCAACCTGATCTCCTGGGTCTGAGGCTTATAGCGTGACCCGCCGCACACAGGGCAGGTGATCGTCACATCGGGCAGGAACTGCACGTCCAGGCTGATTTGGCCAGTCCCATCGCACTGGGGGCAGCGCAAGGAGCCAGTGTTGTATGAGAATGCGGAGAGCTTGAGCCCTCGGCGCTTGGCCTCGCTCGTATCGGCGAAAGCTCGGCGCAGCATGTCCATGACGGAAGTGTAAGTGGCTACGGTGGAGCGCACGTTGATCCCTATTGGCGAGGAATCAACCAGCCTAACCCGCTCTATGCCAGCCGCTTCCACCG
This sequence comes from Bifidobacterium actinocoloniiforme DSM 22766, assembly GCF_001263395.1. Lineage (NCBI taxonomy): Bacteria > Bacillati > Actinomycetota > Actinomycetes > Bifidobacteriales > Bifidobacteriaceae > Bifidobacterium > Bifidobacterium actinocoloniiforme. The sequence continues at coordinate 451,651 of NZ_CP011786.1, read as the reverse complement.
TTTCCACGTGTCTAGGCAGCCTCCCGCCCTCCTCCTGCGCCTGCAGGGCCGGCAAGAGCGATTCGAGGACCATCGTCGTCTTGCCTGAGCCGGAAACCCCTGTCACCGCCGTCATCCGCCCACGGGGAATAGCCACATCCATGGCATGAACGGTGTGAATCGGCTTGGTTCGCATACGAATCCAGTCCGTTTGCCCCGTATTCCCTCTTTCCTTGTCAGCCCTCGCCTTCGCGGCCGGCAAAGGCTGACGCTCCCGGACCAGGACCGGTTCACGGCCGGTCAGGAAGCCTGCTATGCGCGATTCAGGATTGGCCGCGATCCTTTCCGGCGAGCCTTGGGCGATGACCCGGCCGCCCAGACGGCCGGCCCCTGGGCCCATCTCGATGAAGTAGTCGGCCGCCTTGAGCACGCGCACGTCATGGTCCACGAAAACCACTGAGTTACCAGCCGCGACCAGGTCGCGCATCACGCCGATCAGTCCTTCGATGTTCGCTGGGTGCAGACCAGTTGAGGGTTCATCCAGCACGTAGAGCACACCCGTGGTCTCATTACGCACGGCCCTGGAAAGCTGGGCCCGTTGCCGCTCGCCCGTGGACAGGGACGCGGAGGGACGGTCCAAGGTCAAATAGCCCAGACCCAGTTGCATCAGCCGACGCCCCATGCTTTCCAGCGTGTCGACCAAGTCGCTGGCCATAGTGCGCATGTCCGCGGGCAGGCTCTTCGGCACGTCGGACGCCCAGGCCAGCACGTCTCCTAGCGACCAGGCGGTGACCTCGGCCAGCCCCCGTCCCTGAATGCGCGGGGCGCGGGCCAACGGATCCAAACGACTGCCCTGGCAGTCAGGACAGGTACGCTCTTTCAGGAACTTGGCGACCTTGGCCATGCGCTTGTCGTCACCGGCCCGCTCCAGCTCCTTGGTGACGGTCAGGCGGGCGTTGCGGAAGGTGAAGTCCAGCTCGTGCACCCCCTTGACCGAGGTGATTGTGATGTGCTTCTTCTCTTCCGGGCCCTCGAAGACTATCCTCTTCTCCCAGTCCTTCAACTCCTTGAAAGGCACGTCGGTGCGCACGCCGAACTCGCGGACAATATCGGGCTGCACATTGAAGCCGAACGTCCGCCAGGGCACGACGGCACCATGGTCAATGCTCAAGTTCGGGTCCGGCACCAAAGCGGCATCGTCCACTTCGTGAATCGTGCCAGTCCCCTGGCAGGTAGGGCAGGCGCCCAGGGAGTTGAAGGCCAGTTCCTCGGCCGACGGGGGCGTGACCCGGGCTTTGCACACCGGGCAGAGGATCGGGATCTCGGCGGCCACCTTCATGGTCGGCTCCACGTAGTGCCCGTTGGGGCAACGATGGGAGGCCAAGCGGGAGAACATGAGCCTCAGGACGTTCAGCAGCTCGGTGGAGGTCCCGAAGGTCGAACGCATCCCCCCTGCCCCAGGCCGCTGCCTCAGGGCCAGCGCGGGCGGCAGGAAACGCACCGAGTCCACCCTGGGCTTCTCCGCCTGGGTCATCCGCCGCCTGGTATAGGTCGAGAGAGCGTCCAGGTACCGCCGCGACCCCTCGGCGTAGAGCACACCAAGCGCCAGGGAGGACTTGCCGGAGCCGGAGACGCCAGCGATGCCGACCAGACGGTTCAGGGGCACCCGTACATTGACCTTGCGCAGGTTGTGGACCCTGGCCCCCTCCACCTCAATCGCCTGCGGCGGTTGTGGACCCCTCCCCGCCCCGCTCATGGCCTTTTCCGCTCGTACCATTCTCGCTACCCCTCCCTCGCCTGTGACGCTGCCGCGACCCGGGGGCGAAGCGCAATGGGCCGTTCGGCCTGAATCACCAGCCCCCTCATGCACTTCGCCTTACGCCGCTCACCCGACATGCGCCGGCAGGACCGACCACAGCCGGGTGGGCGCCTACTCTTGTATCCGTTCGAAAGCCTCCCGCAAGGCCTGCTCGGGCGGATCATCCAGGTGGACCGGGCGGCCCACCCCCTCCAGGATGACGAACCGCAGCCGATCCCCCCGGGCCTTCTTATCACGGCGCATAGCGTCCAAGACCTTCTCCCAGGGGCCTCCCGACCATGCGGTCTTGAGCCCCAGACGACCCAAGAGCTCACGGTGGAGGTCCACCAGTTCCTGGTCGCAGCGGCCCAAGATGCGCGAGAGCTCAGCGGCGAAGACCATGCCCACGGCCACGGCCTGCCCGTGCCGCCAGGTGTAATGCTCCACCTGTTCGATCGCATGGCCCAATGTGTGCCCGTAACTGAGGAATTCGCGCGGACCCGTCTCGTCCATATCCACCGAGACATATCTGGCTTTGACCGTCGCCGAGCGTTCTATCAGCTCAGCAGGCACCGCTTCAATCCATGAAGCGGGCTCCTCGCCGGTGAATGCCCGCAACTGGTCGGCATGGTCATCCAGCAGGCTCAGGATCGAGCGATCCATGATGAACCCGCACTTGGCCGTCTCGCCCAATCCTTCAACAAAGGCTTCGCGGGGCAGGGTCTTCAGGGTCTTCAAATCAGCCAAGACGCCCTCGGGCGCGCGGAAGGCGCCGATGAGGTTCTTGCCATGAGCCGTGTTTATCGCGCTTTTGCCGCCAGCCGAGGCATCCACCATAGCCAGCAGTGAAGTGGGGCAGTTGACGTAGGCGATGCCCTGCATCCAAGAGGCGGCGACGAACCCAGCCAGATCAGCCACTGCTCCCCCGCCCACGCCGACGACCGCGTCGGAACGGGTGAAGCCATCCTGGGCCAAGCGATCCCAGGTCTTGTCCGCGACCTGCAAGGTCTTGCCGGCCTCCGCGTCCGGGATTGTAATCTCGCTGACCCGGTAGCCCGCCTGACGCAGGAGGGCGCGGGCATGGTCGGCGTGCCGCTGGACCGAACGGGTGTGAATGAGCGCCACCCGAACCGCCTGTGACCCCAGCAGGAAACGCAGACGGGAGCTGACGCCCGGCCCTATACGCACATCGTAGGGGTGGGCTCCGGAGATGTGGACCACCCGCTCGTACAGGGCTTCGGCCAGGGACTGGGCCATGGCCTCGGGAGTGCTGCCGTGGGATGGTAAGGTGGTTGTGGCCAAGCTCTCGTATATAGGGGCACGCTCATGGTGGAGCTGCTTCCAACGCTCATGCGGGTCTCGCGCCAGGAGGGAGCGCCTGGAGTTGCGCGCCACACGGGCGCTGGCCTCTTGAGGGTCGGCGTCCAGGTAGATGATGCAACCGCCGCGGCCACGGTAATCCATCAGTTCCTCGTAGATGTCCGTCGTCATCGGCGAACCTCCGCTCAAGGCCAACAGACCACCGTCGAAGCTCTTGAGCAGTCGGCAGACCACCTGCCGTTCGACGCGGCGGAAGCGCGGCTCCCCGTCCTGCTCGATGATGTTGGCGATCGAGCGACCCGCCCGGCGCTCGACTTCATGGTCCGAGTCCTTGAAGGGCAAGTCGGTGATAGTGGCTGCCAGCCGTCCAACTTGCGTCTTACCTGAGCCCGGCATTCCGATGATCACGGCTTTGGGGCCGGCGCCCTCCACGCTCACCTGTGAGTCCCCAGTGGGGACCGCGGGCTCGCGGCCACGCTTACGGCATCCCAGAAGACGCGGACGAACCTTGATCCGTCCGCATCAGGCCTTGGTTCCCTTGACGGCTTGTGCGGCTCCCCCGAGCTTTGCCGACGCAACATGGACTCTCCTTTTGTCTCCGCCCGTTTATTGTTGTATATCTTAGAAGATGGTCTACCTTGTTCCATTGCCCGGTCTGATAGTGGCCTGCGCCCTCGCTGTCGAGGATGTGCGCTCCAGGCGGGTGCCGCGCCTGGGCGTCCTGGCAGGTGTCCTCATCCAACTGCTCGCCTTGATCGTCTACTGCGCGATTGGGAGCAAGGAGCTATGGCCGGTGATCCTGGCCATTTCCGTGGGCCTGGCTTCGACCTTGCTACAGACCGCGATGGCCTTGGCCAAGCCCGGCTCCCTAGGCTTGGGTGACGTGACCGCCACTGCTTTGAGCGGCCTGGCTTTGGGTGTCTTGGGCTGGCGGACGGCCCTGCTCTGGTGGCTGGTGATGGGACTGATCGGGCTGACCGCCCTGGCCTTCCACACCCGCTGGCAGGCCGGAAGGACCAGCCGAGGCGAAACTGACCGTGGGCGGGGCCTGCCGTTCGTGGCCGTCATCGCGGCAGCGGCGCTCCTGGCCGACCTGCTGTCCTGGTTCTGGGCTCTCTAGCGGCCTGGTCTGCAACCCTTGAGCTCCCGGCTGAGGCTATTTCAGCCGTTGTGGTGGGACTCCCACTCCTTGTATTCCCTGGCGAACCCATCGAATTCGCTGGAGGAATCGGTGAACTTGGTCTCCCCCGTGTCCATGTTGACCGTCACGAAGTAGAGCCAATTGCCCGCCTCAGGATTCATGGCCGCTTGGATGGCCGCGTCACCGGCGTTGCCGATCGGCGTGGGCGGCAGGCCCGGATGCACGCGGGTGTTGTAGGGGTCGGAGGTGTCGTTGAGCATGTCGTTGGTCAGCTTAAGCGCCGAAACGTTCTTGCTGTATGCCACGGTGGAGTCCATGCCCAGGCTCATGCCGGTGCCCAGGCGGTTATCGATCACGCGGGCCACCTTGCCGTAGTACTCAGGCTTGTTGACCTCGGCCTCGGTGATCGAGGCTATGTTGAGGACCCGCTCCCTGTCCGCCCCCTGAGGCACCCCGAGGGCGTTCAGTTTCGCGACGCGCTTGTCGACCATGGTCTTGAGGATCTCTTGGGCGGATTTCAGCTTTTTCACGTCGTAGGCCCCAGGCTCGAGCCAGCCCTCGAAGCTGCCTGCGGCCTCCTGGGGCAGGATGCCTTGGCCCTGAGCCGCGATGATCTGGTCGAAGTCGGACTTGCTGACCCCGCTGATTTGGGCGGCCCGTTCAATCACATCCCGGGACCGGTCGCCGGCGCGTACCTGGAGGAATCCGCCGGCCTGCTTGGGATCGGTCAGGATCGCGGCGGCATCGGCCGCTTTCATGTGGGTCCTCAGTTGGAAGGTGCCAGGTTGAATCGACGAGGACGATCCGGCGTTAGCCAAGGCTTGCAGGAAGGCGTCTGGCGATTTGACCACTCCAGCCGTGACCAGGTTGCGTGCGATTTCGTCGGCGCCCTGGCCGGATTCGACCGAGAACTCCACCGGGTCGTTCCCTGGCCCTGGCCAGTCGGCCGCCACGCTCTTGGTCGGTTCGATCCTCGCGGGGGCATGGTGGATGTAGTTGACTCCGGTGACGACGCAGACAACGACGACGACCACGGCCGCTAGGGCCACGAACAGCCGGGCCTTGCGTCTGCGCCTGTCGCGCTTTCGGTTCTGTCGCGCCTGCCGGCGGGAGGCGGGGGGAGGCGGTGGCACAGGAGCAGGGATGGGGTCGCCGCCGCCCACCCATTGCGCCTTGCTTGCGAAGAAGTCACTCATGTCGTCAGCCAATATCGCTCCTTGTCGCTTCCGCGTGCTCATCCAGGGCGGCTTGCAGCAATACGACCGCGGATTGCTGATCCACCTTGGGGCGGTGCAGTCGTCCATCCAAACCGGCTTGGGACAACTGCCTGTGAGCGCTGACCGTGGTCAGGCGCTCATCGCGCAGGACCAGCTCAGGCGGTTCTACCGCTAGCTGCCCACTGCTGGCGTACTCATCCATCCGCCCTTGTAGGGCATGGACCCAACGCTTGGCTTTTTTAGCCGACCGGCCCTCCTGCCCGCTCAGGAGCAGGGGGTAACCGATAATCAGGCGGGTGGCTTGCGCCTCCTCCACCTGAGCTATCACTTCATCCAGGGCCTGGAAGTAGTCGCCAGCCACTTCGATATTGCCCGCGGGGTGGGCCAGTGTGAGCTCGGGGTCGGACAGGGCCAGGCCAACTCGCGCCTCGCCCAAGTCCACGCCCATCCATCGCTTCCGGCTCATCGCTACTACCTTCAGGCGCCCAGCGCCTGCCCGTTCAAGGCTTGCAGGGCCTGGTCGATCTTGCTGGCGTCCTGGCCGCCGCCCTGGGCGAAGTCAGGCTTGCCCCCACCACCACCGCCTAGGGTCTTGGAAGCACTGCGCACCAGGTCGCCGGCCTTGATGCCCCGCTTCCTGGCGAGCTCGTTGGTGGCCGCCACAATGATGGGCTTGCCCTCTTCGTTCACACCCGCCAGGGCCACGACCACAGGCTCTTGGTCCCCGATCTGAGCCCGAACATCAGCGGCGGTCTTGCGGAGGGCATCGACCGATCCGAAGTGCCCTACATTCCCGACGGCCAATTTGACCGGGGCCGCCGACCTCTGGGCCTGCTTCACCAAGGCGGGCACGGCACCTGCAAGCTGATCCTCGTACATGCGAGCCAGGCGACGGTCGGATTCCTTGAACTTGGCCAGTAGGGCGGAGACACGCTCGGCCAGCTCGTCAGGCCTGGCGCCCAACTTGTCGGAGAGTTGGGAGACCAGGGCGTGCTCACGCGCATTGTACTCGTACGCGCCCTGCCCCACGACCGCGTCAACGCGCCGCACACCGGTGCCGACCGAGGCTTCGGACATAATCGAGACCTGGCCGATTTTGCCCACACGATCCACGTGGGTCCCACCGCACAGCTCCCGGGACCACCCATCCTCTCCGATTGTGACCACACGGACCACATCGCCGTACTTCTCGCCGAACAAGTGCAGAGCGCCCAAAGCGATAGCGTCGTCGTATTTCATCTCTTTGGTGGTGACCGTCAAATCGTCGCGCAGACGGTCATTGACCCGGGCCTCGACTGCATCCATGGCCTCGTGCGACGGGGCCTTGGGCCACTGGAAGTCGAAGCGCAAACGGTTCGGGGCATCCTCGGAACCGCGCTGGGTGGCCTGGGGACCCAGCTCCTCGCGCAGGGCCTTGTGGACCATATGCGTGGCGGTGTGGGAGCGGGCGATGGCCCCGCGCCTGTCGGGGTCAATCGTAGCGGTCACTTGAGCGTCCAGGGTCAGGGTGCCTTCCGTCAGCCGGCAACGGTGGGCGATCAACCCCTTGACCGGCTTCTGGACGTCGTCCACTTCCAGGACGGCCCCATCGTCGGACAGGATCTCGCCCTGATCGGCCAACTGGCCCCCAGCCTCCGCGTAGAAGGGGGTGCGGTCCAGAATCACTTCCAGCGAAGCCGGCGCCGTGGCCGCCGGCACTGCTCCCTTGCCTTCTTGGATGATGCCAATCACCCGGGAGCGGGAGGTGAAGTCGGTGTAGCCCAGGAACTCGATCGGCTGGGTCAGTTCCTTCTTCATATCGTCATAGACCGACAGGTCCACATTGTGGCGCTTCTGCAGGGCGTCGGCACGGGCCCGGGACTTCTGCTCCTGCATAAGCTCCCGGAACTTGGCCTCGTCCACCTTGACGCCCTGCTCCTGGGCCATCTCCAAAGTCAATTCGATGGGGAACCCATAGGTGTCGTGCAGGGTGAAGGCATCCTCGCCTGAGACGGTGGAATCCTGGGCGGCCTTGGCCTTGCTCACGGCCATGTCCAAGATCGTGGTCCCCTTGACCAAGGTGCGACGGAAGGCGTCCTCCTCGCCGTACGCGGCCTCAGACACCTCCCTGAAGGTGGAGTTGAGCTCCGGGTAGGAGGGCGCCATGGCCTCCTTGGAGACCGGGAAGAGCAAGGGAAGGACCGGTTCGTCGACGCCTAGCATGCGCATGGAGCGCACTGTGCGGCGCAGGAGGCGGCGCAGCACGTAGCCGCGGCCCACGTTCGAGGGGCGGACGCCGTCGCTCATGATCATCAAGGCTGAACGCACATGGTCGGCCACCACGCGCAGGCGCACATCGGCTTCCTCGTCCTGCCCGTACTCGTGGCCGCTGATCTTGCCCGCCGCTTGGATGACCGGGAAGACCTCGTCGGTCTCGTAAATGTTTTGCTTGCCTTGCAACAGGTAGGCCAGACGCTCCAGTCCGGCGCCAGTGTCGATGTTCTTGTGCTCCAGCTCACCGGCTATATGCAGGTCGGTTGGGGACTTGACGTTGTCCACCTGGAAGCTCTCGAAGACCAGGTTCCAAATCTCGATGAAGCGGTTATCGTCGGCCGCAGGGCCTCCGTCCTTGCCGAACTGGGATCCGCGGTCGACGTAGATCTCCGAGCAGGGGCCGCCAGGGCCGGGGCCACCGGTGGTCCAGAAGTTATCCTCCATACCGAAGACCTGCATGTGCTCAGGATCGAAACCCTCGTTCCTCCAGATTGAGCGGGCTTCCTCGTCGTCGGTGTAGGTGGTGACCCATAGCTTTTCGGGGTCGAAGCCGTAGCCGCCTTCGCTCTGGGGAGTGGTCAGCAGGGTCCATGCGTAATGGATGGCCTCTTCCTTGAAATAATCACCGAAGGAGAAGTTTCCCAGCATTTGGAAGAAGGTGCCATGGCGGGTGGTCTTGCCTACCTCGTCGATATCCAGGGTGCGCACGCACTTCTGGTTGGAGGCCATACGCGGGGAGGGCGGTGTCTGCTCCCCCATCAGGTAGGGGATGAAGGGGACCATGCCGGCGATGGTGAAAAGAATCGACGGGTCCGGTGAGATCAACGAAGCCGACGGTTGGACCAGATGCCCCTGCCCCTGGAAGTAATCGAGGAAACGTTTCGCGATTTCAGATGTGCGCATGGGTTTGTTGTGCTCCTTGCAGGGTGCACCCTGCTGATTCGAGGATGTCCAAATATGGCAAAAGCCCTTACTGGGCTGCGGCGCCGCTTATTCAGCGCTAGTGGGTCAGCGCCCCTGGCTGCGGGAACGGTCGATGTAACGTTTGTTGAGCTCGGCCTCGCGGCTGTCCTTGACCGCGCGGAACTGAGAGGTCAAGCTCGCCAGGGTCCGTTCCGCCACATGCTCCTGGTCCGGGCCAAGCACGAATTCGCGGGCCTTCTGTGGCGTGTTGGCCTTGACATAAGCCTCGGCCTTGGAAGCGGCGATGACACCAAGGACGACTCCTGCGCCTACCCATACGATTCGTTTGAGCATCAGACCCCCTCGTTCCGTCCATTGCCGGGCTTACCGGCCACACCGCCTGCGACGTCTTGGGCATGACGCTCGGCCTTCCGCTTGCCACCGGAGAAGAAGGAGCTGGCGGTCACGCGCAAGGCGTAGATACCGGCTGCCAACTTGATCAAAGGCTTGCCCAGCATGGACCCATACAAGTCGGACAGGGCGCCCAGGTTGCCGGCGGTGGTCGACGCCGCGGCCGAAATCCGGTTGACGTCTTCCAGGGACTGGTTGACCTGGCGAACCGTGGTGGCGGACTCGTCGATGGCTGGCATCGCGTGCACGCCGGTCTGCCGAACGGTGTCAGCAATCTGATCGAAGAGTTTGCCCAGGCGAATCAGCGGGTAAATCAGGAACCCCGCGAGAATCGCAAACGCGATGGCCGCTATCAGGCCTGCAATCTGGCCGACATCCATCTTGTAACCTCTTTCCCGGGTGACGCTTTTACTCGCTAAGGCTACCACGCCGCCGGTATACACCGCAGTCTTTGTCCACCCGCTTGCCGACTTATTGGTTGTAAGAGGAGACCTCTACCGCCTGGTCGAAGGGGGCTTCAGGGTCGTAGTCGAAGACGGTGACCGAGCCATTGGCGGGCCGCTCGCTCAGGTCGTAGCCCTCAGGGGCGAACCGGTGCATCAAGCTCAACAAGGAGTTGCCATGCCAAACCAGCAGGACCTTATCGCCGTCGGCGAGAGTCTCATCCCGCCCCAGCAGACGGAAGCCCGCCTCCACCCGCTGCCAGTACTCCTGGTCCGATTCGGCGTCGTGAAAGGGGTCCGCCTCTTTGAGGAAGTCCCGGGTCGCCCCCAGCCCGTAGCGTTCCACTATCTCCTGGTAGCTCTTGGCGCCATGCGGGGCGCCCGCCGCCCACCAGGCCATCCCCATGTCTTGACCTTCAAAGTAACCGTAGAACTGCTCTCGGAAGTTCATCGCGCACCGCAAGGCAGGCTTGGGCTCCGAAGCCTGGTTGAGGTCGATGATGCGTTGGGCGGTCACCTGGGCGCGGGTCGTGTCCGAGCTGTAGGCCGCTTGGAAGGCCACATCCTCCAGCTTGTGCCCAGCGCGTTCGGCGTCACTCAAACCGGACGGCGTCAGCGGTGAGTTCGACCAACCCTGGAGGCGGTTGTAGCGGTTGAAGTAAGTCTGCCCATGACGAACAGCGTATATGTGGAGCACCATGTCTCCCATTATGGCACCGGGCCCGGAACCAGCCCGAAGCCAGCCCCTACCCGCCAATCTGCGCTCCCCCAACCCTGCTCCCAGCATTTTTGGGCAGCTCCTCACGCTGGCGGGCCGCTGAGCCAGGGCCTGGCGTGAGGACCCGCCCAAGATTCGGCTGGCTACGGGATTGGGAGGGCCCGAGTACGAGAAAACCCCGCGCCGGTTGGGCGCGGGGGTCTGTGGAACAGCTACATCAGCGGGCGTAGAACTCCACCACGTACTGGATGTTGACCTGCACCGGAATCTCCTCGACCTTGGGTTCACGGGTCAGGGTGGCCTTCAGAGAGGCCAAATCCACATCCAGGTAGCCAGGGACCGCGGGGAGCACGTCGCGGTGAACGCCCTCGGCGGCAATCTGGAAGGGCACCGTGGTCTGGCTCTTGGGCTTGACCTGGATGGTCTGGCCGGGCTTGACACGGTAGGAGGGACGATCGACGATGTTGCCGTCGACCATGATGTGGCGGTGCACCACGTACTGGCGGGCCTGGGCGGTGGTGCGGGCGATGCCGGCACGCAGGACCAGGGCGTCCAGACGGGACTCCAGGTCGCGCATCATGGCGTCGCCGGTCTGACCCGACTCCTTGGTCCCGCGCTCGTAAGCAGCGCGCAGCTGCTTCTCGGAGACGCCGTACTGGGCCCGCAGACGCTGCTTTTCGCGCAGGCGGATGGCGTAATCCGACTCGGTGCGGCGGCGGGTGCGGCCGTGCTCACCGGGGGCGTAGGGGCGCTTCTCGAACAGGCGCTGGGCCTTGGGGGTCAGCGCGATGCCCAGGGCGCGGGACAGGCGGACCTGCCGACGCGAACGCTGAACGTTAGTCATAGTATTTCCTTCGCTATTCTGTCGTTATCTGAACGCAGACGGCTCGCGCCGCCGAGTCAGGCCTCTCCAATGCTGAACGGCCGATGGCCGCCGACCCATTGACGGGCTGAGACTCCAGATAGGTTTCCGCATAAGCGCGGACACCAAGAGAACATTCTGCCACACAGGCCGGACCGCATGCCGATGGGATCTCAGTACTTCCGGCGCACGCTGAGGGAAAGTCCGGCCGGCACAGACTATACATACCAACAGTTTGTATATACGGACGCCCACTGCTACGATGCATACCAACGGTCGGTTACTTGCCCCTCTGGAAAACCAGCAACCGGCAGCCGACAGCGGATTGACCATCGTGTCGCCCGTCAGGCCCACGGAAGGAAGCATCATGGCCCGCAACGCCCACCCGGAAGAGACCGTCCAGAAAATACTGGACGTGGCCACCGACCTGTTCATCCGCCAAGGCTACGACGAGACCAGCATGCAGGACATCATCAACCACCTGGGAGGCCTGAGCAAGGGGGCCATCTACCACCACTTCGCCTCCAAAGAGGACCTCTTCGACGCGGTCGTCAACCGCATCTTCGCCCAGGTCAGTCCGCAGAAGGCGGCCCGCTGGCAGGAGCAGACCGAACTCAGCGCCGGGCGAGGAAAACGCGCCACCAGCGGCGAAGACGCGCCGAACGGCCTGGAGATCCTGCAGGAGGAGCACGATCCGACCATCGTAGGCCCGCAGCTGGCGGCCATCGAGCCCATCATGCGCTCCTTCAACCCCGAGAAGAACCCCAAGCTGATAGGCCTGCAATTCCTAGGACTCATGCGCTCGGCCCGCACCGTCATGAGCGGGGTCTTCGCCCGTGGCGACGAGGACGGATCCATGCAGGTCAAACACCCCCAGCAGGTGGCGGAACTCCAGATGCTGCTGGCCAACATGTGGATGTACCCCCTCTTCACCAGCGGTTCCAGCCAGGAACTCAGGGCGCGGGTGGAGGTCTACTTGACCGCCATGAAGGCCCTGGGAGCCCCCGTCGAGGACCGGGGCCTAGCCGACCTGATTGCTTCTTACGGCAGCGATGCAGGCAGGGCCGAACAGACCGCGGAGCCCCAGCCCAGCGAAGAAGACCAGTCCAGGAAACGGCAGCGCCAATCCCGGCAGGGCAAGCCGACGAAGCGGCCGAAGTCCCAGCGACGATAAGCATCGGCGGCAGGTCCAAGCCGCCGTCCGCCGCTCCCACACAACCCGCTCCAGGCATAGAAATGGCCCCGCCCCACCCCTCCAGACAAGGCCAGCAGATCATCAATGAACTCTCGCAAACTATAAATACCAACCGTCGGTATATATCTGGCGACAACATCCACCACCAGCAGCCACACCAATCGACACACCGAACAGGACCCTCCCCCATGAACCACAAGCCCACAGCCGCCGCTCAGAATAACATCTTCACCCCGCTCTTCCTTTCCCTGCTCGTCACTGAAATCCTCTCCTCCCTCGGTCAGGTGACCCTGACCTTCGCGCTCCCCCTCCACCTGCTCAACCTGACCGGCTCCGCCTCCCTCTATGGCCTGGTCATCGCCCTCGCGCTGATCCCCGCCGTCGCCCTGACCCCCGTCGGCGGCGCGGTGGCCGACCGCTTGGACAAGCGCCGGACGATGGCCCTGCTCGACTTCCTGACCGCCGGCATCTCCCTGGCCTACCTCCTCCTGTCCCGCAGCTTCGACCTGGTGGCCCTCACCATCGCCGCGATGATGCTGGCCTACGGCTTCCATGCCCTCTACGGGCCGGTCGTGCAGGCCTGGGTGCCCTTCATCGTCAACCTGGGCGAGCACCCCCATGGCGATGCCCAGCCAGGCGGTAAGACCCACAGCAGCGGCAAACAGGAGCGCGAGCGCTTGACACAAGCCACCGGCATCATCTCCCAAACCACCTCCCTGACCACGATGCTGGGCCCCATCTTCGCTGGGGTGCTGCTCAGCTTCGCGGGCATCGTCCCGGTCGTAATCATGGCCGGCGCCGCCTGCCTGGCCTCCAGCGTTTGGATCCTCCTGGCTGCGCGCACCCCCAGCAGCCCCGCCCAGGCCAAGGCCGGCGGCTCAGCCGAGGGCAAGGCGGGCCAGGCGCTCAGTCACCCCTTGAGGCTCCTGCTGGCGGACTTCGCCCAAGCGATCCGCTTTCTGGGCGGGCAGCGTACCCTGCTTGTGGCCAATGTCCTTGTAACCTTCGCCAATCTCGTCTTCTGCGCCTTCGTCAACGTGGCCCTGCCCTACATCGTGACCCAGGAGCTGGGCTTAAGCAACCAGCTGCAGGGCCTGGCGGAGGGCGCCATATCGGCGGGCGCTCTGGCTGGCGCGGTGGTGACCTCCACCAAGCCTGGCTGGTTCTCGATGCGCCTGCTGCCGGCGCTGATCGCCCTCAGCGGCCTGTGCTTGCTGCCCGCGGCCCTTAGCATGGGACTGTCCGCCCCAGCGCGTGTCTCCTACCTGACCCTCCTCCTGTCGCTGACCGTCGCAATGGGCCTCCTCCAGTGCGTATCGGTCACCATCATCTCCTTCGAGCAGACCGCGACGCCCCGGCAGCTGGTGGGCAAGGTCATCGGCGTCACGATGAGCCTGTCTATGGCCGCCATGCCCCTGGGCCAGGCCCTCTACGGGCCGCTGATCGACCACTTGCCTCTACCTGCGCTCATGCTCGCCATCGCCGTCTTGATGGCCGCATCCTCCTTATTCGCCACCCGCTTCGCCCGCCGCGTAGCCTGAACCGCGAGCGCAGGCCCGTCGATGGCGGATAGGGCCCATCTCAATAAGTGGAACGCACCCGTCCGCCATATGACACGGCTCCACAGCCCTGGTCAGGGCCCGAAGTATGCTCCTGGGTATCGGAGCCTTTCGCCGTACGGGCAAGCGGCTCCCGCCCCCAGCAATTGTCCTCCAAACCGCCCAGCGGCCACAGCGCTTGCAGGTAGCCCCGTAAGAGATGAGAGGCGTATGCAGACAAGTCCCCGCGTCGTCCGACGCTGCTACGGGTTCAACATCTGCCATGCCGCAGCGGACGGAGCAGCCCCGATCCAAGGGCAGGAGTCCGGGTCCAAGCGGCTAACAATACTTCGGAAGGCCATGCATCCCACGGGTGCATGGCCTTCCTGCGTCCGCGCCCCCGGCCAGCGCCACCCGCCGCCCGCAGCGGCTAGGGGCGGCCTCGGCCCTTAGCCGGGCGAATGCGAGTCAGTTAAATCCAGCACAATTACCTGCCCTAACCATCATCCAGATTGCAGTCACCTCCGCGGTAACAACGAGAAGAAGGTAAGCGTGAGCGCCACACCCCAGCAGCAGACAGACAGCACAGAGCGCGCGGCCCAAGCCGAAAGCGCACCCGAAGCCAAGCGGGGGCGGACGTCCGCCCCCAGCGCGCAGGGCGGGATCCAAAGCCCGGAGCAGGACCAGACCAGCCCCTTGACCAGCCTGAACGGCAAGATCTCCTTCTGGCGGGGCCTGCCCTTCGGCTTGCAGCACGTCATGGCCATGTTCGTAGCCAACCTGGCGCCCATTTTCCTGGTGGCGGCAGCCGCCAAGATGCCGCCTGATCAATCGGCGATGGTCATCCAGAACGGCCTGCTGGTCGCCGGCTTGGGCACCTGCCTCCAGCTCTATCCCTTGTGGAAGGTCGGCGGGCGCCTTCCTATGGTGACCGGCATCTCCTTTACATACGTGGCCGCGGCGGTGTCCATCGTCTCCCACCAGGGCTACGGCGTGGTCGTGGGCGCGGTCATGGTCGGCGGCCTGGTGGAGCTGATCCTGGGGCTCACGGCCAACTGGTGGCGCCGCTTCGTGCCGCCCATTGTCTCGGCCGTGGTCGTCACCTCCATCGGCTTCTCCCTGCTCTCTGTGGGCGCGCAATCCTTCGGTGGCGGAGCCGGGGCCAAGGACTTCGGCTCCTGGCAGAACCTGACTCTGGCCACGATCTCCCTGGTGGCCTGCCTGGGTTTCCAACTGCTGACCAGGGGCACGGCCAAGCAGCTTTCAGTCCTCTTCGGCCTGGTGATCGGCTATGCCGTGGCGCTGGCCATGGGCATGGTGAACTTTTCCGGTTTCCAGCACCTTCAGGTCGTTTCCCTGCCTCGAGTCATGCCTTTCAAACCTGAGTTCGACGCCGGAGCCATCATCTCCTTCGCCCTGCTCTACGTCGTCTCCTCAGTCGAGGTGATCGGCGACACGACCGCCCTGTGCCGGGTGGGCCTGGACCGCACGCCCAGCGACCGCGAGATGAGCGGCGCCATCGCGGGCGACGGCGCCATCTCTATCGTCTCCGGCTTCTTCGGCTGCCTGCCGCTGACCTCCTTCGCCCAGAACATCGGCCTGGTGGCCATGACCAAAGTCGTCAACCGCAAGGTCATCTTCTCAGGCGGACTCCTGCTGGTCCTGGCCTCGTTCGTGCCCGGCATCGCAGCAGTCTTCAACTCCTTGCCCCAGGCCGTCCTGGGCGGTTGCACAATCATGATGTTCGGCAACATCATCCTCTCCGGCTTCCAGATGATCGCCGAAGCCGGTTTCTCCCAACGCAACATCACCATCGCGGCCTTATCCCTCACTGTAGGTATCGGCTTCACGCAGGTCCATGAGATTTTCGCGGCCTTCCCACCGCTCTTCCAATCCATCTTCTCCACCAACTGCATAGCGGTCGCCTTTGTCGTCGCCGTCATCGCCAACCTGGCCCTGCCTTCGGAGGAGCACTTCATCGTCTCTTCCAAGGGCAAGGATTAGCTTCACCCGCTATCCCTGGGCCTAGCGCAAGCCTGTCTTGTGTTCGGGGCTCGCTTTTAGGTACGATGCTGGGTAGGGAAGAGCTGATAGGCTCGCTTAGCCATGCACAGTCGCGTAGCTACGGGCGCGGAGAGAGAACGAGGAAATACTAATATGCATGCAGCGAATGATTGGATTGCCCGGCTGATCAAGCTGGGACTGACGGTGGCCGTGTCAGGCGCCGTCGCCCTCGGTGCGGCGAGCCCCGCATTGGCCGATGACACCGCTGAGCTCAAGCAGCTCAAGGAGCAGCTGGCCGCGGCCTCCACCAACCTGGACGAAGCCAAGGCCAATCTCAAGACCAAGCAGGATATGGCCTCTCAAGCCACAGCGCTGAAGGAAGAAGGAACCGCAGGCTACTTCAAATACGTCGGAGCCACAGGAGCCTATGATGTCCTGACCGACAGCGGTTTGAACGGCAAGCTCGGCCCCAGCATCCACCTGGGTGCATCCGACGACGCCACCTCATTGGATAATATGGGCGCCACGTTTGAATACCTCGACAAGTGCAACGAACTGCGGGCCGGGGAAGGCAAAGGCGCTCTCAAGGTCTCAGACACCCTGATGGCTATGTCCCAGGCGGATACTGACTGGTCGTCGACCAACACCGAACACGCGAGGGTATTCGACATCGGCGAGAACCTGGCCTGGAACAGCCCGGAAAACGACCCCTTCGCCAGGTGGTATACGGCAGAAAAGCAGAATAAGACCAACGGCAACGGCATAACCGGCCACTATGACAACATCGTCAACGGTTCCTACCAAATCACCGGCTTCGCGATTCACAGGAATTCCTCCAACCCCTACGGTGGAAACACCTATGGCCAGGTATTCTTCTTCGGCTTGACCCCGCGCATGGTGCGCTCCGCCAACGCCTGGGCTGGATCGCGGTCGATGACGGTCCAGGACTACTACGCGAACTTCCAGTCCTACCGGTCATTCCTGTCGAACGCCGGCGCAAACGTCAACGCCGCCCAAGAGGCCGTGAACGCCGCGCAGAAGACCTACGATGACATCGCAGCCAGGATTCAATCCTTGAGCTCCCCTCCTCAGCCCAACCAGCCCAACCAACATGGTTCGTCCTCCAACTCTGGCGGCGCACCAGGTGCCCCCAGCGCTCCCGGTTCCGCCTCCCCCAGCAACCCTGGAGGCTCGACTTCCGGCTCACGTGATCCACTCAGCAGCCGGAGCGGCCAACTGGGCTTGGCGCGTACTGGTGCCAGCGTTTTCGGTGTCGCAGCCGTAGGCCTTGGACTGTGCCTGGCCGCAGGAGGCGCCGTGCTCCTGAAGCGAAAGGCAGCCCACTGATTCCAGCCGGCTTGCCGAGGCGTTTTGAAGCACATGAAAGGCCCCCGACCATCACGCCATGGTCGGGGGCCTTTCCGTATGGCCATTCCTTGTCGGACTAGGGCAGTCTCCGCTCAGAGCTTCTCGATTGGAGCGACCCGCAGCATGAGTCGCTTAACGCCATCGGAGCCGAAATCCACGGTCAGCACCGAATTATGGCCTTTGTCCTGCACATCGACGACGGTGCCCAAACCGTACTGATCGTGAGCGACCTTGTCTCCCCGGTGGAAGTCGTCGATTGAGAGCTTGGAGCCGGAGGGTTGGGCCGACCCCGCCTGGGACGACCTCGTGGGCTTGGTCCTTCTGGTGGTCACCCGCCCGCTTTGGGACCACGCCTTGGAGGAGCCTGACGACCCGTGGGCACGGCCAGAGCCGTAGGAGCCCCGTGATCCCGTTGACCTGCCGGAGCCGTAGTAGCCACTGCCCGAATGCCCGCCCTGCGAGCCGCGAGCGCCACGGGAACCATACGAACCCGACCCGTACGAGCCGTAGGAGCCGCCAGTGGATGACGACCCACGAGACGAACCGTAAACGGAGGACGAGGTGAAAGCGCCGTCCTCGAAACCTCCGAATTCGTCGTCCTCGCCGTCCCGCTCCCAACCTCCCCGCATGCGCTCGACGGCGGACTGCTTGCGCTTCCAGTCAATCAAGCTCTCAGGGATATCGTCCAGGAACTGGCTGGGGAGCATTTCGTTGGCTTGCCCCCACTGGGCGCGAACCGACGCCCGGGTCAGGTAGAGCCGTCGCTTGGCGCGGGTGATGCCCACGTAGGCGAGCCGTCGCTCCTCCTCCATCTCGCTGACGTCCTCCAGGCTGCGTGAGTGCGGGAAGGTCCCCTGTTCCATACCGGTCAGAAAGACCACAGGGTATTCCAGGCCTTTGGCGGTGTGCAGGGTCATGAGTGTGAGTTTGCCGGTCTCCTCCCCTTCGCCCGGCAGTTGGTCGGAGTCGGCGACCAAGGCCGTGGTCTCCAGGAAGCCTGCAAGGGTCGCATCGGGCGTTTTCTGTTCGAACTCAGCAGCCACGGACTGCAACTGAGAGAGGTTCTCGACCCGGGAGGCGTCCTGGGGGTCCACAGACTTACGCAGCTCAGGAAGCAGGCCGGAGACTTCGAGGACCTCCGCCACGATTTGCGAGGGCTTGGAGTCGTGTTCGGCCGCGAATGCAGTCAGCTCGCGCATGATCGCGCGGAAAGCCTCCAACTTTTTAGCGGTCAGCGTCGGCAGGCCTTCAATCGACTCGTAATGCTCGATGCCCGACCAGAAGCTGGACGCATGGGCGTCGGCGTACATCGAGACCAGAGCCTCGGCTCTTGGTCCCAGACCGCGCTTAGGCACGTTCATGATTCGGCGTAGGTTCACATCGTCGTCAGGGTTGGCGATCGCCTGCAAATACGCCAGGGCATCCTTGACCTCACGACGCTCGTAAAACTTGGTGCCACCGACCAGCTGGTAGGGCAGCCCCGCGTTGATCAGGGCCTCCTCAAGGGGACGGGATTGGGCGTTGGCCCGGTACATGATCGCCATATCCGAGTAAGGGACGCCTTCCTCAGCGCGCAGGCGGGCCGTCTCGGTCGCTATCCAGGCCGCCTCCTGCTGGGCGTTGTCGGCCGCGTACCCGACAATCGGATCACCTTCACCCAGGGCCGTCCACAGCTTCTTGGGCCGACGGGAGGTGTTCTTGGAAATCACCGCGTTCGCGGCGTCCAAAATGGTCTGCGTGGAGCGGTAGTTCTGCTCCAGCATGATGGTCTTGGCTCCGGGGAAGTCCTTCTCGAAGTCGCGGATGTTGCTGATGTCGGCCCCGCGGAAAGCGTAGATGGACTGGTCAGAGTCGCCGACGACGGTAATCCAGGCCGGCCCATCCTTACCGGCGGCCACAGGCCTGGACCCGGACGGCCCTGGCCCCTGGGTCCGCGCATCCCCGGCGTCATCCACCCCAGCCAACTCCCGCAGGAGCACATATTGGGCATGGTTGGTGTCCTGGTACTCGTCGACCAGGATGTAGCGGAACTTATGCCGGTAGTACTGGGCCACCAGTGGCGCCGAACGTAGGAGATCGACCGTGCGCACGATTAAATCGTCGAAGTCGACCGCGTTAGCCAGGGCCAGCCGGTGCTCGTACTCGGCGTAGAAGATTGCGTAGAGCTCTTCCTCATTGCCGAAGCGGGCTGTGAACTGGCCGCGCTGACCCGGCCGATAATCGGGAGCGAACTCCTTGAGCCGCTCCTGCCAGGTCTCCAGGCTGTTCTTGCAATCGGAGATATGACTCAGGATCGAACGGGGCGTGAAGCGTTTCAGGTCCACGTTCAGGTCGTGGCCGATCAGCTTGATCAGGCGTTCGGAGTCAGCCGAATCGTATATCGAAAAACCGGACTTGAGTCCGATCTCACGGCCGTCCCGGCGCAGGATTCGCACGCACGCTGAGTGGAAGGTGGATACCCACATACGCTGGGCCACCGGCCCGATTAGCTGCCCCAAGCGCTCGCGCATCTCCGAGGCCGCCTTGTTGGTGAAAGTGATGGCGAGGACCTGGCTTGGCCAAGCTCCGAACTGACTGAGAATCCAGGCGATTCGCCGGGTCAGCACGCGGGTTTTGCCCGAACCCGCGCCGGCCCCGATCAGTAAGGCCGGTCCACGGTATTGGACCGCCTCCGCCTGCTGGGGGTTGAGCCCAGCCAGGAGCTCATCGGCGGACCGTTGGACCAGATCAGGATCTTCAAACACTTGCAACCCCTCAATACGCGCTTGCCTCTGTCAACACCGGCCGGACCGACCGACGGCCGCCGAGTTCTCATTTGTAGCACACACGACGGTCATGGGGCTGCCCGCACGCACGCAAAGAAGCGCCCCGGGGGCTATCAACCTCCCGGGGCGATGAACGCACAGCGGTTCGCGCTAGTTGCGCATCTTGTCCTTCGCGTCATTCTTCATCTCGGTCGCGCCCTGCTCAGCCTTGGCCTTTCCTACCTTGGCGTCGGCCTTGGCCTTGTCGGCCGCGTCGGACACCTTGTCCTTAGCGGTCTCAGCCGCCTCGGACACCTTGTCCTTGGCCGAATCGGCCGCCTCGGAGATTTTGTCGCCCGCTGATTTCATGGCGTCCTTGGCATTGTCTAATACACTCATTGGTTCTCCTTCCAGACACACGCACCTCGTGGCACGTGATCGCTTAATTCTCTTTTATTGTACCAGTGCTATGCCCGAAAATCGGTTGTTTTCGGTCTTTCCGGCATCCTCACGCTAGCCGGGGCCCAACCGGCGCAGGTCATGCTGGAAGGTTATGCTGGTTCCATCGAGCAGCGCCCCTCCAGGGACGGCTCTTGACCTTCCGTCCGCCTACCAACTATAAGGACTGCTATGAAGCAATTAGAGGAACGCATTCGTCATGACGGCACAGTCAAGCCGGGTAACGTGCTCAAAGTGGATGCCTTCCTGAACCACCAGTGCGACGTGGCCCTCTTCGATGCAATGGGCGCCGAATGGGCCCGCCTGTTCGCAGGCCGCCAGATTGACAAAATCCTCACCATCGAGGCCTCGGGCATCGGCATCGCCTGCCTAGCCGCCCGTCACTTTGGCGACGTACCGGTCGTGTTCGCTAAGAAGACCCAGTCCATCAACCTGGATGGCGACCAATACGTCTCCTCCATCTATTCGTTCACCAAACAGCGTGAGTACCCGGTCATCGTGGCAAAACGCTTCCTCCATGCCGGCGATCACGTCCTGCTGATCGACGACTTCCTCGCCAAGGGCAACGCCCTGCACGGCCTGATCGACATCTGCCAGCACGCGGGCGCTAAGGTCGAAGGCATAGGAATCGCAATTGAGAAAGGCTTCCAGGAAGGCGGCCGCAAACTACGCGAAGAGGGCTATGACTTAAAGTCCCTGGCTATCGTGGAGGGCATGGACCCTGAAACCGGCGAAATTCGCTTCGCTGAGAGCGAGTGAAAGAACCAGCCGAATCCGCTTACCGCCTGGCCCGGAAGTCGCGCACTCCCCTGGCCAGGCGCTCCAGGCCGTCCTCCAGCTCACTGGGCGGGCAAGCCAAGTTCATCCGCAGGAAGTGGTCCCCATTCCCCCTATAGATTGATCCGCTGGATAGGTAGAGGCCAGTGTCCTCACGGATGAAGGCGGCCACCTGATCGGCTTTCGCCCCCAGGGCGCTGATATCCATCCAGAGCAGGTAGGTAGCGTTCTCGTTGGCCGCCTCGACCCCGTCGATGCCTTCGAGGCAGGCGACGGCCCGAGAGCGGCTGCGTTCCAGCTGACCTAAGAGGGCATGCAGCCAGGGGCCCGCCTCCTCATAGGCGGCGATTGTGCCCGGCACCGCCAGGAGATTGGGCTCAGCCAGCTCGTCGTTGTTGATGCCCCGGCTGATCGACTCGCGCATGCGCTCGCCCGGAGCGACGATCGTGGCCGCGTGCAGGGCGGCCAGGTTGAAGCTTTTGGATGGGGAAACAAGGCTGACCGCGTGTCCCAGGAGTTCAGGAGGCAAAGCGAACAGGGGGGTGTACTGGGGCTGGCCGAAGACCAGGTCACCGTGGATCTCGTCGCTGACCAGGCTCACCCCATGACGTTCGCACAGGCTCGCTGTGCGCTCCAACTCCTGGCGGGACCACACCTTGCCAGCTGGGTTGTGAGGGTTGCACAGGATCATCATCCTGGTCAAGGGTTCGGCCAGCTTGGCCTCCAAGTCCTGCTCGTCGACATGGTAGCGGTGGCTGCCGGGGTCGTAGACCAGGTCACTCGAAAGCACGTGCCGGCCGTTGTTCTCGATCGAATGGAAGAAGATGTCATAGACCGGAGCCTGAACCAACACTTGATCGCCCGGCTGAGTCAGGCGGCGCACCAGCGAGGAGAGCGCAGGCACAACACCGTTGACGAAGAGCATCCACTCAGTGCAAGGACGCGCCCCATGCTCGCGGCCGTACCAGTCGGCCACAGCCTGGTAGTAGCTCTCGGACACCTCCTCATAGCCGAAGACGCCCTGGTCCAGCTTCCGGCGCATGGCATTGATGATCTCCGGAGCCGTGCGGAAGTCCATGTCCGCCACCCACATCGGCAGCTCGCCGGTAGCCACGTCCCACTTGTAGGAATTAGTCCCCCTGCGGTCCACCAGGCTGGTGAAGTCGTACTCGTCCGGTTTGCTCATAGGGCTCGCCCCTCCCTTTAGAGCGGGGCGCTCCCCCGCTGTCCGACCCCACCCATCCTAACGGTTGGTGGGGTCGCGGCGATCAGGAGTAGGTGATTGCGTAGTATTCGGGCTTCTGGTAGTCCAGGAGCCGGGTGAAAATCAGGTCGCTTAAGTAGCCCAGGGCTACGGGCAGGATCGCGAAGAGCAGGGCCGCTTCCAGGACATGGGCTGTGGTGAAGCCTCCTTGGGCCTCGATCGCGGCCAGGGGGCCGATCAATCCCGACAGGCCGAAACCAGCTGAAGCGGGGGTACCCTGGATCCCACAGGCCGCGCCGACACCACCCATGATCGCGGCGTTGATCGTCAAGGGCAGCAGGAGCTTGGGCCGCGAGAGCAAATTGGCCATTTGAATCTTGGGCGATCCCAGGAAATGGGCCAGGCTGGTGCCCACGGAGTTGGTTTCACGCCCGTAAATGGCCAGAGCCAGGGCCGCCGCTGTGATTCCCAGGTTCGCCGAACCCGCAGCGATGCCGGTCACGCCTATCGCGGCGGCGATGCCGACCGAGGAGATCGGGCTGACGATAATCAGAGCGAAGGCCGCGCCCATCAGCACGCCCATAGGCACCGGCTGGAAGGAGGTCAAGGCGTTCACGCCTGCGCCGACCCAGCGGGTTAGCGAGGAGACCGGCCCGTAGGTAAGCATCCCGATGCCGCCCGCGATCAGGATCACCAGCGTCGGCAGCAAGAGGATCGTATAGGTCTTGAGCATGTCGCCAAGTAGTTTGAGCACCAGATACCCTACAGCTATGGTCACAGCCAAGTTGATCACGTCCCCAGGGCCGGCCAGGGCCAACCCTTTGCCAGAGACTTTCCAATTGCCGGCTCCGAGGGCGGCGGCCAGGGCCAAGGAGGAGGTCTGGATGGGGGTGAACTTGGCGATCATCCCCACGCACACGGCACTGACAGCCGGCAGGAGGACCTGGGCCATGCCGGTCATGGTCGGAATCGGTCGCAGCCAGGGCGCGACCGGCAGGAGGTACTTGACCAGGGCGTTCAGCAGTGCTCCGGGCACCAGGGCCACGATGATACCGGTTGACAAGCCGTTCAGGATGTCCATGATCATGGCCTTGGCCTTGGTCGAGAACGAATCCTGGGCCGGGGTCGGGGTTTCTTGGCTGTTAGTGGCCTTTATGCTGGATGCTGGCGTTGGACCGTCGGAGGTGGCCGGGCTCACGCTTGTGGTGTTCATACTGGTTGTCTTTCCATAGGGTCCGCGGCTGCGGACGGCTCGGGGTTACATTGGGAGCTGGAGTTGTTGATGGGGCGGGCGGCGACCGGAACAGGCCCGGCCGCCGTCTGCGATCAGTCGACCTGGTGTTCGCTGATTCCCCCGGACAGGATGGTTTTGACGTCATCCAGAGCGATTTCGACCATGTTCTTGACCGCCGCGTCAGTGTAGAAACCGATGTGCGGTGAGACTTCTACGTTATCCATAGCCTCCAAGGTCCTCAAATCGGGGTTATCGTAGCCTTCGGCGGAGCGATCCTCACCGAAGATGCCAGCCTCGCCTTCGACTGAATCCATCGCGGCTCCGGCGATTCCACCGGATTTGAGAGCCTCGATCAAGGCCTTCGTGTCGACGATGGGTCCGCGCGCAGCGTCGATCAGGAAGGCCGTGGACTTCATCTTGGCTAGGGCATCCGCGTCGATCAGATGATGGGTGCTCTGGTCCAGGGGCGTATGGACGGTGACGACATCCGAGCGCATCAACAGTTCGTCCAAGCCGACGTAGTCCAGCGCATCGGCCAGTTCGGGCCGGTGGATGGGGTCGTTGGCGATTACGGTGGCGCCCAGGGCCTTGAAGATGCGGGCCACGGTTGAGCCGATCTTGCCAGCGCCGATGATGCCGATGGTCATGTTGTGAATCTCATGGGCCTCAAGACCGGTCCAGGAGAAGTCACCGCGTTCCTGCCGGGCCGTTGACTCGCCCAGGTGCCGGACCAGGCGCATGACGTGCGCCAGGACCAACTCCGCCACCGAACGGGGCGAGTAGGCCGGGACGTTAGTCACTACCAGGCCATTCGCACGTGCCTGGTCCAGGTCGATGATGTCGTATCCGGTGATGCGCAGGCCAATCTGCCGCAGGCCGTAAGCCTTGAGCTTGGCATAAACCTCCGGCCCACCAATCGAGCCATGCTGCTGAATGACCAGGCCGTCGTAGCCTTTGACCAGGTCCACTGTGGAAGCGTTGAACTCCACCTCGTTCGTGTCCACCTGGATGCGATTGGCTTGGGACCACGCCTCAATGACGGGCATCTCGTCGGGCCTCACCGAGTACATCAGAATTTTCGGCATGATTACCTTTCTTCCTTTACCGCTCTACCGTTCTTGCACTACATTTCATGAACCCCAGAGGCCTTGTCTCCCCCCCCCCTGGACGGCCGCCTGTCAGTGGGCGCGCATATAGGCCGCGATTCGCTCCGTCGCCGTTCGCAAGTCTTCCATCGAAGCCGCGTAGGAGATACGCACGTATCCATCCCCGCCGGGACCAAAGCTGGCCCCCGGGATGACCGCCACCCCGGCTTCGCGGGCCAGGGAATAAGCGAACTTCCAGGAGTCCTTCATTCGCTCGGGCAGCTTGACAAACAGATAGAAGGCCCCTTGCGGGTCGGTGGACTCCAGACCCGCCTGGCGCAGTGCCGGGACCAGGAAGTCCCTGCGCTCACGGTAAGCCTGACGCATAGGTTCGGCGTCGTCCTGTCCGTGCCCCAGGGCTTCAAGGGCCGCGTACTGGGCGTTGGCGGTGGCGCAGGTGATTGAGAATTCGCTGACCTTGCCGATTTGCTCAATCAGGTCGGCCGGCCCAGCCGCCAGGCCGATTCGCCAGCCAGTCATCGCATGGGACTTGGACACACCGTTGAGCACAATCGTGCGCTCAGGCATGACTTGCCCCATTGACACGTGGGTGCCTTCGTAGGTCAATTCGGAGTAAATCTCGTCGGATAGGACGAGCAGCCCATGGGCGCGAGCCACCTGGGCTAGGCCCTGGAGTTGCTCACGGTTGTAGGTCACGCCTGTGGGGTTGGTCGGGAAGTTCAGGACCAGGGCCTTTGCCGTATCAGGGTGCTCTTGAATGGCGGCCTCCAACTTGGCCGGCGTCAGGATGAAGCCGTCGTCGGAAGTGTCGATGAAAACGACTGAGCCTCCGGCCAGTTGGGTGATCGGTATGTAGAGAGGGAAGATCGGAGTGGGAATGAAGACCGTGTCACCAGGGTTCAGGATGGCGGTAAGGGTGGAGTAAATTCCTCCGGTCGCACCGGCGGTGACCAGGATTTGCGTGTCCGGATCGTACCGGGTCCCGTACTTGGCTTCCAGGAAGTCAGCGGCCGCCTGCCGCAGTTGAGGCAGGCCCCGGCTAGGCGTGTAGTGGGACTCGTTGGCCTGAATGGACCGGATCGCAGCTTCCTTCACGTGCTCCGGCGTCGGGAAGTCAGGCTCCCCGAGCGTCAGTTTCACAATCCCATCAATCGCGCTGATCTCGGCGTTGAACCCCAGTATGTCGCTGGGCTTCTGGGCTCTGACCCGTTCGTTCATCTCCACTGTGCTCATGGTTGTATTGCCTCCGTCCGTTGTTTACGAAAAACCCCGCAGCTTCTCCGGCTGCGGGGGGTAACAATCGCCAAAGGTTTAGAGCGAGACCGCACAGTCAGATTCGCCGCTGATCTGTGCGCCCGTTCACTTGAAGCCTGGGGCTACAGAATCAGTCTGCGCCACCAATAGCTAAATCGAGACAGGGTTGACATTGACAGATGTGCCATAACAAACCCTCCTCAAAAAGTAAACGTGGGTTTTAGCTTACCCTATCAGCGGAATGTGTCAAACCGTCCGTCCATCATGCGGACGGCCTGATGAGCGGGCGCGCTGCGATTGGTCTTGTATGATGTGTTGGAACAAGTCGGCAAAACCGCCGGCAAATTGCTTACGGGCGAGCGGAGGGGCAATGACCTGGGCGACGATTGCGACTTGGCAGATGGCCTACGGTGGCGTAGGCAAGGCCGCGGAAATACTACGGAAGCAAGGCGCAGCGGCTGACGCGCTCGAAGAGCTGATCAAAACCGTGGAGGCCGACCCGGCATACACTTCCGTAGGCTACGGCGGACTCCCCAACGACCAGGGCGTTGTGGAATGCGACGCGGCTTTCATGGATGGCGACACGCTAGCCCAAGGGGCCGTGGCTGGCATCCGGGGCGTCATGCATGCGGTCAGCGTCGCGCGTGCCTTGAGCCGGCAACATGTCAACTCCTTCCTGGTAGGCGAAGGCGCCTCCAACTTCGCCCGCGAGCAGGGCCTGTCCGTGCCATCGATGCTCACCCAACAGGCGGAATCCACATGGCGCGAGCGCAAGGACCAGGTGGACCGCGGTCTGATCACACCCTACGACGGGCACGACACGGTCGGGGCACTCACCCTGTCGGGCTCCGGGTCGATGGCCGCCGCCACCTCCACCTCAGGACTCTTCATGAAGCGGCCAGGTCGGATAGGCGATTCAGCTCTGTCCGGATCGGGCTACTACGTGGATAGCGAGGTTGGGGGCGCGGCCGCGACCGGTCTGGGCGAGGACATCATGAAGGGCTGCCTCTCCTACGAAATCGTGCGGCAGATGGCCGAAGGCGCCAGCCCCCAGGAGGCCTGCGACCGGGCCGTCTACCCCTTTATCGCCAAGCTGCGCCGCCGCTATGGCAAGGCCGGCGCTTGCTCCCTGATCGCTCTGGACAACAGGGGCCGGTGGGGGGTCGCCAGCAACGTGGAATTCACCTTCTGCATAGCCTCCAGCGACCACGCCCCACAAGTCATGCTGGCCAACCCCGCTCCCAGGGGCAGCACGCTCTTCGAACCCGTAGGAGACGGCCGGGACTAGAGCCACAGTGTAGAAGATGGCGGCTGATCCAAGACCAGAGGATTCAAGCTGCCGATGCATGGTCGATGAATCGAGGCATCATGCTCGCGCATTGATCCTGGAAGCCAATAGGGCGACATCCGCCCTGGTTCCGGGCCGACCGATATTGACCCGCTTAAGCGATCTTTGAGCAGCGTGTCGCACCACAGGACATCATCACGGAGATAACCGGCAAGGGCAATCTCAATGGGTTAGGGCGGGAAGGCTATGACGAACCCTTTAACGATGCCGGAAGCGCGATTGCCGCCTGCGGAATCGCTCTTGGGAGGGGGGGGGCGAACGGGCGCAATAAGCTGGTTGGATATATAACGGAGAAGACTCAGTTGCAGGGACACAAGGGGGCGTGGCATGTCTCGAAGCGTGGTGCTGATCACCGGGGCTACCAGCGGAATCGGCCTCGCTACGGCGCGGATGCTGGCCGAGCGCGGGTACGAGGTCTATGGCGCCGGCCGACGGATCGAACTGTTGGAAGGGCTTAGAGTCCTGGGCGTGGTGCCCGTACGCATGGACATGAGCGACCAGGCTTCGATCGAGGCCGGTGCCCAAGCGATCCTGGAGCGTGAGGGCAGCATCGATGTTTTAATCAACAACGCTGGCTATGGCTCCTATGGGCCAGTCGAGCAGGTGCCGATCGAGGAGGTCCGGCGGCAGTTCGAAGTCAACCTCTTCGGCCTGGCCCGACTGACCCAGCTGGTCTTGCCTGGCATGCGGGCGGCTGGACGAGGCCGCGTCGTGAACACCTCGTCGATGGCCGGGCGGATGGTCACCTACATGGGCGCCTGGTATCACGCTACGAAATACGCGCTGGAAGCTTTCAGCGACGCCCTGCGGATGGAAACCCGGGGTTTCGGAATCGACGTAGTGGTCGTTGAGCCAGGTGCGGTCGCCACCCAATGGGGCCCGATCGCCGCTGACCACCTCCAAGCCGCCGCCAGCCATGGACCATACAGCCAGCAGGCTTCCCGGGCAGCCGCCGGTCTGCGCAAACTCTACGCGAGCGCCCTGATAACCAAACCAGAGGCCGTCGCCCGCACCTTGGTCCACGCAGCCACGGTCAAGCGTCCGCGAGCCCGCTACACACTGGGTTTTGGAGCCAAGCCTTTGGTGGCCCTCCACGCCCTCCTGCCCGCCCGGGCCTTTGACTGGATGATGGTCCACGCCGAAGACCTCTAAGCGGGCCCTTACCGTCCGCCCGGCGGTGCTTGTCAGGGCTTCTTGTTGATGCCTAAGCTCTCCCGGTGCCCCAGGCCGGGCTCGTGAATCAAACGGGCCACCAGGTCAGCGATGCTGGACACGCACACGTCGTGACCGCCAAAAGGCTCACCCTTGTGGGTGATTTGGTAGTCCGGGTCATCGCCGCCGATGAACCAGCCCGGCCTGATGACCGTATAGTCCAGGTCGGAGCCCTCCACCAGATCAGCTGCTTGCCGGTAATCGCGCAGGATAGGGTTCTTCGACAGGTTCCCCGAAGCACCGACCGAATCCGGAATCTCGTCGTAGATGCCCATCGACGAGATGAAGATGAGGCGCTTGACGCCCGCCTGGTCCATTCCCTCCACCAGGGAGTGCGCCATCGAGGTCAGGTCCCCACTCAGCGCCGCCAAGACGGCGTCCTGTCCTTTGAGCGCGCCTTCCAGCAGCTCGGGGTCTGTGACCGAACCGCTCACGATGCGCTCTCGGCTGGCGTCGATTGGCTGAAGGGATCGAGTGTGCCGAGCCATCAGGGTCAGCCTGTCGCTCGTGCCCTCAAGCAGACGCTTCCTGCTCGCGGCGCCGACCGTGCCCGTCGCTCCTATTATCAATACCGCTGTCATTGACCTTCCTTTTCGCCTGTCCCCCACCTCACTCGTCGCTGACGACGAGCAGGGATTTTACAGCCTTGCGCTGGTCCATCGCCTCGTATGCCTGCTGGATATGCTCCAAGTCGAAGCGTTGGGTGAAGACCTTGCCTGGTTGGATTCGTCCGTCGAGAACCGCATCCAAGAGCTGGGCCTTGTCGTAGCTGGTTACGGCGGCCACTCCACCACGAACACCTACATTGCGCCAGAAGAGACCAGCGGTGTTGACGGTGGAGTCCTGAGGCACTCCGACCCTGCCCACCACGGCACCTGGCTTGGCGGCCCCGAGCGCGGAAGCCACGGACTGCTCGCTGCCCACGCATTCGAGCACCGCGTCGGCGCCCGCGCCATCGCTCAGCGCACGAATCGCCTCGACGGCTTCATCACCGCGCTGGGGCAGAATATCGGTGGCCCCGAACTCCCGGGCCAACGCCTGGCGGTCAGCGTGCCTGCTCATCGCTATGATGCGCTCGGCCCCCCGCAGCTTCGCGGCGATCACCCCGCACAGCCCTACCGCCCCATCGCCGAACACCACGACCGTGTCGCCGCGGCTTACTTCAGCCGTGACCGCGGCATGATAGCCGGTCGCCATCACGTCGGCCAGGGTCAGCAAGGAGTTGAGCATGCCGTCGCTGTAGTCGGCGGGGGCACCTGGGATCTTGATGAGCGCCCAGTCCGCGTTGGAGAAGCGCAGTCGTTCGCCCTGGTAGCCTCCATTGCCACCGGGCTCCTGGTTCATGCAGTTGCCGTCGAATCCGGCAACGCAAGCCGGGCAGTGCCCGCAACCATGCGTGAAGGGGGCGATCACGAAGTCTTCCTCATGGATATGGGTGACCTGCTGGCCCACCGCTTCGACCACGCCGATGGCCTCGTGGCCCACCAGCGTGCCGGGCTGCCGCTTGGACAGCCCCCTGAACCACCACAGGTCCGACCCGCACACGCAGGCGCGCACAATACGGATAATCGCGTCACCCGGCTTCTCGATGACCGGATCGTCAACCTCGTCCAGACGCACCTGGCCCGGCTCAATAAAACGTGCTGCTCTCATTCCGTCTCTTTCCTCCACCGCCAACGTTTGGCGGCCTTCCAAGCAGCATAAGCGCTTTAAGGGGCTTGAAGTCAAGCCAGTCCTAAGGGACGCCCCCTCCCCCGAATCGAGAGCCCGGCATTATTCGCGCACTATGCCACGAATTCATCGAAAATGCGCTGAATAGCAGGCGTGGGTGCTTTGCTGTTATTCTCGCCATATTCACATGGATTGATCCACTCGTATGGATGGAGTTCCTTGTAGGACGCGCGATAGAAAACCAAGTCCGCGATATGTTGGGGCTAAGGGAGGCTCATATTCGCGTGCTTGGCAGCGAAAATCGTAATCACCGTATAACCAATCATAAAGCTGAAGCTCTGACGCTTGCTTTTCTCGCCTAAGCGCCGCTTTCCGTGGCTCGAATGTAATAAGACCCTGATCAATGGGGTACATTCCTCCATCGCGATTGCCTGACACGGAATCGCTTAAGCGGCGTACCTATAATAAACGCAATGCGAATGCGCCTGTAAAAGGAAGGGGCCGTGCTGTTGGATAAGAGCGATATGCGCTGTGCGAGAGCGGCGAGGATATTCGCCCGCAAGAGCGATCATTACCCATACTCCGACCGCTATATTGCCGAAGTGCATGACTCGCCCAACAAAACAGGCAGGACCGAGCGCGAGCACATGGTTGCCTGGTTTCGCTGCAACTCAACCAAGGGCAGCGGCTCATATACGCGCATAAAACCTAACATGAGCGCCAAACGGTGCTACAACAGGCTCATGAATCCGGCGTCGCTTCTCTGGATCGCGGAGGCGGCCGGCATCAATGGGGAGATTGTAGAGAAGGCCTTTAACGCCGCCATGGAAGCGGGCGATTATAGGCGCGCTTGCTCCGCCATAAGGCGAATCATCAGCTGGGAAATGATTTACGAGAAGTTGCAAGCAGGTACCCTTCTTGCATCCGTGGGTTTCAAGAGGTTAAGGTCGATTGCGACTTCCTCTGATTGCTGAGACGCGCCGATTGAAGGAAGCGCCTTATAGGGAGCGGCGGCTCACATGTGCGCGATCGTTTGAGGGGTTGTGGGCGCAGCTCCGCGGCTGTGGTGACGTGGAGACGTGTATTCGTTCAGGGATGAACGGATAGGTGACGAGGGCGAATTTTACAGCTATCACGATGCGAATGACCTCAGATGAAACCAGGCGGCATACCGTGGCGACCTTACGCATGCTATGGGGGCGTACGGGATCTGCTGGAACCCTGGCCATCGGAGTCGCCGCAGGCGGTGTTGCCTTCTATCTCGCTCCTGTACTGGCACCCGCACTCGCAGCCGCATTGGGGGCGGAGACAGTTGCCCTTTCCGGAGCGGTACTCACGAACGCCAGCCTCGCCTTTCTTGGTGGGGGTGCAATTGCCTCCGGTGGTCTAGGGATGGCTGGCGGAACTGCGCTCATCGCCGGTAGCGGAGCTTTGCTGGGGGTCGTAGGAGGAAAAACAGGAATAACTGCCGCCACGTCCTTGGTCTTCACGACAAATGGACATTTCGTGCACGACGAGTGCGCAAAACTGCCTGCCTTCTGTGAGGAGGTGCTGATTAAACGATACGGTGATCTGACTTCGGTAGGGGGAATAAATACCACGCTGAACATGCACATGATAAATCTGCAGGCACAAATCGAGGAAATCAAACGCAATGTTCCACCTGATGATCCGTCAGACGACTCGGATGATGCAACCGGGAAGGATCAGCTCGAGGAAGATGCTTAAGCTTCTGAAGCGCAGCCTGAAATATTATTCGCGCAGCAATACCGAGCTGTCAAAGGCTCTCAAGAAGGCCAGCGACAAAACCAGTCGGGTGTAATCCGAGCTTCTTCACTTGCGGACTGCTGCCGGGTCTGATTTGTTTGTTTTAGCGCCAATTCTCGAAGTTAAGGCGCCGATCTTGGGACGCGGAAAAGCCCCGGACCTCTTGGGTTCCGGGGCTGATCCATTAGCTTGATTTCAAATCATTGACGGGCGTGGGCAAACCTGCAATGGTTCTCATTTGCGCACAAGCATGAACCTGCGCAAGCCACCTTTGAAGCGAAGCTTTCATTACTCCCACTCGATGGTTGCCGGCGGCTTGGAGGTGACGTCCAGGACCACGCGGTTGACGCCCGGGCATTCGTTGGTGATCCTGGTGGAGATGCGGGCGAGCACATCGTAAGGCAGGCGCGACCAGTCCGCGGTCATCGCGTCCTCGGAGGAAACCGGGCGCAGCACGACCGGCGACCCGTAAGTGCGCTCATCGCCCTGGACGCCCACCGAGTGCACGTCAGCCAGGAGCACGACCGGGCACTGCCAGATGTCCCTGTCCAGACCGGCGGCGGACAGCTCCTCGCGGGCGATCGCATCCGCCTCCCGGAGCAGGTCCAGGCGGGGGCGTGTGATTTCGCCGATGATGCGGATGCCCAGCCCGGGGCCGGGGAAGGGCTGCCGCCAGACGATCTCGTCAGGCAGGCCCAGCTGGCTGCCGATGGCGCGCACCTCATCCTTGAAGAGGGTGCGCAATGGCTCAATCAGCTCGAAGTGGATGTCTTTGGGCAGACCGCCCACATTGTGGTGGGACTTGATGTTGGCAGCCCCATCCCCGCCGCCGGATTCGACCACGTCCGGGTAGAGGGTGCCCTGCACCAGGAACTTGACTTCCTTCCCCGCCTTGCCGGCCTCTTCGATGACCTGGCGCTGGGCCTTTTCGAAAGTGCGGATGAACTTCTCCCCGATGATCTTGCGCTTGCGTTCAGGCTCGCTCACCCCTTTCAGGGCGCCCAGGAAGTCCTCGGATGCGTCAACGGCGATCAGCTTGATGCCAGTGGCCGCGACGAAGTCATGTTTCACCTGCTGGGCTTCGCCCTTGCGCAGCAGCCCGTGGTCGACGAAGACGCAAGTCAACTGGTCGCCGATCGCCTTGTGAACCAGGGCCGCTGCCACTGCCGAGTCCACCCCGCCGGACAGGCCGCAGATGACCTGGTCGGAGCCGACCTTGGCTCGGATGGCGGCCACTTGGTCCTCGATGATGCTGGAAGGGTCCCAATCATCGGCCAGGCCAGCGCACTGATGCAGGAAGGTGGAGATGAGCTCCTGACCCAAGGGGGTGTGCTTGACCTCAGGATGCCATTGAACCCCGTAGAGCTTGCGGGCGGGGTCCTGCATGGCGGCGACTGGCGCTCCTGCGGTGTGAGCCAGCACCTGGAAGCCCTCCGGCGCTTGTTCGACGGCCACACCATGGCTCATCCAGGTGGTCTGCTTGTCCGGGGAACCAGCCAGCAGCCCTTCAGCCCGGTCGATCACCGTCTCGGTCTTACCGTACTCCCCCAGGGCCGCCTTGTTCACGACGCCGCCGAGCTCGTGGGCCATGACCTGGAAGCCATAGCAGATGCCCAGCACCGGCACGCCGGCCTCGAAAATGGCGGGATCCAGCGTAGGCGCGCCCTCGACATAGACCGAAGCGGGCCCACCGGAAAGGATGATGGCCTTGGGATCCATGGCCAGCATCCGCTCCACCGGCATCGAGTGCGGCACCAGCTCGGAGTAAACATGCGCCTCGCGCACCCTCCTAGCGATGAGCTGGGCGTACTGAGCCCCGAAATCGACTACCAGAACGGGTCCTGCTGCCATGACGCTCCTTATTATTATCTTCTTGCATTTGCTTGTGCCTCGATTATGAACGCCCTTTCAGACAAGCCGACCTCAGCTTGCAGCCCACAGCGCAAGACCGGGACCGCCGCTTCCCGCCCAGGCGGCCCACGACAATCGGACAGCCTACGCAAAAGCCTGCAATTCCGCCACTTTCGAGCAAATGAACATGAATGTGCCCCCATCCGAACATATATGAACACGCCTGCAACTAAAAAGTCCAGAAAGTCGCCTCTTCCACGTACCATGAGAGCGATTGGGAAATAAGGGGTCGGACTGGCCAGAGGGCCTGTCGGCGCTTTACTACCGAACGAAAAGAATCAATCGCACTATAGTGCAGGAGTACACATGACGAATCCTGTTATCGGCACCCCTTGGAAGAAGCTCGACGCTCCGGTTTCCGAGGAGACCCTGGAAGCTGTCGACAAGTATTGGCGTGCAGCCAACTACCTCTCCATCGGCCAGATTTACCTTCGCAGCAACCCGCTGATGAGGGAGCCGTTCACCCGCGAAGACGTCAAGCACCGTCTCGTCGGCCACTGGGGCACCACTCCTGGCTTGAACTTCCTGCTGGGCCACCTGAACCGCCTGATCGCTGACCACCAGCAGAACACGGTCTTCATCATGGGCCCGGGCCACGGTGGCCCCGCCGGCACCTCGCAGTCCTACCTGGACGGCACCTACAGCGAGTACTTCCCTAACATCACCAAGGACGAGGCTGGCCTGCAGAAGTTCTTCCGCCAGTTCTCCTACCCGGGCGGCATCCCCTCCCACTTCGCGCCTGAGACCCCCGGGTCCATCCACGAGGGCGGCGAGCTGGGTTACGCCCTGTCCCACGCCTATGGAGCGGTCATGAACAACCCCTCCCTCTTCGTGCCCGCGGTCGTGGGCGACGGCGAGGCTGAGACCGGCGCCCTGGCCACCTCCTGGCAGTCCAACAAGCTGGTCAACCCCCGCACCGATGGCATAGTGCTGCCGATCCTGCACCTGAATGGTTACAAGATCGCCAACCCGACCATCCTTTCGCGCATCTCCGATGAGGAGCTCCACGAGTTCTTCCACGGCATGGGTTACGAGCCTCACGAGTTCGTCGCCGGCTTCGACGACGAGAGCCACATGTCCATCCACCGCCGGTTCGCCGACCTGCTGGAGTCCGTCTTCGACGACATCTGCGAGATCAAGGCCCTGGCCCAGACCGACGACATGACCCGGCCCTTCTATCCGATGATCATCTTCCGCACGCCCAAGGGTTGGACCTGCCCCAAGTTCATCGACGGCAAGAAGACCGAAGGCTCTTGGCGCGCCCATCAGGTGCCGCTGGCCTCCGCCCGCGACACCGAGGCCCACTTCCAGGTCCTCAAGGGCTGGCTGGAGTCTTACAAGCCCGCCGAGCTCTTCGACGATAAGGGAGCCGTCCGCCCCGAGGTCACCTCCTTCATGCCTAAGGGCGACCTGCGCATCGGCGAGAACCCGAACGCCAACGGCGGCCGTCTGCTGAAGCCCCTGGACCTGCCCGACATCCACGATTACGAAATCGACGTCAAGAGCCACGGCCATGGCTGGGGCGCCACCGAGGCCACCCGCGTGCTGGGCTACTACACCCGCGACGTGCTGGCCAAGAACCCCACCGATTTCCGCATCTTCGGCCCCGACGAGACGGCCTCCAACCGTCTGGCCGCCGCTTACGAGGTGACCAACAAGCAGTGGGACGCCGAGTACCTCTCCGAGCTGACCGACGAGCACATGGCCCACACCGGCCAGGTGATCGAGCAGCTGTCGGAGAACCAGATGGAAGGCTTCCTGGAGGGCTACCTGCTCACCGGCCGTCACGGCATCTGGTCCACCTACGAGTCCTTCGTGCATGTGATCGACTCCATGATCAACCAGCACGCCAAGTGGCTGGAAGCCACGGTCCGTGAGATTCCTTGGCGCAAGCCC
Source organism: Bifidobacterium actinocoloniiforme DSM 22766 (assembly GCF_001263395.1). NCBI lineage: Bacteria > Bacillati > Actinomycetota > Actinomycetes > Bifidobacteriales > Bifidobacteriaceae > Bifidobacterium > Bifidobacterium actinocoloniiforme. The sequence continues at coordinate 415,918 of NZ_CP011786.1, read as the reverse complement.
ATCGCTGGCCTCAACGTCCTGGTCACCTCCCACGTGTGGCGCCAGGATCACAACGGCTTCTCCCACCAGGACCCCGGTTTCGTGGACATCCTGCTGAACAAATCCTTCAACAACGACCACGTGGTCAACATCTACTTCCCGTCCGATGCGAACATGCTGCTGGCTGTGGGCGAGCGTGCCTACAAGTCCACCAACTGCATCAACGCGATCTTCGCCGGTAAGCAGCCCGCGGCCACCTACCAGAGCGTGGACGAGGCCAAGGCTGAGCTGGAGAAGGGCGCCGCACGTTGGGATTGGGCTTCCAACGCCAAGGACGCCGAGGATGCTGACGTGGTCATCGCCACGGCTGGTGACATCCCCACCCAAGAGGCCCTGGCAGCCGACGACATGCTCCAGAAGATGGGCATCAAGGTCCAGTTCGTCAACGTGGTGGACCTGCTCAAGCTCCAGGACGTCGAAGAGAACGACCAGGCGATCTCCGACGAGGAGTTCACCGAGCTCTTCAGCAAGGACAAGCCGGTCCTGTTCGCCTTCCACGCCTACCCGGGCTCGATCTACCGCCTGATCCACGGCCGTCCCAACCACGACAACTTCACGGTGCACGGTTACAAGGAGCAGGGTTCTACCACTACGCCCTTCGACATGGTGCGCGTCAACGACATGGATCGTTGGTGCTTGGCGGCCTCCGCCCTTGAGCTGGTGGATGCCAAGAAGTACGCCGGTCAGATCGACGAGTGGACCAAGTTCCGCACCGAGGCCTTCCAGTTCGCGGTGGACAATGGCTACGACCACCCCGCTTACACCGATTTCGTCTGGCCTGACGCCAACCGCGCCGGTCAGAAGAACATCTCGGCGACCGCTGCCACGGCCGGGGACAACGAGTGAGCCTTACGGCCCGCCACTAGGTTGGACAGGGTCCAGGTGCATTAGCTACCAGCCCATGTTCAACCCCGTTAGGGGCGCCAGTGACGCGCATACGCGCCGCTGGCGCCCTTTCTCTTATTTACGAGGCCTCCCCTCCTCCCCCGACCCCAGTGCGACGGCCCAAGGCAGCTTGTTGGGCTTGTAGCCTATACTGGTGGCGGGCGCAAGGCGTGAACGAAGCGGTCACAGCCAACGCTCATGGCGAGATTAATCATGGACAGGAGGGGACTTCAGTGAGTCCTATCAATATCAGTATCATCAGCCCCGAAGCAGGCACCGGCCGCAACGTTGTGGCTTACGGCGTGGCCCAAGCTTTGGCGGCCTCCAAGAAGGTCGCCCTCTTACGGCCCATCGCCTGCCGGAAGGAGCGGCTGACCGAAACCCTGCTCAAGGCCTGCGGCAGTGAAGCCAGTCGTGGCCTGTCCGTGGCCACCTGCCCCGGCAAGGCCCGCACGGATCGGGAGCAGGCCCGCGCCGACGCGGTCGCCGCCTATAGCGCGCTCACCGCGAAGGAGCAGCCCGAGGCCGTGTTGATTGTAGGTTCCGATAAGACCCCCGTCGCCGATCCGACCCGCATGGTCTTGGACGCCGACATCGCAGCCGATTTGCGATCCCCGGTCTTCCTGGCCGTCTGCACGATTGAGCGCACCCCCGAGCAGGTCTTCCAAAGCGTGGCGACCTGCCGCGGCATCGTCGAGGGGGCAGGCAGCCGCCTGGCGGGGGTCTTTGTCACCGGATGCGAGCAGGACGATAAACCCGGACTCCAGGAGCGCTTTGCCGGTTACGATCAGCCCTGCTGGCTGGTTGATCGAATGGAGTTCGATCCCGCGCCCGAGGCCACCGAAAGCCATGAGCAGGCGCTGAAGGCCTTCCAATCCTGCGCGCCCGCCGATCAAATCGTCAAGGCCGCCGAAGGGCCCTCCGTCCAAGTGACCACACCCATCGCCTTCCAGAACGACCTGTTGGAGCGCGCCAAGGCCGGCCAGAAGACCATCGTCCTGCCCGAGGGCGGCGAGGACCGCATTCTCAAGGCGGCCGATTACCTGCTGGAGCGCGGCATCGTCAAGCTGATCATCGTCGGCGAGCAAGCGGCCATCCTCAAGCGCGCAGGCGAGCTGGGCCTGGAGCACCTAGGGCAGGCCTCTTTCCAAAGCATGGACGACGAGGCCGTGCTGACCCCCATGATCAGCAAGCTGTGCGCCCTGCGCGCCAAGAAAGGCATGACCGAGGAGCAGGCCCGACAGCAGCTGAAAGACCCCTCTTACTTCGGCACTATGCTGGTCGTCCAGGGTCTCGCCGACGGCTTGGTCTCCGGCTCCGTCAACTCGACCGCCAATACAGTGCGCCCGGCCCTTCAGGTCATCAAGACCAAGCCCGGCGCTTCCCTGGTCTCCGGCGCCTTCCTCATGTGCTTCAAGGACCACGTGGCAGTCTTCGCCGACTGCGCCATCAATCTGAACCCCACCGCCGAGCAGCTGGCGGACATCGCCATCCAGTCGGCCCAGACCGCACGGGCTTTCGGGATTGAGCCACGGGTCGGCATGCTCTCTTACTCCACTTTGGGTTCCGGCAAGGGCCCGGACGTGGACCTGGTCGAGGAGGCCACGAGGCTGGCCAAGGAGAAGGCGCCCGACCTGCCGATCGTCGGCTCGATTCAGTTCGACGCCGCTTGGTCGCCCACCGTGGCCGCCGCCAAGGCCAAGGGCAACGAAGTCGCAGGCCATGTTAACGTATTCGTCTTCCCCTCACTGGCGGCCGGCAACATCGGCTACAAAGCGGTGCAACGCTCCTCGGGCGCCCTGGCCATCGGCCCGGTCCTGCAGGGGCTCAACAGGCCGGTCAACGACCTCTCTCGCGGCGCTCTGGTCCAGGACATCATCAACACCGTGGCTCTGACCGCGGTCGAGGCCCAAGACGAGTGAGGCCTTCGACGCAGCACCTGCGCTGAAGACATAGCAGACATAGAAGGAAAGCGGGCCCGCCTGCCACAGACGGCCCGCTTTCTCAATTGCTTGCGCCGACCAGCATTGTAAGCCCCGGCGCGTAATCTGAACCAAGGAAATGGGGAGTTCTTCGCTCCCCTAACGTACAGCATCAGGAGGATGCCACAATGGCGAGAACCGTCCTAGTCATCAATTCGGGCTCCAGCTCAATCAAGTACCAGCTGGTGGACCTGGAAACCGGCGAGGGCTTGGCCTCGGGTCTGGTCGAGAAGATCGGCGAGCCCATCGACGGCCATTACAAGCACGAGTACCAGGGCAGCAAGCACGAGCTTGAGGAGCCGATTCCGGACCACGGGACCGGTCTGAAGCGGGTCCTGGGCTTCTTCGAGGAATATGGCCCCAACTTGACTGAGTCCGGCATCGTCGCGGTCGGCCACCGCGTGGTCCAGGGTGGTTCCATCTTCCCCAAGCCGGCCCTGGTGACCGACAAGACCATCGCCCAGGTCAAAGACCTGGCTGTGCTGGCCCCTCTCCACAACGGGCCTGAAGCCACAGGCGCCGAAGTGATGAGCAGGCTCCTGCCTGATACGCCGCAGGTCTTCGTGTTCGACTCCTCCTTCTTCTTCGAGCTGCCGAAGAAGGCGTCCACCTACGCCCTGAACAAGGAAGTCGCTGAGAAGTACCACATTCACCGCTATGGCGCTCACGGCACCAGCCACCAGTACGTCGGCTCCATGGCTCCCAAGGTTGCGGGCAAGCCGGCGGAAGGCCTCAAGCAGATCGTCCTCCACATCGGCAACGGCGCTTCGGCTTCGGCTCAGGTTTCGGGCCGCCCGGTCGAGACTTCGATGGGCCTGACCCCGCTGGAAGGCCTGGTCATGGGTAGCCGCACCGGCGATATCGATCCGGCCGTGGTCTTCCACCTGATTCGTAACGCCAACATGGACGTCGACCAGCTGGACACCCTGTTCAATAAGCAGTCCGGCATGACCGGCATGACCGGTTTCGGCGACATGCGTGAGGTCCACCGGCTGGTGGCTGAGGGCAATGAGGACGCCAAGCTGGCCCTGGATGTCTACGTCCACCGCATCGTCGGCTACATCGGCAACTACACGGCTCAGATGGGCGGTCTGGATGTGCTCACCTTCACCGCAGGCGTCGGCGAGAACGACGAGATCGTCCGCGCCGCGGTCATCAACCAGCTGGCCCCCTTCGGCGTCAAGCTGGATGCGGCCAAGAACGATGTACGTTCAAAGGAGCCTCGCATCATCTCCACGCCCGACAGCACAGTGACGATTTGCGTGATCCCGACCAACGAGGAACTCTCAATCGCCCGCCAGTCCGAAGTCATCGCCCGAGATGGCGACTCATACGGCAACGTCTTCGGCAAGTGATGTGACCGCTCGGTAAGCGCAAGAATACCCCAAGGGCCCAGGAGGCGGAAAACCGCTTCATGGGCCCTTGGGGTGTATTCAGACTCGCCCAGCCGCTAGGCTGACGCCACGCTCATCGCCCGCGCCAGCCTGACTTTTTACTTGCCTGCTTTATTCTGCAAAATCTGATAGAGATCGTTCAAAGACGCATCCGGGCTGACCTTCTTCTCTTCATCCCTCAGATTGCTTCTCACCTCCAGGGACTTTGGCGTGTCCTTCTCTATGTCCCTCGCCTGCTGCTCCAAATCCGTAAGCTTCGACATGCTCTGACTCAAATTGTCGGAGTTCAGGTTGTTGACCAGATCGCCGGTTTGCTTGAGGACATCCTGGAGTTGGGACAAGCTACCGGAAGTCTCCTTCGCGTAATCCGATAAGGTTTTATTGGGCGCTTTCACTACGGCGTCAAGACTGGCCTTGCACGAGGAGATGAAATCGTTCACCTTGTTCAGGTATTCCGTGGTGTCCGAGGTACTGGCCAATTCCGGCTCTTGCCCGCAGGCCTTTCCTGCCTTGGCGTATGCGGGCGCGGAAGCGGCCAAATCGCCCACGAAAGCGTCGTACCGCTTGGACTTCTCCAGATAGGTCTGGTACTTGGCGTTCACGTCCTTGTCCTTGACGGCCTTCTGTTTGGCGAAGTCCTTGTTCATCTGATCGAGCTTGTCGATGGAGTTCTTCAGCTTATCGACATCCTGCTGACTGAACTCCTTGTTGGGATCACCCGCAGCGATATAAGCCTCGCCCAACTGATCGGCGATTTTGTTCTTTTGGCTGCGGATGTCCGCGGCAGCGTTGGCCGCCTGCCGGTAGTCAGCCGGCTTGGGCGCCCAAGGCTTCATGACCAGGACGGCGGCTGCCAGGGCTGCGATTACAACAACCACGACGGCCACAATCAACCAAGTGCGCTTAGTCTTGGTCGCGCCTTGACCCGGCTGCTCCGCCGCCATCTTGTAGTCGGGAGCGGGTTGACCCTGCTGGCCCTGAACATCTGCCCCACCGGGGGCGCCCGAAGTCGCAGAAGCAGCCTGCTCTGGGGACGCAGGCGCCTGGCCCTGCGCCATCGATGAAGACTGCGCCGAGGCTTCGGACTGTGCCTGAGGTCCTGGCTGAGCTCCCTGGCCCGGCGCGGTAGCGGGACCGTTCTGAGCCTGCGGCTCCTGGGGCTCCTGCGGATTCTCATTCTCGTTCATGCTGATTCTCGTGTCCTTCTCTTATCAGTGACGACCGCGGGCTGAGCACCCAACCTCCGGTCCTGCTGCGCGCCCGGACTTCTCCTCAAGTCATACAAGACACGACTTCCTCTAATTTTATCCCCTTCCCAGTCGCTCTCGCCACCATCGCGGTTGAATGCCCACGGGAAAGTCCTCGTCCCTCCCCTCGCGCTATACTATTGGATTGCGCCTGGTTCGTTCCAGGCCTCGGGCTATAGCGCAGCTTGGTAGCGCGCCTGCTTTGGGTGCAGGATGTCGTGGGTTCAAATCCCGCTAGCCCGACTTAGCCCCGATTCGGTGACAGCGCTGCCGCAGGCCCGGCTCATTCCGAATCAACGCCCGGCCCCCTGTTCATCCGAGTCCTCTCCTCTCCCGACGGCCCATATAGCGGGCTCCTACGATGACGGCAAGACACGCTCCATCTCTTTCCAAGGGCCCATCGACGGTATGGCCCATGCCATTAGTCCGTCTCAGGAATGCGATGCCCCCGTTCGGCCACAAGGATTCCCGCGAATTGACACAGTGTCAAGAGACGTTCTATACTGGGTTCATCAGCGTTGACACATTGTCAAGAACATTGCGGTTCTCGGCTCTTGAAGCGTTTACGCGGACCTCGGCAACAACGACAAGGAGAGCGTGATGACAGCAGTCGGCTTGGCAGGTCAGCAGGCCACCGCTAACTTCCCAGCCAAGGCTGGATCCCAAGTCCCCAGGCGCCGTGAGCAAATCGTGCGAACCTTCCACGACATTTGCCTGGAAAAAGGCTACGCTCACATCACGATCGGTGACATAACCCGTAAGATCGGCATCACCCGTTCCCTCTTCTACCATTACTTCCGCAACAAGGAAGACGTGGCCGCGGCAGTGCTCGACGACGCGACCAACACCATTATCGCCAAGCTGGACACTTGGAACGGGGAACGCGAGACAGGCAACATCGACAAGGCCTTGGACGACCTGGTGACGCTCATGCGGGCCATCATCAACGATGAAGGCCCCTTTAGCAAGAGAATGGTCCAGTCAGGCAACGGCGCCCTCTACATCCAGTTCGTTGACCAGATGTCCGAGCGCGTGGCTGACTACATCTGCTCGACCACGGTCAAGGACTTCGAGCGCATCCACTCCGGCTTGCCCGTCCGCCACATCAAGGAGACCTTGATGATCCTCATCTCCGGTTCCGTCGCTCTCCTGCGCGAGCAGCCGCAGGTAGACGATGCCACCATCAAAGAGATTGTCGCCCAGACCTTGCACCTGGAAGCCTACATATAAAGGATTTTGCGGCCGGCGACCGGCCTCCACGGTTGGCGGGAACGCAGGAAAAAGAAGAATTCACGAGAGAACAAAGGAAGTGAGCACCGTGTTATTCCAAGTCTACGGCTCCAACGCCATCTATCAATGGCTCGGCTGGGCACTGGTATTCTGTGCTTTGATTGGCGCCAACGAAATCGCGCGGCGGACCAAAACCGGAGGGCTCGTCTGCTTCGTGGGAATCCCCGTGGCTTTGAGCGCCTACTTCATCGCCATTTACGTGGGGGCCGCCAGGGGCGCCAGCTGGGCGTTGAACAACCCCACGTACACAGAGATGAACGGGTGGTTCCACTACGCTAAGCTCTATGCCGCCACCGCCGGCTGCATCGGCTTCATGATCCTCAAGTATGGCTGGGGCAAACTGGGTAAAGTCAACTGGTTCAAGTGCTTCCCGTTCATCATCGTAGCCATCAACATCCTGATCGCCGTGGCCTCCGACTTCGAGTCCGCCTTCCGCGGCTGGGGCGGCACGTTCGTCTCCAGCGAAGGCGTCACGCTGATGGGCGGCTGGTTTAACGTCTTCAACGGCATCGCCGGCCTGATCAACATCTTCTGCATGACCGGTTGGTTCGGCATCTACGCTTCCAAGAAGAAGCAGGACATGCTCTGGCCCGACATGACCTGGATCTTCATCGTCGCTTACGATATTTGGAACTTCTGCTACACCTACAACTGCCTTCCCACCCACGCATGGTACTGCGGCCTGGCCCTGCTCCTGGCCCCCACCTTCGCCAACTTCCTATGGAACAAGGGCGCCTGGATCCAGAACCGCGCCAACACACTGGCCATCTGGTGCATGTTCGCCCAGGTCTTCCCGTTCTTCCTGGATCAGAACCACTCCCGCTTCGCCGTACAGTCGGTCAACAACCCGAGTGTGAACCTGACCGTCTCGCTCATCTCCTTGGCCGCTAACGTCCTGGCCTTGGGCTACATCCTCCGGCGCGCCAAGAAGCAGCACATCAACCCCTGGACCAAAGAGGTCTTCAAGGGCACCCGCGACTTCGACCAGGCCATGTCCCGCGCCGAACAGCCCGCTCTCCCCTCCACTGCTAAGGTCCAGCCTGCCATCAATCACACCCTGGTCGACTGACACCGCCATGGCTGGATGACGGTTCACACCCAGCAGTGAAACCCTGTATGGCCCGGTAGGAGCGCTCCTGCCGGGCCATACAGGGTTTCATGGAGCGCCGGCGGAAACCGTAGCGCTGAGCCCTAGGGCGGACTTGCGCGCAAATGCTCACCGGTGAACGTTCCTCACGATTAGCAACAGCGGGCCGCAGGATGCAAAGCGCAAGAACGGTGGTGGCCCCATCCGCCATGGGCTACGCCAGTTTCGCCTTCATCTCTGGAATCCCGTCGCCACCGCACCGTCATACGAGACGGGGACGCTCACGGCTGCTCAGCACACGCTCCTCAAGCGGTGAAGGGCCTCGGCTTGGATGGCGATGACCGCGTTGGATGCGGTGACAGGCAAGGCGCGCAGCTCCGGCCAAGACACCCAGGCGGATTGGACATGCTCGTCCGCGTCGAAACGGGTCAGCTCCTTCCTCCAGGAGCGCAGGCGGATAATCATAATGTGGACCAACTCATCGCTCATGCCTTCGGAAGAGTAGCAATCCGCCACCCGCTCGATCTGGTAAGCGCCCTGCCCAGCTGGTTCCACCCCGGTTTCCTCCCTGAGTTCGCGTAGGGCCGCGGTGGCAGGATCCTCACCAGGATCCATGAATCCGGCGGGCAGGCCGAACGTATAGCCCGAAACCCCCACCCGATACTCCCGTTCCAGCAGGTAACGGTCGGTGATCGCGTCCTGCACCAGCATGACCACGCAGGGGGCATGATGCACGAGCTGCCGACGGATCATGGTCCGGCCCCCGTCGGCCTTGGCCAGGGCGATGCGCTGGTCCTGGATGGTGAAAATAGGTCCCTCGAATACGGTCCTGCTGCTGACCAACCGGGTCGGTGCGTCCATATCGACCCCATCCCGACCGGTCGCGAAACGCTCTGCAGGATTAAGAATCGCTCTGCCTCGCCCGTCAACATCCATCGTCATCCTTGCTCCTCCTACTGGCGCTCACGCCTCACGGCATACCCGAACGCCGCCAGCACTCCTGCCGGCTACTGAATCGAAAACGTCCATGGATCCGTTGACCGATCGATGACCTGCAGATCCAAACAGGCTCCGGTCGCCTCATGAACCGCCTGCTGAATGTCCTTTGCCGCATAGGTGAACCAGAGACTCTCAATCGCCGCATGGGGAGTGTTGATTAAAAGTGGGCGCGCAGTCCCACCGGCATCCTCGCGGCGACGCAGCCGGGCCTCATAGACGGCCTGCTGGTAGGCGTCTGTAGCCGGATGATGGCGCAGGTCACTCGTCACATAGACATCAACCCCGCTGGCGCGGACCTCGTCGAACATGGAATCACCTGACCCCGGCAGAAGGGCGACGGTCTGCATGCGGGCGTCCGGCTCGCCTGCCACCTGAACGCCTAGCTGAGTGCGGGGCAGAAGGCCGGCGACCCGCCTGGCGAAGTCCTCCAAGCGCATGGTGGCGGGCAAACGGCCCACCCGGCCCAGACCGACCGATTCATGCTTGGTGGATCCGTCGCGTATGCTCCAGTCGTTCGGGTCGAGGCCTACCTCCTTCAGGGGGCGCTGGTCAAGTATCCCCATGAGATCGGCGGCCGCCTGGGCCACGCCTCGCACCGCGGCGTCGGCGTTCGTATGCCCTACCCACAGGCCGCAGCGCGATTCAATCAAGCGTGTGACGATTCCGCCACGGAAGCCGAACCCTCCCACCTCGTGCACCGAGCGAAAGAAAAGGGGGTGATGGCAGATCAAGAGCTGGGCTCCAGATGCGATGGCTTCCTCCACTACGTCCAAGGTTGGATCGACCGCGCAAAAGACCTTACTGACCGGCCAGTCCGCGCTGCCAACAATCAGACCGGGATGGTCCCAATCTTCGGCGTAGGAGAGCGGATAGAGCCGTTCAAGGATCTGAACGACCTCCCCCAGACTCACGGTTGACGCCGCTTTCGCGCGAACCTGCTCCGCCATGTCAGGCCTCCCTTCCCCGCACTGATGCGAGCCTCAACGCGCCCTTCAGACGTATAACGGACAGCCGCTTGGCCGGGTCAGTGAGCGGCCTGCTGCCAGTCCGCCCCGATACCGGTGGACACATCCAAGGGTACGGCCAACTTGACGGCGTGCTCCATGGCATCCGTCACCAGGTCGGTCACCTGCTCCTGCTCTCCATGAGCGACCTCGAGCACGAGTTCGTCGTGGATTTGCAGGATGATACGGCTCTTGCATCCAGCCTGGGCCAGGGAGTGCTGGGCTTTAATCATCGCTATCTTCATGATGTCCGCCGCCGAACCTTGAATCGGCGCGTTCAAGGCGGCGCGCTCTGCCGCCTCACGTGTGGTCCGTCGCTTGGACCGTAGACCAGGGAAGTAGCGGCGGCGGCCGAAGATGGTCTCGGTGTAGCCCTTGACTGAAGCGTCGGAGACCAGGGACTCCAGGTAGTCATGGACCTTGCCGAAGGTGGAGAAGTACTGGGAGCGCAGGACGTCCGCCTCGGCCGGGCTGACGTTGAGCTGCTGGGCCAGGCCGTAGGTGGACAGCCCGTAGGCCAGCCCGTAGCTCATGGCTTTGACGTGGGAGCGCTGGTCAGGCGTAACCTCGTCCATGCTGATCCCATAAACCAGGGAGGCCACGTACTTGTGGAAGTCAGCGCCTGACTTGAAAGCGTCAATAAGCGCCTCGTCACCGGACAAGTCAGCCATGATGCGCAGCTCCACCTGCGAGTAGTCGCAGCTCAGCAGGGACTCGAAGCGCTCGCCAGGCACGAAGGCGGAGCGAATCTCACGGCCCGCGGCGTTCTTATTCGGTATGTTCTGGAGGTTGGGGTCCACCGAGCTCAAGCGTCCGGTCGCGGCCACGGTCTGTTCGAATGTGGTGTGGATGCGGCCGTCACGGGGGTTGACCGTCTCCATCAGGGAATTGACGATCTGCTTGAGCTTGTTGGTCTCCCGGTGTCGCAGGAGGGCGCCCAAAAAATCGTTGGCGCGTTCATTGCCCACCGAAGTCAAATACAGGCGTTGGAGGGAAGCCGCGTTGGTCGAATAAGACCCGTTCTTGGTACGTTTGATCGGCTTGAGGCCCAAATCCTCAAACAGGACCTTTTGCAGCTGCTTGGGGCTCTGGAGGTTGACCTCTTCGCCGGCCCGATCCCAAGCGATGGCTTGCGCCTCTTGAGCTTCAGCGCCGAACTGATCTCCCATGCCCTTCAAGCGGTCCAAGTCAACCTTCGCGCCCTGGTCCTCCATACCGGTCAGAACCGTGGAGGTGGGCATCTCGATGATGCGCAGGAGGTTGAATTGGCGGCGCTCTTCAATCAGCGGCTTCAGGTGCTCGGCCAGCAATCTGACGTACTCGACCCGATTCAGGGCGATTTGCTCATCGGTGGGCTTGTCGCGCTCGGCATCCTCGTCGCCGTCGAAGTCCAAGGCCCCTTGTTCCACCTCGGGCTGCTCGTCATCGTTCATCAGCACATGAAGGAAGTGGGCGAAAGCCTTCTCCAAATCAACCGCATGGAAGTCAGGCTCCACCAGGTAACCGGCCAGCTTGGCGTCGAACAGAGGCATCGGCAGCGTCAACCCAGCAGCGCTGAGCAGGTGGGTGTGCTCCTTATAGCCGTATACCGTGCAGCTGGAGATTCGTTCGGCGAGCATCGTCGCAAGGGCCTGGTTCAGGTCTCCTGACACTTGCTGGTCCTCGAGCACGATGGCGTGCCCGTCCGGTGCAAGGACGGTCAGGCGTTCCAGCTTGGCGGCGCCGGGCTTGGATGATCCCTCGGCATGGAGATACCACGATTGCTTGGACAGGTCCGGGCAGGCCGTATCCTGGGCTTGGGCGGCTTTCAGACCGTCACCCGCCGCCTGAATGACCGGCTCCGCATCCGGCATGGTTTCAGCGAGTTCGCTGGACTCCTTCGGGCTGGGCAGGTGCTCGCGGCACCAAGCTTCGAATGCTTCCACATCCTCGACAGGATCAGCCTTGGGGGTTTGGAAGGCCAGGCCGGTCTCGGACTCGTCGGTCTTCTTGCTGTTGTCAGGCAGTCCCGTTCCCTCGAAATCCTCCACACAGTTGAATCCCTTGAGAATTTTGTTGCGGGTGTGCGAGCCGAATTCCAAGCGGTCGAAGAGGGCGTTGACCTTATCGGTATGAATGCGTCCGAAACCCAAGTCGTCAACCGTGACGCCCAGGTCCAAATCCCGCACCAGGGCATTGACCTTGCGGTTGAGTCTGATTTGCCCGATGCACTTGCGCAGGGCCTCGCCCTTCTTGCCTTTGATCTTCTCAGCGTTATCCAGGACGGCTTCCAGGTCGCCGTACTCGTTGAGCCAGCGGGCCGCGAAGGTGTCGCCGACACCCGGTACCCCGGGGATGTTGTCGGACTGCTCGCCGCGTAGGGCCGCCAGATCCGGGTAGACCTCGGGGCTCACGTGGTACTTCTCCTGAATGGCCTCAGGGGTCATGCGCTTAAGCTGACGGAAATGATAACCAGGGAAAAGAACGGTGACATGGTCGTCAGCCAGTTGGAAGGCGTCCCGGTCTCCCGACAGGACCAGGGTCCGGTAGCCCGCGTCCTCCCCCATCGTAGCCAGGGTGCCGATGATGTCGTCGCCCTCGTAGCCCTGCTTCTCGATGTATCGCACGCTCAAGGTCTCCAGGAAGTTCTGGATCAGGGGCAACTGACTCAGGAGTTCCTCTGGCGCCGCCTGCCGCGTGCCCTTATAGCCGGGCATCATCTTGTTGCGGAAGGTCCCGCCTGCCATGTCGAAAGCCACGCACATCCGGGTGGGCTGCTCGGCGGTGATCACCTCGGAGAGCATGATCGCGAAGCCCCAAACGGCGTTGGTCGGCTGCCCGTTCGAGGTGGTGAAGGAATCGACCGGAAGAGCGTAATAAGCCCGGAAGGCCAGGGAGTGCCCATCCACTACAAGCAGGGGTCCTTTGCCGCTCGCCTTTTGATCTGCGCCACTCATGCGCGCCGCCCCTTCACCTGTGCTCGCTAGTCGTCGCCTTGCACCTGGTCAATCACCGCATCCGCTACTTCCTGCATCGTCAGCCTGCGGTCCATCGAAGTCTTCTGAATCCAACGGAAGGCTTCGGACTCAGTGAGCCCCATGTTCTCCATCAGCAGACCCTTGGCCCGATCCACCCGCTTGCGGGCTTCGAAACGGGCCTTCATGTCGGTGACCTCATCCTTCAAGGCATTGATCTGGTCATGCCGGGAGATGGCCACCTCGATGGCAGGCAGCAGCTTCTCCGGCGCGAAGGGCTTGACCACATAGGCCATAGCGCCTGCGTCGGCGGCTTTCTCCACCAGGCTCTGCTGGGAGAAGGCCGTGAGCATGACGACGGGAGCGAGGTTCTCCTCGCCGATCTCGGTCGCCGCCTCGATTCCGTCCTTACCAGGCATCTTGACGTCCATGACCACCACGTCGGGCTTGAACTCACGTGTCAAGTCAACAGCTTCCTGGCCGCTGGCCGCCTGCCCTACGACCTCATAGCCGGCATCCTCAAGCGCCTCCACCGTGTCCAGCCGGATTAAAGCTTCATCCTCCGCGACGACGACCGTCCGCCCTTCAGGCTCGTCGCTGTATGTCTTGCTCTCAGCAGCCAATGTCAACCTCGTTTCCATGTCTGTCTTCCCAACCCGCGCCTGCATGTGCGGCGCCTGGCCGAGGTTCGCGTGCATCGTGCCCCCGGTGAGACTCGAACTCACACTGCACGGATTTTGAGGCCGTTTCCTCTACCAATTGGGATACGGGGGCTAAATTCTTTCTTGTCAGAATGTACCACACCCACCAGACGACGCACGGACGCCGTGTTGCCTGGACCGCAGAGGGGCCAAGGCCTACAATAAGAAGCGAGCGAGGATGCCACAATCCTTTTGAAGAAGGGCGCTTATGAACACACAGGTTTATCGCAGGTTCGATCCGTGGAGGCCCTCCCCCGTGCAAGAGGTGGATCGACGCCAGATCATGGACAGTCACTACTACAGCGTCGACGAAGTCTCCTATCTGTCGATTGACGGGGAACGCTTCAAACGCTGCATTGTCAACGAAAAGAACGGCGACACGATCGCGGTCATGGCTTTGACCGACGATGGCAGGATTCCGCTGGTGGAGCAATATCGCCTGCCTTCCCACCGCTGGACTTTGGAGCTGCCGGCCGGGCACCCCTTGAACGACAAGGAGCGGCCGGTCGACGTAGCGGCCCGCAAGCTGCGCGAGGAAGCCGGGTACGAAGCGAAGAACTTCCATCAGTTCGCCCGATTCGTCAATACGCCCTCGTACTCCAGCCACTACACCTCGCTCTTTTACGCCCAAGGCTTGACGCCAGCCGCACGAGGAAGCTTGAAACCGGAGACGCCCCACCAGGATGTCCGCCTGTTCACTGTGGACGAAGCCTACCGGATGGTCATCGCCGGAACGGTGATCGACGCGAAAACCGTGATAGCGATCCTACGGGCTCGGATAGGCCTAACCGACCTGACCTGATCGGCTAAGGGATCAGCGAAGGCCCGGCGACCTCTCCTCGTGGAGGTCGCCGGGCCTTCGCTGATAGCGGGGCCGAGCGTGTGAACTCAGCTGGCGCTTATCGATGCGTTCACTCGGCCTTGCCGACTGTGTGCACGTAGATGGAGTCGGTGGAGCCTGGCTCGTGCTCGACCTGACCGCAGGACAGGACAACCACCTTGTCGCCGTCGGCCAGCTTGCCGGCGCCCTTGAGGATCTTGTCCAGGTAGCCCATGAGCTTCTCACGGGTCAGACCGTGGTAGTCCTGCTCGCACAGGAAGGCCTCGGTGCCCCAGGACAGGGCCAGCCAGTGGAAGGTGTGCTCGTTGTTGGTCAGTGCGTAAATCGGGGCGGCCGGACGCTCACGGGAGACGCGGTGGACGGTGTCACCGGTCTGAGTGAACGCTACGATGGCCTTGGCGTTGAGCTTGTCGGCCAGATCGACGGCTGCCGAGGAGACGGCGCCGGAATTCGACATGTCCAGGTCCTTCATAACCGGGATGCGGTCGAAGCCATGAGCGGTGGCGTAGCCAGAGATACGGGCCATCGTGGAGACGGTCACGTCCGGGTAATCGCCAACGGCGGTCTCGTTGGAGGTCATCGTCGCGTCCGCGCCATCCAGGATGGCGTTGGCGCAGTCGGAAGCCTCGGCGCGGGTGGGGATCGGGGAATGGACCATCGAGCCCAGGACCTCAGTGGCCACGATGACGGGCTTGGCGTACTGACGCGCCAGCTCAATGCAGCGCTTGGTGACCAAGGGGACCTCCTCGAAAGGCATCTCCACAGCCATATCGCCACGGGCGACCATGATGCCATCGAAGGCCTTGACGATCTCCTCCAGATTCTCGACGGCCTGAGGCTTCTCGATCTTGGCGACGATCGGGATGCGGCGGCCTTCTTCGTCCATGATCTCGTGGGCGCGGTTGATGTCGGTGGCGAAGCGGACGAAGGACATGGCGATGATGTCAGCGCCGGTCTGGATGCCCCAACGCAGGTCGGCCTCGTCCTTCTCGGTCAGAGCGGGCAGGCTCACGGCCACGCCGGGCAGGTTGATGCCCTTGTGGGAGGAGACCGGGCCGGCGACGATGACCTTGGTGTGCACGTTGTTGCCCTCGACCTCGGTGACTTCCAAGCGGACCTTGCCGTCATCGATCAGGATGGGATCGCCCTTGTGGCAGTCGCCGGGCAGGCCCTTGAAGGTGGTGGAGGTCATGTGCTCGTCGCCCTCGACATCGTCGGTGGTGATGATGAACTCCTGGCCTTCCTTGAGCTGGACCTTATCCTCGCCCTCGGCGTTCTTCTTGAACCAACCGCAGCGAATCTTGGGGCCTTGCAGATCGACCAGGGCCGCCACGTTGCGCCCAGTCTTCTTGCTGGCCTCGCGCAGGTTGTTGTAGACCTTCAGATGGTCCTCGGGCGTGCCGTGGGAACGGTTGAGCCGGGCCACATCCATACCGGCCTCGACGAGCTTGGTAATCTCCTCCAAGGACTCCGAGGCTGGTCCGATGGTGTCTACGATCTTGGCTTTGCGCATACGATGCCTGCCTACCTTTTCATTCAGTGTTGTTCCAGGCCTGAGGATGACCCCCAGGCACTCACTAGGGCCAGTCTACTCGGCTCAGGCGACGGGTGGCAGGTTTTCTACGTTAGCGCTCACAATACCTGTGAATCAAGCGATTAGCCGACCTCACTCGTCACCGTCTTTGTGCCAGGAGGTCTTCAAGGAGGACCTGCGGGCCTTAATCAAGGAGGCCAGCGAGGCGCCGCCTATGGCCAGGACGATGACGGCCAAGGAGAGCCAGGTGGGTACTTCAGGAACCGCGTCAAGCGGTTGGCCACCATTGATGAAGGGCAGGGAGTTGCCATGCAGGGCCTCCATGATCAGCTTGACGCCGATGAAGGCCAGCACGATCGACAGACCGATCGGCAGGTAGGCCAGCTTGTCAAGCATGGCCCCCAGCAGGAAGTAGAGCTGTTGAAGTCCCAGAAGGGCGAAGACATTGGAGGTGAAAACGATGAAGGGATCGTGGGTCAGGCCGAAAATCGCCGGAATCGAATCGAAGGCGAACATCACGTCGGTCGTGCCGATGGCCAGGAAGACAATCAGCATGGGGGTGAAATACGTCACGCCATCGCGCTTGACGGTCAAACGCTCACCATCGTAGGCATCGCTGATGCGCATGACCCGGCGCAGGGAACCCACCAGGCGGTTCTCCTTATAACCCCCCTCGTCCTGGCCCCTGGCGACCTTGAAGGAGGTGTAGAGCAGGAAGACGCCGAAGATGAAGAATATCCAAGTGAAGCGGTCAATCAGGGTGACACCGACGAGGATGAAGACGCCGCGCAGGACCAAGGCGATGGCGATGCCCACGCTCAACACGTACTTTTGGAGCTGGCGGGGCACCGCGAACTGGCCCATGATAATCACGAAAACAAAGAGATTGTCGATGGACAGGGAGTACTCCGTCAACCAGCCTGAGTAGAACTCGATGGCCGGCTGGGGGCCGGAAATCAACCAGAGCACGCCGCCGAAGAGCAGGGCCGCGACAACGAAGAAGGCTATGTGCTGCACGCACTCCTTCGTAGAGGGCACATGAGGCCTGCGGCCAATCACGAAAAGATCAACCACGACGAAAACGGCAAGGAGGATGAGTGTGACGACCATGAATGCAAGTGGGGTCTCAGACATAGGCCTACTGTACCGGTACTTTGCGACAGACTCTGCCACCACGTGGGCGCGAGGGGCGGGCGAGGCTTGGCGAATTACTTGCTGGCCTCGGTCATTTGCCGCAGCTCTTTCTTCAAATCGCGAATCTCATCGCGCAGGCGGGCTGCCAGCTCGAACTGGAGCTGCTCGGCGGCCGTGTGCATCTGTTCGCTCAGTTGACGAATCAAATCGGCCAGGTCCTGCGCCGGCAGACCGGCCTTGAGTATCTCCTGGTGGCGCTTGTCCGCCTCCTCCTTGCTGAAGGAAGGCACGCCCAAGTGTGAGTTGCCAGCCTTTCCTGCGTTACGGTAACCACCCTCCAAGAGGGTCTGCGTGTCGACATCCTCCTTGGCCAACATGTCGTTGACATCGGAGATCTTTTTGATCAGGGGCTTGGGATCGACCCCGTGCGCCTTGTTATAGGCGATTTGCTTGGCCCGCCTGCGGTTGGTTTCGTCGATGGCTTTCTTCATGGAATCGGTCTGCTCATCGGCGTACATGATCACGGTGCCCGACACGTTCCTCGCGGCGCGACCAATCGTCTGGATCAGGGAGCGGTAGGAGCGCAGGAAGCCTTCCTTGTCGGCGTCAAGGATGGCCACCAGGGACACCTCCGGCAGGTCCAGTCCCTCGCGCAGGAGGTTGATGCCCACAATCACGTCGATCTTGCCTTCGCGCAGTTCACGCAGGAGCTCCACCCGGCGCAGGGTGTCCACATCCGAGTGCAGGTATTCAACCTTGATGTCGCGCTCCAACAGGTAGTCAGTCAGGTCCTCGGCCATCTTCTTGGTCAGGGTGGTCACCAGGACGCGCTCATGACGAGCCACCCGGTCCTTGATCTCCGCCAAGAGGTCATCCACTTGGCCCTTGACCGGCCGCACCTCCACCTCGGGGTCCAGGAGCCCGGTAGGCCTGATGATCTGTTCAACCACGCCATCCGACAAACCCATTTCATAGTCGCCCGGCGTGGCCGACAGGTAGACGGTCTGACCAACCTTATCAAGGAACTCAGGCCACTTGAGCGGCCGGTTATCCATGGCTGAAGGCAGGCGGAAGCCATGCTCCACAAGGGTGCGCTTGCGGGAGGCGTCCCCCTCGTACATGGCCCCGATTTGCGGGACGGTGACGTGGGATTCGTCGATGACCAGGAGGAAGTCGTCAGGGAAGAAATCCAGTAGGGTGTGCGGGGCCGTGCCGGGTTCCCGCCCGTCGAAGTGGCGGGAGTAGTTCTCCACGCCCGAGCAAGTGCCGATTTGGGTAAGCATCTCCAAGTCGTAGGTGGTGCGCATGGTTAGCCGTTGGGCCTCCAGCTCCTTGCCTTGCTTGCGCAGCTGGCCCACCCGCCAGTCCAACTCCTCCTTGATGGTCTTCAGGGCCCGCTGCATCCGCTCAGGGCCCGCCACGTAGTGGGAGGCGGGAAAGATGTGAACCTGGCTCTCGTGAGCTATTTCGTCGCCAGTCAATGGGTGCAAGGTGGAGATGCGGTCTATCTCGTCGCCGAAGAACTCGATGCGCACGGCCAGCTCCTCGTAGACCGGGATGATCTCGACCGTGTCGCCCCGGACCCGGAAAGTGCCCCGGGTGAAGGCGATGTCATTACGCTTGTACTGCATATCCACGAACTTGCGCAGGAGCTCCTCCCGGCTGATTTGCTGCCCTTCTCGCAGGAAGAGCATACGGCCGGCGTATTCCTCGGGAGTGCCCAGGCCATAGATGCAGGAGACCGTGGCCACGACCACGCAGTCCCGGCGGGTCAGGAGGTTGGCGGTGGCGGCATGGCGCAAGCGTTCCACGTCGTCGTTGATGTTCGAATCCTTCTCGATGTAGGTATCGGTCTGCGGAATGTAGGCCTCGGGCTGGTAGTAATCGTAATAGGAGACGAAGTATGAGACCGCGTTGTCGGGCATGAGCTCGCGGAACTCCGCGCACAACTGGGCGGCCAGGGTCTTGTTGGGCTCCAGGATCAGGGTTGGGCGCTGAAGCCTCTCAATCAGCCAGGCCGTGGTCGCCGTCTTGCCGGTGCCAGTGGCCCCCATCAGGACCACGTCGTTCTCACCATTCTCAATGCGGTTGGCCAACTCATCAATGGCCTGGGGCTGGTCGCCCGAGGGCTGGTAGGGCGACTTGACCACGAACGGCTTGTCGGTGCGCTCTATGTTGAACCCCATGCTGCTCCTTCTCCTGCGATGGCAAGACCTCTGCGCGCTCAAGCCCTTCGGCCCGGCTCCCCTTGGGTCTGGGCTTGGTGGCTCAATTCTTCATATATTGTATCAACCTGTTCGAACATCTGTTCGATAGCGAGCGAGGAATCGATCACGGTATCAGCAAGGCCACGCCGGTCAGCCTCGCTGGCTTGGGCATTCACCCGGGCAATCGCTTGGCTGCGGCTCATATGCCGCTCGTTCACCATCCGCGCAACGCGCACCTGCTCCGGCGCTTCAACCGTGATGATCCGGTCGAACGTCAGGGGAATCGACCCGATGATTTCCGTCAAAAGGGGGATGTCATGGACGACGACGCGGTCACTGCCCCTCCAAGGCTCCTCCTCATGCATGGCTTGCTGGCGGATCAAGGGGTGGGTCAAGGCATCCAAGCGCGCCAGCAAGTCACCCGAAGCGAACACTCGGTCAGCCAACCAGGCTCGGTCCACCGAGCCGTCACTCCCAATGGCCCGCCCGCCGAAGGCTTTCCTGATCGGCTCGACGGCCGCGCCGCCTGCCTCCATGATCCGGTGGGCGATCCGGTCATAGTCGATGACCCAAGCCCCCAGCTCTCCCAAGCGACGGGAAACCGTGCTCTTGCCTGCGGCTATCCCTCCCGTCAGCCCTACTCTCAGCATGGGTCCCCTCCCCTAAACCGCCAAGCCGAACCCAGCTTGGCGCCACACGTATCCGCATACGGCGGAAGGCCTGACCCCACAGGGTGCCAGGCCTTCCGCCGTATCGTAACCGCGACCCATCACAGGGTCAACGGCTCACTGCTTCTCCTTGAGGAGCTGCTCGCGCAGGGCGGCCAGCTGGTCATCGGAAGCCAGGGTGCCCTCCGAGGAAGCCTCGGAGGTGTAGTTAGTGGCAGCGCCGTCGGACGCGGGCTGATGGCCCTTGCCGGAAGGCTGGCTGGAGGAGGAAGCGGAAGCGGATTCGGAGCTCTTGGCGTCCTCAGCCGCTGAGGCTTCGGCGTTCTCCATCTCCTTGGTCACGAAGGCCTTGTGCTGCTCCCACAGGTCGTGAGCGGCCGCGTACTGGGCCTCCCACTCCTCGCGCTGCTTCTCGTAACCGGCGATCCACTCGTTGGTGGTCGGGTCGAAGCCCTCGGGGTACTTGTAGTTGCCCTCATCGTCGTACTCTGCGGGCATGCCGTAGATGGCCGGATCGAAGTCCTCGGAAGCCGGGTCGACGGAATCGTCGGCCTGCTTGAGGGACAGGGAGATGCGGCGGCGATCCAGGTCCACGTCGATGACCTTGACGAAAATCTCCTCGCCCTGCTTGACCACGGACTCGGGGTTCTCCACGTGGCGGTTGGCCAGCTCGGAAATGTGCACCAGGCCCTCGATACCGTCGTCGACGGAGACGAAGACACCGAACTGCACAATCTTGGTGACCTTGCCCTTGACGATTTGCCCGGGTACATGAGTACGGGCGAAGCGCTGCCAGGGGTCTTCCTGGGTGGCCTTGAGCGACAGGGAGATGCGCTCGCGGTCCATGTCGACATCCAAGACCTCGACGGTGACCTTCTGTCCGACCTTGACGACCTCGGAGGGGTGGTCGATGTGCTTCCAAGAGAGCTCGGAAACGTGGATCAGGCCGTCCACACCGCCCAGGTCGACGAAGGCGCCGAAGTTGACGATGGAGGAGACCGTGCCCTCGCGGATCTGGCCCTTCTTGAGCTGGGCCATGAAGGTCTCGCGCACTTCGGACTGCGTCTCTTCCAGGTACTGACGGCGGGAGATGACCACGTTGTTGCGGTTCTTGTCCAGCTCCAGGATCTTGGCCTGAATCTTCTGGCCAATGTAGGGGGACAGGTCGCGTACACGGCGCATCTCGACCAGGGAGGCGGGAAGGAAGCCACGCAGGCCGATGTCCACGATCAGGCCGCCCTTGACAGCCTCGATGACCGTGCCCTCGACCACACCGTCGGAATCCTTGATCTTCTCGATGTCACCCCAGGCGCGCTCGTACTGGGCACGCTTCTTGGACAGGATGAGCCGGCCTTCCTTGTCCTCCTTGGTGACGACCAAGGCCTCAACCTCGTCGCCGACCTGGACGACCTCATCCGGGTCCACATCCTTCTTGATGGAAAGCTCGCGGGCGGGAATCACGCCCTCGGTCTTGTAGCCGATGTCCAGCAGTACCTCATCGTGGTCAATCTTGACGACCGTGCCTTGAACCAGGTCCCCATCGTCGAAGTTCTTGATCGTGGAGTCGACTGCCTTGATGAAGTCCTCTTTGGAACCGATGTCGTTGATAGCGACCTGAGGGACCTCTTGTGTATTCTCTGCCATTAATGAGTAGTTTTCTTATAGTTAAGCGGGAAATTACCGACCATATTCAGTTATGAGTCTTCAATTGTGAACCTTCGGCAGGCATCCGCATGCACCCGGCCTCTTCCATCATAGGTGACGGGGCGGTCAAATCAGCCGATGATCCCCGGGCGTGTCGCCATTCCTGCGGCCCTGCGCTCGGCGGCCTCGACCACATTGGCCAGGAGCATTGCCCGGGTCATGGGCCCCACTCCCCCGGGATTGGGCGTGTACGCGCTGGATACGTCGCGGGCCGCGGGATCGATGTCGCCCTTGATCAGCCAACGCCCCCGCTCCTGGTCCCAGGCCCGTGTGACGCCCACGTCGACAAGGACGGCGCCCGGCTTGACGTCCTGGGCACGGACCAGGCCAGCTCGCCCAGCCGCCGCGATGATCACATCGGCCCGGCGCAGCTGCTCGGGCAGGTTCTTGGTGCCCGTGTGGCACAAGGTGACCGTGGCGTTGATCTCGCGCCTGGTCAGGAGGAGTTCGATTGTACGGCCCACGGTCAATCCTCGGCCGACCACGCACACCTGAGCACCGTTCAGGTCGATCCGGTAAGCCTCCAGCAGGGTGAGGATGCCGCGCGGGGTGCAGGGCAGCGGCGTGTTCAAAGGCCCGGAGGCGCGCAGGACCAGCTGGCCCAAGTTGACCGGATGCATCCCGTCCGCGTCCTTGGCCGGGTCGATCCGGGCGATGACCTCCGTCTGATCCACACCAGCGGGCAGGGGCAGTTGGACGATGAAACCGGTGCAGGCCGGGTCCGCGTTCAACTCATCCACGGCCTGAACGATCTGCGCGGTGCTGGCCGTGGCCGGCAGCCTACGGCGGATGGAGCGGATGCCCACCTGGGCGCAGTCGCGGTGCTTGCCTTCCACGTATTTCACGGACCCGGGATCCTCCCCCACCAGCAAGGTCCCCAGGCCAGGGGTCTCCCCCTGCGCGCTCAGGACCGCCACTCGCTCAGCAAGCCCTGCGCGGATCCGTTCAGCCTGAGCCTTACCGTCCAACTTCACCGCCATGGGTCCCTCCCCCGTTCACTCTGCGCCACCTGTGCCCAATCAGCCTAGCCGCAGGCGCAGTCGGATGGAAGGGCCCATTGTCTATATTGAGAACAATAATCAATAAGCAGTGGAGGGGGGGATACGCCACACCTTCCCGGAGAGGCGGAGCATGCAGACGGACAGCAAGGAAGAAGACGCCATCGTCTTGGTCAACGCGGCGGCCAGACGCGGAGGACGCGAAATCTGGAGCCACGGTAGCTTCACGATACCGTCCGGCACCATCACCGCGATCGTCGGCACCAACGGGGCCGGCAAGACCACGCTGATGCAGACCGAGCTGGGGCTCCTCCCCCTGGCCGCAGGGTCCATCCAAGTCCTAGGCCAGCCCGCGGGCAAGGAGAGCGATCGAATCGGATACGTGCCCCAGTCCTACACCAGCGAAGTGGATGCCAACCTGACCGTCGAGCAATCGGTCCTGCTTGGAGTCAACGGCACCCGCTTCGGCGCCCGGCCCACCAGTTCCGCCGAACGCCGCCAGGCGCACCAAGCCATGACTTTCACCGGGATAGAGGACAGAGCCAACTCGCGGCTCTCCGAGCTCTCCGGCGGCCTGCGCCAGCGCGTGGCCATAGCCCAGGCGCTGGCCTGCGACCCCCTGCTCCTGATGTTGGATGAGCCCCTGGCGAACCTTGATCTGGCCAGCCAGAGGGAGACGGTCCACGTCCTGGCCCGGCTCAACCGACAGTTGGGCATGACGATTCAAGTGGTGGCCCACGACCTGAACATGCTCCTGCCAATCCTGGACGGAGCCGTCTACCTGCTGGACGGGCACCCCCACTACGCAGGCATCCACGACCTGCTCGACTCCGACCTCCTGACCCACCTGTACGGCACCCAAGTGGAAGTGGTCAGCACCCCCCAGGGCGAGATGTTCATCAGCCCAAGCACCGACGAGACCGCCCAGGGAAGCCACGACCTGCACCGGCCGACCGAAATCGTCCAGGAACACCACCACCAGGCCCGACCTTCGGCAGCGGAAGGGAGGCGGTCATGAGCGCCTTCGCCTTCGACCCGCGCTGGATGCAAACCCTCTCGGCCCCCTTCATGCTCAAGGCGATCGTAGCCGGCGTCCTGATCGCCATCGCCGCTGGGGCTATGGGTTACTTCACGATAGCCCGCCACTCCACCTTCGCCGCGCATGCCCTGGCCCACATAGGCCTGCCCGGCGCCACAGGCGCTGTCTTATTGGGCCTTCCGGTCTCGGCCGGGCTGGGTTTGTTCGCCTTGGGCGGGGCCTTGGTCATCGGCGCCCTAGGCAAGAAAGCCTCCCAGCGGGAGATCGCCACCGGCACGGTCCTGGCCTTCGCCACCGGTCTGGGCCTCTTCTTCGCCCGCCTATCCTCATCCGCCTCCCAGCAAATGCAGGCCATCCTGTTCGGATCGATTCTGACGGTCACCCAGGGGCAGATCATCGGTTTCGCTGCATTCGACCTGGTTTTGATCGCCGTCCTGTCCCTGGTCTACCGTCCCCTCCTCTTCTCCTCGCTGGACGAGCAGGTGGCCCAGGCCAAGGGGGTGCCGATCGCGGCCATGAATCTGGTCTACATGGCCCTGATGGCCGGCGTCATCACGATAGCTGTGCCAGCCGTAGGCACCCTGCTTATTTTCGCCCTGATTGTGACCCCTGCGGCCACCGCCAACATCCTGGCGGCCTCGCCCCTGCGAGCCATGGTCGTCTCCGGCCTCATCTGCTTGGTCTCGCTCTGGGGCGGCCTGGTCATATCGGCCATGTTCCCGACCCCGCCCTCCTTCGTCATCGTGACCCTTTCCACCCTGATGTGGGCGCTGGCCAAGGCAGGCAAGGCCCTGACGAACCAGCGCGCGACCGGACGGACCCGGTAAGCCGACCTGCCCGACCGCGCAGGTCGGGCCAGGGGACGGGAGCGAATGCGAAAACGCTTACCCGACGCCGATGCGGCACAAGACACACGCAAGAGGGACGGCCGGGATCAGTCCCCGGCCGTCCCTCTTGAACGAGTTAGCGGCGAAACGCGACTACTTCTTGGCCTTAGGCTTTGCTTTGGCCTTAGCCGCCTTGGACTTGGCCTGCTGAGCCACCCGGGCCAAGGTCTGGTCGGCGGGTTCCTTGGGCGCCTTGCTGTGATGCTTTTCATCGCCCGGACGAGGCTCCTGGTAGCCCAGGTTGACATCCAGCAAACGCTGGGCCTCCTCCTCGGTGATTTCCTCGGACAGGGCGATCTCGGAAGTCAGGATGGAGCGGGCCTTGCCAAGCATCCGCTTCTCCCCTGCCGACAGGCCGTGCTCATCCACGTCACGCTGGGAGAGGTCACGAACCACCTCGGCGATCTTGTTGACCTCGCCGGTCGCGATCTTCTCCACATTCAGCTTGTATCGGCGCGACCAGTTCATCTCCTTCTCTTCGACGATAGGGGTGCGCAGAATCAGGAAGACCTTAGACACCGCCTTGCCGTCGACGATGTCGCGCACGCCCACCTTCTTGGCGTTCTCCACGGGCACGTCGATGACCAGGCCGTCCGAGGAAAGGACGGAGAGTTGGAGGTACTTGCGGGTGACCCCTTTGACTGTCCGCTCCAACACGGCATCCACCCGGGCGGCGCCGTGACGCGGATAAACGACCATATCGCCGACCTTGTAATCCATGGACCCTCCAAGCGGCGCCAGCGGGCCAACAGCCTGAGCCAACGCCAATAAACACGCAATGATGCCAATATATTTTCACATCCACCGTGGACTTCACCGCCGCCGCCCCAACCGCCAGCGCGACGCGCGAGCCGGGGGAAAGCGCTGGGTCTACACTTTTTTAGCCCTATGACTATCCTGGAGGAAGATACACGTTCAGCGCGTCAGTAAGTAAAGGCAGAAGCGAGCATGATGAAGAACACGAGCCGCTATGCGGCAGCGACCACCATCCTGGTAGTTGAGGACGAACCGACGCTGGCCACCGCCATCGCCCAGCGCGTCACAGCCGAGGGCTGGACGGCCAGGGTGGCCTCGGACGGGGCCAGCGCTGTTCAAGCGGCCTCGCAATTCAAGCCCGACCTGGTGATCATGGATATCATGCTGCCGGTCATGGATGGGTTGGAGGCCACCAAGCGCATCGTCGCCGAGCGCCCGGTGCCGGTTCTTATCCTGACCGCCCGGGATGACGAGGCCGACAAGGTGACCGGCCTGGGTGCCGGCGCCGATGACTACATGACCAAGCCCTTCTCCATGCGGGAGCTGATCGCGCGCTGCAAGGCCCTCCTACGCCGGGTTGAGCGGGCCAAAGTCATCGCCAAGAACTCGGAGAACGAGAAACTCCTGGACTTCGGCTCCCTGGTCATCGACCCGGCCCAGCGCATCGTCAGCCAGAACGGCGAGCAGGTCCACTTGACCCCCACCGAGTTTGACCTGCTGGCCACGCTGGCCCGCAAGCCCAAGTCGGTCCTGACCAGAGAGAAGCTCCTTGAGGAGGTCTGGGACTGGGTGGACGCCTCGGGCACCCGTACCGTCGACTCGCACGTCAAGGCCCTGCGCCATAAGCTCGGCGCCCAGCTCATCCGCACCGTGCATGGTGTGGGATACGCCTTCGAGCCGCCTGAGGACAACGGCGAGCGAGGCCGGTCCTGAAGGAATCGCTGCGATGAAATCCAAGCGAACGCGAGGCCCCGCTGCCTCTGGCGCGTCCGCCCCCAAGCGCCTCCTGGCTTCGGCCGTAGGGGCCCGGCCCGGGCGGGACCGGCCAATCGGAGCTTTTTCCTCTTTGAAAGTGGAACTGTCGGTCCTGATTACCATCTCCACGGCCATCGCCTTTGTAATGGCCTGGTTCTTACTCAAGATAGGGCTGTCCGGCTGGATTGCCATGCCCCTGACCCTGGTGGTCGCCCTGGGCATCACTTACTACTTCTCGCGTGGGTTGACCGCTCCCCTGCGCCAGATGCGCGATGCGGCCGAGGCCATGGCAGAGGGGGATTACACGGTCCGCGTGCAGAGCGCCGAGGGCTCGCGGGACGAGGTAGGGCTCCTGACCCGTTCCTTCAATGAGATGGCCGAGGAGCTTCAGCACGCTGACCAAATGCGCCGGGACATGGTAGCGAACGTCTCCCACGAGCTGCGCACACCGGTCTCCGCCCTCCAGGCGATGGTGGAGAACATGGCCGATGGGGTCACCGAGCCCACACCGGCCAACCTGGAAGGCATCCTGGACCAAACCCACCGCCTGTCCGACCTCATCGCCTTCCTGCTGGACCTCTCGCGTATGGAGGCGGGCGCCGCCAGCCTGGAGGTCGAGAAGTTCAACTTCGCTGACTTCATCGACGACACAGTGGGCCCCCTGGAAATCGCCGACGCCGGGCACGCCCACGACATCCACATCGACATGCCCGCCGACATCACGATGGAGGGCGATCAGAACCGCCTGCGCCAGCTCTTCACCAACGTCATCTCCAACGCTTTGAAGCATTCGGCCGACGGGACCACGGTCCTGATCGAGGCCCATGAGGACCAGGCCCAGGACACGGTTGTGACCAATGTGGTCAACTTCGGCTCCCAGATTCCACTGGAGGCCCGCTCCGACATCTTCCGGCGCTTCGTCAAGGGGCGCACCGGTCCCGGCACCGAATCCGGGGGCACCGGGCTGGGACTGTCGATAGCCCGCTGGGCCGCCCAGCTGCACGGCGGTCAGATTCACGTGGTGGACGACACGCGCGGGGTCGATTTCGAGGTCACCCTGCCCAAATACCACATTGAGCAGGAGGAGGCCGGGACGGACCTGGACCTGTCCTGATTCCTGTCCATTCGTCGGAGCATACTGATTCGAACAAATGTTCTCATGTTCTCAGGCGAGGTGATGACGATGGGAAAACAGCCTGGTAAAGCTCCCATGGAAGCGCGCCCACAGCAGGGCGCGCGAACCGTCTCGCTCAGGGGCGTCCACTCTGTCACGCGGATGCCTCACCCGGTTCCCCTAGCGCTGGAGGCGGTCCATGCAGGCTTCCCTTCAGTGGCTCAGGACTACTTTTCCACTGAATTCTCTTTCGACGAGCACGTCTTCATCCATCCAGACTCCACGTTTGTGGTGCGGGTGGCAGGCGACTCGATGACTGGCGCGGGCATTTTCGATGGGGACCTCCTGGTCGTGGACCGGGGTCTGGACCCCTGCGACGGGGATGTGGTCATCGCGATCCTGGATGACGAATTGACCGTCAAACGCCTGCGCAGCGAAGGTGGGCGGACCTGGCTGCAGGCGGAGAACCCGGCCTACCCGGATTTCAAGCCCCAGGGAGGTGAAGTTTTGGTCGTCTGGGGGGTAGTGACCGGCAACTACCACTGGCAGCGGGAGGAGACCCCTGCACGGGCCAACCGCAATCCAGCGCCTTCCGTCAGCTGCCCAAGGCCCGGCGCGCCCACAGCCGGAGCGCCCTCGTCCGCCCGGGCGGGGCATGGGCGCCAAAGCGGCGGTCCGAGCTCGGGACAGGGCACACGCAGATCCGCCCCCTACCCCAGTGCCGGATGGGGCGGCCATGCCTGAAGACTTCAATCAAGACCAACTCTACGACCACGCTCGCCTGACCCCGCAATTCGTGCTGGCCGACGCTAACTCCTTTTTCGCTTCCTGCGAATCCGTCTTCAATCCCAGTCTGGCCGGTCGGCCTGTGGTCGTCCTGTCCAACAACGACGGCTGTGTGGTGGCCCGCTCCCCTGCGGCCAAACGACTCGGGATCGCCAACGGCACCCCCTGGTTCAAGATCCGCGAGCAGGCCGAGCGCGACGGGGTGGTGGCCCGCTCCTCCAACTACGAGCTCTACGCCTCCCTCTCCCACCGGATGATGTCCATCATGGCGAACTTCCTGCCTGAGCAGGAGGTCTACTCGATCGATGAGTGTTTCATGCTCTCCCTCTGGGACGGCCAACGAACCCAAGCCATCTGCGCGGACTTGCGCGAGACCGTCCTGCGGTCGGTCGGCATCCCGGTCAGCGTGGGCGTGGCACCCACCAAGACCCTTGCTAAAGTGGCCAATCATTGGGCTAAGAACCACCCCGGAGCCAACGGGGTCACCCTGTGGAGTCAAGTGCTGGCCCAAGACGGTGACCGGGCCCTGGCCTCGGTGCCAGTGGCCGATGTGTGGGGGGTTGGCCGACGGCTGACCAAAAAGCTGGAGTCCACGGGCATCCTGACCGCCCTGGACCTCCAACGCGCGGACCCAACGGCGATGAGGCGGCGCTTCTCCGTGCTCTTGGAGCGCACAGTCCTGGAGCTGCGCGGCACACCGGCGATCGAACGCGAGGAGGATGCCAATGGCGGAGCCCGCTCCCAGCAAATCCTGTGCTCGCGCATGTTCTCAAAACCTGTGGTCGGCTTCGGCACCCTCAGCCAAGCCCTGGGCGTCTACGCGCAGAAAGCCTGCTCCCGCCTGCGCCGGCAGGGAAGCCTATGCTCCCGGGTGCGCGTCTTCTGCTCCTCCAGTCCTTACGCGCCCGGCCAATACTCAGCGATGAGCGGGCAGACGCGCCTGGAGGATCCATCGGACGACCCCGTGGTCATCACCCGGGCCGCCAGGACCGCCTTGGCGGGACGAGTCGACCCTCATGCCGCCTACATACGCGCTGGCGTCGTTTTGGAGAACCTGCGAGACGCTAAAGGCTACCAGACCTTGGATGGCTTGGAAGCCAACCGGGACCGGGGACTGGGTCCGGCCCTGGATGAGGCGGCCCGCCGCTTCGGCCCTTTTCGGGTCGGCATCGGCTTCGGGGGCGTGCGCGGCAAAGGACGGCAGGATGAGGACACCGGAGCCGAGTGGGCCATGAACCGGCGGATGCTCTCACCCCGCTGCACCACCCGCTGGGACGAGATGGCGACCGTCCACGCTCGCTAGATGACGGGCACAGGCTCAACGGCCCGGCTGGGGTCAGATCCCCGACCGGCCCGCGCCAGGGCCAGGGCTGTCAAGGGGTAAGCCCCGGCGGTCCGAAGGGCCGCAGCGCACTGGCGGATGGTGGAACCACTGGTGACGATATCATCAACCAGGATGACTGACTGGCCAGTCAACTCAATGCCAGCCCGGGTGTGAATACGCCCGCTCAGGCGGGAGGCCCGCGCCGAGGACCCGTGGAGCTCTACGGACTTACCCCGCACCGACCCCATAATCAGCGCCAACTGAACCTGAGCTGGCAGACCGGCTTGGCGCAGCGAGGCAGCCGCGGCCCCGGCCACCGGCGGCATGTGGACCCGTCCCCGCCTGCGGACCGATTTGGATGACGAGGGGGCGGGGACAATCAGCACTTGCGAGGGAACCGGACCGAGGTTCCCAGTCCAGGCCCGCTCCAGGGACTGGACCGCCAGCTCGCCCATAGCGCGCCCTAAGGGCCTGGTGACCTCCTCATCGTCATGGTCCTTCCACTCCAGGATTGCCCGCCGGGCCCGCCCCTGGTAGCCAGCACAGGCCAGGCCGCTCCCCCAGACGAAGCCAGCGGCCGGGAAACTCCGATACTGCCGGAAGAGAGCGGCGCAGGCCGGGCACAAGACCTCGTCCGGGCAGTCGCAACCAGCGCAACCTCGGGGCACGATCAAATCACGGACTGCGGCCAACAGGCCCGGAACCCAAAGCCTCGGAACATGTGCGCTTCCATCCATGCGGGCCAGGATAAGAGGCTAGGAGGCCGATAGGCAAGGACAGCGCACCCATGTGGTCGAATGTGCCGGCGAACGTCAGAGGGGCGAAGTAGAGGTCAGGCCCGCAAAAGCGGCTCCATCGCCTCCAAAAGCTCAAGCGTGTCATCGGGATCGTTGACTCTCAGGGCCATGGTCCCAGCCTGGGCCGCCGGGTAATCGTTGCCGTCCGGATCCATCCGATCGCCCACGAAAACCATCCGGTCCACTGGCACCGACAGGATTCCCGCTAACTGTCCCACGGCGTAAGCCTTGTCAATGCCCTTGGCGGAAATGTCGACGCTGGTGGAGCCTCCCGAGCGCACTTGCAGGTCGGGCAGGTCAGCGGCCACGGCCTGGGCCAAGGCGTTCTTGCGCTCATTGGTCGGGTCCCAAGCCTCCTTAGCGTCCACCGGCGCCTCCTGGCCCAAGGCGGAGAAAGTGATCTGGCTACCGCGGTCCTCGATGCGAGGCCCCCAGGTCCGCTCCTCCCAGTCGCCCAGCTGGCGGGCCCTGCGCTCCAGGCTGTTCACGGCTGCCTCCCGCTCCTGAGCGCTCAAATCATGGGCATAAACCTGCTGCCAGCCCGAGCCGCCCCATCGGTAGTAGCGGGTGCCGGAAGTGGGCATCAGATGGAGGGCGCTCAGATCGGCGGCGGCCGGCAAAGCATCCAAGACCTGGTCCCGGAATTGCTCGAAGCGCCCGCCCGACACGATGGCCGTTGGGCGCAGGTTGGTCATGGCGGCGAAGCGGACGGCCATGTCCGGGTCCATCCTGGTCTTGGAACGGGCCAAAGTGGTGTCCAGGTCGAAAGCCAGAACCTGTGCCCTGGCGCAGATGGCGGACAAGTCCTGCTGGCGCCAAGGCCGCACGACGATTGGTGAGCGCTGGCCCAAGCCCATGAGCGACTCCTTACCCCTTGAAGCTGGCAGCGACCCCGCGCCGCTGGACAAGCAGTATCCTAGCAAGGCCTCCATATCAGGCGGAAGGGCTATGGTGGTCCCATGAATTCCGCCCGAACACCCTGGACGCAGGGCTCCTACCGTGACCTGCACGGCCGGGGTGTGCGTCGACCCACTTTCGGCTCCCGGCTCCCCCGTTCCCGCACCAACGCGGGCCTTTTCGACACGATGGTCGCCTCACAAATCAAACGCCTGGGCATGGCCTGGCCGCAGCTGGTGGGGCCGGTCCAGTTCGCTGTCGAAGATGTGCCGCCTTCGGACCCCCTGCCCTGGGACAACGAGCCCTGCGCCTTATCCCGGTCATTCGCTCCCAGCCATGGCGTCGATGCCAGAATAGTCCTCTACCGCCTGCCCATGCAGACCAAGGCCCACAGCCGCTACGAGCTGGAACTGATGATTCGCGACGAAATGGTCCTGCGCCTGTCGGAACTCTACGGCCGCCACCCGGAGGACATCGACCCCTCTTGGGGGGCCTAAGCCGGGCCGGCCGATTCAGCCCCCCTACCTGACTAAGGTCCTGTCCTGCTGGGCGCGCACACGCAGGGTCTGCGGCTCCAAAGCCTGCGCCCCGACCACAGCCAAGCCCGTCACCCCAGCCTGGGAGACCGCGTCCACCCCTACACGAGCCGACCAGGCCAAGGTGGCGTTCGAATCCTCCAAGCGCGCAAGAGCGGTGCCATGCCCCAGGTCCGCCATGCTGACGATGGTTCCCTGCCCAGGGTTCAAGTTCAGGCTCCGCGAGCCGGTTCGCTTGCCAGCGCCGTCGAGACCTACGAGCGTGGCCGAGGACTCGCGGCCGCTGACATTGACCAGCGCCAGACTGCCGACCGCTTGATCAGGCAAGGCTATGGCGCTGACCTTCCGGGCACTGGCGGGTGCCAACATGGCGAAGTCGGATTGGCCATCCTGCCCCTGCCTGGTCAGCTTAGCGGCGCTAAGCACTGGCGCATCCGCATCCAGACTCAAGCCCACCGCGCCTTCGGGTGCCTGGCCCATGTCAATCGCGGCCACTCGTCCGCCAGGCAGATCGGCTTCCTTAGCTTGGGTGGAGCCAGTGCTTAAGACCCAGGAAGCCTTGATATGGGCCTTGCCCTGGCTCATCAACAGAAGCTGGGGCTGATCGCCGCCCTCCACCCCCGGCAGGACGGCCTGACGCGACTCCTGGCCGATGTCTGTGGCGAAATCCGAGCCCAGAGCGTCGGTGCCGGACATGGCGCTCAGCCGAACCGTGGCGGCGACCGGGGCGTCGGTGCCGGTCAAACGCACGAAAAGCGCGTCCTGACCCGGCGCGGCCGCCGCCAAATCGTACACAGAATCCCCACCAGCCTTGACGGTAACCACTCCGCGCGTGTTCAAGGCCAGGGGTCCGCGCGCGCTGGTCCCATACGCTTCCAAGTTCACGCTGGCGGCCTTAGTCGAGGGGTTGTACACAACCAGCTGCTGCGACCATCCCTTCTGACTGGCTGGCAGCAAGAAGGAGCGCTCGAAGCCTGTGGGCAGGCAAGAAGCCGCCTGCACACCCCTGAGATCACCGGAAGTAGCCCAAGAGACCATCGACGACGCGGCGCCGGCCCCCTGAACGGCTTTGAGCAAGCGCGTGGATTGGATGCTGCCTCCTTCGCCGGCTGGGCTTGAGGCCGTCTGAACCTGGTCGTCGTCACTGGGGTCGGCGTCGTTCAGCTTGAGCTCGTCGTCGGATCCCACTGTGCGCGCGTAGGAGGCATAGACAGGACCAAAAGCCGCATACCGGGAAGCCGAGGCGATGTTGCCTTCATCCGGCTTAGCTTCGCCGAAACCAGTGGTGTCCGCCAAACTCATACGGGCGGGGCAGTAATCCGTCAAGTTCAGCTGACTGACCTGTCTGGAACCGATGTCCGCGACCCGCCCCTGGTCACTCAGCGCGCTCGGGGGCCTCAGCAGCAGGAGAGCCAGGGCCAAGGCGATGATGATCAGAGCCGTCAAAGCGGAGGTTACGACTCTCCCCATCCGCCGCCCTTGCGGGACTTGAGCCTTTGGGACGTCCTGGGCCTTGCTGTCCTGCTGGGCCGACTGCGGCGATGCGTTCGTGCTCATGCTGCGCTCCCTTCGCTCAGGGTCCATCGAGGCAGGGCGACCAAGCAGTAGGCCAGAAGGACCAAGCCCAACGACCAAAGCCAGACCGGCCGCCACCACAAGCCGGCAGCAGCTCGCTCACCCTCCAGGTGGACCCCCTGATGACTGGCGTCGACGCGGGTCAGGCGGAAGTAAGTGCCTGAAGGCCCGGTGACCACTTGCTGGGTTCCGTCAGCCCCGGTGATGTTAGCCGTCAAGGTCTCGGCGGGTGAAGCCGAACCGCCCATAGCTTCCTCAGCCTGCCCGGACGGCACGAAGATGCCTCCGAAGCCCAGCTGACTGATCGTCTCAATCGCCTGGGAATCCGCGCTGGCCATCAAGGCGGCGGCAGCCGAGGAGAGTCTCCGGTCAGCTTGGTCCTGCCGACCGCTCAGGGGCATGGATTGGGCGGCAGCCGAAGAGTCCACCATATCGCCCCTGGCCGTGCGCATGGAGACAAAGCCCACTTGGCGCTCGTTGACCGGCGCCAGGGCGAGGACCCGGTGAGACTCGGAACGGCTCAGGTAATCCACCGCCACCATCGGCAAACCTCCCTGCCTGGCTGCAAGGGACGAGACAGATGCGCTATGCAGCCCCACAGCGCCACAGAAAGCCAGGATGGCCAGGAGGACGACGGCAAGGACGGCCCTGGCTACTCGTGTGAGGGACCAGCGGCCCAGTAACCGTCTGATCAGACCATGGAAGCTGACGGCGGACGCTGACTGGGAGACGTCGCCGTTGGCCTCAGCCTCCAACTCGGAAGCGTCGGTGGCTGACCCCAAAGCCGTATAGGCATGGTAACCGTTACTCCAGCGTACATTCATCGCGGTGAACGGCGTGACCGCGCCCCCAGCAATCATCGCAACACAGGCCAGCAGACCTAGAAGAGCGAGCATCAGACCAGGCAAGGGCGACCCAGCGACTGGCCCGGACCAATCCTGCCCCACCGCCACGCAGGCGGAAACCGTAGCCAGGGCCGCGCCCACGATGGACAGGAACCACATGAGCCGGGAGACACGGGAAATCGAGGACAGGCAAAGACTGACCAGGGCGATTGCTGCAACGAGGGCCAAGACGCCGAGAAAGGCCAAGGATTGCCATGAATTACGAGCCAACCAAGTCGATGGTCCGCCAGAGACATCCACCCGCAGCAAGCCTGTGACCAGGTCCACCACGCTCGCTGCCCTGGGATGCCCGAAGCGGGATGAGGAGGCTTGGGTCACATCGCCGAACAACTGCCGCCAGCCTCCCTGGCCCCAGTGCCCTACCGCGTTGACCAGGGTTGGCGCCATAGCCAGGGCCGCAGGGAGGGGGATCATGACCAGCATGGTCCTGTGGCTAACCACCAGGCAGACGAAGAGGATGAAGACGACCACCAAGGCCAGCAGGAGCTGAGGTTCGGCCAGCACAACAGCCATGAAGCACAGGGAGGCGCAAGCCGCGCTCCTGGCGGAGGGGTGTGGTTGAGCCGGCTGCTCGGTGTGGTACATGCCCACAGCCCGGAAGGTGAAAGCGAAGGCCGCGGGCAGGAAAGCCAGAACGACCAGGCCTGGCAGGTCACCGTCGGCGTAAAGGGGCAGGGCGAAAGCCAAAGCGGCCCAAAGCAGACCGGAGATGGCCCGAATCGGGTTGGATCGGGTGAAGACACCAGCCAAAGCCCAGAAAGACAGGGCCGCCAAAGGCAGGCAAGCGAAGAAGAGGAAGGCCACGGCCACCCAGACCCGACCGCCGGTCAGAACGGCCAGCGGCAGCAGCAGGAGAAGGAAAGGCGTGGGCGGGCTGGGTGCGCCCAGGGCCAAACCCCAGGTCCACGGCACGGTCGCCGCGCGAGCCAGCTGCCCCAACCCTGCCGACGAGCTCAGCAAGTAGTCGGAGGTCAGGGCACCTCCTTGGAAAAGGGATTTGAGGACAGGCCAAGCGGCCCAAGCCGTGTAAACCATCACAACGACAACCATGCCCAGGGCCCAGAGGACACGGATTCGCTGAAGCCTGCGTAAGTGCGCACGAGCCAGGTTGCTGAGCAGAGGACGGGCCAACTGGTCCTCATAAGCCCTGGTGCGTGCCCTCCACTGTTTGACCTGCGCGTGGGAGGCCTGAAGTGGTTCCAAATGCTTGAACGATGTGTTGACGACCCGGGACAAGTGAAGGCGGGCCGAGAAGAGATGGCCCAAGTGGCCCAGCACACGCCAGGGGGCGCAGAGCTCGCAGACCGCCGCATAGGGCCGTTGGGCGGTCAGGCTGAGCGCAGCGAACCAGAAAGCGGCCAGAAGACGGGCGATCCAGAGCACAGGCCAGGTCAGAGGCCGATGCCCCGAGTACAAGTATGATTCGCGGGCATCGATGACCTGCATGGAGCTGTCGCGCGGGTTCTCCTGCTCGCTTTGCTCGCCATCCTTGCCGCGCAAACCCTCGTAGCGGGCCCGACGATGAGCGATCCGCGCGGCCGGGGCCACCACCACCCGGCCCCCGGACAGGCAGGCCCTCCGGCAGAAGTCAGCGGATAAGCCGAAGGTGCTGGCCCAGGAGCCCAAACCCGAGAGGGATGATAGGGTCTGCAAGGGCACCAGGGCGCCGGCCAGGCTGACCGCGAAGACATCCTGCCGGGCGTCGTACTGCTCCTGGTCGGGTTCGCCGTCCACAACCAGGCTGTTCAGCCCTCCCTTAACCGCATAGGACCCCACGTTGTGCAGGCCCCGGCCCTCCCAGTCCAGTTGTTTGGCGCCCAGCAAGGAGGCCGCGGGCGTATCACGCCAGGTGCCAACCAAGGTTTCCAAGCAGTCCTCGTCCAAGGGACGGGAGTCATCATGCAAGAGCCAAAGAGCGCGCACACTGGCGGGAAGATTAGCGTAGCCCAAAGCACGGCGCACCGCGTCACCGTACGACCTGGCCCCGTGAGCCCTCACCACTTCAATCCGCACCGTACGAGCGGGAGCCTGTCCTTGGCCCCGATCAAGCGTCAGCGTGGAGTACAAGGGCTCAGTGGTACGACCCGAGCAGTCGGCGATGATGACCAGGGAAGGCATGAGCCTCTGGCTGAACAGGCCGGACAGGGTGGCGGGCAGGTAGGTCATATCGGCCTCCACGCTCACCAGAGCCGCGACCGACGGATCCACCTCCTGCCGGACGGAGCGGGGCCGTTCGGCCAAGACGCTGGCGAGGACCTGCTGGACGTCGGAGAACACAGGAGTGGACGAAGTCATAGGCTCCAGTCTACGCAAGGCCTTGTATGAGGCCCTGAGTCCGGCAGTTCTTGCACATTTTTCACATTCGCTCCGCCCGCAGGCCCAAGCCAAGTCAGCAGAGCGCCTTCCCGCCCAGCGGCGGGCCCGGGACCCCGTCCACGCACGCCGGCAGTCGGCCTCTGGAGCTCTTGGCCGGGCCTTCCAGGCCAGCCCAAGTCTTACAATTGGCGGGAGTATGCGCGCACGACAGCTCGTAGGACCCGTCTGCCCAAGCGCGCGGCGAGCATGGAACCAGCAGCGCAGAGCAGGAAGGCGCGAACGTGACCTCACACAAGGAGAGCAACCACGACCTGCCCAACATCCGTGGGCGGGCTCGTTCGGGCCCCAAACACTCGCTTGGATTCCGAATCTCCCACCGGGCCCGCAAGGCCGTAGCCATCAGCGCGTGCGCCGCCATCGCTTTCGTAGCCGCCTTCGTCGCCGCTGCCGCGATCGAGATCCTCGGCAGCGTCAACGTCGTCCCCTCGGTCCACCAGCTCAAGGCCGGTGCCAAGACCCCAAAGCCCGAGGACATTTACAAGGGTAAGACCCTGAACGTACTCGTCCTCGGCCAGGACACACGCTCAGGCGCCGGAAACGCCGCCATCGGCGGCGATGACCCCGAAGACGCCGAGAACCACCAGTCGGACACAGCCATCGTTGCGCAAATCGCCGCTGACCGCTCCTACATTAACCTGGTGCCCATCCCCCGCGACTCAATGGTCAACGCCCCAGCTTGCACGACGAGCTCCGGGAAGACCATTCCCGCCCGGCACTACGTGATGTTCAATTCAATCTTCGCCACCGGCTACCAGCAGGGTGGCGACGTGGCCTCGGCCGCCTCTTGCGCGCTGACGGCGGTCAACACCCTGACCGGTCTGGACGTCCAACAGTTCGTCGTCGCTGATTTCAACGGACTCAAGGACGTGATCGACGCCCTGGGCGGTGTCAATATCTGCGTGCCGCAAGACACTTGGGACGGCTACACCGGCGTCGACATCAAGCGCGGACTGCAACACTTGGATGGCACCCAAGCCACCCAGTACGCGCGTATGCGTCACGGCACCGGCACGGACGGCTCCGACATCATGCGCACCACCCGCCAGCAGTACCTGATCAAGTCGCTGATGAACGAGGCCAAGAGCAGCGATGTCTACTCCAACTTCGGCAAAATGTTCCAACTATCTAAGACCTCCCTGTCGGCCTTGCAGTTCAGCCAGGGCCTGGGCAATGTGATGACCCTGTACGGTCTGGCGGACAGCATGCAACACATCGACGCCTCGCATGTCTACTCAAGGACCCTGCCTGTCGAACCCGATCCCGACTACCCCCAAGCCCGGGTGCGTTGGTCCAGCGACGCCAAGACCGTATGGGCCGCACTCCGAGCGGAGAAACCCCTGACCGATGCCGAGCTCAACCAGGTCAGGCAGCAGAATCTGGATGCCGCTGGCAAACAGGCACCATCCCAACGCGAACAGGGACAGCGGCCCCAGGCTCAGACGCAGACCCAGGGCGCCCAGGGAACGTCCCCCTCGGCTTCGGCAAACCAACAAGAGACCCCCGACCCCAAAACAGGTTTAATCACCCGCGGCGGCCAGCTGATCGACCCAGTAACTGGGGGAATCGTAGATTCCGAAGATGGAACGATCCGGGATGCGGGCAGCGGCCAGTACATCGGCATCGCCGACCGCTACCTGTCCGCCACCGTATGTGCCGTTCCTGCGCAGAAGTGAGCGGGAAATCCTCGGTGAATTCTAGCGGCATGTTAAGTCTAAGTCTGAAGAGACCGGGGGCGAGACTAGGGGATGGATCCTGATGAGCGAGAGAGAACAACGTCAATCGTCGGCACAGGAACCCCCCTCCTTCCTTCCCGCCGGTAGCTCCCAGCAATTTCGCCGCCAGCACGTGCAAGCCAGACAACCCCAGCAGACCAAGCAAGCCAGCCAGGCGCGCGAACCCCGTCGGAGCGGGGGCACAGCTCGTTCGGGCGCCGCTCCAGCCACCCCCAGGACCAGTCAGAGCATTGGGCGCGGGAAGTCCTCCCTGCCCGTAGCCTATTCCAGCGACGGGCCTCGTGCGGCCAATCCGACCCCCCCTCGCTCGGCAAGGCGCTCATCTGGCTCCTCCCGCATGGCCGGCGGAGCCAACGCATCCATGCCCCGCCCGCTGACTTCAGTCGCTCCAGCCACGAGACCTGCGGCGTTCACCGCAACAGCGGGCAAGCCCGGCCGTCATCGCGTGCGCAAGACCATAGCCATCCTTCTGGTCCTGATCCTGGGGCTCACGGCTGCTGGCTGCGGCTACACCTGGATGTGGGTGGACCGGCAGCTCCAGCATAAAAACATGCTCACACAGATGGCTTCGGGGCCGGCCACATCCTGGCTCATCCTTGGCTCGGACGAGCGCGACGGCACTCAAGGCACTGGCAGCTCAGACGATACTCCGGGATTCCGCACCGACACGATTCTGGTGCTGACCAAGCCGAAGCACGGTCCCGCTTCACTGATCTCAATCCCCCGTGACTCGTTGGTGAAGGCGGGAGACGAGGATATGAAAATCAACGCTGTCGCTAACCTGCAGGGCTACCCAGCACTGACCGGGCAGGTCGAAGTCATCACCGGCCACAAAATCGACCATGCCGCTCTGATTCGCTTCGGAGGCTTGGAAGGCGTCGTCAACGCCATTGGCGGCGTCAACCTGTGCTATGACCAGAGCGTCAACGATCCGTATTCCGGGCTCAATTGGACCGCGGGATGCCACGACGTTGACGGCGGGACCGCTTTGGCCTTCTCCCGCATGCGCTACGCGGATTCCAAGGGAGATTTCGGCCGGGCCGAGCGTCAACGGAAGGTGATTGGCGCCATCGCCCAGAAAGCGGCTTCGCCGAAGACCCTGAGCAATCCCTCCACCGACTCCAAGCTAGCCAAGGCGGCCCTAGGCGCTGTCATCGTGGATGAGAACGCTAACCCCCTGACCTTGGCGCGCATGCTCCTGGCCTTCCGTGACGCATCCGGGGCCGATGGGATCAACGGCTCGGTCTATTGGACAGACCCTGACTACTATCCAGGCGGTCTTGGCTCCACCGTGCTGCTGGATGACAAAC
The DNA here is from genome assembly GCF_001263395.1 of Bifidobacterium actinocoloniiforme DSM 22766. Classification (NCBI taxonomy): domain Bacteria; kingdom Bacillati; phylum Actinomycetota; class Actinomycetes; order Bifidobacteriales; family Bifidobacteriaceae; genus Bifidobacterium; species Bifidobacterium actinocoloniiforme. Next base: position 376,240 of record NZ_CP011786.1, on the reverse strand, counting down.
GCAACCTGGACCTCTTCGACCGTCTCAACAAAGGCACCCACCAACCCGGCACCGTTGGCGGCATGTAAGCGGGCGTCAGGCACATTCGACCACATGCGTCTGACAGACTGGACCTGTTAGGCCACTAGGGAGCAGACTCATGACCCATGAGCGGATTCCCCCACACGCGGCGCCCACGCGCGAACGACGGCCCAGATAAATGCCAAGCCGCGATTTCCAAACTGCGTTTGGCTGGCCAAGTGGCGCCAATCCTGGCCCAGGTGGCACTCGTCGCGCTGATGGGAGCCCAGGGGCGCTGGATGTACGCGGCCCTTTTCGCCCCCAGCCTCCTAGCCAGCCTGGCGGCGGGCTTATCCACCTACTTGGGTGAACGACAGGAGCGTCAATCCCCTCGGTCGGCCCACAGGACGGTCTCTTCCAATGAACCTTGGTCAGCGGGAATCACAAACGACCTCAATCCCTGCTTCGAAACCCTCTCCCCTCCCCGCTTGGAGCGCATCCTGCCAGGACATGAGGCGCGGGACTCTGGCGGAGCCCTCTGGCAGGGGGTCGTCCGCCGCTGGCTCCTCGCAGGGGAACGCACGGACCTGACCGAGTCGCTCTGCGAGGCGGTCATCGGCGTCTGCCCCGACGGCGACTTCCGCCTGAATCTGCCCAAGCAGGGCCCGCACGCCCTTGTGGCCGGTACGACCGGATCAGGCAAGTCCGTCTTCCTACAGGCCTGGTGCCTGTCCTTAGCCTGCGCCCTGCCGCCCAACCAACTCAATTTCGTCTTCTTGGATTTCAAAGGTGGCTCCGCCTTCAACCAGCTGAGCCGACTACCCCACACAGCGGGTTCGGTCTCCGACCTGGACCTGGACCACGCGGTCCGGGCCATCGAGGGCATCGAACGCGAACTCAAGCGCCGCGAGCACCTGATTGCAGCCGAAGGGGGCACTGGAGCCAGCGACCTACGCCAACCGCCACCCCGCCTGGTTGTGGTCATCGACGAGTTCCAGGCCTTGCGCCAGCAGCTGCCGAATTATATGGACCACCTGGTCCAGCTGGCCTCCCTGGGGCGCTCCCTGGGCATGAACCTGATCGCCTGCACGCAAAACCCGATGGGCCAGGTGAGCGCCCATATGAAGTCGAACATGAACCTGAACATCAGCCTGCGGGTGCGTGAACCCCTTCAATCCAAGGAGCTGCTTGGGGCGGATTGCGCGGCGAGAATCAGCCCCAACCTGCCGGGGGCCGGTTTCTGGAGCGATGGCGATCGGTTGGAACCCTTCCGCTGCTCGCCGTGCGCGGATGTGGGCCTGGTGGTTGATCATGTGCGCTTGGCCGCCGCTTTCGCTGGCCTTAACCCAGCGAAAGCCCTTTTCACCACCCCCCTGCCTCAGCAGCTGCCGGCGCACGCAAGGGGCAAGTATGGCCCGCGTGTCAGGGACCGCTGCCCACTCCTGCCGATTGGCTTGACCGACGATGGGGTGATGACCTCTCCCTGTCTGCTCCCGATCGAGGGGAACATTGCCGTTATCGGTGGGGCAGGCCGGGGGAAGACCACCTGCTTGAAAACCATCCTCTCCCAACTTGAAGCCCTGGCTGGCCACGACCTGGGACGGGGGCCCCTTCAACTGACCTGGACCCAGCCGAGGTCTCAGGGCTTCGTCAGCCGACGAATCAGAGCGAACCCATCCGCTCCAGAATCGTGGGCAAGTCCCTGCCAGGTGCCCGGGTCGGGGCCAGTCATGCGCGCAAATGGGCAACAACGACAGGCAGACAGGTGCCAGCCCCCACGCGCACCGCACGCCCTCTGGCTGATTGACGGAGCCGACAAACTCATGGACCCCTTGAACCAGGAGCCCCTGGCCCGCCGCCTGCAAGCAGCGCTGGAGGACTCTCGCGTTGACGTGTTGCTGAGCCTGGAGTCGCCCCGCCCCCTGCGCAAGCCCGAGCTTTTCCCGGTGCGTATCCTTTTCCCCAGCGGCGACCGTGGAACGGATCTGATGGCAGGCATCCCAACCTCCCTCCTGGCGCGTCTGGGCTCCAAGGCGTCCGCCACACCGGGCCGAGCGGTCCTGGTCGGACGGGGCCAGGCCAGGGCCCTCCAATGCATGCCCTGTGGGAAATCGCCGCCAAAACCTTGAAAAGTCGGCGTAATCGTGCTTCCCTATAAGAAGTTCGAGTTCCAAAGTATGGAAGGCAAGGGGTACATCAAGCATGAGCAGCGCATTTGATTGGCGGGCCAAAGCGGCATGCCGTGACAAGGATCCGGAGCTCTTCTTCCCGGTGGGAAACACGGGCGCCGCCTACCAGCAGATTGAAGAGGCCAAGGCCGTCTGCCGGACCTGCGAGGTCATCGACGCTTGCCTGAAGTGCGCTCTGGACACCAACCAGGATTACGGGGTCTGGGGCGGTTTGAGCGAGGATGAGCGGCGGGCCTTGAAGCGCCGGGCCATGCGCGCCCGCCGAACCCAGGCCATGCAGCAGTCCTGAGCTTGGCGCAGGCATGAGGCTGGAAGCTTCGCCTTACAGCCTGTGACCGCTTGTAAGCAACCTTATGGAGGGGCTTGGCGATAGAGCATCGCCAAGTCCCTCCATTTCGTATGTCTTGGTCCGTCGCAGCAATCGACCGCGCTCAGAGGCTCTTGTCGCCAGTCTTCTGGGCCACGCGCAGCTTGATGTTAATCACCACGCGGGTGCCGCCATCGCGGCGAGGCCCCCAGCGCACCGTGCCACCGAAGTCGTTAGTCACGAACGTGTTAATGATTTGCGTGCCAAGTCCCGAACCGGATGGGCGGGCCAACCCAGCCTTGGATTCCGTGTCGTAGCCATTGCCGTCATCCTCGACCACGACATTCAGGTTATCGCCTCCGCGACCTACGGAAATCGTGATGTGACCGCTCTTGCGGCCCTCGAAACCGTGCTCGACCGCATTGTTGACCAGCTCGGTCAGCACCAGCGACAGGGGCGTGGCGTCCTGGGCCGGCATCATGCCAAACTTGCCGATGTAGGATATGGCGATTTTCTGGTCGGAGGTGGTCGCCAGGTCCACGCTGAGCTTCAGCAGGTTGGCTATCACCTTGTCGAAGTCGACGATCTCGTCGGCGGTCTGGCTCAGCCCCTCGTGCACAACCGCTATGGTCTGCACCCGCCGCTGGGCTTCCTCCAGCTCCTTGCGCACCTCCTCGGACTTGGTCCGCCGGCTCTGGAGCCGTAAAAGGGCGGAGACTGTTTGCAGGTTGTTCTTGACCCGGTGGTGGATTTCGGAGATTGTGGCGTCCTTGGTCTGCAATTCCTTCTCCCGCCTTCTTAACTCGGTCACATCCCTGCACAGGACGATGCCTCCCACACGCCCTTCCTTGCCATACAAGGGCAGGGAGCGCATGGAGACGGCGGAACGGTTGACCACTAGTTCAGAATCGACGGCCGCCTTGCCGGTCAGCACCAATGGCAGTGACTCAGGCAGGGGGTCGTTCTGTTGAATCAGCGAAGTGCCGATCTCGCTCAGGTACTGACCGGGCATGGTCTCGACCGATCCGAGGCGGCGGAAGCAGGAGATGGCGTTGGGCGAGGCGTAGCGCACAATCCCATCGGCGGTCAGGATGATGAAGCCGTCGGCTACGCGCGCGTTATGGCGCTGGTTCAAGACCGAGTCCGAGTAGGGGAACCGCCCCCGGGTAACCATATCGAACAAGGCCTTGCCGGCGTTGATGCTCTCCCCCTCGTAGCGGCCGTTTGATTCGCGGGTGGCCATGTTCGTCTCCCTGGCCACCAGCCCCAGGGTCTTCCCTTGGTGGCGGATGGGGGCGTAAACGTCGCAGACCGTAACTTTGCCAATCGTGCGCATCTTGTTGGAACGCAGGACTTTCTTCGAGTTCATGGCCGTGTCCAACTCCGCTGTGCGGTCCTCGGGCAGCAAGTCGCCTACGACATCCTCGGTGAGCAGGGACATGACCGTGGAGGGTCGGCACTGCTCAGCGACTACATAGCGCCCATCCTTGCGCCGCAGGAGGAGCAGCAGGTCCGCAAAGCTCAGGTCGGCGATCACCTGCCAGTCGGCCACCAGCAAATGAAGCCACTCACGGTCGGCTTCGTCGAAGTCCTGAAACGTGGAGAGAATCTCGGAGAAATCAGCCATACCTTCATCATAGCGAAAGGGGTCCGGCCTGCCAGACCCTCTCGCCGTCAGGTGAGCCAGCCGCGCCAAGGTCTGAACCCGCTGAACGGGGTCCGGGATAGACTGGTGGAGAGGGAGACGGGCGCGTGGGCTCAGGGGCCGTGCGCCATGGTTGAAGGAGCGCGATGGCGAATCATCCCCAGGAGCAGGGCGGTCAACGGGTTGCGGCCCAGCGTGAGCAGCGCCGGTTGGGGCTTCCCGATGCCCGCCAGCAAGCCCATCTGGCCCGGGGGGACCGTATGAAAGCCAATGCGGATGCGGCGAGGGACAAAGCTCGGGACCGAGCCTCACGGATCATCCAGGCGGGCGACCTCAAGGCCGCCAAAATCGAAGGCATACCTGCACGGGGAATCGCACGTAAGGTCCGGCTGGACGTGCACGGTCGCCCTAAGCCCTTGATGCGCGGCTGGATTCATGCAGCCGCCAGTCCACTAGCTCTGGCCTCGGGCATCGTCTTGATTTGTATCGCGCCCGGTGTTGGGATCAAGTGGGCTTGCGTGGTCTTCATGCTCTGCTCGCTGGCCCTGTTCGGCAATTCCGCCCTTTACCACCTGGGCGATTGGTCACCAAGGGTCACCGACATCCTGCGACGCTTGGACCATGCGAACATCTTCCTTTTGATCGCCGGGACCTACACGCCGGTCGCCTTCGCCCTGGACGGTTTCTGGCGGCGGGTCATCCTGGTTGGCATCTGGTCGGCCACCATAGTAGTCATGTTCATCCACGTGGTCTGGATTTCCGCCCCACGCTGGCTCTACACCACGGTTTATGTGATTTTCGGCGTTGCGGGCGTGGCCTTCCTGGGCCTCTTCTGGAAGTCGCCGTCCGCAGGCCCTGCGGTCGTCTGGCTCCTTATCGCCGGCGGCTTGTGCTACATCGCCGGCGCCGTCGTCTACGCCCTGTGCAAGCCCGACCCCTGGCCCAAAGTCTTCGGCTTCCATGAGATCTTCCACAGTGGCACTGTAGCCGGCTACGCCTGCCATGTGGTAGCCATCTACCTTGTCGTATGCCAGCTCAGGTAGCCTTGGGGCCCCTGAGCCAGCCTCACGCCTTGGTCAGGCGGCACCAGCGCGGGGCCCCAAGGGAGCCGGGGGAGGCGGAACCTCAGTGCCTCACTTGAGCGGCTGGGCATCCTTGATGTCCACGCTGATCTCCTTGCCATTCGGCGCCTTGTAAGAGACCTTATCGCCCTTCTTATGGCCCATGATGGCCGCGCCAATCGGGGATTCCGGGCTAATCACGTCGTAGTCGGTGGCCACGGCGATGTCGCGTGAGCCCAGCACATAGATTTGCTCGGACCCGGCCAGCTCCAGCGTGACAACCGAACCGTTGCCGACCATCCCTGCCTTGGGGGCTTTCAGGATCTTCGCGTTGCGCAGCTTGACGATCAGCTCGTTGATGCGCCCCTCGTTCTTGCCTTGCTCCTCACGGGCGGCCTGGTAACCTCCATTTTCGCTCAAATCGCCTTCAGCCCGCGCGGCGGCGATGCGCTCGGTGATCTCATCGCGGTACTCCCCCTGCCGGTGTTTGAGCTCATCTTGGAGCTTGTCGTACGCTTCCTGGGTGAGCAGGATCGTCTCTTCCTCAGCCATCTTATTCTCCTTTACTATTCACGGTTTTGTGAGCGCCTCCCCCTGCGGAGCTCCGGCGCCCGCGCCATAGGCGCGAACGCTGTAGATCTTGATTTCCCTTCTTGGCCTATGCTTCATCGAGTGCCGCTGGCGCTGGACGCTCGGCAGGTGCGGCTGTGCACAAGCCGGGCGCATATAAGAAAAAGCGCCGGCCCTGACCGGCGCTTGACGGTCGGAGCGTCAACGGGTCGATATGATGTCGATCACGAAGACGAGCGTGTCTCCCCCACCGATGCCGGCCTGGGGCATACCCTGCGGCCCATAGCCGTACTGGGAAGGAATCGAGACCAAGATCCGGGAGCCCACATTGTGACCGGGCAGGCTCTGATCCCAGCCTTTAATCACCTGACCCACGCCAATGGCGAAGGAGGCGGGCTGATGACGGTCGAAAGAGGAGTCGAACGGCGAGTCCGAACCCCATACCAGGCCGTGGTAGTTGACGGTGACCGTATCGCCCTTACGAACGAGCGGCCCGTCCCCTTCCACAAGCTCCACGACTTTCAGGCCTGCGGGGGCTTCGCCCTCGAATTCGACCGTCGGGTACGCACCGAAATCTGCGTTAACCCGCGGCATGCCTTCTGCTGTCATGTCTGTCCTCCGAACTAGTGAGCTCACCCTAGGGTATCGGCTCTAAGTGTAAGTTACAAGTCATGGACCCGCTAGGACCCCGCTCGTGCCCCGGGTGGGAATCGAACCCACACACCCGCGAGGGCGGCGGATTTTAAGTCCGCTGCGTCTACCGTTTCGCCACCGGGGCTCGCCTCACCTTGGCCACTATACCCTTCAGGCCGAACAGGAACGCGCCCGTTCAGCCAACAGCCGTCGGCCCAGGTCCAAGACCATCCCATCCAGGAGCCCATGCTCGGAGGCGACGAAGCCCGTGCCCAGGTCAGGCGCCTCCTGACGCAGACGGTCCAAGAGCTGATTCAGGATCAGGGCCCCGCCGCCGATCACATCGACGCGCCCAGGGTGGATGGCTTTGAGCTCAGCCCGCTGGCTTCGGCTCATGGCCAGGACCCGGCGGCCCGCCTCCTGAATGTCGGCCATGCGCACCTGAGCCCCGTCCACGATTTGGCTGTCGTAGGTTTTGAGGCCCAAGGCCAGGGCGGCCATAGTGGTAACAGTTCCTGAGACCCCGATCAAGGTGCGTACCCCTCCCACCGGCACTTGCTTGAAGGCCTGGTCGATGTGGGCGTCCACATCCGCCTGGGCTGCGCGGATCTGTCCAGCAGCGGCTGGGTCGGATTTCAAGTGGCGCTCGGTCATGCGCACCGAACCGATGTTCATCGAGTAGGAGGCCTGGGCCTGGTCGGCCGGCGCCTGACCACCATCGCCGCCAACCACCAGCTCGGTCGAGCCGCCGCCCAGGTCGACGACCAAATACGGGGCCGGGGACATGTCAGCTGGCTGCCGACGGGCCTCCAACACGCTCACCGCGCCCAGGAAACTCAGCCTGGCCTCCTCGGACCCAGCGATCACCTCCGGCCTGACCCCCAGGATGTCTTGGATGCCGTCCTCGAATTCCGACCGGTTCTCAGCGTCCCGACTCGCGGAGGTGGCGACGAAACGCATGGCATCCATCTGATGACCTGCGAGAATCCGCGCGAACTCCCTGGCTGCGACCCAAGCGCGTTCCAGAGCCTCCTGGGAGAACCGGCGGTGCTCGTCCACGCCCTCGCCCAAGCGAATCACCCGCATGGTTCTCGGCAGCAGCGGGTGCAGGCCCGCCTCATCCACCTGAGCCAGCATGAGCCGGATCGAATTGGTCCCGCAGTCCACTCCAGCCACTGTCACCGCATCCATGCCTGGCGCGCTCCCTTCCTCGTAGCCAGCTAACGCCGGCCCCGCAACACTTTTACCTTGTGGTCCAGTCTGTCCAAGCCAGGCGGTCTACCGCCCCTCTGGACCGGCGCCCTGCCCTTCCGCGCATCCCCAGGGACGCTCACAACGACAGACGACGGGATCGAAGAGCCCCTTGACCTCCGCCAGCGTTTGATCGCCCACAGGGTTGACCCCCTCCCCCATGACCAGGGACTGGGCGACCAAGGCATGCAGGCACTTGACCCGACTGGGCATCCCACCGGCCGAAACACCTTCGATATGGCTCTCATCGTCGCCCAAGCCTTGTGCCAGGGCCCGGCGGAAGGCCAAGTAGGTGCGGTGGGCACGCCCGTATCCAACGCGCAGGTCCTCGTCTTGGGCCAAGGCCTCGTTCCAAGCGGCCATCCTGCCCTCGGCCTCAAGCTGCGAGACAGCTTTGACCGCCTCAGGGGCGGTCAGATAGCAGGTGGTCGGAAATGGGATGCCACCCGGCAGCAGGGGCCTGGTAATCACTGCCAGCGGGTTGCCGCAGACGCAGCTGGCGCCCACGGCCACAATGCCCCGCGGGTAGCGACCCAGCTCCTTTTCCACGCGCTCGATTTGCTCTGGGCTGGCCCGGTGGCTCAAAGCCCGACCGACCAAGTCTTCAATCGCCTCGACGCTCAGGGCCATGACCTCGACCCCATCAATCGATGTGTTTTCGCTCGCCCCCGTATTCGCGCTCAACGCTGGTCCTCCCGGCCGCTATCGCTGGCTCCCCCCGGACTGGTCCGCCCCTGGCCGCCGCTATCCGACTGGGACTGGGTTTGAGTCTTGGCCTGGGCCGATGCGTCGGCCTTGCCTAGAGAATAAGCCATCTCACGGTACCAGGGCAGGGGGGGCCTGACCTGGCCTTTGTCCGAGGGGCTCGTGCTCTTGCTCTTGGCGCTGGGCACCTTCCCCCCTATGACGGATTCCGGGTTGAGCACCCGTATCGCCTGCTCGCCGGGGAAAACGAACCCCAGCCGATCCCTGGCCTGCGCGGTGACGTAAGCCTGGTCGTTCCATCGGGCTATGTCGTTCTCCAACTGGCTCTTCTGCGCAACCAGGGTCGCCTGCTGGTTCTTCAGACCGTTAAGCTCGGAGAGGTTCACCGCATAGGTGTGGAAAGTGGAGACCAGCTGGATGGCACCGATGAAGACGATGATCAGACTGATGCACAGGGAGACTGGGCTTCTCCCCCGCTTGCCGCCTTTACGGTCTTGAGAACCGCTGACGCCCGCTGATGCCCGCTGTGAACGCGGAAGGCTTGCTTTGGTCATACCCACAAAAATACCCGTGGCAGCCGACTCGGCGAGCCACGGGCGAACACGACCGGTGCCCCAACACCATCACCGTGAGGCACCGGTCTCGGAAGGCTTACTTCATGTACTGCTTGCAGGCCTTGAAGGCGGAGTAACCCGCGTACTCAGCGGTGGAGCCCAGCTCCTCCTCGATCTCAAGCAGACGGTTGTACTTGGCGATGCGCTCACCACGGGCCGGAGCACCGGTCTTGATCTGGCGGGTGTTCTTCGCCACGGCCAGATCGGCGATCGTGGTGTCGGAAGTCTCGCCGGAACGGTGGGAGACCATCGAGGTGAAGCCGTTGGCGGTGGCCAGCTCAATCGCGTCGAGGGTCTCGGTGACGGTGCCAATCTGGTTGAGCTTGACCAGGAGGCTGTTGGCGGCCTTCAAGTCGATGCCCTTCTGTAGGCGCTTGGGGTTGGTCACCAGCAGGTCATCGCCGACGAACTGCAGGCGGTCGCCCATGGCCGCGGTGATCTTCTGCCAGGCAGCCCAGTCCTCCTCAGCGAAGGGATCCTCGATGGAGACCAGCGGGTACTTCTCCACCAAGCCCTGGTAGTAGTCCAGCATGTAGTCGGCGTCGCGGTCCTCGCCGTCGAAGTGGTACTTGTCCTTGTCCTTGCTGTAGAACTCGGAGGAAGCCACATCCAGGCACAGGCCAATCTGCTTGCCGGGCTCGTAACCGGCGGCGGAGATGGCGTCCATGATGTACTTCAAAGAGTCCTCGTTGGACTTCATCTTGGGAGCGAAGCCGCCCTCGTCGCCCAGTCCGGTCTCGTGGCCATCCTTCTTCAGGATGCCCTTGAGGGTGTGGTACACCTCGACGCCTGCGCGCAGGGCCTCACGGTACGAGTCGAAGCCGTAGGGGGAGATCATGTACTCCTGGATGTCCGTGGCGAAGTCGGCGTGGGCGCCGCCGTTCATGATGTTCATGTTCGGCACCGGGAGGATGTGGCCGTTGGTGCCGCCGAGGTAGCGGTAGAGCGGCAGTTCGGCGGACTCGGCGGCCGCGTACATAGCGGCCAGGGAGACGCCCAGGATGGCGTTGGCGCCCAGCTTGCCCTTGTTGGGGGTGCCGTCGAGGGCGATCATGGTCTCGTCCAGCGCGCGCTGGTCGGAAGCATCCATGCCAATGACGTTCGGGGCGATGGTCTCATTGACGGCCTTGACCGCGTCCAGGACGCCCTTGCCCTGGTAACGCTTCTTGTCGCCGTCGCGACGCTCCCAAGCCTCGGCCTCGCCGGTCGAAGCGCCGGAGGGGACCAGGCCACGGCCTTCCGCGCCGTCTTCGGTCTCAAGAATCACCTCGACGGTCGGGTTGCCACGGGAATCAAGAATCTCGCGTGCGTACACGCTTTCAATTGCTGCCACAACTGCTCCTTTATGGTTACAACTCTGTTGTGTTGACACTTCCAGGTTAGTGCCTTTGATGGACGAGGGGCAAGGAAAACGTGTGAGCGCTCACAATGCTTCTGACGCTTGCGTTTTAGGCTCATGCTTATAGGCCAAGTCATCGAGGAGGCGGTCGGTCCACTCCAAGATCTGCTCCGAATCCATGGGTTTAGCGCCCAGGCCGCCAGCGAACGGAGCGGGTACTTGGAGGACATGTGTGACCGCATGGTAGCGCGAGCCCTTGTAGAGACGGGAGATGCGCATCTGAAGGGATTCGGGCATGTCAAGCTTGCTGACGCGCACACGCGAGGACTGACCGTTGATCTCACTGATGCCCAGGGCCCGGGCCTTGGAGCGCAAGCGGGCCACCGCGAACAGGGTCTCGAACTCGGTGGGCGGGGGGCCGTAACGGTCGCTCAACTCCTCATACAGGTCTTGCAAATCCTGCTCGTCCTGGGCGGAAGCCAGCTTACGGTATGCCTCCAGCCGCAGTTTGTCCGAGTCGATGTAGTCAGTGGGTATCGAAGCCTCCAGCGGCAGATCGATCGAGACCGAGACCGGTTCTGCACGTTCAGGCTCCTTATACTCATCGACGGCCTGGGAGACCATGCGCACATACAGGTCGAAGCCCACGCCCTCGATGTGGCCGGACTGCTCTGAACCCAGCAGGTTGCCCGTGCCGCGCAGCTCCAGGTCCTTCATGGCCACGTCGTAGCCCGATCCCAGGGCCGTGTTCTGAGCGATCGTGGTCAGGCGGTCGTGAGCGGCCTGTGTCATCGGCTTGGCCGGATCATACAGGAAGTAGGCGTAAGCGCGCTCCCGCCCGCGCCCCACGCGCCCGCGCAGCTGGTGGAGCTGACTCAAGCCGAAACGGTCCGCCCGGTCCACCAGAAGCGTGTTCGCATTAGGGATGTCCAGACCGGTCTCAACGATCGTCGTGCATACCAGCACGTCCACGTCCCGGCGCCAGAAGTCCCGGATGACCGCGTCCAGCTGCTTCTCCCCCATTTTGCCGTGGGCCACGGCCACCCGGGCCTCGGGCACTAACTCATGGACCTTGGCCGAGACCTTCGCGATGTCCTCCACACGGTTATGGACGTAGAAGACCTGGCCTCCGCGTAGGAGTTCGCGCCGGATCGCGGCCGTCACCTGCGCGTCCTCGTAGGCGCCCACGTAGGTCAGGACCGGCAGACGGTCCTCGGGCGGTGTGACCAGGGTGGACATCTCCCGGATGCCGGTCACCGCCATTTCCAAAGTCCTGGGAATCGGCGTGGCTGACAGTGAGAGCACGTCCACGTTCGTGCGGATGGCCTTCAAGGTCTCCTTGTCTTCGACGCCGAAACGCTGCTCCTCGTCGATGATCATCAGCCCAAGGTCCTTGAAGCGGATCTTCGGATTCAGGAGCTTGTGGGTGCCGATCACCACGTCCACAGTGCCGTCAGCCAGGCCCGCCATAGCCTCCTTGTTCTCTTTCGGGCTCTGGAAGCGGCTCATCTGCGCCACGGTGACCGGGAAGCCCTCGAAGCGCTCGGTGAAGGTCTGATAGTGCTGCTGGACCAGCAGAGTGGTGGGCACCAGCACAACCACCTGCTTGGCGTCCTGAACGGCTTTGAACGCGGCCCGTATCGCGATCTCGGTCTTACCGAAGCCTACATCCCCGCAAATCAGCCGGTCCATAGGCACTGGCCGCTCCATGTCCCGCTTGACCTCATCGATGGCGGTCAGCTGGTCCGGGGTCTCCTGGTAGGGGAAGGCGTCCTCCAGCTCCTTCTGCCAGGGGGTGTCTGGACTGAAGGCAAAACCATGGGTCCGCTGGCGGGCCGAATAGAGCTTGACCAGGTCATCGGCGATCTCGTGGACATGCTTCTTGGCCTTGGCCTTGGTCTGCGCCCAGTCCGAACCGCCGAGCTTGTTGAGCTTGGGGGCCTCCGAGCCTATATACTTGCTGACCTGGTCCAGCTGGTCGGCTGGCACGAAAAGCTTGTCAGCAGGGCCGCCGCGCTTGGATGGCGCGTACTCCAGGACCAGGTACTCGCGGGTGCCCTTGCTTGCTTTGAGCCCTACCTGCCGCTGGCGCATACCCAGGAAGCGACCGATGCCGTGGGCTTCATGGACCACATAGTCGCCGGGCTTGAGCTCGGTCAAGTCAATGGCCTTGCCTCGACGCTTGGCTGACTTAGGGGGCGCGACCACCGAGGAACGACCGGTCAAATCCCGCTCGGTCAGCAGGGCCAGGTGGGCTGCGCCATCGACGAAACCGTCCGTGGCAAGGGAGCGCACATAGTCCACGCCGGCGGCACCGGTCGCCTCGACCGCCCGCTTCAGGCGGCTCAAGGTCCCTTGCCCGGCGGCGGTGACCACCACACGATCGCCGGTCTTCAACAGGCCCTCGATGCCTGAACGAGCCTTGTCCTCATCACCGCGGAACTCCTGCGGCGCCTGCGCGGACAGGGATTCGCCCTCACCCACGACCGAGTCGGCGTTGAAGTCGGTGAGGGCGATGAGCTGCCGCGCACCAGAGCCCAAGGAAGCGACCGCCTCGTCGTAGTCGATGAAGGAAGCCTGGTCGAAGCAGATCGGAGCGCCGGCGCCATGGCCGGAGGCGGCCACGTGCCAGGAGGCGGCCAGGAACTCGTTGGCGGTCTTAGCCAGGTCTTGGGCCGATCGGCGCAGGAGCTCAGGGTCGGACAGGAAAACGACGGCCCGGCGTGGCAGGAGTGATTCGACCGTGGCCAGCTGGTCCACCAGGGCCGGCAGCAGGGATTCCATACCCTCCACCGGGATGCCCTCGGCGATGGATTCCAGCATGTCGTCCGCGTTGGGGATGCGCCCCTTGAGGGACGCGGCGCGCTGACGGACTTGGTCGGTCAACTCCAGCTCCCGGCAGGGGGTGGCCCAGACCTGCCCCAGGTCGTCCCCGTAGGTGCGCTGGTCGGAGGCGTGGAAGGAATGAATTGAATCGACCGTATCGCCAAAGTACTCGATGCGCGCCGGATGAGCGGCGGTGGGGACGAAAACGTCAAGGATGCCGCCGCGCACCGCGTACTCGCCGCGGTTCATGACCAGGTCCGCCCGCGTGTAGGCGGCGCGCTGGAGACGGCTGGCGGCTTCATCCAGGGGCAAATCACGCTCCGTTCGGAAGACCAGGGGTTCCACCTCGCCCAGGCCCTGAACCACCGGTTGGATCAGGGAGCGCACTGGCATGACTAGGATGCGGATATGGCCGAAAAGCTCGTCATCCTCCTGGGGGTGGGCCAGGCGGCGGAAGACGGCCATGCGGCCGGCCACCGTATCGGCCCGAGGGGAGAGCCTTTCGTGGGGCAAGGTCTCCCAAGCCTGCAGGAGCGCGATATCACGAGCGTCACCCGGGTACCAGGAGCGCAGGGCGGATGCCATTTCTTCAGCGTCTCGGCCGGAAGGCACGACGACGATGACGGTGGAAGACCCCGCTGCCGCAGCCGCCAGGGCTGGACGAATCCCCGACGGCGCCTGGAGGACGATGCTCCCATCGGGGCGCTCCTCTCCGGTTTCAATCCGGCCGCCAGCCAGATGGTCGAATGCGGGGTCGGCACGCAAGACCTCCAATAGGGGGGCCAGGGAGCCATCCAACCGCTGGGAGCGATCATCGGCCATTGAAGCGCTCCTGAGCCTGGGCCACGCCCTGGGCCATGACCGTCTCCACCGCATCAGCCCCATCAGCCAGGAAGTCATCCAAAAGGCTGCGCTGCGCCGGGGAGAATCGCCCCAGGACCCAGTCGACCGTGCGTTCGTGGGCTCCGGGCCCCCGCTGGGCGTGGCCGACGCCAAGACGCACGCGCGCATAGGCGTTGGTCCCCAGGGACCGGTCGATGGAACGAATGCCGTTATGACCGCCGGCTGAACCGCCGGCTTTGACCTTGATGCGGCCGAAGTCCAAGTCCATGTCGTCGTGAATGACGACTATCCGCTCTGGGACTATGTCGTAGTAGGAGGCGATCGAGGAAACTGCGTCGCCCGAATCGTTCATGAAGGTCAGCGGCTTGGCCAGGAAGAACTTCACCGCCTGCCCGTCCAAGCGCATGACCCCTTTGCCCAGTTGGGCCAAACCCTTGTGGTCAGTAAAGGGGACGGACCAGCGCTCGGCCAGCACATCGGCGCACATGAAGCCCATGTTGTGACGGGTCCCCTTGTATTTGGAGCCTGGATTACCCAGGCCGGCGACCAGCCAGAATTGCGAAGCCATGCGCGCTCACTTCCGTTCGAGGTACTGCGAACCTTGAGCATTGTACACAGCTTGCCTGACCTGCGCCGGCCGGCTTCATCCCTGCTTCTCAGCTTCCAAAGCCTTGTTCAGGGCCTCCTTGAGCCGGTTCTGGGCTTCGCCATAGGCGCTGAAGTCGCCGTTCTTCAGGGCGGCGTCGGAGTCCTTCATCGCTTGGTCGGCGTCCGACAGGGATTGCTGGAGCGCCTGGGAGCCACCAGCGCCCTGCTTGGGCGAACCCTGCTGAGGCTGCTGGGATTGCTGGCCTGGTTGCTCCTGGTTCTGACCGGTGCCGCCGTCGGGACTGGACTGGCTGTCGTCCTTGCCGGCATTGGCCGCGTCGCCGGCCGAGGCGCCGGAGTTGCCTTTGAAGGTCTTATCCAAAGCCGCGTCCAGGGTCGCCGCCGAGCTGACCTTATCTCCGAAGGCCACCAGCACCCGCTTGAGCAAGGGGAACGAGGTGGCGCCCGAGGACTGCACATAAACCGGCTGGATGTAGATGAGGCCGTTGCCCACCGGCAAGGTCAGCAGGTTGCCGCGCTTAACCTTGGTCGAGCCTGATTGCAGGAGGTTCAGCTCGGTGGAAATCGCCGCGTCCGAGTTGAAGTTGTTCTGGGCCTGGCCCGGGCCTGGAACATTCGAGTTCTTGGGCAGCTCCAGGAGGCGCAAGGTCCCGTAATCAGGGCCGATCCGCCCCCGCTGCCGACCTGCGTCCGAGTCCACCGACAGGAAACCGGTCAGAATCTCCCTCGTGGATGTGCCGGCAGGAATGTAGGTGGAGGTCAGGGAGAAGGTGGGCGATGAGGTACCGGGGGTCTGCATGGTCAGGTAGTAGGGCGGCTGCTTGACGCCGTTCCTTTGTTCGTCATCCGTCCCAGTCGGGTCCACAGGGGTCTGCCAGAAGTCCTCGCCGGAGAAGTACTGGCTGGCCTGGTTTACATGGTACTGGGAGAGAAGCTGGCGCTGGACCTTGAACAGACTCTCCGGGTAGCGCATGTGGCTCATCAGGTCGCCTGAAATCTCGTTCAAGGGCTTGTATTGACTGGGGAAGATTTTCTGCCAGGCCTTCAGGACCGGGTCTTTGGCATCCCATGCGTACAAGTCCACCGACCCGTCGTAGGCGTCGACGGTGGCCTTGACCGAATTGCGTATGTAGTTGGCGTTCTGGGAGCCCAGGCCCTTGACAGCCTGGGAGCTCAGGGTCGTGGTGTCCTGGGTGATGGGGCCCAGGTCCACCTTTTGCGAGTATGGGTACATGTCGGAGGTGGTGTAGCCGTCCACGATCCACTTGACCCGCCCGCCGACCACAGCCGGGTAGACGCGCCCGTCCAGGGTCAGGTAGGGAGCCACCTTGGCCACGCGCTCCTTGGGACTGCGGTCGTACAGGATTTGCGAGGAGGGGGTCACCCGGTCGGAGAAGAGAATCTGGTCGGAGCCGAAGCGGATCGAGTAGAGCAAACGGGTCATGAAATTGCCCACCGAGGGGCCGCCGTTGCCGGTGAAGGTGTTCGTGGCGCCGTTGGAACCCGTCGGATAATCGAACTCCCAACCCTTGGTCCTGCTGCCGTTAGGCGAGCCGACGATTGAGTATTCGGGCGCGTTGGGTGAGAAGTATATCCGGGGCTCGTAGTGCTCCTGATCAGTCAGCTTGCCATGGGTGGGGATGTCTTGCTCGAAGAATTCGGGCTGGCCATCGGCGGTGAGCTTATTGCCGTAAGCGGCCACAACCCCGTAGCCGTGGGTGAAGACCGTGTGGTCATTGACCCAGTTGCGGTTGTCGTTGCCCTCCAGGTCGAGCTCGCGGGCTCCGATCACTGTGTCTTGGCTGACCCCGTCGATCTCATATTTGTCGACGGCGAGGGTGTCCTCGAAGGTGTAATACTGCTTGGACTGCTGGAGTTGCCGGAAGGTGGGCGACACCACCTGCGGGTCCAAGAGGCGGATCTGGGCTGTGGTGTCGGCGTCCTGAGCCAGTGCTCCCGGACGCACCTGGGTGGTGGCTTGGTACTGTTGGGTCTTCAGCCGTTTGAGCCCATAAGCCTCAGAGGTGGCGGCGATGTTGCGCTGGATGAACTTGGATTCCATCTCCTGGGCGTTGGGGCTCACCCGGAAGCGCTGGACCACCATCGGCCACACGCCGGTCAGTAGGATCGCCGCGACCACTAGCGCGCCGATGGCTGTGGCCGGCAGGCGCCACTGCTTAAGGGCCTGACCCGCCGAGTTGGCGGAGGAACGGCCCTCTCCCAAGGTCTTGGCCGTCAACAGCCACACTCCCAGGATGATGCCGACCAAAGCCACCAGTACGGCCATGATCAAGGTGACGGGGATGTTGGCGTTGACCGAGGTGTAAGAGGCGCCGGTAATCTGGGAGGCGCCCGCCGCCTGGTCGCCCTGCTCGGTCAGGCGGTCGAAAACGCCCAGGGCTATATTGCCGGCCCAGACCAGCATAATCAGGATCAGCCAGGCAGCCAGCTGGTGGCGGGCCTTGCGGGTCATCTCGACGATTCCGCGCCCATGCACCGGCATGGTGAGGCGCACGCCACCCATCAGGAAGTGGGTGATCAGCGAGAACAAACCCGCCAGCACGACGATCAGCAAGAGGGCGGAGGCCAGGAGCTCCAAGCCAGGCAGGGTGAAGACATAGAAGCCGTTGTCCAGGCCGAACTGGGGGTCGGTTGCGCCGAAGGACTGGCGGCTGAACAGGAGCAAGACCTGGGTCCAGTCGGCATTGAATTGGAAGCCGAAGATTACGCCCACGGCGAGGGAGACCAGCCCGGCGATCCTGCGGGCCCGCTTAGAGGAGACCCCGTGGCCCACTTCGATCAGGTCGCCCTTGATGCGGATCGTGGAACCGTCCGGCGAGTCTGGCCTGGCTCGGATGGCCAAGGCGGCGGAGCACAGGGTGACCAAGGCCAGGACCAGGGCGTAGGCCAGCCAGAGGCCGACTTTAACCCCCAGCTGGGTCCAAATCACTCGGGCGGCACCCAACTGGGAGTACCACATCAAATCGGTGATGAAGCGGGCGGTGGCGAACAGGAGAATGACCAAGGCCACAACCACCCCGACCGCGACCATCGTGATCTTCGACCCCCGGCTCAGGCCTGGGCCCGAAGAGGGCCTGCGATTCAGACGGGGCATGCGAGGCATGCCAGGGCCGCCTGGCCCCCGCCGACCGCCTGACCCCTCTCGCGGACCGGAGCGACCGTCCTCCTCGACGTTAAGGATGACGAAATCATCGTCCGAGCGGCCCGGCCGGCGAGACCGAGGGTCCCGATCGGGGTCGAACATGGCGCCGAACATATCAAAGAAGGACATACGCCAAGCTTACATGCAGGCGACGTCCTTTCCGAAAGCGGGGCACCGGCGTCTTCAGTCCCTCCCCCGGTCCGCCAGGGCCCGGGCATAGACCCCCTCGACCTGGGCGGCCACGGTCTTGACGTCGTAGCGTTTCAGCAGGCCACGTTCGCGCCGGGCCAAGGCCTCGGACCAGGCGGGTTCGGCGAGGGCCCGGGCAATGCGCTCGGCCAGGGCCCGGCCCGGTTGACCACCCTCGTCGCCGACCGGCACCAAGGCGTCCTCGTCATCCAGGAGCGTGGAACGATATCCCGGGTTGTCACCGGCCAAGGAGAGCGCTGCCCCGGAGGCGATGGCCTCCAGCAGGACAATGCCGAAGGATTCCCCGCCGGTCGAAGGGAAGACCGCCAGGTCAGCTGAAGCCAGCAGGGCCGGTTTGTCTCCTTCCTCGATGAATCCGGGGAACTCCACCGGGGTCCTGAGCTCCTCTGCCCGCCGTCGGCATTCCTCCAGCAGGGGGCCTTTACCGGCCATCGTGACGTGCAGCCCGGGGGGAAAGACTTCGGCGGCCTCGCCCCAGGCCAGGGCGTCCAGCAGGGCCCTCGCCCCCTTGCGTGGCACGAACCGCCCCAGGAAGACCAAGTGCGGCCCTTGGCCATGCAGGCGCTCCACCCGCTCGCGTCCCACGGACCTTCCCCGCTCCTGCAGGCCTGTCACGTCCACCGGATTAGGTATGACGACCCCTCGCACGCCAGCGGTCAGCTGGGCATAGCGGGCCGCGACCTGCGAGACCGCGATGACCTCGTCAATCAAGCGGTGGCTGCGGCTGTTGATGGCCCCCAGGGCTTTGCCAGCCGCCAGCTGGACCCGAGTATCCACCGCGATGTGGTAAGTGGCCACCAAACCGGTCCTTGGGTCGGCCCGCTCCAACACCCGACCCGCAAGCAAGGGGCTGTATGGGGCCTGGACATGGAGGATGTCGAAGGGGCCCGCCGCCAGGGCACGGCGAATGGCATCGCCCGGGGCCAACAGAGGGATACGCATACGGTTGCCGTTAAAGGAGACCTGCACATTTCGGCTCAGCGGATGCACATGCCTGACCGGTGGATGCTCGGTCTGCCCCACTAAGTAATGGACCTCGTGGCCCCGGCGCTCCAGTTCACGCCCCAGGGTCAGAATGTGCTGCTGCACGCCGTCGAACGCGTCCAGGCTGTCGTCGAAGACAAAACCGACCTTCAGCGGCCTCATGCCCGCTCGCCGACCTTGGACGCCCCGCCTTCCACAGCCAGCTTCCGCCCCATCAGGGTGACACGAATCAAACGATGCTTGATTTCCTCACGCACCTGCGGGTCATCGTCACCGCTGGTCAAGCGGTCGATATAGACCTTCTCGATGTCGTCCACACCGCAGTAGCCGTTCAGCGTGCGCTGGACCAGCTGGGTGTCGATCGCCGCGTCCACCCCGTCGGAACGGAAGCGGGCCTCCTCTCCCCCGCACAGCATGATCAGCCTGACCTTCTTGCCTGCCAAGGCCCCAGGCGTACCGTCCGCATGGTAGGCGAACCGGCGGCAAAGCACCCGGTCGAAGAAGCCCTTCATCAGCGCAGGCAGGGAGAACCAGTAGATGGGAAAAACAAAAGCCAGCACATCGGCGTCCGCTATCCGGTTCTGCATGGCCGCCACATCAGCAGGCAGGGGACCCTGGTCCAGGTAGTGCAGGCGGTCCTCCATCGAATAGACCGGATTGAAGCCCTCAGCGTAAAGATCGATTAAATCAGTGTCGGCGCCAGCCTCAGCCGCACCGTCCAGGAAGGCGTTGCCCATCGCCTCGGTCAGGCTCCTCGGCTCAGGGTTGGCGGTAATTGCGACGGCTTTCATGCCGGGCCTCCTTATGCGCAATAGGACTGAAAACGCTGCCAGCGGGCCCGTCAGGCAATCCGCCCAGCCGCCCGTACCAGGCACCATTGTCCGCTCAGGCGCAGACCTGCCGCCCCTGCAGACCGCCCTTACACCCTGCGGACGACGATTTGACAAGCCTAGCCAGGACCTTTATCTTAGGGGTGCAGTCGGTAGGCGAAGCTACCACATGGACATGGGTTGCTGCCGCAAAGGAATGGAGACACTCCGCGCTGGTCAGCAGTCCCCGTCGAATCAAGGCGGGGACTAACGCAATCCCGAACGCCATGCGAAGCCGAAGCTTGAACGACCGGAGTCTCAAGGAGCTTAAAGCCCCACCTCCTATGCCGTCCTCAAGAGCCTACGCAGACGTCAGGCAGTCAGCATCGGAAAGGAGGCGAGGCGTATGGACGACGTTCCGCATCACAGTAATGGCCGCATGGCGGCATCAGTCGGCACCAGCGCTTGCATTCGTCCGTATCAACCGCAAGCCTTATCGCGCTTCCCTCTTCCCCCGCACCTGGCCTACCGGTAGCAGCGAGCCGCCTAAGGGCTGGGCGAGCTTAGCCGGTCGGTTGTCGCGTGAGGCCGTACAGGAACGAGAAAGAGACTGCTTATGACTCCGTTTACCAATCCCATCCGCGGCCTGTCCTCCGCTCCGACTGAGCGCAGCCAGGCTTCCCGTCGAAGCCGCCTGGTCTCCAGCGTCCTCGTCGCCATCGGCGTACTGGCCTTCTTTGGCGCGTTGGGATACCTCCTGCCCGCTCTAGGCGCGCCCATAGGCCCCCAGGGCATCCCCGAGCACATCTCCACCGACGCCAAGTACCTGCCCTATTACGCCATGCGCTCGGTCCTGCGCATGTTCCTCGCCCTGTTCGTCTCCCTGGTCTTCTCCTACATATACGGGCTGGCGGCTGCCAGGAGCAAGCGGGCGCGCGCGATCCTGATGCCCTTGCTCGACATCCTTCAGTCCGTACCCATCCTGGGTTTCCTATCCGCCACGATCTCCATCTGGCTGGTGCTCTTCCCCGGTTCGATCATGGGCGTGGAGGCGGCCTCGATTTTCGCCATCTTCACCTCGCAGGCTTGGAACATGACCTTCTCCTTCTACGGTTCATTGCTGAACGAGCCCACCGAGCTGGACGAGGCGGCGCGTTCCCTGCGGCTGACCCGATGGCAGCGGTTCTGGAAGCTGGACGTGCCTTATTCGATGATCCCCATGCTTTGGAACTGCATGATGAGCGTGGGCGGGGGCTGGTTCTTCCTGACCGCTTCCGAAATGATTTCGGTCAATAACCGCACTATGGCCCTGCCCGGCATCGGCTCCTACGTAGAGGAGGCCGCCGGCCAGAAGGAGCTGGGAAAGGTGGGCTTGGCGATCGTGACGATGGTCGTGGTGGTGCTCCTGATCGACTTCCTCCTGTGGAAGCCGTTGACCGCTTGGGCGGAGAAGTTCCGCATGGCCGACAGCGAATCGACCGAGCCCAAGCGCAGCATCGTCCTGACCGTCCTGCGCCTATCAGGGATCAGCGACCTGCTGGGCCGGATCGGCCGCCCCATCAGCGGATTCCTGGACCGTCTGACCCGTCCGCTGGGGGTCACGGGAGGCCACTGGTCAACAGGGCAGTACCGGAGGCGGACCCTGTTCTCCAATGGCCTGTATGCCGTGGTCCTCGGTCTCCTCGGCGCATGGGGCCTGTTCAAGCTCTACCAGCTGGTCGTACCGGCCTTAGGCTTCTCGGAGGTGGGCCACGTCTTCGTCCTGGGCTTCCTCACCATGCTCAGAGTGACCCTGCTGATTATCGTGAGCTCAGCCATTTGGGTGCCAATCGGGGCCATGATCGGCTTGAACCCCAAGCTCTCCCGCATCCTGCAGCCAGTGGTGCAGATCTGCGCCTCCTTCCCCGCCAACTTCATCTTCCCCTTCGTGACCATGTGGTTCCTGGCCTGGCATATCGACATCAACTGGGGGTCCATCCTGCTGATGGCCCTAGGCACCCAGTGGTACATCCTGTTCAACGTTATCGCCGGCGCCTCGGCCATCCCCGATGACCTGCGGGAGATGTCACGCTCCTTGCGCCAGCCAGCCTGGCAGCGCTGGAAGACCCTGATCCTTCCTGGGGTCTTCAACTCCTGGTGCACCGGAGGCATCACCGCGTCCGGCGGCGCCTGGAACGCCTCAATCGTCTCGGAAGTGGTCTCCTATGCCAAGCACACCCTGACCGCCACCGGCGTGGGCTCTTACGTAGCCGAAGCCACCGCGGTGGGCGACACCCCCAGGATCATCGCCGGCGTAGCCGTCATGAGCGTTTTCGTGGTCGCCCTGAACAAGGTCTGCTGGTCCCCTATCCAGGCTCTGGCTCAGCGCCGCTACGCCATCACCTAAGCCAGGCAGCCGCCGCCAGCCGCGCGACTTGAGCGCTCCGACCCACGCGGACGAGCCGCACAGACATATTGACTGAATTCCCGATGAGAACTTGCAGGGAGCACCATTATGGAGAAAATAACCAACATCATCGAAGCCCGTCATGTCAATAAGGAGTTCGAGTCCGACCAGGGCAATGAGCTCAAGGTCCTAGACGATATGTCCTTCACCCTGCACGAGGGGGAAGTCGTAGCCATCCTGGGCCGCTCCGGCGCGGGCAAGTCCACCTTCCTGCGCATCCTGGCGGGACTGATCCCGGCCAGCTCAGGTTCGGTGACCTACCGGGGACACGAACTGGACGGCCCCAACCCGGGCGTGGCCCTGGTCTTCCAGTCCTTCGCCCTGATGCCTTGGCTGACCGTCGAGGCCAACGTGGAGCTGGGCTTGCAAGCCCGGGGCGTGCCCAGAGACACCCGCAAGAAGCTGGCCCTGGCCGCAATCGACTCAATCGGCCTGGACGGCTTCGAAAGCGCCTACCCCAAGGAGCTCTCGGGCGGCATGCGCCAGCGGGTTGGCATCGCGCGCGCCCTGGTCTTGAAGCCCGACGCGCTCTTCATGGACGAGCCCTTCTCCGCCCTCGACGTGCTGACCGCGGAGAACCTGCGCCAGGAGGTCCTGAAGGTCTGGTCCTCCGAGTCCGACTCGATCAAGTCGGTTCTCATGGTGACCCACAACATCGAGGAGGCCGTGCAGATGGCCGACCGGGTCGTCGTACTGGGCTCCCACCCGGGCCATATCATCGCCGAGGTGCCGATTACGCTGCCCCGTCCTCGTGACAAGCAGTCCGACGAGTTCCAGACCACGGTCGACTACCTCTACGCCGTGCTGACCGGCCGCTCCGACAAAGGCGACATACGGCGCAAGCTCCAGTCCAAGGTCCGCGACAAGGAGGCGATCAATAACTCGGTGCGCGAGGAAGAGATGGGCAAAAAGGTCTTGCCCGACGCCACCCCCGGCGGGCTCGCCGGCCTGGTCGACGTAATGTCCGAGCATCCTGACGGCATCGACATGGCGGACCTGGCGGCCAAGCTCAACTTCGAAGTGGACGACCTCTTCCCATTGATCGACGCAGGGCTCCTGCTGGGCATCTTCGACGCCGACAACGGCCATGTGAGCCTGACCAAGCTGGGCCGCGACTGGCAGCATGCGGACATCTTGCAGGCCAAGGAGATGTTCTCCTCGATGATTCTGGAGCATGTGCCGCTGGTACGCGTGATCGACCGCGCCTTGAAGAATTCGGAGAGCAAGACCTTGCATGGTTCGCTGATCCTGGACCTCCTGCGCTCCCACCACTCTGACAAGGAGGCCGTCCAGCAGTTCGAGACCGCGATCAGCTGGGGCCGCTACGGCGAACTCTTCGACTACGACGCGGATGACGACCGCCTGACCCTGGACCCGGAGAACAAGGCGCCCGCCACGGTCGGCGAGGGCGATGACCGGGCCTGACGCCACGGACTAGCATGATAGGCGACGGCAACGGAAGGGAGAGCATGACAAGCACGACCGACAAGCCCTTCTCGCCCTCCTCCTTCCATGCCTCCAGCCTGCTGCTGGTGGCGGCGGGAGGGGCGGCGGGAACCGGCCTGCGTTACGCCCTGGGCGGCTTACGCTCATTCTCCTGGTATTTCTACACCGGCACGTTCGCGGCCAATATGCTGGCCTGCCTGGCTTACTGCCTGCTCAGCTCATACCTGGCCGGCGCCCCATGGATTGGTGAGCGACGGCGTGAGCGAATCAGCAGAACCTTGGGCATGGGGGTGTGCGGCGGGCTGTCCACCATGTCCACGTTGATGGTGGAGGTCTTCACCACCGGCCGCGACCTCCATTTCTGGTCCGCGGCCCTTTACCTACTGGCCACGTTCGCCGCTGGCCTGGGCCTGGCCTGGGTCGGAGGCCGCTGCGGATCGCGACTGGCGGCATGGCGTCAGGTCCGACAATGACGGTTCTGCTGGTCTGCCTAGGTGGCGGCGTGGGCGCCGGCGCCCGCTACCTGCTCGACACGGCCATCAAGCGCTCGAGCCACGGCCCCTTCCCCTGGTCCACACTGGTCATCAACCTGATCGCCTCCTGCTTCGCCGGCCTGGTTGCCGCGTTCAGCTCCCGGCTCCTGCTCGACCCGACCGCCCACCTCCTGCTCGCCACCGGCCTGTTGGGTGGCTTTTCCACCTTCTCCACCGCGATTGCAGACACCCTGTCCCTGACACGGACCCACCGGTTTGGGCAGGCCGGCCTCTCTCTGCTCACCTCGATGATCGCTCCCCTGCTGGCAGTCGCAGGCGGTTTCGCTGTGGGCATGGCCCTGTAAGCGACAGGGCGGCGGCCACGCCCCGCGGAGGACGAGTTCGCGGCGGTGAGTCGACGGCAGGTCCGGCAGCAAGGTTGTACGGTAGTGCGTGTAGGCAGACGACGGGCAAGCCAGAGGCATCCGCCCTAGAAGGAAGATGAAGGGTTATGAGCGATTTGAACATGGCAGTGGTAGCGGCGAACGGTAAGGCGGGTTCGGCGATTGTACACGAGGCCGTAAGGCGCGGCATCAACGTGACAGCGCTGGTGCGTCACAAGAATACGACCGAGGCCCAGCACACCCTGCGCCAGGATCTGTTTGACCTGACCGCGGCCGACTTGAAACCTTTCGGCGTGGTTGTGGATGCCTTCGGTGTTTTCAAACTAGAGGACCTGCCTGAGCACATGACCTCGCTCAAGCACTTGTGCGATGCGCTGACGGGCTTGTCCACCCGCCTGCTGGTGGTGGGTGGGGCAGGCAGCCTCTACCTCAATCCAGAGCACACCCAGGAGCTCAAGGACACCCCCGACTTCCCGCGCGAGGCCTACCCGCTGGCCAAGATCATGAGCCAGAGCCTGGAGCAGCTGCGCCTGCGCTCGGACGTGACCTGGACCTACCTGAGCCCGGCGGCCGACTTCCGGGCCGACGGCCCGCGCACCGGCAAGTACCTCCTGCGGGGCGAGGAATACTCCACCAACGAACGCGGCGAATCCTCCATCTCCTACGCCGACTACGCGATTGGTTTAGTCGACGAGGCCGAATCGGCCGCCCACCCCTTCCAGCGCATCTCCTTGATCGGACAGTGAGCAGGCAGACTGGCATCCGCATAAGGGTAGGCCCCGCTACCGGCGACGCCGACAACGGGGCCTACCCCTTTTGGTTCGGAGTGTGAAGTTCGCACCCCTCACCTCACACATTGAACTTGAATTCGACGATGTCGCCAGGCTGCATCACGTAATCACGGCCCTCTTGGCGCAGCTTGCCTTCCTCCTTGATCGCGGACATCGAGCCCTCTGCGGCCACGAAGTCGTCGTAGGAGACGATGTCGGCTTTGATGAAGCCCTTTTCGAAGTCGGAGTGGATGACGCCAGCGGCCTGGGGGGCTGTCCAACCTTGGTGGATCTGCCAGGCGCGCACTTCCTTCTCACCGGCGGTCAGGAAGGTCTGCAGGCCCAGCACGTCGAAGCCCACACGGGCCAGCTGATCCAGGCCGGACTCCTTGAGGCCGGCGTCGGTCAGCATTTCGCGGGCGTCGGCCTCGTCCAGCTCGGTCAGGTCGGCCTCGAACTGGGCGTTGAGGAAGATGGCCTGGGCCGGAGCCACTGAAGCCGCCAGCTTGGCCTGCATGTCCGTGTTCTGCAACTCGTCGTCGTCCAGGTTGAACACGTAGATGAAGGGCTTGGCGGTCATCAGATGCAAATCGTAGATGTCGGCCTTGTCGATCTTGCCGGCGGCGGCCGCGTGGTCGATGGTCTCGCCCTCGCCTAGGATCTGCTGGGCGTGCTTGACCGCGTCCAGGTAGGACTGCTCGATCTTGCCGCCGCGCAGGTCCTTCTCCAGCTTGGGCAGGGCGTTCTCGATGGTCTGCATGTCGGCCAGGACGAGCTCGGTGTTGATGGTCTCGATGTCGTCGGACGGGTCCACATGGCCGTTGACGTGCACGATGTCGTCGTCCTCGAAGGCGCGCACGACCTCGCAGATGGCGTCCGCCTCGCGGATGTTGGCCAGGAACTGGTTACCCAGGCCCTCGCCCTCTGAGGCCCCCTTGACGATGCCGGCGATGTCCACGAACGTAACGGTCGCGGGCACGATTTTATTGGAATGCACCAGTTCGGCCAGCTTGGGCAGGCGGGCGTCGGGCAGGGGCACGATGCCGGTGTTGGGCTCGATGGTGGCGAAGGGGTAGTTCTCCGCCAGCACGTTGTTACGGGTCAGGGCGTTAAAGAGCGTGGACTTGCCCACATTGGGCAGGCCGACGATTCCGATGGTAAGAGACATGACTCCCAGTCTATTCGCACATATGACTTATACGGGGCACGGCGGGCGGGTTTCGGCTTATTCGCCTTCGATGGCGTCCACGGCATCGATGACCGCGCCCCGGAAACCGTCCTTCTCCAAGGCGGCCACGCCTTTGATGGTGGTGCCGCCAGGCGAGGTGACCTGGTCTTTCATGGCGCCGGGATTGGTGCCGGTGGCCAGGTAGAGGGCGCCGGTCCCCTCCACCATCTGGGCGGCCAGCCGGTAAGCGGACAGGCGGGAAAGGCCATGCTTAACGCCGGCGTCGGCCAGAGCCTCCATGTACATGGCGGTGAAGGCGGGCGCGCAACCGGCAACGGTCGTGGCGATGCCCAGCTGATCGGTGGGCACCTCCTCGATCAAGGCCACTGGCCCGAACACATCCTTGAACGTCCGGTACTGTTCGGCGGTCAGGCTATGGGTGGTCTCAGTGGCTAGAATGCCCTTACCCACGGCTATCGGCGTGTTCGGCACTGCGCAAATCAAGTGGGTGTCGGCCTTGAGCACGTCCTGATACCAGGAGTAGGTGTAGCCGCCCACAATCGAGAGCACGAAGCGGCCATCCTCGTCCAGGTCGTCGACGATCGGGGCCAGCGCGTCCTCCACCTGCTTGGGTTTGACCGCCACGACGACAATATCCGAAGCTTGCACCACCTCAGCGGCGGTGCGCACCGGACGGGCGCCGATGCGCTCGGCCGCTGCCTGCAGGCTGCCGAAATGCGGGGTGGTCGCCACGACCTGCGAGCCATCAATCACGCCGGCGCCGACCAACCCCTGGGCGATGGCCTGGGCCATGTTGCCATAACCGATGAAACCAATCGTCACGTTCGAGCTTGCCATATCCATCCCTCAGCTCTCAACGGGCCCGCCTGATCCGCGCGCCCTCCAGTCGTTCATACCCGTCCAATCCTAACGCGCCGGCGCAGGAGCGCCCGTCGAGGCCTACAGCACGCCTTCCAAGTCGCCACGCTCCAAGGCCAGCCGCAACAGCTTGCTGAACATGCCGGACTGGTGCAGGCCGTCGTGCTCGTACTCGCTAGTGATCCAGGCGTGCGAATTACCCAGCCGTGAAAGGGTGTCCAGCTGAAGCTCACGGTCCACATACATGTCGTTGTAGTAGACCGCCGCCTGGAGAGGCACCTCGTTGACCTCCAACTGAGCGGCGTCATACACCCTCGGCCAGGAGCCCTCCCCCATCAGCAGCTGGACCGCCTGGCGGAAGGGGCGCAGCGCCCGTTCCTGTTCGAACATCCAGGGGAAGATGGCCTCGCCTGTGAACAAGAGGGGGCGAGCGCCGACCCCGAATTCCGGGCTCTGGTCGCGCACCTGCTGGGCGGCCCATCCGACCGGCCCGCACTCGCCGTCCGCGTAAATGAACTCCTGCAATGGCCAGTAGAGCGGGGTTGAGGCAGTGGCCTCTTCCACGCCCGCCAGGAAGGTGTCAGACAGGCGGGCCGAACGAGCTGCGGATAGGCTGCCGTCACCGTCGGGGAAGGCCGTGTCCAGGAGCCAGTGGAGACGCTCGAAGGCCGGCTTCTTGCCTAAGTCGGCGCCCAGGGTCTGGAAGCGCTCGACCGTGAGCGGGTCGCCGCTGGGCAGGGTCACGCCACCGTCAGCCAGCCGGTCCGCGATAGCCGCCACCCGTTCGACGTCCTGCGGATAACGCTCGTAGAACTCCCGGCTTTTGGCCGCCATGCGCGGGAAGGTGTGCTCGTAGACCTCGCGCGCCGACGCAGGCACATGCGGTATCCCGCCTGTGGTGAAGCAGGCCGCCAAGCCCTGGGGGAAGGCCGAGAGATAGGCCAGCGTCAGGAAACCGCCATAGGACTGGCCGAGCGACACCCAGCGCCGACCGCCAAACTCGGTCAGGCGCATGTGCTCGAAGTCGCGCACGATCGAGTCGGCCAGGAACAAGCGCAGGTATGCCGCTTGTTCCTCCGGTCCGCCAAGCGCGGCGAATGAGCTGGCGTCCACCGGACTGGAGCGGCCGGTCCCCCGCTGGTCGGGCAGGACCACGCGGAAGCGTTTGAGGGCCGCGCCGATCCACGGGTCGTCGTCTTGGCTCAGCGGGCGGGGGGCGGGGGCACCAGGACCTCCTTGGAGGTACACCAGGAGCGGCAGGTCCTCGTGAGTGCGCTCGGGGTCGGTCAGCACACGATAGAAGACGCCGATCCTGGGGCCTGGACCCAAATCGGCGCCCGGAGTGTGGCCCGTCCAATCCAACGGCACCTGGAGCGAGCCCTCCTCGACCTGCATGCCGGCCGCGTAATAGGAAGCCAAGCGTGTCATATCCCCCCTTTACTGCCTTGCCCGTCTCGCGTACGCACCTTGCCGGATGCCCCGCACCGTCTACCTCAGGGTAGTACGTATAGTATTCGCGCAGTATTACGCCTCCCGCCCACGGCGGCGGGTCCTGGAATCATCCTCTGGACCGAGGGTGGGCGGTGGCGCAGGAGGCTAGGCTGGGCCTATGAACACAGCGAAGGCATGGTGCAGCAGTTTGGTGTCCTGGTGGCGGTCCCACCTGCTGGCCCGGGACGGCCTGCTGGCCCTGGCCGTCATCTTCCTGTCCTTACTCTTCGCGGCCTCACCAATCATGGGCGACGGCTTCCTTGCCCCCACCAGCCGACCAGTAGCGATTCTGTTCGGCCTGCTGCTGGTGCTGCCCCTGGTCATCCGCCGGAGCCGACCGGACCTGGCGGCCAACATCTTCGTCTGTATCGTCCTGGCGCAGCTGGCAGTAGGGCCCACGCTCATCCCAGCCGACGCGACCGGACTCATCATGCTCTACTCCGCCCTGGTCTACGGGGACCGGCGGCGCAGCAGACGGTACGTGATCCTGGCCGCGGCGCTGGTGACCCTGGAATCCGTGCTCTACGCCACGGTCAACAACTTGGGGCCGCTCTCCCGGTTGGGCTCGCGACCGGCCTCGCCCGCGGAAGGGCAAGCGCGGACCCCCGTGTGCCAGACCAAGCCGGGAGAATCCATCTGGGCCTGCGGCCCCCAGATAGCGCTGAACCTGGGGCTCGGCCTGCTCTCCTTAGCCCTGCTGCTGCTCCTGGTGGTTTTCCTGGCTTTTTGGGATCGATCGCGCAAGCAGGCGCTGACGGCCATGCGTGAGCGCAATGCGGCCATAGAGTACCGGCAGCGGGAGCAGGCGCGCTTGGCGGCCTCAGCCGAGCGGGCGCGCATAGCCCGCGATATGCACGATCTGGTGGCGCACACGCTGTCAATCGTGATTGTGCAATCCGACGCCGGACGGTACGCGGGGACACGGGATCCTGCACTAGCCCTGCGGGTGATGGGAACGATCCGTCAGGAGGCCGGGCGGGCCTTACACGACATGAATCGACTCTTCGGCAGTTTCACCGACGACGGGCAAGAGGATACGCCGTCCGCGCCGGACAGCGATGCCCGCACGGGTACGGGCGCGCATACGCGGACGGCCGCGACGACCGGTGGTGGCAGGCGCGGCCATACCGCAGGGCAATCCCACGATCGAAGGCCGGCAAGCGGGGACGGGTCCGAAATCAATGCCGCTGAGTACTACGACGGCATTGACGATTTGGTGCGCCAAGCCCGGCAAGCCAGCCCCGGTCTGACCCTGGAACGGACCGTAGAAGGCAAGCCGGAGCCGGACAAGCTGGGCGCGAAGGCATCGCTAGCGGCCTACCGCTGCGTGCAGGAGGCGCTGTCGAACATCCGAAAGCACGCCGGTCCTCGCGCGCGGGCGCAAATCAGCGAACATTGGTCCTCGGACGGCCTGAGGCTCGTGGCTCGCGACGACGGGCGGGGCGCGGCCGACGCTCTTGAAACCGGGGACCACCAGGGGTATGGCCTAATCGGCATGAGCGAGCGGGTGGAAGCCCTGGGCGGACGGATGCTGGCCGGCCCCCGTCCGGCTGGCGGGTTCAGCGTGGACGTGACCATACCCCTGGGATCAGGCGGAAGCATGGCCACGAGCGCTCACGATGGCACCGATAGGCGGACGGACGAGCCCGTGGAAGTCACGGGATTGGTCGCGGATAAGGGCGATTTGGAGCGGGGGCCCGGCGAGAGCCGTAACCGCATCGAACGGCTGTCCGCTTGGACCGCCGAGCACTACCTATTGGTGGACGGTCTGCTGATCCTGCCCCTGCTGCTGTTGCTGACCGCCTCCAACGCCACCTACTTCACACTCGACGCCAATCTGGACTCCCCGGGCCGGTACATCCCCCTGCCCGCGGCCATCATCGAGACCGTCTGCATCAGTCTGCCGCTAGTGGTGCGCCGCCGGCTGCCTAATGCGAGCGCCGCGCTGGTAGCCTCGGTCGCCACTCTCGAGCTGCTGGCCGTGCCTTGGATCGCGACGGCCAACACACTGGTCCTGGTCTCCATCTATTCAGTGGCGGCTTATGGGCGAGGCAAGACGCGGCTGTGGGTGCCGGCGACCCTGGTAGCCGACCTGGTGCTGCTGTTCGTACGCCTGCGCTGCGAGGTCCGGTACAGCTCCCCCAGCATCCTCGCTTGGGTCTTGGGGGACCGCTCCGGGCCGCGCGCGGCCGTCAACGGCTCGCCCAGCGAGGTGGCGGCGGCGCTGCTCGCGACCACTGCGATCACCTGCGCCTGCGCCCTGGTACTGGGGCTGTGGCGGCGGGCGTCCGGCTCCAGCCTGATTTTGCAGCGGGAACGGCAGGAGGCGCTCCTGCAGGGCGAGGCCCAGCGGCGCAGACTGGCCGCCAACGCCGAGCGGGCCCGCATCGGCGCGCAAATCCAAGCGGAGGTGGCCACCACCCTGAGCCAGGTGATTGGCCGGGCCAACGCTGGTATCGCCATGATCCGAAAAGCGGATGGCCAGGGTTCCGGTGTCAGCCCTGAAGCCATTGACCAGGCCTTTGAGGAAATCGGCCGTGCGGGCCGGGCCGCTCTGGCCCGCATGCGCCAGCTTTTGGACATCCTACGCCAGACCAGCAGCTCCGACGCGAGCCAGGAATCCAAAGAGAATGAGCCCGCCCTCCGACTCCATCCCGTCGAATCCTCCTGAGGCCTGACTCTGGAGGCGGGCGGCCAGGGAGCTGCGTGAATCATGCCGTGGGAGGGGTCTGGCTGTAGATGCGCTCGTCTAGCATGGACAGCGAGGAAACCAAGGTGGAAGTGGGCTTGAACGTGGGCGGACGAGGGGCAAGCGGACCGATTCGGGTGGCCATAGCCGACGATCAGGATCTGGTGCGGGCCGGTTTCGCCATGGTCATCGGATCCCAGGACGACATGGAAGTGGTGGGGCAGGCGTCCCAGGGCGAGCAGGCGGTGGACTTAGTCCAGCGCCTCACACCGGACGTGGTCCTGATGGACGTGCGCATGCCGGGCATGGACGGCCTTGAAGCCACCAAGCGCATCTGCCAACTGACGCCGTCCCCAGCGTCGATGGGCGATGACCCTTGCCGCAGGTTGACCCGGGTGATCATCCTGACCACCTTCGACTTGGATGAATACGTGATGGCCGCCATCCAGGCGGGCGCCTCAGGCTTCCTGCTCAAGGACACCGAGCCTGAGACCCTGCTGGCCTCCATCCGCACCGTCCACCAGGGCAACGCCATCATTGCCCCATCAGCCACAAAACGTTTGATCGAGCGCATGGCCCAGGGCGCGTACGACAGCGCTGGATTCGACCCACAGAGCCCCAAAAGGCAATCCGTCACTGGCCGGACCGGCTACGCTCCCTCCAGCGATTACCGGGACCCTGAACTCAACGAGCTCACCGAGCGCGAACTGGAAGTATTGGCGGAGATCGCCCATGGCCTATCCAACCAGGAGATAGCCAACCAGCTCTTCATCTCCCTGCCCACGGTAAAGACGCATGTGGCGCACATCCTGCAGAAGATCCACGCCCGGGACCGGGTCCAGGCCGTGGTCTTCGCCTATGACAACCACCTGGTCTGAGGGCGGCGGGCGGCAAGCGGGCCGGGCGCGCTTGGAAATAAGCCCGGCCAACCCAAGTAAGGGCTTGGGGGCGGTATCCGATGCTGATGCCGGATACCGCCCCCGAGCCTTACCTCCAGTGAGCTTGCAGCCCCTTCTTCCCCTAGGCTTCCACCAGGGCCTCCACCGGCGGGGTCCTGGTGGCGCGCCTGGCCGGCAAGACGCTCGCCAGCAGGGCCGCGATGACCGCGACCACCAGGATCATGCCATACATCCCCCAATCCAAGGGTAGGGAGACCTTGCCCAGGGATTGGAAAACGATGTACGAGCCGGTCCAGCCGAACAGCGTACCCAAGACGAGGCCGGCGAGCGTGGAGCCCACCGCGATGAGCAAGGCCTCGATTGAGAGCGAGCGCTTGAGCTGGCGGCGGGTCATGCCGATGGCGCGCAAGGTGGCAGACTCCTTGGTGCGCTCGATGACCGAGAGGGAGAGCGTGTTGGCCACGCCAATCAGCGCGATGACCACCGCCACCGCCAACAAGGCCACCATGATGAGCAGGAAGATGTTGACGATCTGCTCATAGGTGGCTTTCATGGCGATGCCGCCCGAGACCGCCGCGTTCGCAGTCGTGCTCATGGCCTCGCGTATGTCTTCCATAAAGCTCCCCACCGGCTGGCCGCCATCGGCCTTGACCCAGATCTCATACTGGCTAGGCGCACCCAGTCCGACGGGCTGGTCGATAAGCGCGATTCCATAGATTCCTGAGTCGCCACCCAAGCCGTTGAAGGAGCCGGGCACCACCTGGAAGGAATGACCGCTGGCGGTGTAAGCGCCATCCTTACCTTGGACCGTCGATACGGTATCCCCTTCCTTCAGCGCGTTCTTGCCTCCGACTTGGCCCTGGGGCATCACCAGTTTCGCCCCGCCCGCCATCAGCGATTCCTGGGATGCGTTCATCAGGCGTTCGGACTGGCCCGGCTTGAGGCCGAAGATGGCTATGGACGACTTCTCCGCATGGCTTTCGGCGGTCTTTCCTGAGCCGAGGGCGCCCTGGTAGACCGGCACGATGTCGGCGGCCTTCACGCCCTTGACCTTACGCACCTTATCGAGGCTGCCCTGGTCCTCCTTTTCCAAGGCGATCTCCACGTCCACGCTATAGCGGGAGTCCAGGGTCGCCGCCATGGTCCGCTTGGCCGAAGTGGCGCCGGTGCCCAGGCAGGCGACCAGCGTGACGCCTATGAGCAGGGCCGTGCCGGTGGCCGCTACACGAGCCGGGTTGCGCGAGATGTTGCCCACCGCCACCTTGGACGAAGGGCCGACATGCGCCAGGGCAGAGCCAATGCCTTTGAGCATCCATGGAATCCACCGGTTGGCGCACAGGAGGACGCCAATGAAGAACAAGGCCACGCCAGCAACAGCGATGCCCAACGCCGCATCCGCGTTATCGCCGGACACCATCGTGCCCTTGACCCCACGCGAATCCTGCACCGCCTGGTAGACGATCCAAGCGGCCATGGCCGCGCCGACGACCATCATGAGGCCTGCCAGGGCGAAGCGGATCCTCCCGCGGCTCTTGCCGTTCCCACTCACCTCGGCCGGGCGCAGGGCCTCAAGGGGCGTGACCCGCGTGGCGGTCGCCGCGGAACTGAGGGAAGCGAGCATGGTCATGGCGGTGCCGAACACGATGGGCACCACGATGACCGCCGGCGTCACGACCACAGCCAAGGTCAGGGCGCCCAGTCTCAGGCCCAGGGCATGGGCCGCCGCCATGACTCCGATGGCGCCGACAGCGCCCAGCGTAGAGGCGATCAACCCCAGAATGCTTGACTGCATGAGAACCGAAGCCCTCACCTGCCCCTTCTTGGCGCCGATCGTGCGCAAGAGCGCCAAGGTCCGGCGTTGGCGGGCCACCATTACCTGGAAGGTGTTGGCGATGACCAACGCTGCCACGAACATCGCCAGGACGCCGAAACTCAGCAGGAAGGTCTTCATGATATTGGTCTGCCCACTCAACTGCTTGATTTGGGAATCCTCAAAAGCGGCACGGGTCTGCAGCTGGAAACCCTTGGGCAGCTGCCCTCGGATCCGCTCCAGGGTGGCCTGCCCCGCTTGGGCTTCATCAATGGACAGATAGACGTACGGAGCCTGGTAGCCGTCGACGCCCACGGGGCTGGGGTCTCCCTTGAGACGGGCCATGGTACCCTCACCCATGACGCTCGCGCCTCCATAGTAGGAATACGCACCATCCGTATCCTCATTCAGCCCCACCAGCTTGAGCCGCAGGTCGCCGGCGCCGCCGGAATTACCAGGACCGCCTGCGGCGGGCCTTACGCTGACGACGTCCCCCATCTTAAGATTCAAACGCTGGGCGGCTTGCTTAGGCAGGGCGATTTCGGAATCCCCCTGCGGCCAACGCCCCTCAACGATCGGCATGGGCATGATTGAACCAGGATGACTCATGGCGATGCCGGCCGAATTCGTGTGTTTATCGGCAGGGCTGGAAGAAAGCTCTACGGGCGCGAATACGTCCGCCCTGGCGCCCTCGACCCCCTTGAGGCCCAGGATCTCCTTAAGATGGAAGTCCTTAACCTTCTTGCCACCCGAATCGGCGTCGCTGACAGCGGCATTGGGCGCGATGGCGTAGTTGGCCTCCCCGAATGACGAGGACACCTGTTTGCGTACGGACGCGTCCATGGAGTTGCCGAACAGGAAGGTGGCGGCGATGAAGAGGCTGCCGACCAGTATGGCGATGCCTGCGGGAACCAGCATGCGCCCGTCGCGCTTCATCATTTTCCAGGATACTGACCACATGATGTTTGCCTTCCTCTCGCGCTCAGTTGGCCCGGTGGCTGGCGGCGGGCGCCTGCGGCTGAACCATCGGCCCAACCGAACCGATCGCCGCCACCATCTCGGCCTGTCGGTTCAGCAGCTCGCTCATCCGATCGGCGGTGGGCTGGCCCTCATCGGCCACGATCCGTCCGTCGGCGAAAACAATGGCGCGGTCCGCGTAGGAGGCCGCTACCGGATCGTGCGTGACCATGATGACGGTCTGACCCAACTCACGCACCGAACGCTTGAGGAAGCTCAGGACCTCGGCCGAGGAGACGGAATCCAGGTTGCCGGTGGGCTCGTCGGCGAAGACGATGGCCGGTTTGGCGATCAGGGCGCGGGCTATGGCCACCCGCTGCTGCTGGCCACCGGAAAGCTCGCTGGGCCGGTGGTTCAAGCGCCCTTCCAACCCCAGGGTCCGCACCAGAAGGTCGAGCCACCCCCTGTCTGGCTTGACGCCCTCCAGGGTCAGCGGCATCAGGATGTTCTGCTCCGCGGTGAACATGGGCAGGAGGTTGAAGGACTGGAAGATGAAGCCAATCGAGTGGCGGCGCAGGAGGGTCAGCTGGTTGTCGCCCAGCTTGGTGATGTCCACAAAGCTATGCCCGTCGATCCGACCCCCCTTGGTCGCGCGCCTGTGTGAGCCGGATTCGCCGCCGGAGCCCACCCCGTAGAGCAGGACCCGGCCCGAAGTGGCGGAATCCAGCCCAGCCAGGGTGTGCATCAGCGTGGACTTGCCCGAGCCGGATGGCCCCATGATCGCGGTGAAGCGGCCGCGCTGGAAGGCCACGTCCACCCCGCGTAGGGCATGGACCAGGTTCTCCCCGCTTCCATAATCCTTGACCAATCCAATGGCCTGCACCGCAGTGCCCTCCACTGGCCTCGGCGGCATGCCCTGCGCCTCCGTCGGCGTCGCGCCCTGGTTCCCTGACAGATTCGTCATCTTCAATCCCTTCATAGTGCGTCGCGCAAGTCCTCCCTGCGCTTCCTGCCCTCAATCTATCCAGCGCCGACAGCCGCCGGAATCATCCCAGGGGCTGAACTTGCAGCGGATAAGCGCTCCCAACGCGACCCCTGGTCTCATCCTCAAGGATGACAAGCCGCCAAGGGGTCTGTGATCCAACAGCGGGGCCCGCTTCCGTCTATTAACCATCCGACCCCCTTGCCGACAGTTGGCGGTAGAATCTGCTGGCGAAAGCCATAAGCACCATCACCCGGCACCGTCATCCGCGCCCATGCCATCGCCGAACGAAGGAAGCAGCATGAACGAGAACACCCTGTACACCCGCCAACGCTATTACGTTCCGCGCGTTGCCGCCCTGCATGACATGTGCGGCTACGGCAAATGCTCACTGACCGCGGCGATCCCCATCCTGTCAGCGGCCGGCTGCGATGTGTGCCCCGTACCCACGGCCCTGTTCTCCGCCCACACCAAGTTCGAGCACTACACCTTCCACGACACGACGGACATGCTGCCTGGCTACTTGGATGCTTGGCGGCAGGAAGGCGTGGACCTGGACGGCATCTACTCCGGGTTCCTGGGATCGGCTGAGCAGGTGGGCATCATCCAGCGCATGTACCGTCAATACCCCAAAGCCCTGCGGCTGGTGGACCCGGTCATGGGCGACGGCGGCCAGATGTACCCCACCTATACGGATGAGCTCTGCCTGGCCACAGCCGGCCTGGTGGACGGCGCGGACGTACTCATGCCCAACCTGACCGAGGCCTCCTTGCTGACCGGATTGCCTTACGAGGGGCAAAACCTGACCGAGGCCCAGGTGGACGCGCGTTTGGAAGCCCTGCTGGCCATGGGAGCGCGCAACGTGGTGCTCAAAGGTATCGATCGGGAGGATGGAGGCCTGCGCAACTACGTGGCTTCGGCCGCTCAGGGCGGAGCGCAGGGCAAGGTGGAGTCCGTCCACGCCAAACTGCCCTACATGATCCACGGGACCGGCGATGCGTTCGCCTCGGCCCTGTGCGGAGCCCTGTTCGCCGGACGCGCCCTGGACGAAGCCGCGCGAATCGCCGGCGAATTCGTCCGCTCAGCCATGTCCCATACGCAGGCTCAGCCTGATTACGAGGCGCGCGGCGTCAGCTTCGAGCTCGACCTGAACCAGATGACTGCCCTGGTTGAGCCGTGAGATTGAGATGACCCATGACCGTCCCATTCGCCCGGTCAGCCAGGGTTGGGGCGGGCCCGCTGAAACCTCCCGGGGGTAAGGCTCACCCACGTTCGACCACACTAGGGCACGTTCGACCACATTGACCGCCCCGGCTCGCTCCCCCTCCCCGCCAATGGTGGACTGGGGGCATGGATAGCATACGCGAAACGAATCAGACCCCGGACCGTCACTCACCGGACCCCGGCTCGAACCTAGCCCAGACCGAGGCCGCCTTATGCGCGCCCTCCATCAGCCCCCACCGCCTCGGCGCCCTCGGCGAGGACTACGTGGCCTATTGGCTGGAGAGCATGGGCTGGCGGGTGCTGGACCGTAACTGGTCCTGCCGCTTCGGAGAGCTCGATATCGTAGCCTTGGACCCGGAACGGCGCCTGGCAATCGTGGAGGTCAAAACCAGACGCAGCCGGGCCTATGGCCTCCCCGAAGAGGCCGTCGCCGCCAGCAAGCGCTCCCACCTGCGTCATGCGGCCATCCTCTGGCTCGATAAGCACGATGACGACCTACTCTGCCGCCACCGGGGCGTGCGCTTCGACGTGGCCGCCCTGAGCGTGGGGCCGAGCGCGGCAGGAGGCAGCGCCCAAGCCCGGGTCCGCCTGATCAAGGGGGCCTTCTGATGAGGATCGGAACCGGCCTGTCCGTAGGGCTGGTGGGGCTTAAAGCCTTCACCATCCAAGCCCAAGCCTTCATCTCGCCGGGCCTGCCCTATTTCTCGATCATCGGCCTGCCTGACGCCTCCTTGAGCGAGTCGCGCGAACGGGTCAAGTCGGCCTGCGCGGCGGCCGGTTTCAAGTGGCCCGAAACCCGAGTGACCGTCAACCTCTCCCCCGCATCCATGCCCAAACACGGTTCCATCCACGACCTAGCCATCGCCGTCGCCGTCCTGGACGCAGCCGGCACGATTCCTGGGCAGGCCTTCGAAGGGGCGCTGACCCTGGGCGAGTTGAATCTGGACGGCTCGGTCCTGCCTGTCAACGGCCTGCTGCCTATCCTCCTGCACGCCCGGGAGCAGGGAGTCAAGCGCGCCTACCTGCCGTACGGGAACTTGGAGGAGGCGCGGATGGTGCCCGGCATTGATGTAGTGGGGGTGCGTCACTTGGGCGAGTTGATCGAGCAGGTGGGCGGCAAGGCGAAATACCACCCATCCGACTGCCCGCAAACCCCTACCGGTTCGAGCGAGCCCGGGGCGGGGAATTCCCCCAGCCAAGGCAAGCGACTCGATATGGCGCAGGTCGTAGGTCAGGAGCAGACTAAGTGGGCCCTGACCGTAGCAGCCGCTGGCGGCCACCACATGCTGATGACCGGACCACCTGGCTCCGGCAAGACCATGCTGGCCTCCCGCCTGCCCTCGATCATGCCTCCACTGGCGCAAAAAGAGCAGTTGGAAGTGGCTTCAATCCGCTCCATATGCGGCGATTTGCAGCAATACGGCATCTCAGACGTGCCTCCCTTCGAAGCGCCCCACCACACGGCTTCCACAGCATCCCTAGTCGGCGGCGGCTCCGGCGTGGCCCTGCCCGGGGCCATCACCCGGGCTCACTGTGGGGTGCTCTTCATGGATGAAGCCCCCGAATTCTCACCGCGCGCTCTCCAAACCCTGCGCGAGCCGCTGGAGACTGGCCGCGTCTTCCTCTCGCGCGCCAAGGGTACGGCCTCCTACCCGGCCCGTTTCCAGCTGGTCATGGCCGCCAACCCCTGCCCCTGCGGCTACGGCTACGGTACCGGCGAGCGCTGCACCTGTTCATCGCGCGAGCGCACCCGCTACTGGAACCGGCTCTCCGGACCCATCCTGGATCGAATCGACATCCAGGTGACGGTGCCTCCGGTCTCCTCCCTGCTGACCAGTGCGACCGAGCCTAGACGCACCAGCGCCCAAATCCGCGCTTTGGCCACCCAAGCCAGGGCGGCGGCGCGAGCCCGGTTCGCCAAGCAGGGCTGGACCTGCAACGCGCAAGCCTCCGGCGAGTGGCTGCGCCGGGAGACATCCGCCAAAGCGATCAGCCTGGTCAACGCAGCCCTGGAGGGCAAACGGCTGAGCCTGCGCGGCGCCGATCGGGCCATGCGTCTGGCCTGGACCATTGCCGATCTGGACGGGCGGACCAGCCCCAGGGCCGAGGACGTGAACGCTGGAATCATGATGAGAACGAGGCTGCAATGAACGCGAACGCTTTTGCCCCGACCGTGCAGGCCGCCCCGGAGGCGCAGGCGCCGAACCTTTCCGCCGAGACCCTGGCCAGAGCCATGCTCACCTACTGCATCGACAGTCCGGATGCCCTGCTCTACGCGGCCCTGCTTGGAGCCGGAAGCGCCTGTGCCTTGCTGGAGGCTTTGGAAGCGCCACCGGCTCGGGCGGTCAACGAAACGACCGCAACAAGCGCGACGGGCGCTATGAGCGCGCGACAAACGGCTCCGGCCAGGGCCCAAGGCAACCTGGACGGCATGTTCATCTCCGGATCAGCCCGATGGGGGCACCGTGCCAGCCAGCGCGACGTAGGCAAGTTCCACAGGGCCGTCGCCCAATGGCGGACCCGCTTGGCGGATTTGGCTGGCCTGGGCGTCCACGAGCTGGAACGACGCTTCAGCGGTGGTGGCGCTTACTGGATCATCGGACCAGACCACCCCTGCTGGCCAGCCCAGCTGGGCGACCTGGCCCTGCGCTCGGATTGGGCGCCTCCCCTGTGCCTGTGGGGACGGGGGGACCCGGCGGCTTTGGTCTCCTGCCCCAGACCCATAGCCATCGTAGGCTCACGCTCCTGTAACGCTTACGGGCGGTTCGTGGCTCGGCATGTCGGTCTGAAAGCAGCGGAGAGCGGCCACCTCGTCGTCTCCGGCGGCGCTATGGGAGCGGACGCGAACGCCCACTGGGGCGCCCTGGCGGCGACCAGACCGTACGGCCCACGACCTGGTCGCACGGTAGCCGTCTTCGCTGGCGGTTTGGGCCATATGGGCCCTCGGAGCAATCAGCGCCTCTTCAGGGCGATCGAGAATCAAGGAGGCGCGCTGATCAGCGAGCTGTGCCCAGACACCATACCGGAGGCACGACGGTTCTTGCTACGCAATCGGATTATCGCCGCCCTGGCCCACAGCGTCGTCGTAGCACAGGCCCGGCACCGGTCCGGAGCCTTGAACACCGCATCCTGGGCGGCCGAGCTGGGACGCGAGGTCTACGCAGCCCCCGGCAGCATCGACAACCCGGAGAA
Source organism: Bifidobacterium actinocoloniiforme DSM 22766 (assembly GCF_001263395.1). NCBI lineage: Bacteria > Bacillati > Actinomycetota > Actinomycetes > Bifidobacteriales > Bifidobacteriaceae > Bifidobacterium > Bifidobacterium actinocoloniiforme. Next base: position 335,652 of record NZ_CP011786.1, on the reverse strand, counting down.
CACAGGCTGCAACCGGCTCATTCACGAGGGCAAGGCCATGATTCTGATCTCGGCCACCGACCTGAGCGACGTCTGCCATGCCGCCCACGACCCTTGCCTACCAGAGAGCCCGGGCAAGCGTGACCGACAGTCCACTCCAGCGCCTGCACCGCCCGCTCCCGCAAACCAGCGCGACCGAACCCAAGGCAAAGAAAGATGGGAGGAACCCCAAGCCGCTCTCGAAATGGCAGGAAGCCGAAGTCGGACGGGGAAACAGACAGGAGATGGAAGCGGGGCCCAAGCTTCCATCCCGGAGGAGCCGACACAGCCCACAGACGACCAGGCGCGGTTGGTGAAAGCCATCAGAGCATGCCAAGCTCGGGGAATCGAAGCCAGCTGCGAGAACATCGCGGCCCTTCTGGCTCACAGGCAGGGCTCGGACGGCCCACCTTCAATCCAGACGGTCATGCAGACTGCCGGCTCGATGGAACTACTAGGTCTCATCACCATCGTCGGCGGTGTCCTCGCCCCGGTCAGCAGACGCAAAACCAAGGGATGAGAGCGTGGACGCCATTGAGCAGTTCACTTCGTCCAACCGGACCGTTCCAAGTCCACCACCCAACCATCCGCTCCGGCATTTTCCCCGGCGCGCGGCGGTTTGAAGGCCACACCCTCGCCTTCAAGCAGTTCCCGCTGACGCTCAGGGCCGCCGAAGGCGAACCCTGGGGCCAGAGAACCATCGCGGAAAACCACCCGGTGGCAAGGCACCTCTCCTGGGGTCGGATTCGAGTGGAGGGCGTAACCCACGTACCGGGCCGACCGTGGTCTACCAGCCAACGCCGCCACCTGCCCATAGGTGGCCACCATGCCCTCGGGAATGCGCTGAACCACCGCGTAGACCCGGTCGAAGAAAGAGGGTTCCGACCCCGACGCTGAATCCGCCATGCCTTCATCCTTCCAAGCTGACCTGACAAGCTCTCATCCGCCGGAATACGGGGTTTCATAGCCTCCAAGACCTGGCCCTGTGAGAGAATCGGAGGCATGAGCCCAGTGAACATCGAGCAGGAGTACGACGCAGTCATCGTAGGAGCGGGGGCCGCCGGCCTCTCCGCGGCTCTGGGCCTGTTAGAGGTGGCCGACGATAACGGCGAGCCCCTCAAGCTCCTGGTGGTCTCGAAACTCCAGCCCCTGCGCTCCCATACAGGATCAGCCGAGGGAGGCATAGCCGCGAGCCTAGGCAACGAGGAGGCCGACGACTGGCGCTGGCACTATTACGACACTGTCAAAGGCGGCGATTGGCTGGTCGACCAAGACGCGGCCAAACTCCTGGCCCAAGAGGCCAAGGCCACTCTCATCGATCTGGAACGAGCCGGCGTCGCCTTCTCCCGCCGGGCTGATGGACGAATCAGCCAGCGGCGGTTCGGCGGTCACACCGCCAACTACGGGGGCCGTCCGGTCAAGCGCGCGGCCTACGCGGCCGACCGCATCGGGCATCGAATCCTATCCTCCCTCTGGCAGCAGTGCCTCAAGCACGGGGTCGCTTTCGCTGAAGAGTGGTACGTGTGCGACCTGGCCTTATCCGACTCCGGCGATGAAGCCCTGGGCCTCGTCGCTTGGGACGAGCGCACTGGGCAGGTGCACGCCATCCGCGCCCGCAAGGTCATCCTGTGCACCGGCGGCGCGGGCCGTCTCTTCCACACCAGCTCCAACTCCTACGACCTGACCGGCGACGGGATGTCGCTGGCCTTGCGCGCTGGCCTGCAACTGGAGGATATGGAGTTCGTCCAGTTCCATCCTACGGGCCTGGGCCATACCGGAATCCTCCTGTCTGAAGCCTCCCGCGCTGAGGGCGGTGTCTTGCGCAACGCGAAGGGGGAAGCCTTCATGGCCCGCTACGCGCCCGAGCACCGGGACCTGGCTGCCCGCGACGTGGTCAGCCGGGCGATTGTGGCCGAAACCGACCAGGGACGGGGGGTGGCGGACCCGCGCGAACCCCAGGGGCCCAAGGACTGCGTATGGTTGGATTTGCGTGCGATTCCAGCGCAAGACATGCGCGACAAACTCCCTCAGGTGGACGAGACGATCCGCCGGTATGCGGGCCTGGATCCGACCCGCGACCTGGTACCGGTCAAACCGACCGCCCACTACATGATGGGCGGCCTGCCGATTGATTTGGACGGCCGGATCTACCGCTGGAACGATGGCCGCAGGTTCCCTGTAGCCGGGCTCTTCGCGGCGGGCGAATGCGCCTGCGTAGGCGTGCACGGGGCCAACCGCCTAGGCGGCAACTCGCTCTTGGACGCTTGCCTCTTCGGACGGCGGGCCGGGCGCAGCGCGGCACAGGACATTCTGGCTGAGCGACAGTCCTCGTCGGCTGCGGCACCGGCCCAGCAGCCCGATTCGGTCCAATCGGACCGCTTGGACCTCCTGGCATCGCAACGACGGCGCGAAACCGCGGGTTTACTCGACAGCGCCACCCAAACCGTCGACTCGGCCGCCACCCCAACCACAGCTGGGAGCGCGAACGACGGCGATGCGTCCACCGATTCCAACCCCTACCAGCTCATCGAGTCACTTGGGCGGCTCATGGATCAGGCAGCCGCTGTACGCTGCGACTCGGACAGCCTCAGCAGCGCGCAGGCGCGCCTTGACGGCGACTTGTCCAGCCAGGTCGAAAACTTAAGCCTGCACGACCCCTCCCCAAATTTCAATCAGGAGCTGGTCGCCATCTTCGAAGTCAGGAACCTGACCGGACTGGCACGGGCGGTCCTGAAAAGCAGTCTGGAGCGTCAAGAGTCCCGGGGCTCCTTGAGTCGCCTGGACTTCCCCCGCCGCGACGATGAGCATTACCTGCAGCACTCCCTGATCGACGCCGACGGCCATATCAGCTGGCAACCGGTGCATATACAGGACTTTCCACCTGGCTCGCGCAGTTATTGAACCCCAGGCAAGCAAGCCCAGAAACGACCGCTCGTCCCAACGAACAGGATGAGGGCGCGATCACAAGGCCTGGAGCAGCAAGCGACCAGAGAGCACAGAGAGGACGAACGGCATGGAAGGCAAGCGGCAACGGGGCATCGCGGCCCCCACGACCTTAACGATACGGGTCCACCGGTCCAAGCCCCTGCCCCGAGCGCAGGCCCAGGGTGGCCGCGCGCGCAGGAGCAACCCCTTCGCCAGCAGCGGCTCGAATGCGCCTACCCGCAGGTCCGCCGCCAAACGCTGGGTCCAGGACTATCGAATCACCGCCCAACCCCAAGACACGCTCCTGGACTGTCTGCTGTCAATCAAGCGCCAGCAGGACCCCAGCCTGGCCTTCCGCTACTCCTGCGGGCACGGCATGTGCGGTTCGGACGGCGTGTTGATTAACGGTAGGCCAGGGCTCCTGTGCGAGGCGACCGTCGCCGGAAGCGCGCGGTCAGACCCCCAAGGCACCGCTCCCTTCCGCCCCACAACCAGGTTCCTGCCCCAACATCAGGGCCCCGCCACGAGCGGCGAAAACCCCCCATCGCCTCAGAACGCCCTTGAAGTCGGCGACGAGCTGATTGAGCTGGCCCCCCTGCCTGGTTTCCCGGTCCTACGCGACTTAGTGGTCGACACGGACGCCATGTTCCGCCAAATCAAGGCGGTCCACCCCTGGCTTGGGACCGGGACGGTCGCAGAGAACGACCAGCCCTCCCCCGGGGCGCCAGCAGTCGAGGTGAAGCAGACTCCGAGCCAGCTCAAGGCCTACGAGCTTCTGAGCGATTGCATCTCCTGCGGCCTGTGCGAGGCCGCCTGCCCTATCTACGCCGGAGGCGAGGCCTTCATAGGACCCGCAGCCCTAGTAGCAGCGGCCCGCTTCATCAACGATTCGCGCGACGATCACGCCCAGGACCGCCTGAATGGTTTGGACAGGGAGGACGGCCTGGGCGCTTGCCAGTCGATCCGCGCCTGCGCCCGACCCTGCCCCCGGGGCATCGACGTGGGGGAAACCATTTGGAAGCTGATTGAATCCACTGAGTCCGCCAGTCACTTGTGAGGGGGCCTGGTTAAAGTGAGTGATATGGATAAGTCTTTCTACACGAACCACGCCAAGGCCTGGCAATACGCCGAAAGCAGCAGACTCAACGCTGAGTCGGACTACTTGGTGGCGGCTCGGGCGCAAGCGACGCAGGCCGGCTTCACGCAAGGGTCCGTGGCCCAAGGCGCCTTCCTGGAAGTGGTGGCCCGGGCCAGCCAGGCGCGCTCGATTATCCTCGTAGGCACCGGTTCGGTGGTTGAGGCCCTCCGTCTGATCGAGGGGCTCGGAGACGCTGGACAGTTCACCGCAGTGGACTCCTCCTCCCAAGGCGCGGACCTGATTCGGCGTGCTTTCCGCTCGCTCAGCGGGCGAACCGGGGTGCGTCTCCGGGCCGTGAACGCCCGCGCCAAGACTTACTTCCTCCGGCTGAACCCCCAGGATTACGACCTGATTGTGGTGGCTGGCGACGATGTCAATTACATCGACTCCTTGCAGGAGGCCCCGCGGCTCCTGCGGGCCCGGGGGCAGATCCTATTCACCGATGCCATGTGCTTCTTGGAGAACGAGGATGAGGGAGGCGTGATGAACCCCTCCAACCAGTCCCCACGGGCGGTGCTCCTGCGCCAACTGGCCGAAAGCTGCGAGCAGAATCAGGACGGCGAGTTGGATGCGTGCCTGCTGCCAATCGGCACCGGCGTCCTTCTGGCTTCAAAGCGCTGAACCCAGCGGAGGCGGGGCCCAACCATCCTTGGATTGGCAGCCCCTCCTTCAGAGACCGCTCTTATAACTGTCCACGATTACACGCACGGCCTCCTCCGGGTCGTCGGTGCGTACCAGCAAGTCGGGGTCCAGGTCGGAGATCATACCGCGCTCGCGCACTGTGCCGGCGATCCAGTCGAAGAGCCCTTCCCAATAGTCCGTGTCGAACAAGACGATCGACTTTCGAGTCACCTTGTGGGTTTGCACCAGGGTCAGCAGTTCGAACATCTCGTCCATGGTGCCGAATCCGCCTGGGCAGACGATCGCGCCTGAGGAGTATTTGACGAACATGGTCTTGCGTACGAAGAAGTAGCGGAAGGTCATGCCCAGGTTCACCCACTGGTTAATCCCCTGCTCGTGGGGCAATTCGATGCCCAGCCCCACCGACTTGCCGCCGGCTTCGGCCGCGCCCCGGTTGGCGGCTTCCATGATGCCGGGCCCGCCGCCGGTGATCACGGCCATGCCCTGTTCGGCTATGTCGTGTCCCATCTTGCGCGCCGCCTGGTAGGCCGGATCGTCACTAGGGATGCGCGCGGACCCGAAAATCGCCGCCGCCGGCCCCAACTCGGCCAGGGCCCCGAACCCGTCCACGAACTCGGACTGAATCCTCAGCACCCGCCAGGGGTCCATATGCAGCCAATCGGTATTCGCATCAGGAGTCAACAGACTCGTATTCGAATTATCCTCGGGAATCATCGACCCCCGCATGATCACCGACCCGCGATGATACGTCTCCCCAAACGGCCCCCCGTCCGCTTTCGCCTTCTCAGGGTCAGAGCCCGCACCCATCCGCTCTGACTGCTCGCGTCCTGTCATCTTCCCACCCTCCATTCATTCCCCAACCGTGCGGCCTCACAGGCCACGACGGACCCGCCCCTCCGGTTCCGCCATTCGCACAGCCCTAGCCGCGGACCAGTTGGATAGGCTTGATCCCCTCTTTGTCGCTGGCGCGGTAGAGCACGAAACGACGGCCAATCACCTGGACCAGGTCAGCGCCCAACCGCTCGGACAGGACCTTGCCTGCCTCGCCAGCGTCGACTGGAGCGCCGTCCTGCACCACGCACTTAATCAGCTCGTGAGCGTCCAGGGTTTGCGAAACCTGCTGGGCGGCGGCCTCGGTCACACCCTCCTTGCCGATCCACAGGGTCGGGTTGATCCCATTCGCCAGGGCCCGTAGCTGCTTGACCTGCTTCTTGCTCAACGCCATGCGTCCGCTCGCTTTCCACACCGTCCGCGCACGGCGGACCGAAATCATCAATACCCTATTCCTACCCCACAGCCCCTACTTGCGGTCGCCGCCCGTGCCAACGCCGCATCCTCCGCCCGCCGCCGGCTGCAAGAGCCCCCAACGCGTTTCGGCCCCCTAGCGCTTGAAGATAGGGGGCCGAAACGCATTCCGGGCTCGAGAATCAGCGCATGCGGCGCTTGATGCTCAGCATGGCCCCGCCCAGCAGGAGGAACACCCCGCCCGCGGCCGCTACAATGACCACATCGGAGCCTGTAGCCGCCAACTCATGAGAGTCGGCGGAGCCAGCGTAAACTTGCCGCTGTTGGGAGACGGCTGAATTTGACGCCCCGCTGGCTGGTCCGCCGCCACCAGGCGAAGGAGCCACAGGCGAGGACCCGCTGCCGCCGCCACCCGGCGAGGGCGCCACAGGAGAAGACCCGCTGCCGCCGTCACCTGGCGAAGGAGCCAAGGTGCGCACCCGGTAGATGACCCTCACATCAGCCAAATCGGCCAGCCCGAAGTTCGTCACCGCGTTCGATCCGTCCGAGGTCCACCGCCGCCCAGTCAGCGAGTAATTCCACTGCAGGGCCGCCGTCGACGGCATGTTCACCGCCGGTATGGTGGCGGTTCTCGCCCACGTCCTCCCCCCGTCCACGGAAACCTCGTACCCTTGCAATTCCGGCACATTTACTGCTGGCGCCTGTCCCCAGGGCTGCCACTTGTCCATGTCCGTCGTGTCGAAGCCGCCACAGAACGAAGCCCCTTTCACATCGGAGTACACCCCGTAATAGTCCACCGTTTGGGTCTGGTCGGCTATCGGCGCCGCCACCCGGGAGGGCGCACCGTGCTCATCTACCACGGAAACCCTGATTTTGCGATGGGTGACTGGCCTTATCTGCTGACCGTCTTGCATGGCCTGCTTAATATAATTCGTGCCCGCTGCGATCAGGTCTTTCACCATCCGGTACTCCACTGAGCTGGACATGGTCCCATCAAGCATCGAGTCGCCGTTGTCGCGCTGGTATTGCATGATGAGCGGCCCATTGTTGTAGTAATGCTGTCCGGGTGCGCAGCCGCCTCCCGGGTTATTGAGGGTAAAAGTGGTACCGGTCGGATCCGTGGGATGGTCCAAACCCAGCATATGCCCGAGCTCATGCACGAGGAGCTTCCTCCAGTCTTCGGCATGTATGCTGTGCCATTGCTGTTCAGCCGCAGCTCGGTTAGGAGCATGCACACACGAGCCAACATAATTCCCCATAGAGCAGCTTTCTGCATCCCAAGTCACAACATTGCGACGCTTGAAAGTACCAGCTCTGGTTTCTTCACGGCTAAAGTAATAACCCCAATCGCTATAGTCTAAGGGCGCACGATCGGCTAGGGAAGAATAGCCCTCATTATATTCGTTCATGTTAATTCTTAGTCCGGTGGTACCGGCCGCCGCCGCGAAATCGGGCGAATTATCCGTCTTGATGAACAAGTATTGAATATAGTCACGGGCCGGATTAATCACGGCTTTTCCGCTAGGATTGGACGCATTGGTCGTTGTCTGGGATTTGAGCAGGAAAAAGTCCTGACCGAGTAGCGTGTTCCAATCCTTCATGGAACTTTGAAGGGCACCGACGCCCAGGAACCGGGCGATGCCCGCGTCCACATTCTCATCGTCCAGTATGATATGCGGTTTCCCATCAATGATGGATAGCCGTTCACCGACAGCCGCGCCCTGAGCCTGGTCTTGGAACATGTTGGTTTCCCGGTAGCACAGGCTCATGGAATTGCCGCCGTCGTTGCTCACGTCGCACCAATAGGGGATCCAAGTTTCATAATTCTGCGCAATACCATTGATCGTCACGCCGGTCACCTCTCCCGCCGGACTGACCACCGGCTTTACATCCGGCGAGTACACGGGCGTCTGCTGGGCCACCCGAGTCTGCGGATTCTCAAAGAAGGTGATGCCTTTAGCGGCCGGTTCGACCGGTGCTTCGCTGCGCTGTCCGAGCGGCACGTTCTCGGGCGTGCCCGATCGGACCAGACTCCTGGAGCCGATGCGAGCCTGGGGTGCCGGGGTTCCAACGCCGGGTCTGACGCCAATCATCGTCTCCGGATTGTCCCCGTAGTAGCGAGGAGCCCTCTGGTCCACCAGGGCCTGCGCGTCCGCCGCTTGCCCGGTGTCCCCTACCTGCGCGGATTGCGCGGTCAACGCCGGTACGGCTACCAGCCCCACCGATAAGGCAAGGGCGCCCAGCCCAGCGCACAGGCTTGCGTATGTCCGTTTCATATGAAAACCCTTCATACGGATGCTGGTTTGTTCGAGATTCCTTCACCAGCGATAACCTTATTCACAAGAACACCAAACACTCGGAGAATCTCCTTCCCCTGTCCAGGGCGCCCTATCCGGTTCTGCGCTGCCGATAAAATGGCGAAAGCGGGGCGCAAACAGGACGCGCCTGCAGCGAGCATCGACGAGGAGAGACGATGGGATTCTGCGGTAATTGCGGGGGCGCATAGACGACGGGGCCTTGTTCTGCAGCAATTGCGGGGCGAAAGTGGAGCCTGCGCAAGAGAACGAAAAGACGCCCCGAAGCGAGCGGAAACCAGCCGGCGACGCGCCACAAGAAGCGATAACTCAAGGGTCCAGCGAGCAGGAAAGCGGAAACGAAGCCGATACCGCGCACACTGATGCCATACCCGAGCAGAACGACGGCGAAGCGGCCGTCGCCCAAGGTGAGGCTGATGGGACGCGGATGCAAACGCTGCCAGCGGAGTTTGCGGATTTCCAGGAGACCGAAGCGCCGACCACGGTCATCCAGACCCCTGCCCCACCCGCCATGGTCGCCGCAGGCGTTGGCGGCACGGAAGCCGCTGCCCCTGCGGCAACGGTCGAGCGGCACAAGTCACACGGCTTCAAAATCGCCGCTTTCGTGATTGCTGCAGCACTGCTGATTGGGGCCGGCGGTTTCGGCGGCTACCAGTATTACTCCTCCCATTCCCGCCCACAGGCCCTGGCCCGTTATGACGACTCGCTCAACAAATTGACCGAGGCCCGCAAGGGCCTGTCCGCCGCGATCAAGTCCGCCGATCGCTCAGCCGGTAAGGTAAGCAAAAGCCAGGTGACCGACGCCTCCACCATCTCCTCGTACCACCAGAGCATGTCCGCGGCCACCGGAATGCAGACCACCAAACCGCGCCTAATCAAGAACACGAACGTCGCAGACGCCCAGGAGCTCAACGAGGCCGCAGCCAGCAACACCGAAAGCGCCAGCCGGTGCACCGACGCGGCCGCCGGCCTGACCAAGGCCGCCCAGGCAGTCACAGACTCCAAATCCACCGCCGATAAGGCCTTGAGCGAGGTGGAGAAAGCCGTGGCCGCCGCCGAACGGCAGAAAACCGAGAATGACAAGCTGTCCGGCCCTCCGCAGCTCAATCTGGAGGCCATCGCCAGGGGCGACTACTCCAGCATGGAGGGCACCTGGACCAACCCCGCTGGCGCCTGGATGACCATTTCCGACGGCAAGCTGAGCCCGCAGACACCCGTGGATGGCACCAACCCGCCCTACCAGCTGCATGAGTGCCAGCCGGGGCAGGACGACTGCATCATGCGCTCCATGCCCTCGACCCAGCACCAGCTGGCCCAGGATGGAGCGATAGCCAACCATCACGGGAGTTACCCCGACACACACTACCTCCTGCTAGTCGTGCAGAAAGGCGCCAAACTCTACAACACCGCCTACTACGAGCCGCTGGTGAGCGACGACCCCACCGAACAGTCCCGGGACCGCATCATTGCGACCACCGATTGGAGCCAGGGGGCTGGCGCGGCCTGCCCCGACGCCAACTGCGCCTACTACCGGTCCGGCGATGACCATAAGCTGTCCAAGGCGGACGAAAACAAGCTCAAGCAGAAAATCTCCACGGCGCAAACGGCGGTTGACGGTTTGGACGACTCCTGGGCCAAAGACGCCAAGGCTGGCTTCCAATGCCGCTTGGACGTGGCCGGCGGGGCGAACAAGACCTGTACGGTCAGCGGCTCGGAACAAGCCTCCGACGCGGATGGCGACCCGTCCGACACCGCCGAACCGGAGGCCTCTCATCCCCCCACATCGTCCGGGGTGGCCGACACGCAAGCTATTAGGAATGGTGATTTCTCCTCCATCGCCGGCCATTGGTGCAACGCCGAAAACGACTACCATCGCCAAAGACGGCTCCTATACGCCCGTACCCAACCGTCAGTACGGCAAACTGACGTACTCCTTCAACAGCAACTGGGTGGCTAACGCCGACGGGCGCGGCGCGGGCGCGAGCGGCGTATTCGAGATGATGGATTTCAACGGCCCTGAACGCATCGAGGCGTACAAGGTCTACGGCGAATGCACCACGGCCGAGTCCATCTGGCCGGTCGACCTGCTCTACTTCCCCAAAGGCGTGGCCCCCTGCCCCAACAACGACGTATGCCAAAGCTTCGACCCCGGAAACTCCTCACCCGACGCGGCCAACCTGGACACCACCCAGCCCTACCTCCACCTGATGCACACCCACATGAACCCCATGCCCGATAACTCCACCGCCTACCGCCTCAAGCGCTGACGCAGGAAGGCGCGTAAGGGCCCTTTGCCTTACCCCCAAGTGCTTTCGCACCCTCCTGTATGCCTTGCTTGATATCTTTGACTCTTCTTCAAAGCCTTCACCGAGAGCTGATGGACCGCCTTGGAGCAACGTGCCAAGACGGTCCATGTTGATGCTTGCGGCGACTCATCTGCCGGCGAGCCAATCCGCGCCGAACCTGCCGGCGGTCAACTCCCCATGCTCTCAGACGCGGCTTCCTCGACAAGGTTGCCGAAAAACTCCCTCACTTCGCCGGGACTGTTGAGGCTGACGCCGCTGTCGGCGTCGTCACCCGCCACATACGCCTCGGCGAGATCTTGTAGCCGACTGGACAGCGTGGCGCCCTCCCGTCGGGCGATGTTCTCCCCGGCGTTGGCTTCCTCAGGCCTCAGCGAGATTGTGTCAGTGACTTCGTGGACTCGTGCCATGCCGTCTCCTCCCCTATGTTGTCCCTCCAGTCTAGCCGCGCAGCCCGGCCGGACAGTGACCGTGCTCACTCCGCACCTCCTTGCAGGCGCTGCACTCCAGCATGCTCCGAAGCGTATTCCCGCCATGCTTCCACGGTCTGGCTGGTGGTTTTCCGCAGTTCAACCGATAGCCGTGTCCACATGCACCCCAGCGCAACGAAACGCCTGCCGCCGGAAGTCTCCGTCAAAGCGCTCGGTCTTGATTCATGAGCGCTATTCGCCCTGCTCGCAAGCACCGGCGCTTCTCTTATCAACCTGCCGCGACTATCTACAATCCCTGCTATTAAGGCTGGTACATCCCGTAGAGCATACACCAACTTCCCGCGCGCCCGTGCCTTGCTTGCCCTTCCCACGATTCCCCACTTCCTTGTGAGGTTGCTACCTATAGCGCCCCATATTGTCGTTGATTCCCGAGACCGATTGAGACTACGGGCACGAGATCCGACAGTGTCAGCTGTCGGACCTCTCTCATTCCTCCGGCCTGATGTAGTCAGTGACCTCTTCCAGCGTCGCGCCCAGGATGCGCGCGAACTTTTTCGCGCTGGATGATGACATATCCTGCCCACGCTCGTACTCACTGACACGCTGCTGGGGGATTGACATGGCGTTAGCCAGCTGGACTTGCGTCCAGCCCTTGCGGCTCCGCAATTCCCTTAGTCCCATATAGTGACCTCCTTGCGAGGCCAATTGTACACGCCGAAGCGTGTAAATATGTTATGGGTCGTCTCTCTTCAATTTTCAAGCTTCTCGGCTGTATCGCCCCCGCGCTGTACCTCGCACCGTATCGGGCTGATTCCTCACACTCCCACGAGTCACCTCGGTGACTGCCGTTTTAAGTTCTCCCCAAGCTCTTCGCTCGTGTGTTCCGTGCTTGGTAGCTACTGCTATACACGATTTAACGTGTATTACAAAACCGAAAAAGGGGAGGTAAAAACGCTGCAATGACAGCGTTTCTTCGGCATGTCGCGCTGACGGTCGCGAGAGCGGCGGCGTCCGATGTCCTTGTCCCCGCGCAGGCAGTGCCCATCGACATGCGCACCCATACTTCCTTGTGAGGCTACTACTGTAGATAGCGCCCCACGTTGATAGTCGATTCGGATGATTGATTGAGACTAAGGGCACAGGGGTCTGACAGCTAGCACTGTCGGGCCCCTTTTCGTTCGCCGCTCTAGGCCAGTAGCTCTTGGACGTCTCCGCCCAGCGCGTCGGCTAGCTTTACGGCGGTGGTCAGCTCCATCTTATGTGGGTTTTTTATCTTGCCACGTGGATTGGCGGCCGACCATCGCTCATAAGCGCTGATATTGGTCTGCGGTACTCCTGTCACATCGGCCAGCTGGACCTGTGTCCAGCCTCAGCGCTTACGCATCTCCCTTAGTCCCATGCGTGCCACCTTTCTTCAGGTGGCATCGATAATAGTACTGTCTAGCACTACTGTCAATACAATAATCCGCCCTTTAATTTTGCGAGTCCCCGGCCACGCTTGTCGTCGCCTTCAATTTGCCCCAAGCCTTTGATGTGTTCCGTGTTGGGCGATTACCGCTATAGTACCGATCGGCACTACATGCAAATGGGCCGCCGCGCCCGGTGGTATCAAGCCGTTCTTTCGTCGTGTCGCAATGCAGATCAGATGGGGGTAGCGATGCTGGGCGTGCATGCAGCCGTACGCCACAACCCTACCCGCCCCCACCGCAGTAGGGTGCGCCCGTATGTACGCCTGCCCGCGGGTAGATAGGTGTGCGCGTGTGCGTGCCGGCGTGACGTGCGTGCGTGGGCGTGGGCGTGTGGGCGTGCGCGGAAGCGTGGGCGCGTGGGTGTGCGCATGCAAGTGTGGGCCTGCTAGCCGGCCGGCGGCGCTGATTGGCAGGCCGTCGGCGGTGGCCCCAGGTGAGGGGAAGGCCCCCGGTTGGTTTAAGCATGGCCGCAGGGGGTTCTAGTTCTGACTGTGAATGCCCCCGTGGCAATTGTTGAGCTTAGCGTGACGTGCAACGCAACTTGTCGCGGGGAGGGCACTCCCGATTCCAGTTTTTCGTCGATACTACTAGGTTTTGGGGAGGATTAAAAATAGTTAAAGAAGTCCCGATTCGGTTAGAAAAAAGAGCTGGTGCAACCTAAACTATGAATAGTCTTGGATTAGTGCCTCCGCAGGTGCTGGCCAGGATGACGGACCCGTCTTCCTACTCCTCGTTTCAAAAGGCACTGCGTTCCAGCGCCGCTCCTGTGCTGGCGGGTGCGGGCCCGTAGGTTCCCCCAATTAAAACAGCGGTCCCCGACCGTCGCCTGGCGTAACCCCTTGCTTGAAGCCTCGGACAGGCGGGACGGACCACCTGACCGTCGGTCCCGCTTTCGACGGGGTAAGCGGTCGAGCAGGTGGGTCGCTCGTTGGCTGAAGCTGGGGAATCGAAGTGGCATAACGCCCGCATGGGCGATCGTCTTGTCCCGGGTGGCCTACGCGCCTGCGTTGGCTATCAAAGTCGCCTGTCTGCTGCCGTGTGGGTTTTGACAGGCGACTTTGATAGGCAATCATGAATCTGGACAGCGAGGCTCAGTGGCAATGCGCACCGCACTCGCCATCGTCGTTAATCGCGGGACCGGTAGCTCCGTTGTTTATGTCATCCCGGATTCCTCCGGGATGGCTCGAAGCCGGCGGAGCTGCTCGCGCCGGCGCCCGGTTGGGGCGCGAGCCGCCGGTGCTGGGTCGGCATCCTCCTCCGCTGTTACCGGATCGAACGGTTGCGGGACGCCATCGACTCGTCCAAGGAGCACGTCAAGGAGCGCAAGGAGACCGTGGACGACGTGACCGCCACCGACGCCGTGCGCGCCCTCGACGAGCGGATCGAGCTCGAACAAACACGCTCCAAGGAGGCCCTCAAGGACCTCAAAGCCCAACGCAAGGAAGCGCTCAAGCATGCCGCCGGCCAGGCCATCGACGATGCCAAGGACGCGCTGAAAATGGCCCGGGCCGAACAAAAGTCCCATAAGGAGTGGCTCTCCGCATCCCAAGGCCAACTGGCGATCGTCGCCGAAGCCATGGCCTCTAAACTCACCGGCATTGACGAGTGAACTTCATGATGCTGTACTGATGACGTTGAATCTTTCGACTCAATCACAACACACAACGACGACCTCTGTTGCGGGCTTTCTACCTCAGCCCGTAACAGAGGTTGTTTCATATACACACCGTTATAAGCGGCGAAGTCCGATTACGAGACGACCTGCTGTTGTTGACAACCAAGCCCCGTAATAATACGCTAAAGGTCCACGAGTCCACGGTAACGGTCGCTTCGTTAGTCACCGCACCGACATCCAACCAGTTGTCCAGACATTGGTGATCCATTCATGGTGGTCCTCCGTTCATGCGGACTCGACTATCAGTCACGCGGTCGCCCGCTGGAATCACATGATTCCAGCGGGCGATTGTGATTATTGGCCGTCCGTGTGAACGATATGAATCAATCAGAAGCAACGAGCGAAGCAGTTACCATTGCTATCAATTGCAGGGCCGGTGGCTCCATTGTTAAGATCATTCCAGAAACTGTCGCCGCCACCTGATGCCGGTGGTGTCACCGGAGCTGGCGCCGGTGCTGCCGGTGCTGGCGCCCGGTTGGGGCGTGAACTGCCGCCGCTGGGCCGGTACCCGCCGCCGTTGCTGGGTCGGTATGCGCCGCCGCCATTCCAGTGTTGCGGTCCGGTGTAGCCGCCGCCGGAGTAGCCCTGTCCGGGTGATGGCGCGGATTGCGCTTGCGCGGCGTTCGCCGCGTCGGCTGTTGCTTGGTCGGCTTGGTCTTTGGCTGTTTTGGAGTCGTTGACGGCTTTGGTTTGGTCATTGATGGCTTGGATGGCCTTGCGTTGGTCGTCCACGCTGGCTTTGGCGTTGGCTTGCACGGCCTTGGCTTGGTTCAGGGCGGTCTTCAATGCGTCCCTGGTGGCGTTGTCGGCGACTTGCCCGTCGGTGGAGCCCAGGAGCTGGTCGCCGTCGCCGATGGCTTTGTCCAAATGGGCCTTGACGGTCTTCCTCACATCAGCGTTCATGGCCGCCGCAGCGGTGGCGATGGCCTTGTCGTCCTTGCCCGCCTTGCCGGTGGCCTGGCGGGTGGTTGCCGCGTTGCCGTTCAGGGTTCCGGCGTTGGCGTCGGCGGGGCAGGAGGGGATGGCCGGTTTGCTGTCCTTGGCCGGCTTGGCCTTGCCCTTGCCGGCTTCGTCCCCTGTGGCGTTGGTGACGGCTTGGATGATCTTGGCGTCGGACACGTCCCCGGCCGGGGTGGCTTTGACCTGCTGGCTGGCCGCGGACCTCGTCTTGTCCAGTCGCTTGACAGCGGCCTGGTATTGGCTGCGGGCGTTCTCGCAGTCGGCCAGGGCGCGTGAGTGGGTCACGTGCCGGTAGGCGAATGCGCCCGCGATGATGAGCGCCACGACAGCGACGGCCGCGATGATGATCCAAAGCCTGCGGTGCTTGCGGCTAGCCTCGGGCATCGTTTCGGCTGTTGTTGCATCCATGGTTCGTTCCCCTTTTTTATCCCCTCTAATGCGATTCCCCCGCCTTTGCATAGTCTACACTATGAGACATTTACCACTTACGCCTGGGCTTGAGGCCCCCGAAATGAAGCCATGCAAGGCCAACCCCACCACCCCAGCCCCAACCCCTCCCAACAACGAAAAAGCGCCACCCCTCACGGGATGGCGCTTCGATATTGGTGGAGCTGCGGGGAATTGAATTATATCCTTCAAAAATCAATGGTTAGAGGACCTTCCAGAGTACAGCAGATTTCTTGTCCAATTAGATGTCCAATTAGGTGCCGTCTTCCGCTTCCTGCCGTGTCAGAATAGTTCTTGACCGTTACGAGAAGGGACTGGGCATGGCGAAGAAGAATCCGATAGAGCGCAAAGTCTATTTCTTCCAACTCCAAAGACGATTCGGAAACATAATCACCAATGGCATCCCCAGCGTCCCAGCACTCGATTGGCACGAGTTGTTGTCCGCCTATCAGGAATTACCAGGAGAAAAACACTGGTTCGCCTCGAAACGAATCTTAATGTTGGCTCTCGAAGGCAAGAAATACCCGATTCTCACCATAGGAGAGAGACTCAGCACTCAGTTCGTGCAAAAAATAGACAATCAAAACGATCAGATGCTTGACTTAGCAGACGATGACATACAGGCAGGAAAGACAGATCTCGCTCAGATGTCAGCCATAGTATTCTACCCTAAACACGATGCAATCGGGTACATTACTGGCGCTGGCAGACCCAAAGAAAAGCTAGTCGAGGAGTTCCTGAACGCGACATTGAACCAAAATGGGGAGAACTTCGAGTGGAGAGTCGTGCCTGTCTACACAGCCGACGGCTTACGTGAATTCAAGGAGAAAATGGGAGGCGTGCACCAGGTCCATGCCAAGTTTGTTACGCAACGAAATCTATTCAACTTGGAGCGTAACGGCGGCCAATTGCTGAGCATGACGCAACCTTTAGCGAATGATCTTCAAACCGACGTCAGCATTGATGTAACGATTAAAATACCACCTACTTCAAGTAAAGATGCCAGACGAAAGCTCAAGGAAGTTGTAACCGAAATCGCTCCGGTTGTTTCAGAACAGCGCCAGACGCTTTTCGTGAAAGGCACGACAATCGATGAGGTCGCAATCGATTACAACCTCCTCCGCCACCCGTTGATCATGAAGGCCGATATACCAGAATGTGACGAGCCACGACAGTTTTCCCAGCTTGTCGATACCCTCGTGGATGTCTGCTCCAAGAATGAGGATGAGGTATACAAGTTGATAGAAAGGTAAAGCGTAGAATGACCAGAATGGCACGAGGCCCATGGTTCAAGGTGAAAGCGTGGGTTCAACGCACGCCGGCACTTGATACCATACCCATGCTTGCATCATTTACGCTCGTGTACTTCCTTTTCCCTCCAGCAAAAAAGGATCTGACGGCTTTCTACGCAGGCATATCGGCTTTAGCCGGCATCCTCATGTCCTCCATTACATTCACAATAATGCTCGCGTACGGATCCGACAGCGAGCTCATGAAGGTTGCGCGTAAGAACTATAGGGAGAACTTCTCCCACAATTGGCTTGGGATGATTGTCTTCTCATTGCTGGCAGCCCTGCTTCCGCTTCTCTCGATCCTTGTCGACAAGCCGCTCGGTCAGGCTCTGGCGGTGGCTTCCGTTGCCCTGATTCTTTCCGAAACCGCACGCTGCATCTTCTGGGTAAGGTTCACACTACTGATGGACTCCCGGTCCGCCGAACAGGAACGGGCTAAATTCACCCAAGCGGACGCGCTGGAATCCATCAAAAAATACGGGCAGAGCAAATAACGTCTTTGTCGCAATTTACTGCACCCCGGCCTTCATGAAGCCGCGCATCGCGATCATCTTTCGCCCCAGGCCGCCGGACCAGAATAGTTCAAACAGACCCTTCCCCCGTCCGCGTCGCAATGCGGACGGGGGACTTTATGCGACGTCGCATACCCACCATGTCTTATCCGACACTCAGGTATAAGAGCAGCTTCCGATAATATCTCTTTTAGGGACGAACCATAGTGAAGTGGCTCATGGAGCGACGAAGGAGTGAGGATGTTCATCACGCTGCTGTTGATCATACTGGGGCTCGGGGTCGCACTGTTCGGCTATGTGGGCATCTGGGGGATTTCGCGGCTTTCGCAACACCCGGAGAATCTGTCTGGCAGCATCCTCTCGCTGATTATCGCGGCTATCCTGATTCTGCTAATGTATCTTCTCCTCCGTTTTCGACGCAGCCGAAAGCGCAGGAGCCGCGGAAAGCATACCCAGGCGGGTAAAGCACAAGGGCAGACTCCTAGCCGGATCGCGTCAAGCAGGCAAGAGCCGAATCAGCAACAACAGGGAATCCCCCCACACCCACCAGCGCATCCAGAGCCATCTCAACCGGCAACCCCCACCCTTGCGCACAAGGAACCCACCTTCTCCCCCAACCTCGTTTATCCAGCCACAGGGTTTTCGCATGCGGCCAAGAACGCCGACTACGCGGTCATCGACACGGAGACCACCGGCTTGCACAAGGGAAAGGAAATCATCGACATCGGAGTCATGTTGGTCCAAAACGGTAAGGTGACAGCAACCTATTCCCAACTGATACGCCCACAAACCATGGTGAGTGCTGCCATCGTCAGCCTCACCGGAATAACCAACGAGATGCTTGCGCAAGCCCCAGTGGCCTCCCAGGTGCTTCCCCCACTACTCGATGCGATACGCCATCTACCAATCATGGGGCACAACATCAGCTTCGACATCAACCTGATCAACTCCACCGCCGAATCACTCGGAATCAAACCACTGGAAGCTCCTCGGATAGTGGACACCATGACCATCGGCAAGCATGTGTTCCCGAACGCAGCCAACCTCACCCTTGAAACACTCCTCGATCTGCTGGGCATCCACGAAGAGGAAGAGCATCGAGCGCTCGCAGACGCCAAGCAGACCTTCCACTGCTACACTCTAATGGAAAGCGCTTCCAGTCCACGCCCCATCATGAAGGAACAAAACGATCGGGCCAGACGGCGTAGCCGCGAAAAAACTACATCATTCCTGCGAGCCAGCTATCTTGCCAGCGAAAACACCACACCCAGAAATATCAAACCCTCCGGCCAGGAACTCGAAGCAGCCGGCAGCATCAGCGTCTGCGGCGAAAAAGACCATATGCCCCTGCTCAGCAAATACGGTGACGGCGCATGGATATGGCTCACCGTTCGCAAAGGCTACATCCCCAAAGGAAAATACAAAGGATACCCCACCATCTACGTCAGCCTCGACGGCGAGGAAATCGGATACATCACCGCCTATCAAATGGCACGCCACTACCTGCAGATACCAAACGGGCAATCCGTAGCCCTCGCACACATCCGGAAAAAGAACGATACGCTGGAACTCAGACTAGAGATGCCTCGGCCACACGACCCCATCGATCTGACACCATACAGCAGCAAAACCGAATAGCACTCACGTTCTTCGCCTCCTGCAATCAGGCCCTGACGTTGTTGTCGAGCCACATCTTGCAATCACTCAGGACCTAGACGGTTACGCCAAGGTCCGAAGCCATGAGGAACGCATCGCCCTCATAGGCAAGCTCCACGCTCGCGCACTCCACGGGAGCCACGACTGAGAGTAAATCCTCTACTGAGCCAACCAACCGAATACTTCCGGGTGATCATTGGAACCGCGTACGTTACAAGTTACTGTCACATCCCGCTTGGCGTTGTACCCGTTCTTAACGGTCGCTTTGTACTGGAGCATGACGCTATCGGGCGACCACATCGGTTCCGCGCCAGCGGTCATGTAGTGAGGTTTGTATCCGTAGGGGAATTCCTGTTGGCCGCGTTGATCGCAGGCTGACTGCGCATATGTCTGGGTGAGCCCGCCAGAAGTGGACTTCTCGGCAGGTGCTGGCGAGTTTTGCTGCTGCGCCTTTTTCTCAGCCTTCTCTTTCCGCTTCTGCGCGGCCCGCTCCTGCGCCGCGTCAGCGGAACTCCTCACCGTGAGTTTTACTTTCGTGGCGTCAGTCTTCGTGCCGCCCTTGGGATCCTGTTCGGTGACGGTTCCATCAACCGCGGGCTGCCCGCTTCCATCCTGAGCTTCGTAGGCGAACCCTTCCTTAGCGAGGGCGGAGGTGGCCTCGGTGAAATTCTTCCCCGTCACGTCCGGCACCGTCTTCTGAGCACCGCAGCCAGATAGGCCCAAAATCATCGTCAACGCTCCAACCACAGCCACAATGCCGCGGGCACGTATTCCAGCCGTCATTCGTTCTTCCCTTCTGTCAGGCCCTGACGTTGTTGTCGAGCCACATCCTGTAATCATTAAGGACCTGGACGGTTACGCCCAAGTCCGATGCTATCAGGAAAGCGTCGCCGTCATATGCAGCTTCGGCGCTTGCATATTCCAATGGGCTTATCAGGCGCAGGGCCGTCTCCTTGCGTGCACGTCGCTCGGCTTTGCTGCAGTTCGTGCCACAGCCGGCGTCGTGGTACCGGGCGTGAGAGAGCTCATGGCACAGGACGCAGCGTTTCTGCCAGTCCGCCATGCCGTCATCTATGACTATGGTGCGCTCGCGGTCCCAGTAGAAGCCGCACAGGCCATGTTGCAAAGTGCGCTCCTCCACCGTCGCCCCCAGCGTCATCGCTTCGAGCAGCAGGTCGTCATAGCTTGGCCGCATCATTTCCCTCCCCTACAATCTTGCTCAATCTCGTGGGGTCTCCCTTTCCAGCTCCTTGTTCGGATCGTAGTTCGCGGCAATATCGTAATCCTCAGGGTGCGCTGCCACTCGATCCAGCCTGGCTTTTCGTTCTTCAAGTTCATCCGCACGTTCACTCAGCCGCATCGCCTTTTCCAGGGTGCTCGCGGGGCTGAGATTAAAAACTTGGCACAAGGCTATGAACTCGCGCAACGACGGCGATCCGTGTCGGTGGCCAAAAAGATCGCCAATCCTTGGGGCACTCACATCTATGGCACGAGCAAGCGCTCTATCCGATATCTGGAATGGAGACTCATCCCTCTTCTTCGAGATAAGATTCATCACTCCGACATCTGTAGTCGTCCACACACTCGCATACTTTGCCATATCCAACAGATTACGCACGTAAAAGCTTTTTAACAAACCAGCATGCAGGTTTGACATAATGATAGAAAGCTCTTACAGTTACAGACATGAAAGAAAGCTCTTACAAACTGGCTGCCCAAGCCATTGACGGTTTGCGGAAAAAGGCCCTGATGAACGAGCAGCCCAAAACTGAACTAGCTTCGGCACTTCATATATCCAGACCCACCCTAAATGCCCGATTTGAAGCTGGCGACATGATGCTCAGTAAATTCATACAGCTGTCCAGGGAAGTCGGAGTCGAACCAAGCGCGGCACTTAGCTATTGCGACGAGCACTCCTCTCAATCCTCGGCGCTCGCGGGAGAAGAGGAGAAATGAAGCTACCGAGAGCTTTGGTAATCACGTCTTGCTTGTCGATTGGATTAGCGGGAATCAGCATCGCGCTTTTCTCCGCTTACGAGGGAATCGTCAAATGGAAGGAGATGAACCATGTCCAAGCGCTTACTTCACGGTGACATCGAGCTCACCCTGCTTGGCTTTTATGCTCGCATCATCCTGTCGGCGAATGCGCACACCACTAATCACCCAACCGATAATCGCCACCGTCAGGGTCACAACCCAGCCGCCGACAGTGACCGCGTTACCGACAACCCAATCCCATACCACACCCATAAAGCAAAACCCTCACCCTCGATCCAACCACAAACGATCCTATACAACGCCGACCACCACACAAATAAAGCCAATTCCTGTGCGCTCGCAGGAGAGGAGGAGAAATGACGCAGAATCATGTGGGTGCGACGGCAGGTCCGTTCACAGGAACATCATCCGTTCCGTTCGAAGGTATACGGGATTCCATATGGGATGAGCCGGGAAACAGCCGAGCTGGGGATGCCCCCATGTCGGCAGAGGAGTTCGAGAGGCGCAATCCCGGCCTGCTGGGCGCTGTGCAGAACGTCGTCCACCGGGAGATGAAGCTCGCTGCGACGGACGACAGGAAACATGAATCAGGGAATGTTCAGCGCCTTCTTGATCTTCATCTGATCACTGCGTATGTACCGCTGGTACTCGGCTATGCCCTGCACGGCATCGGCCAGAGCAGCCAACGCCAGCTGAGTGTTCCCCGCCTGCGCTGCTTCCCTGGCATCCTTCGCCGAATCAATGGGATCTCGCTGCATACCTTCACCTCCCTTCTTTGCGTAGGTGCCTTCATTGTCTCATTTAGACATCTGAGGGCAGCATTGCCGCTCGCAGGAGAGGAGGAGCGATGACTTACGTGAAGGTAATCCCCGACAAGGAAAACGCCGCAGAAATCACCGACCTATTACATGAGACGCCGGTCTCGTCGACTTCCGGATTGACTGACGACCCCATAACCATTGAGTTCTGCGGGGGCGACAAATGCCTGATCAAGTACGAGAAATTCAGATTCGTCGGCGCGGACGATGCTCGGCGTTTCATGGGAGGCCTGCTATGAATACCTCCACGTTTCACACTGGACGGCGGGTGGCCCTTATGTCCGCGCTTCCGACGAAATGCCAGCCGATTGTAATGGATGCCGTCCCTGAGTTCGTGCCGGGGACGAAGCAGTCGAATCCATCGCCAGCGCCGCACTCAAAAGGCACATCGCGCTCGCACCTGAATGGGAGTCGGTCATCGTCTGGCCCAACCGTATCGACCACTACATCCCTCGCCCCCTCGTTGGTGACACGGTACTGCATTCCGCGAACGTTGACCGCGGAACTCCAGGGGTCGGCATCCGCCGGGTTGGCCGCTTCGAAAAGCCGATTCGCTTCTTTGAGCTGGTCCACTTGCTCGCTAAGAGCCAGCGCGGATTGTTGCTGCGCCTCGAGTTGCCCTTCCAGAACCTTGATTCGAGCGTTTGACGCATCCAGCCGTTCCCGGGACGCGGCGGCCTCGCGCTCGTTCTGTCGCCGTGTCCTGGCGGCCGTTATGGCCCATCCCGCCACGGTAAGCGCAATTGTTAGCAGCCACCCGCAAATCACTGCCCAGTTGTCCAGCAGCCAATTCGCAAAGGTCCCCATATAGTTCTTCCCCTTCGGTGGGAGCCGCACCCTACATGCGGCTTTGCAATCCATCTTAGGGGACCGGCCGGGGCGGCGGGCTTCCCTATCCCCCGCCCCGGCATCACTCAGAAAAGGAAGAAGCCGCTGGTGAAGCAGCGGCTTGTAGACAAGAAAGGTTGGAGCACCTACATGTCTGATCACAGTATACCAACGCAAGCAACAGAGCGCAGTGAGACAAGCGATAACGTCTTGCCGGGGAACGGCGACACCGTGGTGGTGCAGATAGGTCTGGCCGACCTGGTGGCCGCTTTCCGCGAGGTGGCGGTCGAGCTGTCCAAGGACACCTACCAGATCGCGGTGCCGGTCAGGACGGCCACCAGGATGCTGGGGATGCAGGATGACGGTTTCACCAGGGACCTGATCAAGGCCGGTCGGCTGCGGGCCCGTAAGGAGCGCGGCAAACGCACGAAGCTGGTGAGCGTGCAGTCGATCCGCCAGTACATGGGTGACGTGCCGAAGGGGGGTCAACGATGAACGTTCGTGGCGTGGTGTGCCTGCTGCTGGGTGCGGTCGGCGTGGTCATGTCCGTCTGGGGTTCGGCCTGGGTTGTTGCGGCCGCTTGCCGGGGCGTGCTGTCGCTGACGCATCTGGCCGCGGCCGCGTTCGGCCTGGTGGCCGCTAGGTACGGCTTGGGGAGGTGGGAAGCATGCGCGTGGAACCGTTGACGATCGATGACGTGATGGCGCTCCCCCAATCCGGTGATCCGGTGACAAGTGCGGAAGCGGCGGACCAGGAAGGTCGCAGCGAGGCCGGTGGACGGTGTTCCAGGTATCGGCTTACCGCCGTAGGCCTGGATGAGGCGAAGGAGGCGCGTGATGTTGACGCCGAAGGACGTGCATGACAAGGAGTTCACCACCCATCGCCTATGCGAGGGGTACGACATGGATCAGGTCGACGCTTTCCTTGATGAGGTGGCGGAGACCATCACCGCTATTGGTCGGGAATGGGTGAACGAACGCTCAGCCCGCATAGCCGTCGAGTCAAGGTGCATGGCTCGCGAGGCGAGGGCCAAGGCCGCTTACGTGGCTCGCGCCCGCCGCCGGTCCCGAGGAGGCACAGGCTTGTCCACGGCGCTGCGAAGGAGCTGGCGTGAGCAAATTTGACCGTCTGTACATCTATTTCTGCCGCTACCCCTCATTCCGTCGCGCCTTATACCACAGCGACCCGGAGATGTGGCGGCGACTGGACCTGATACGGCAAGACCACGAGGAGGACCCAGGAAATGAGTAACGAGACGACACTGACGATACGAGGCAACCTGACCGCCGACCCGGAACTGCGAAGCACAGGGTCAGGCAAGCGGGTGGCGAACTTCACGATCGCCTCCACGCCCAGGACCTTCAACCGGCAATCCAAAGAGTGGGAGGACGGGCCAACGCTCTTCCAACGCTGCACCGCCTGGGGCGACCTGGCCGAGCACATCTCACAGAGCCTGCGTAAAGGCTCCGCCGCGCTCGCGGTCGGCAGGCTCTCCCAACGCGACTACCAGGCCAAGGACGGCTCCACCCGCACGGTGACCGAGCTGACCGTGGACGATATAGGACCCAGCCTGGTCCGGGCCACGGCCCAGGTCACCCGTACTCAGGGCGCGTCCGGCTTCCAAGGCCATACCGCCCAGCCTGGCCAGGAGTTCGGGGGTGACGATGACCAGCCCGAGTTCTGACGCGCTCGCCAGGCCACTAACCCGTCATGCGATACGCACGGCTGTCCATGACCAGTTCGACGCCCCACGCAGCATGAGCGCCTGGCACGCCTTCGACACCTGGCTACGGCAGGTCCGAGAGCAGGCATGGGAGGAAGGCCGCCAGGCCGGCCAACGATCCATCCTGCCGCCGAACCCATACACGCCGCAGACATGAGACAGACGATAGCGACCATCCTGCTGATTATCGCGGCCGCGGCCATCAGCTGGATCAGCAACAGACACGGCCAATAAGAGATACAACCACCCGCGCTCGCGGGCTTGGAAAGGAGTGGTCATGAGTGTGCAGGCCATGAGTTGGGCGTTGCGTGACGCTCCAGTGGGTGCGGACAGCACAGGCAGGCTGATCTTGGTGATCCTGGCCGATTTCGCCCGGCCCGACGGTTCTGGCGCTTATCCCAGTGTGGAGACGGTAAGCAGGATCGCGCGCGTCTCGCCCAGGTGCGTGCGCCAGCATCTGTCCCGGTTGAAGGAGGCTGGGGTCATCCGCGCCGGGGACCAGCGCATTCTGTCGCATATCCGCGCGGACCGGCGCACCACGGTGTGGGATCTATGCATGACGCCGGCGGGCGAGTCCGGCATGAGCGTGGAGCGTGAGCGGGCCATCGATGAGGAGCTCGGCCAGGACGGGGTGAACGAGCGTGCAGCCCGTGAAACCGACGGGGTGAAGGCTGGTTCATCCCGTCAAATTCCACGGGGTGAAGAATCACGTCGCCACGGGGTGAACCAGCCTTCACCCAACCCATTAGAAGAACCATTATTAAACACCCCTGTAGCCCCCAAGGGGGCAGCACCGGCGAAATCGAAACCTAAATCCAAGCGCGTGCCATTCCCTGCTGACTGGTCTCCGGATTCAGCCGACCGCCTGTTTGCTCGACAGTGTGGTGTGGATGCGGATCGTACCGCCAGGGACTTCCGTCTGTGGGCCGAGGCGAAGGGCGGACGGCTCAAGGACTGGCACAAGCGCTACCGGCTGTGGGTCGCCCAGGAGCAGTCCCGCCATCCGAGCGCCGTGGACGACAAGCCCACGCCCATGCCGGAGCGGCACGTTCGGGCACCCCACCGGCACGCTCCAGGCTGTGAGCACGTGCAGGCCCTCCTGGAGCCCTACCACCTGAGCCGCAAAAACCAGGGCGGCTTCGGCAGCTCGCCCTGGATCCGCGCGGCAAGCGCATTGGCCGACCTGCTCAACCAAGGGAAGACCGCCGCCCAGGCCTTGCACGCCCTGAACATGCCCACCGACGAATTGGAGGAGATTGCATGAGCGAACATGAGCAAAGCGCACGCCCCGACCGGCTGCTGTGGATCGATATCGAGACCGGAGGCCTGGACCCTCTGACCAATCCCATTCTGGAGGTCGAGATGCGAATCACGGATCTTCGGGGATCCAGCGAGACCCTCGACTCCGACCATTGGATCGTGGACCCGGAGGGAGGCAAAGCCAGCACCATTGACCCGTGGGCCTTGGAGCACCACTCCCGCAATGGCCTGCTCGATGCCGTCAGGACCGAGGGCATGAGCCGCGCCGGAACCATGGGAAGCATCTATGGATTCCTTGGCACGTACAGCAAGGATTTCGTACTGCATCCGGCCGGCAGCAGCGTCCACTTCGACCTGGACTTCCTCACCACCCAGCATCAGCTGATCCCCGGGCTCCTCAGCCATCAATGGCTCGACATCACCAGCCTGCGCCTCGCCCTGCGAACCATCAACCCCGCTCTCCTCGACGACATCAGCTCACGCTCGCCCAAGACGGACCACCGCACCAAGCATTGCCTGGATCGGGATCTGGCCGAGTACCGGATGATGCTGGCTGCTTTCAATCCTGCGATGCCAGCTGATCCGTGGGATGGAGGCAGGCGATGAGACGGGTAGGTGGTTGCAGCCGTTGGTTCTGGACGGTGTGGGACCTGTTGTTCGCTTTGTGCGACATGTTCACCGCCGGCAGGTATTTCCAGGAAGGCGCGTGGGGCCGCATGGCCGAGGCCTTGACATTGGCTGCGCTCATGCTCGCCGCGCTCGCTGGCACTTGGTGGCTGTCAGCTCCCCGGCGTTATTGCCTGGCGCGGTTCGAGGACGGGGATCACGTAATCACGATTTGGCGGGAGCGGCCATGAGTGGGGTGTGTTGTGGACGGCCGGCGTATTTTGCGGACGATTCTTTGTGCCTGTACCTGGGTGATGCTGTCGCGGTGTTGTCGGATATGCCGGATGGTTGCGTGGATTGCGTAGTCACGTCGCCACCGTATTTCGGTCTGCGTGATTATGGTGTCGCCGGCCAGCTGGGACTGGAGCCCACGGTCGCACAGTATGTGGAGCGTGTGCAATCCGTATTTCATGAGTTATCGCGTGTGCTGGCCGCTGATGGAACCGTGTGGCTTAATCTTGCGGATTGTTATTCCGGTTCGGGCAAGGAGCGTGCGGGCGGCGGCAGACCTTCACCCGCTAGCGGCAAGCAGGCCACGGACCGTGGATGCAGAGTCGGCACTCTTACCAAAACATGCCACGAGGCTCGTCCCAAAAGTCTGCTAGGAATCCCATGGCGCGTGGCGTATGCCCTGATGGATGACGGCTGGATTCTGCGCAACGAAATCATCTGGCACAAGCGCAATGCCATGCCATCCAGCACCAAGGACCGTCTGACCGTTAAACATGAGAGCTTATTCCTACTAAGCAAATCAGACAAGTACTATTTCGACCTCAACGCCATCAAGGCGCCGGCCACCAAACAAAGCGGGAGCGCTTTGACATGGGGACGCACCACCAAGGAGGCTGACCGCCCGGGGCAAGAGTACCGACAACACCGCCAACAGCGGACGGAATCCTCATGCACCGGCGTCAGCAACCCCGGGGACGTGTGGGACATACCCAACACACCCTTCCACGGCGCGCACTACGCCACCTTCCCCCTGGAACTACCCATGCGATGCATCAAAGCGGGATGCAAGCAGGGGGGAACAGTACTGGACCCATTCAGCGGATCGGGCACCACCGGCCAGGCGGCGCAAGCCTTGGGACATCCCTACGTCGGCATCGACATCAACGCCGAATACCTGGACCTGAGCCTACACACCAGACTCGCCAACCGACCAATCATCAACCAGGCAGGAGAACCAGTATGAGCCAACCCAGCGACCAGGTCAAGCGAATGGTGGACCGCAGGGACGGGTGGCGGTGCGCGCGCTGCGGCGCAAGCCTGGAAAGCGTCCCAGGGTCACGCCACCACCGCCGACCGCGCTCGCATGCGTGGGCCGGTCTGCACCTGGCGTCCAACCTGATTCTCTTGTGCGGGTCGGGTACGACGGGATGCCACGGGTGGGTGCACGCCAACCCCGCCCAAGCGTATGAAAGGGGGCTGCTGGTCCACTCCTGGCAATACCCGCGCGACCAACCCTTGCACATTAGTGGGCGCGGGTGGGTGCTGCTGGATGACGAAGGTGGCTGGACGCCTGCGCAAACACCGAATGACACGGAGGGAAACAACCATGAGTGAAGCGAGGAGGCAAGCATGAGCGCGACGTACGGTATCGAGCGCGGGACTGGCGCTATTTGGTCCAGTGGGCGAGATGGCCGGTCCGATTACGCTCGCGTCAGTCATGAGGCCTGGTCCCCACTCGCGAGCCAGCCCGACCTGCTGGCCGCCATTGACGGGGATGAGCTGCGACTGGGCTTTGAGCGCGACTTCGACGGCGACTACACGACCATGCCCATCAGCGTCGCCCGCAGGCTTGGACGGTGGCTCCTGGACCACACGCCCCAGGACGTGGATGCCGCCAGCGCGGGAGGGCGCACGTCCCGCCTGCAAGCCCAAGCATGGCAGCAAGGCTACGACAAGGGACACCTGGACGCGCTGACCGGACGAGACACCAGCAACCCATACGAGAAGGGCCACACGGCCCGGCAGACGGCCAAGCTGATCGGGCATCCGGTGGCTGAAGTGCAGGCCGTCATCGACGAGGTGAAGACGACACAAAAGGAGCATGCATGAGCCAGACCGTCAGCCAGGACCCCGACGGGGAGCGGTTCGGCCGTGACCTGCGCCTGCTACGCGAGCGGTTGCCTGACCTGCGGCAGATCGCCGCGCGCAAGGCGTCCGTGATGGCCAGGCAGTCTCGGGGAGGGCAGCGCACCGTGGCCCCGGTCCCGCTGAACTTGGGCGCGTGGAACCTCATGGAGGACATCGAGCGCTACGCCAGGAGCCTGGGGCGTGCGGTGGGGGTGCGCCAGCGGCATGTGCCGGCGGAGGGGCTACTGGCCGCGGCCATCGAGCGTCAGGACCAACTGCGGGCCCGCCCCGACGCCACCATCATCAAGCGCGTGGCCGCCGTGCTTGTGACACGTATGGACCGCCAGTTCACGCCGCCCGAGGACCGCACGCTGATCGGCTATTGCGACCGGTGCGGGGCCGAGCTGTGGTGCGGCGAAGAGGACATCGCGGGCGGATGGACCGTGTGCCCCTCCTGCGGCAGGACCCTGAAAGTCAAGGAGGTGCAGCAGATCAGGATACTGCGCCTGGCCTCATGTGGGACCCAAGGAACCGCAGCAGGATTGTGCGACCTATTGAAAGGCTGTGGGGTAGACATCAAGAGAAACACGGTCAGCCAGTGGCGCAAGCGGGGTATCATCCGCCAGGTGGGCGTGCAGAATGGCAAGCCCGTGTATCTGCTATGGGACGTATGGCAGGCCTTGACCAGACGGACTGTCACCGAAAATTGACAAGAGTGCTGTCACCGCCAATACTAGTAGTGTTGGTCATTTGTGGCGAAGCCAGGGTGATTTTCACAAAACTGAAGATAATGCTTGACGAAGGCCCATGAAAGAGCACTTTCAGGGGTCTTCGCCATTGTAGAATCAGAATATGACGATTAGCTCGAGCGCTATTACAACTCTTATTGGTGCTTTCTTTGGATTGATATCGGGTATTTTTGCACCGTTTCTGCCAAAATGGTTTGAGATTCATCGCAATAAAAAAGACCAATCAAACGAAAAACTAAACTCTCTTGCCGACAAGTTATTGAGCAACTGTTTAATTCTTGAACGGCTAAGCGAACGACTTGCAGAGCTGTCTTGGAGACTTGATTTAAGTCTATCATCCGATGGTTCCAGTGCGCTGGAATACTTCACACCTGATGACGGTTCCAAAATGGATCGTTATCGTGATTCTCAGCAGAAAGTACTGGACGAAATTAGAGGTATCAAATTCGCACTTATAGCGAATTATCCGCCTCTCGAAAAAGGCGCAAACAGTTTAGTTAAGGCATCCAACTTCATGCTTGATTACACTTTGGATCCCTCTAATACGAAATTGCCTCGCTTGTTCGTAGGAGGTGATGAAGAAGAAATGGACTTGAACCCTCAGATAACCATTAATTTGGAAAAGGCCATTCAAACTTTCACCAAAGACGTGCAAGGCGAACTGCGCTAAAGATGTACAAGATGGCAAAAGATGCTGATACCTTCTTATTGCTGCCTTTCCCTAACCCCAGCACCCGACCTTGAACTGAGATTGAGTTTCTGCCTGAACAGAGACAGTCTCGCGAAACCATATATAGACCTGTCAATCCGAATAATCCTTGCCTGCAGTCTTCGTGATTCTACTGCGGGCATCATGCGGCGTTGCACAACAGGTAGCCCGACGGTCTCCAAACCATGGACGGGAGTTCGAGCCTTCACGCCGTGCCGACCCGGCCACGCCACACGCCACACCGACAACACTGACGCGAGCCGGATGACCTCACTTCTTTCTCGGTCGTCCTCCTCCGACCCCGCGACCGGGACGGTTGCGGTTCCATTCATCGATGGTCTCCGCTTTCCATCCACGTGTGCGTCCCACGATTACGTCGGGTTCGGGGAGCCTGTAATTCGCCAGGGCCCCCGTCGTTATTCCAAGCCGTCCGGCTATTTCCGTCAGGGACAAGAACCGTTCACTCATCGTCACGCCCAGCCATCAGACCCAGGCACCCGCCGACCACGGCCAAGCCGGCCATAAGCCAGACGGGCCACCCGAACCCGGCCGATGCCGCTGCTGCCAGAGAGAACGCCGGGCTTGAGTATCCGTATGTGCTTATCTTCCTCATGATGGTCTCCATGGATTAGACTGGTAGGCCGGGGTTCCGGTTCGTAAGGCTAACCGGAACCCCTTTGCCGTCACTTTCTGCGTCTGCAGCGCTTGCCATCGGATTTGATGGCGGATATCAGCGCCGCAAGCCCGCCGAGGAAGGTCCCCAGCGCGGTGACTGCCTGCCAGATATCATCCATGTCCAACCTCCTTTCCTTGTCGAGAATTACTATAGTAGCACAGTTATTAAAGAATAGCATGGTAAACCACAAGGAAAGGAAACAAAATGTACCGCCTCAGCACCTCACCAGACCAAGAACCCACCCCACTGCCGCAAGCCAAGGGCTACCGGGTCGACAAAAAGACCGGCACCCTGACGGTATGGGGCCGGCACTTCAGAACCATCGCCGCCTACCCACAAGGTGCATGGGTAGCCATCAGCCAGACACCAGACAATGGTCAGGCGCAATAACCGCAGAACCAATGGGTGGCGACGTGACCAGGTTACGGCAAGGGTCAAGGCGGCCTATGACACCTGCCACCTGTGCGGCCGTCCGGTCGACAAAAGTCTGCCGGCGGGATTGCCCGGCAGTCCCGAGGTGGATGAGCTGGTGCCGGTCAGCCGTGGCGGCTCGGCCACCGACTTCTCCAACTGTTGCCTTGCCCACCGTTGGTGCAATCGCATCAGATCCAACCACACCGTCGACTGGGCACGTGAGCGTATCAGACAGCTTCAACGAACAGGCCGTTCCGAGGACATTCGAGCCACCTCCCTGCCTTTGGAGACCAGCGGCGACTGGTGAACCCTGGGGGATGGACCCCCCGGGGGTCGGGTGAGGCCTCCTCGGGTGCAGTGCTGTTCCCTCCCCGGGCAATACCCAAGAAGATAAGAAGCGTCGCAGAATCCAAAACGTCGCAATGAAGGACCACTACTGCCGACTTACGAGGAGGCGAGGACTGTGAGCAGCGGAAAAACGTCGCACGAGTCCCTATCCGCAGAGATCCGCAAATGCCCGCAGTGCTCCAAAGCATTCATCCCCTCCCGGAAGGATCAGAAGTATTGCTCACCAGCCTGCCGCAAGCAAGCCAGTCGAAACCGCACCCGGTCAACACCAGCATCAAGTAGGACGACCAAGCAAGCCAAGGCCACCCCACGCAGACGTAAAAACCCTGAGCACTTGTCTCAGGAAGACTTCGAGGAAATGGTTGACCCGCTGCCCACTTACGAGGACATGCTGCGCCTGACCGTGCGCCGGCTGAAGAAAGCCATCGAATCGGACAAGACCTCCAGCAGGGACCTTCCGGCCCTCTCCAGGCAGCTGCTCTCGGCTTCCAAGGAGCTGGAGGATTACCAGGAGGACGACGGCCCGGCCTTCCCCCTGATCAACGAGGAAAGCGAGGCGCAAGATGTCCCGTTCAGCGCCGAAGCTATCTGAGTCCGCCCGCCACCTGCTCATCCCCTCCGGCATCGTCTCCTCGGAATGGCCCAGGGTCAGGGACCTGGCTCAGGCGCTGCTAAGCATCGAGTTCGACCGTTGGCAGGACGGATTGGGCATGCTCATTCTGGCTAAGCGAGCAGATGGCAAGTACGCGGCCGGCGTCGGCGGCGTGGTCATGAGCCTGTGCCGACAGGTGGGCAAGACTTTCCTAATCGGCTCCATCGTCTTCATGCTGTGCATCCTGCACCCGGGGCTCATGGTCCTATGGACCGCCCATCGCTCACGCACCTCAGACGAGACGTTCGGCGACATGCGCGCCATGGCCCAGCGCAAAGGGGTACGCCGGCACATCTCCCGCATCCGCAGCGCCAACGGCCAGCAGGAGGTCGCCTTCAGCAACGGGTCACGCATACTATTCGGCGCACGCGAACGCGGCTTCGGCCGCGGTTTCAAGGGCGTGGGCGTGGTTATCTTCGACGAGGCGCAGATTCTGACCGAGACCGCCATGAGTGACATGGTGCCCGCCATGAACACCGCCGACAATGGCCTGCTGATCATGATGGGCACCCCGCCCAAGCCCGGCGACCCGTCCGAGGCGTTCACCGCGCGCCGGCAGGAAGCGCTCAACGACGGCGACGACATGCTCTACCTCGAATTCAGCGCCGACCCCGACGCCGACCCCGATGACCGCGACCAATGGTCCAAAGCGAACCCGTCCTACCCCAGGCGCACGCCGGCCAGCTCCATCCTGCGCCTGCAGAAACAGCTCAGCCCCGACAGCTTCCGTCGCGAGGGCCTGGGCATCTGGGACACCGCGACCATCAGCAGCGCCATCGACCCCACGCAATGGCGGCAGGCCGCCACCAGCACACCGGACACCACCGGACTGGTCGGCTACGCCATAGACATGCCACCAGACCGCTCAAGCCTGGCCATCGGCGGCTGCGTCAAACACAGCGACGGCACTGCTCACATCGAATTGAAGGCTTTCGAGTCCACCCAGTCGAAAGGCACCGCCTGGGCTGTGGACTGGATCGCTGACCGCTGGAGTCGCACTGCCGCCCTCGTCATCGATGCCCAATCCCCTGCCATGGCCCTCCTGCCCGACTTGAAAGCCCGCCACGTCAAGGTCATTACCACCACCGCCACCGACATGGGACGCGCCTGCGGACGCATGCTAGACATGCTGCGCGACGGCAAGCTCACTCACCTGGACGACGGTAAACAACCCGCCCTCGACCTCGCTGTCAGTAACGCCACCACCCGCAACATCGGCAGCTCGGGCGCGGTCGGCTGGAACAAGCTCGGCAGCGACATCGACATCAGCCCTTTGGTCGCCTGCACGCTGGCGCTCTACGGCACCTTCATCACCAAACGACGTCCCGGACGAGTGCAGAAAGTGATGGTCTGACATGGATTTCTACCTTGCCAACGGCACCAGGGCCAACATCGCGCCGAAAATCACCGGCAGCCGCTACCTGGCCGTCGAATCCTCCGACATACCCGACATCCTTGGGGTCGACGACGAGGACATGGCCACCGTCCGCGAACTGCTGAGGGTATGGCGCAGCAAGTATCCGCGCAACCTCATCCGCAGCGCCTACTACGACGCCAAGGAACGGTTCAGCGACTTCGGCATCAGCATCCCCGACCAGATCAAGAACAGAGCGCAGGCTATGATCGGTTGG
Source organism: Bifidobacterium actinocoloniiforme DSM 22766 (assembly GCF_001263395.1). Classification (NCBI taxonomy): domain Bacteria; kingdom Bacillati; phylum Actinomycetota; class Actinomycetes; order Bifidobacteriales; family Bifidobacteriaceae; genus Bifidobacterium; species Bifidobacterium actinocoloniiforme. The sequence continues at coordinate 302,073 of NZ_CP011786.1, read as the reverse complement.
CCCGAACTGGCCGTGCGCTCGCTGTCCGACCTGAGCGACTTCCAAGGTTTCAGCGTCCCGAACGGGCGTGATGATCACGGCATCGAGGACATGCTCGAGGACAACGAGCTCGACGTGACCGCCGGCGAGGCGATCGTCAGCGCCTACAAGCACTCGTGCAGCTTCATCACCATCGCCGTCGACCCCGAGGACACCGATCGCATCCTGTTCACCCCGCGTTCGGCCGATTGGTCGTCGGGCATCTGGGACCGGGCCAACAACCGCCTGTCCGCCGCGCTGACCATCACCAGCGACGACAGGCAGGGACGTATCAACGGTTTCAACGTGTGGCTGCCCGGCAAGGTGTACGAATGCCATGGCGACGTCCTGCCCTGGCGGGCGGAGCGGTACGAGACGCACTTCCAACAGCCGACCGTGGTCGCCCTGGCGTACGACCGGCAGATGGACCGCCCCTTCGGGCGCTCCCGCATCAGCCGAAGCCTCATGGCCCTGACCGACATCGGGTTCCGCACCATCGTGCGCATGGAAGCCAGCGCCGAGTTCTACTCCGTGCCGAAACTCTGGTTCCTGGGCGCGAACAAGGACGCCTTTTCCGAGAACACGTGGAAGAGCCTTATCAGCGCGATCAACGCGATCGGCTACGACGAGGACGGTAACAGGCCTGAGATACAGCAGGTGCAGCAGGCATCGATGCAACCGCATTCCGACATGCTCAAGACCGTGGCCATGCTCGTCGCCGCAGAGACCCGCCTGCCGGTGGACTATCTCGGCATCACGCTCGACAACCCCAGTTCGGCCGAGGCGATGGCCAGCGCCGAACGACGGCTGACACGCGTGGCCGACCGGCAGAACAAGGCGTTCGGCAGGCAGCTGAAAAAAGCGATGTCAATGGCCGTGTGCCTGCGCGAGGGACTGCGCACACCTCCCGACGACCTGCACAAAGTGCACCCGGTGTGGGCACCCACACGCGAGGTGTCCGACGGCGCGCGCGCCGACAGCTTCAGCAAGATCGCACCACTCGTCGATGGGTACGCCGACAGCGACGTGGGACTCGCCCGGCTGGGCCTTTCCCACGATGAGATCCGGCAGCTGCGCGACAGCCAGCAGGACAAGCGGACGAAGGACAACATCGCCCGCATAAGATTCGGCGGCAAGGAGGGCCAGAATGGACCTGAACGATCTGAGCCTGCCTCCGGACCGGAAACAGGAGCTGCAACGCCTGCTGGACAGAGCGCATGAAAACTACATCGACGATATCGAGAACCTGACCGATTCGGCCACGGACAGCATCGAGGAGATGCTTCGCACCGATCCGATGAACGTCAAGGAATTTGTACGGGAATACGCTCGCGACGCCTCACAGCTCGCGAACGACTACTATGATGTGCAACGCCGATTGTGGTCGGAGTACGCCGGCGTCGACTTCCCCGGGTTCGACCATGCGGAACTCATCGACCCCGACCGTGCCCTGTGGCAGGTGCAGGGCGGGTTTTCCGACACCGATTACAATGGCCTGAACTACACCCAGGTCAAGGAGGGCCGTTCGCGGGCCGGCGCGAGCATCGACGACCTGTGGCCCTCGATGTCCACCGTGGACGACGCACAGCAGTTCGTCGCCGACATGATCGCCGCCTCCGCCCGGCTTACCACGCAGCGCAACGTCCGCATCGACCCGACCAAGCCGCGTTGGGCGAGAGTGCCGCGCGGGTCGAAGACCTGCGCGTTCTGCGTGATGCTCGCCTCCCGTGGCTTCGCCTACCTCTCCGAGGATTCGGCCGGCAGGCAGATGCAGTATCACGACAAATGCGACTGCGACATCGTGCCCAGCTGGGGCCGTCAGATCCTTAAAGGATACGACCCCAAACGCTTCGCCGAGATGTACCAGACAGCCAAAAGCGCCGCTTCATCCGCCGACTACCGGCAAGCGCTCCGGCAGATGCGCCGAATGTATCCGGATCAGGTCAAGGATGGCACCTGGCCGCTTTCCGCCCCCTGGCCCATGGAAGTAATCCGCCCACAAGGACATGGTTGGGATCACGTGTTCGACGGACATGGACCTGGCACTAGGGTACCCCACAAAACGCATTTCCCTGACGATTGGAGTGAGAGCCGAGTCAAATGGGCGGTAATGGAATCCATTGCAAACCCAGACTATGTCAGCGCCGCGAAAGACGGCAACCGTGAATATCTCTCCAAACTTATGGACGGCCAGCATATTAGAGTATGGTTGCAGAAGAGGCGAAACACGCACGGACGATTCGCGTTGCACACCGCTTATCCGATGACCGAGCATGAATGGAGGAAGATATGGCGGATGACCAACTAATCGCACAATCGGTTGCCGAAATGAAGCCCTATGTATTCCCCCTGCTCGATCAGCAAGACAGGATATCCTGCGACGGCGCGGTCCTCGCGGGAGAGCCCTACGAGGCCCTTGCCTGGTTCTTTTCCAGCATCACCGCCCAAGACGCGCGGAAGATTCCCGACGATACGCTTTTCTCCGCCTTCAACCTGCTTGATGACGAGGACAAGGAATTGTACCTGCATCTGCTTCCTCAACGACAAACCGCCGCCATCTAGCGCCGACTGATAGATTTTCCCAACCACCCGCACGGGTGGTTTTTTTATGCCCGAAACGGGCCCCAACCAACAACAAAGGAGACAACCATGCATGGCTTCCCGCTCTGCAAGCACATCCGCACCATCGACTCCGGCAGCGCTGGCGGCTCCGCCCCAACCGAATCCGAAAAGGACCCTGTCGAAAGCGGCGAACCGACCGATTGGGAGGCCAAGTACAACGAGGCCATGAAACACTCCCGTGACTGGGAGAAGCGCGCCAAGGACAACAAGGCCGCCGCGGACGAGCTGGAACAGCTCAAGGCCAGCCAGATGACCGACGCGCAGAAAGCCGAAGCCCATATCAAGGAGCTCGAAGGCAAGGTCACCGCCTACGAGGCCGAGAAGCGACAGGCCCAGTGGCGCGCTCAAGTCGCCAAGGAAACCAATGTGCCCGCAGACCTCATCAGGGGCGGAAGCCTTGAAGAGATGCAGGATTTCGCCAAGCGGCTCGACGGTTACCTCCATCCGAAACCAAAAGGCGCAGCCGTACACAACCAAAACGGCACACCAAACCACGGTGCCGACCCGGAACGGGCCGAAAAGCTCAACTACATCAACCAGATGTTCGGCACCAAATAACAACGAACGAAAGGAATACCAATGGCATTGGAAAGCACCAAGGTCACGCTGCCGAGCAACGTAGCCCTCGCAATCACCAAGAAGGCCAAGGACACCAGCACCATCGCCGCCCTCAGCCCCAGCACCCCGCAACTGTTCCTGGACGACAAGTTCATGGTGTTCTCCGGACAGTCCGAAGCCGAGGTCGTGGCCGAAGGCCAGAAGAAAGGCAGCTACGAGCAGACCCTCACCCCGATCGTGGGCAAACGGTTCAAGGTCGTGACCACCACCCGCATCAACGAGGAGCTCAAATGGGCCGACGACGACGCCAAACTCCAGATCATCGACAGCATCCAATCCGACCAGGCCGCAGCGATGGGCCGCGCGCTCGACTACGTGGTCTTCCACGGGCTCGACCCCAAGTCCAAGACCGAACTCGAAGGTTACAGCAAGCTGCGCGACACCGCCATACAGGTCAATGCGAAGGATGACGACGTGTCCAGCCTGGACGCGCTCGCCGAAGCCGTGAGCGATGAGTACGACATCAACGGCATCGCTCTGTCCAAGACGTGGGCCGCAAGCCTGCGCAAGCTGAGGGTGCCCGCCACCGGCATGCGCCTCTACCCCGAAATCCCCATCAACCTGCAGGTCGGCGGCCTTGACGGCATCCCCGCCTCCACAAGCGGCACGGTCAACGGACGGCTCTGCACGACCGACACGAACGTGCTTGCCTTCCTTGGCGATTTCAGCCTGATCAAGTGGGGCATGGTGCGCAACATCACCTCGGAGATCATCGAGTACGGCGACCCCGACGGCGTCGGACAGGACCTCAAGCACTACGGTCAGATCGCCTACCGTACGCAGGCGGTCTACTCCTACACAGTGCTCGACCCGCAGGGCATCGCCGTATTGAAGAAGGCGGCGTGACATGGCCTATCCGGTACAGAACCTCATCGTGCAGGCGGGCGGGAAGAAAAAACACAAGGCCGGCCCGCTCGACGCGCCGGTAGCATTGTGGAACCCTGACGGCACTCCGTTCATCCCCGGCACCGCGCCAGGAACGCAAGGCCTGGAACCGCAGCCCGGCCCCGTAGGACCCCAAGGCGACATGGGGCCGGCTGGCCCTAAGGGCGACGACGGATTATCCCTGACCGCCATCGAGCTCACCGCCGACAAGGACGGAACGATCACCGGAGGCACCGGCACCCTCTCGGACGGCAGCACCATCCCCATCACCGTCAAGCGGGCGTGACATGGACGACGACACCGACGAGCCGAAACCGTTCGCCACGACCGACGACCTGGCCAAGCGATGGCATGAGCTGACGGACGCGGAAACCCGGTCAGCCATGGAACTCCTGGACGACGCAAGCGACAAAATCCGGCAGCGCGTGCCCGAAACCAACGACACCATGTGGATCGAAACCCACATGCGCACGCTCAGACGAATTTGCTGCGCGATGGTCAAACGCGCCATGCAACAGGACTCGGCCGGCGTGCCCGGCGGTGTCTCGCAGACCTCGGAAACGGTTGGACCGTTCGCCAACAGCTACTCATGGAGCAATCCTGATGGCAACCTCTACCTCACCAAAGAGGAACTCAGGGACCTGGGCGTCGCCAAACAGCAGGCGTTTTCGATTGACATGTGCGAGGCTACCGATGGAAACCATTGACATCTGGCGCGGGAAACCCGCCAAAGACGCGGACGGCAACACCATCCAAGAGCCACTGGTCAAAATCGGCAGCCTACAGGCGCTCGTGGCACCCATCACGACACCCGAAACGCCAACCGAAACATCACCGGGCGTCGCCCACGCCTACACGCTGTACGTGCGCTCGCAGCAGCCGACGGGCGTCACCGCCACGGACCTCATCGGGGTGCGCGGCGAACGCCTGCCGGTTGACGGCGACCCGGCCGTATGGGTAGACCGGCAGGGGCGGCATGTCGGCGATGTCATCACCGTCAAACGCAGGGAGTGACCGATGGGGAAAGCGAAATTCGTGTTCAACCGCAAGGCCTTCAGCGACCAAGTATTGAAATCCCGAGGGATACAGCAGGTCACTCATGACGCTTGCGTGAAAGCCGTAGGTTCCAATCCGCGCGGCCGCATCAAGGTGCGCGACCAGACCCAAGGCAGGACGCGAAACGGCGTGACGGTCATCACTGATGCGAAGAACGAGTCCGTCAATGGCGCTCTCACCCAGACATTGGGAAGGATTCGGATATGAGCGTATTCAATCCTCCTGTGCATCCGGTCAGGACTGAAGAGACGCTGCTGCCACTGCTGAGGGGCGAATACCCTGATGTCAGTTTCGGGTCGGTGCGCAACAGTGACGATCCTCCTCGTGAGTGCGTGCTGGTCGGCGACCCCCAAGGCTTGGCTACACCGGTGACGCAATGGGTGAGGGTGAGGCTCACCGTCATCGTCCGCCGCGACGATGGCAGCGGCGATTTCGCCGCCGAGCAGCATCTGGCCGCCGACATCATCCGCACCATCACCATGCAGGGCTGCAGGCCGCCCATCGTCAGCGCGAAACTGGATGCCGGCCCCATGCGTCTTGCGGACGGTGATGCATCCCCAATCTACTGTTATGCGGTCCTGCTCATGCAGGCCGCTGTCAGCTGACCAATCAACGAGCATGCCGCCACATGCCCTTTCAGCCAAAAAAAAATCATAGAAAGGCACATGGCTTATGGCTGTAAAAGACTTCGTATCCAGCGGCAACAACGCCGATCTGGTCAAACTCATCAAGGATTACGCGCTCTACCTGTTCCGTAAAGACGAGAGCTTCACTCCCCCAGCATCGGTCGACTGGACGCCGCCGGCCGGCAAGCGGCCGGTGGGGTACAACGCCGAGGACGGTGCCGTCCTGCATCCCGAACCGGGGGACACGACCGAGATCAAGGCGCATAACGGCGACGTGGTCATCACCGACACCGCGCCGGGCAACTGGACGCTGCAGATCCCCGGCATCGAATCCACGAAGGACATCGTGGAGGCGTATTTCGGCACCAAGGCCGATGAAAACGGCGCGCTGCACGTGAAGGACGCGAGCACCCCGGAGGAGTTCAGCTGGGTGCTGGTCGCGCTCGACCAGCACGAGAACCCGATCGTCGTCTACGGGCAGCGCGCGAAAGTCACCGACCGCGACGACCTGCCGTTCAGCGACACAGACAACGTGGTGTACAACATCACCCTCTCCATGCTCAAAGGCAAGGACGGCTACCAGTTCCACGCCTTCGGCATCCTGCCATCGGCCGCGCGGCCTAAAAACCTCGCCGCGAACCAGGATGGGAACACCAGCGGGCCCGCAGCCGACCCTGGTCCGGACACCGAACGATTTGAAACGGATCAGGACGCCCCGGAGACCGGCGCATCCGAAGGCCTGGCCTGACAGGCCTCATTGAATCTTCCCGCACCGCAGGATGGCGGTCCCACGGTGCGGGACCCCTCTTCCGCCCACCGGCCGCCACATCACATACCAAAAGACACAAGGAGACCGCCATGAGCGATAAACCCGAATACGCGATCGTCGAACCCGACATCGAAGAGGACGATACCGAATACCCCGACGTGCACCTGGAAGCGCTCGGGCTGAAGTTCGACCTGCCCAATCTGAACAGCAAGGCTGAACTGCCGCTGGAAATCATCCAGATGATTTTCATCCTCAAAAGCAAAGTCGTCCTTTCCGATGAGGAGCAATACCAGGCAATGGCGGTCTTCCTCGCCTACTTCGAGCAAATACACCCCACCTTATGGAACCGGCTGCGCAGATCCGACAATGCCATGGGGTGGCTGACCGGCATCGTCAAAGCCTGGGCCGCCGAAAGCGGAATCGACCCAAAAGCGCTTACCTCCTCGTCCTCCACGCGCAGTACCGAGGAGCGTTAGACGCCGATTGGCTGCGCCGCTACCGGCTGATATGGCGACCGGCGACCCTGTCTGACTGGCTTGCGTCACCCGAGCCTAAACCCAGGCCGAACATCGGTTTCGGCCGTGCCTGGATGCTGTCGCGCGAGATCCTTCGCGACCACACCAGCTCCAGTTACGCGGCGCTCTCCGGATGGTCATACATACCCACCGGAGCCGAGATCGCCCTCTGGGACCAGATGGAACTCGAAGGGCGGCTCAAACGCAAAGGCTACCGGCCCTGGACCGACCAGCGCGCTGATCCCTTCCGCCTGGACCATATGGAGGGCACCAGGCAACGCCGGGAACGGCTGGAACGGCGAAAACACCTCCAGGACACCTTCCACATATCCAACTAACCCGACCGCCATCGGGCCCAACAGAATTACGAGGACACTACCGATGGCACAGGATGTGGGAACCGTATACGTCCAGGTCGAACCCTCCGGCAGGGGCTTCGGCCGGCAAATCGAAGGCGACCTGGGCGACAGCATCGACAAGGCGAGCCAGCACGGCTCCACCAGCCTCATCAGCAAGGTGGGCGGGGCTTTCGGCAAGATCGGCAAAACCGGACTCGGCGTCATAGGCACCATCACCGGCGGCATCGCCGGCCTCGCAGCAAAAGGCGGCTTCGAACGCGCCCTCGCCATCGAGAACGCACAGGCCAAACTCAAAGGCCTCGGCCACTCAGCCGGTGATGTGAGCGGCATCATGAACGATGCGCTCACCGCCGTCAAAGGCACAGCATTCGGACTTGGCGACGCCGCCACGGTGGCCGCAAGCCTGAGCGCCTCCGGCATCAAATCCGGCAGCCAGATGACCAATGTGCTTAAAACCGTGGCCGACACCGCTCAGGTCTCTGGACGCAGCCTCACCGACATCGGCACCATCTTCGGATCCGTCGCCGCACGAGGCAAACTCCAAGGCGACGACATGCTGCAGCTGATGAGCAGCGGCATCCCCGTCCTCCAACTCTTGGGCAAGCACCTGGGCAAGACCAGCGCCGAAGTCTCCGACATGGTCTCATCCGGCAAAATCGACTTCCAAACCTTCGCGGACGCCATACAGGAAGGACTTGGAGGCGCGGCGCAGGCCGCAGGCACTACATTCCAGGGCGCGATGGCGAACATGCACGCGGCTATGGGACGCCTTGGGGAAGAGTTCCAAACGCCTGTCCTTAACGCGATGCGAGACGTCCTCAACAAACTCAACCCCGCCATCGACGCAACGGCCAAAGCGCTCAAACCACTGGCCGACAATTTCGGCAGTTTCGTGGCACCAGCCATAGCCACCGCCGGCAAGATCCTTGACGCTTACACCGCAAGCCTGAACAGCGGCAGCACCAGCATCGGCGACATAGCAAGCAAGTTGGCATCGCTCGCCGGCGGGTTCGGCGTGCTCGCAGGGGTGGGCGGCAACGTCAAGACCATCAGCGGAGCGTTCGACAAGCTGGGCCACGCTGGCGACAAAGGCATCAGCGACCTGCTGGGCAAGGTCAAGGGTCTGCCGGAAGGCCTGCAGGGGGCTATGGGTGGACTGCAGCAGTTCAAGGGCTATTTCAACAAGGATCTACGCGAGGCCATGACCATCGATGGCGACCCGTTCGCCAACGCCCTGAACCGCATCGGCAAAGGCGTGGACGGGTTGACCGCCCCCTTCCGCAGTTTGGGCTCCAAGCTGGCTGACACGAGAATCGGCGGTACGATTGCCGGCCTGGGGTCATCCATCGGCACCGGATTCGGCAAACTGACCAGTACAGCCGATCTGCATCTCAAGGTGTTCTCCACACGCTTGGGGCAAGGGTTCTCTTCCGCGTTCGACACGTTGGGCGACAGCAAAATCGGAGCCGCTTTCGGCCGGGTGGGAGAGGGCATCAAGGGGGCCTTCGCCCCGCTGGCGTCAGGCGTGGGCAACCTCTTCGGCGGCCTGGGGGACATCATCGCAGGCCCCTTGCAATCAAGCCTAGGCAAAGTCGGCAGCATGGTCGGCAACTTCTTCGCCCCGGGGAACTTCCTGAAATTCTTCGGCATCGGGGCCATCATCGCCGGCCTGGTCGCCGGCCTGGGCCTGCTTGATCAGGGCATGAACGGAGGCCTGTCCACTGCAATCGACTCCATCGCCAAGCAAGCACCCGCGATGATCGGACACTTCACGGCGACAATCCTAGACGCCCTTCCCGAGATCATGGCATCCGGGTCCGAGGTGGTGGTCAGCTTGCTGAACGGCATAACCACGGCCGCGCCCTCGCTTATCGCCGGGGCTGCGCAGATCATAGCCGCGCTCGTGCGAGGTTTGGCGCAGAACCTGCCGCAGATCATCCCCGCGGCCTTGACCATGATCATGACGCTCATTACATCCTTGGTGCAGCAGCTGCCTCTGATCATGTCGGCGGGCATGCAGCTGCTCAACGGCATCATCCAAGGCCTGGTGGCCGCATTGCCTCAGCTCGCTGAGCAAATACCCACACTTATCAGCACAATCCTGACATCGTTGACGACCTTGCTGCCTCTGCTGCTGACAGGCGGAATGAACATCCTGCTCGGCCTCATCCAAGGCCTGGTGGATGCTCTCCCGCAGCTAGTGGCGCAGGTACCCACGATCATCAACGCGATCATCACGACGCTGACCCAGAACCTGCCGCAGATCATCCAAATAGGGGTCCAAGTGCTCCTGTCCCTGATCAACGGACTGGTTAACGCCCTTCCCCAACTCGTGTCCCAGATACCAGTGATCATAGCCAGCATCGTCAACACGCTGGCGCAGAACCTGCCGCAGATCATCTCGGCCGGCATCCAGATCATCATCACCCTGGCCAGCGGCCTGGTCCAAGCCATACCGAAGCTGCTCGCGGCCCTGCCGCAAATCATCAGCGGCATCAAGAACGGCTTCGCGCAGGTCAACTGGGGCGAAGTAGGAATAAACATCATCAAAGGCATAGTCGACGGACTCTCCGGAGCCGCCAAACAACTGGCCCAGGCCGCGGCCGACGCGGCCGGAAACGCCCTGAACTGGGTCAAGGAGAAGCTGGGCATCCACTCGCCATCACGGGTCTTCCGCGACCAGGTGGGCGTGATGATCGGCCGAGGCATGGCCCTAGGCATCTCCGACAGCCAAGCCACCGTCAACCATAGTTTTGACAAACTAGCCGCTGGTCTCACCCTGAGCAATCAGACTCTCTCAATGGATGCCGCATCCACCAACCTCACGCACCCCAATGGGCCTGACCAAGCATCAAATTCTGGTGCTCAGGTCACCGTGGATATCGACGCCCGAGGCACCGACCCGGACCTGTTGTTCGCCATGTTCGATACCCGAGCTGAGGCAGCTGTAAGCAGATGGGGGTGATATATGAGAATCCAACTCATCACCGGTCAGGACACCCTGACCCTAACCGATAATCGACTCGACCAGCGGGCTGACGCGTGGATTAGACAGGATGGTATAGATGGTCTGACCGGCACTCCGAAACCACGGGAGACCGCCCAGGCCATACCCCAGCAAGATGGCTCCTACTGGCCAGCGCGCCTAACCTCAGAGTCACGCACCCTCACTATCCGCTGTGCAACAGCGCAACGGTCCTCACTCAGCCTCGCCAGACTCGTAGACCGTATCAACGCGCTCGCCTGCCAGCCGCTGACGGTAAGGGTTGAGGATGCTATGGGCTGGCGAGAGCTGACCGGCTGGCTGGCTGATGACCCAGGATCTACGCTGCTGGTCAGCCTGCAATCGATGACATTCAGTCTGGTCGTATACTGTCCTGACCCTCTCAAATACGGGCCACGCGTCCAGGTCGAAGCTTCGCATGGTGTCGCGCAGGTGGAGAACGCGGGGTCTGCTCCTACCTGGCCGACAGTGTCTGCAGAAGGGATTACCGGGTGGACGCTCAGCCTAGCTGGCCGCAAGGTGAGCTGGAGTGGCAGCACGGCTCCTATGGATCTAGCCTTCGCGAGCATGAATCCCTCTCAAGGCCTGGTCACCTATGACGATGCCTTCCCCTTGCCCCCAGGTATCAGCAATATTAGCGTGCAAACTCAAGGTGCTGGTCAGCTCACTGTATCTTTACGACCTGCTTGGAGGTGACAGAAATGAATGCGCCTTTGACGGTGCACGCCTACTCTGCGCAGACTGGCAACCATTTAGGCCGGCTACCGTATGCAGCATGCAGCTGGTCGGACTCGATATCGGAGCCTGGCCAGATGCAAGTGGATGTGACTATGGGCTCTACCATGACAGTGAGCTCACAAGGGGCGTCGCTCTATGAGATGCTGCGGCCGTGGAAGACCCTGCTGGCTGTACAGCGCGCACCATCTGATGTCAAGCATGCTGGGGTCATCACATCAAGGAAGTGGGATCCAGCCAGCCGCAAGCTCTCCCTCAGCGTCGGCGGCGGCTGGACGCTCCTAGGTAAAAGGCTCGTCCTCGACCACGCGCTGGACGATGCCTTCCACGACGGCGACGTGCTCGTGGACGAGGAGCATCCCGCCGGGCATTGGGCGATGACCTTCACCGGCTCCTACCGCGACATCGCCGCCGGCCTAGTGAGCGAGGCGCTGAAATGGGGCAGCCTGCCTATCACCCTGCCCAGCAAGCAGGGCGGCGACCATACCCGCACCTACTACGGGTGGGACCTAGCCACAGTGGCTGACCGTCTATCCGATTTAGCTGACCTGCAGGACGGCGACGAGATCCGCTTCCGCCCGACAGTGGACATGGCCGGGCGCTTAAGCTTCGCTCTCGAGGCCACTCCCGACCTGGCTGACAGGCATTGGCAGTGGACTGCATCCGTTCCCGGTCAGCGGGTGCGCCTGACCGGTTATCAGGAAGACGGGTCAGGCATGTGCTCCGACGTGTGGGCTATGGGCGGTAAAAGCTCCGACAAAACCGTCATGGCTCGCGCTACCCGTAATGACCTACCCAGTCACGGCTGGCCCGTCCTGCAGACAAAGAACAGCGAGCACACCACTGTCTCCGAGCTAGCGACCCTGAAGCACTACGCCACAGCGCAAGCCTGGTACGGGACCGGCATGAACGAGACCATAGGCCTGTCCGTGGGCGAGGAATACCCCGTGCACGTCGGCGACTGGGCCGACGTACGAGTTGAGGACGACTTCCTAGGAGACAGGGTCTTGCACCTAAAGATCACCGATGTGAAAGGATCATCCGACAGCGACTGGCTCGACCTGCAGGCACGCACCAGAACGGAAGGATAAACATCATGGGCAAATACCAGCCAGGCAACCTTGACGGCTTCCTCGCCCGCGACCGCCGCCAGCGCCGCCAAGAGCGCGAAAAAGATGAAGCGAACAGGCCCACAGGCACCGAGCTCGGTCAGGTCACGAAGCGACTGGATGAGCAGCAGAAACAGATCAAGAAACTACTTGAATCGCAGCCAGTGATTGACATCCAGGAAAAGAACACGTCAAACTTCGGCTTAAACACTACCTGGTCCACCGTAGTAATCCTGGAAATACCAGTACCACAAGGCACAAGCAGGTGCGTGCTACAAGTCTCAGTAAACGCAAACGTATCAGGCGAAAACCCACAAGGCGCGCCAATAGGCTTGGCAAGACTACTCGTAAACACCGATGTCATGCTCTCAGAACGCGTACCAACCACAGTCGCAGACAAACTCATCATGATTACCTGCAGCCTGACAGCCAACAAGGAATATACTGCCCTACCCAGCAGCATCTCCGTAGTACTGCAGATGCAAGGCCTCAACGGCAGCTACCCAGCTTTCGCCACCAACACCGCCCGACTCAACACCTACACGCAATTCATGCGAACCTGAGAGGAGCATTATGGGTAACGGAGTACTAGCTGAAAACATAGGCAGACAAGACATCCTACTCCTACGCGGCGCAACAAACCGTATCGGCGCTCGCTGGCAGCGACAGTCCAAGCTTAATGGGCCCTTCGAATCGGTAGACCTCTCAGATTGGCAATGCTCCTATCAGATGCTCTCCCTAGACGGGCAGTTCTGGTATGAGCGAGGATGTGACGCGCACGGGGTAGATGGATTGGCGGCCGTGTATGTGCCGCCTGACGCTTTTACTGGCGCGGCATGGCAGGCCCGACGGATGGGAGCGTGGAAGATTATCGCCAGTCGAGCTGGGGTCACGGAAATTCTGGGCTGGGGCTACTGGACTTTAGAAGATTGACATATAGAAGGAGCTGTTTGTGGTTGATCAGATTACAGATAAGAAGACGGTAGGGATTCCAGGGCCTGTGGGGGATATCACCCCACAGGCCCGGCAGGCGAGGGATGAGGCGGTCAAGGCGCGTGACGAGGCGGAGGCGTTCGCCGACCAGGCGGGCTTGCAGGCGGATGCGGCCTTGGCGGGCCTGATCGGGCGGAAGGGGTCGAGGACGCAGGACGCACTCCTGGCCTGGCATGGTGGGCTGGTGACGCCCCGCACGATCCTGGTGGGCGTCGGGGACTCGTACATGGCGGGCTTCCGTACCTCCAACCAGGCGACCATGAGCATGACGCGCCGTTGCGCGGACATGCTCGGCCTGGAGTGCCGTAACTACGCGGTGAGCGGGTCGGGCATGCTGGGCGGTTCCGGCGACCGGTTCACGGCGCAGCTGGACACGGCCGCGGCGGACCTGCAGGACAGCCTGGACCGGGTGGCGGTGGTGCTGATCGGCGGCGGGCGCAACGACGGCAGCGTGTCGGGCCAGGATTCCTACCAGGAGGCGATCCGGGCGACCCTGCAGCATGCAGTGGACCTGTTCCCCGGCGCGCAGGTCGTGTTCGTGCCGGCGATGTGGGACTCGTCCTGGCCGACCAACGAGCTGAGGCGCGTGTACGACCGGTCGATGCGGGCCGCGGTGCAGGTGCCGCAGGTGCAGACGGTGCGTGGGGCCTGGTCGTGGGGGATCGCGGACCCGGGCTATGTGGACATCCACCCGGGCGACGCCCTGGCGGACACGTTCGGCAGGCTGATCGCGTCGGCGGTCCTGCATGGCGGCGACACCATGTGGCGGGATCGGGAGCTGCGCCTGGTGGCGGGCACGGACAACATCACCGGAGCTGGGGGTTCGGCGGTCCTCACCAGTGGAGTGCTGCACGCGCGCATACGCGCGGGGCGGCCCCAGCATAATTCCGGTGCCCGGCTGCTGTTCTGGATCGACAACGCCTCCCGTCTGGGCGTGTGGACGACCTTCACGGGCCTGACCGACGACAACCTGGTGTGGCAGGGCAAGTGGGATGGCAGGGACTTCACCTGGGTTGGCGACATTTTCGGCGCGAGTAACGACAACAAATTCTACAACGCCCAGTTCTCGTATAACCCGCTGACCGCCGTGTAAGGGGGATCCGCATCACTCATGTCCGAGCTTATGCAGACGCTGCTGGAGGCCGTGATCCCGGTGCCCCTGACCGGCATTTGGGGGGCGTTGTAATCCCATCACAAGCCAACAAACAGGCCGCGGCGAAAGGGCAGGATATGCCGGCGCAGGCCGCTCTCGTAACCCACACAACAACATCAGAAACCCACACGGCCCAGGCTCATTACGGAGGCTGGGCCGTGTGGGTTTCCACCCAGCGAAAGGTACCCCTAATGCCCATCGACCTGTCCGACGCAATCATCGTGGCCCTCATCAACAGCGCAGCCCTCATCTGGGTGGGCTGGTTGCAATACCGGCAGAACAAGGAGCTCAAAGCCCAACGCCAGACCCAGGCCCAGGACGACCGACAGAAAGCGATGGAGCAAGGGATGCGCGCCCTCATGAAAGGCGAGCTGGTCGCCATCCACGAACGCTTCGTCCAGGCAGGCCGGCCCATGCCCGTCGAAATCAAGGACGAGGCCGACCAGGTCTACGACGCCTACCACGCTCTGGGAGGCAACGGCACCGGCACCGAACTGCACCGACAGATCATGGTGGCCAACGTGTCCGACGACCACCCCTACCACCAGGAAGGGCCCGCATGAGACGCCGCACCATCACCGCCATCGCCCTGACCCTCCTGGCCGGCATGGCCCTGGCGGGCGTCGCTCTCACCGATTTGGTCTGGCTGGCTGGCATGGCCCTGGACCGCCTCCTGCGCCTCCTGCTCGCCATCCTCGTGCTGGCCGCGTGATCGGCCCCGCAACACCTTTGCCGCCCCTAATCCCAGGGACGGCCTCACCTATCGGAAGGGAGCCATCATGGCTTACCAGGACATCACCCAATACGACGCGGCGTGCTACACGCCGGGCCGGCCCTACGGAATCGACTCCATCACCATCCACTGGTGGGGCGACCCCGCCTCCAACCCCACCTTCGAGGGCGTCATCCAAACCTTCACGTCCGGCGCTCGCGGCACGTCGGCGCATTACGTCGCCGAGGCCGGCCGCGTGGCCTGCCTGGTCGCCCCCGGGGACCGGGCCTGGGCGTGCGGCGATGGGGTGGGCGTCGGCTCCGGTGGCAACGACAAGTCCATCAGCATCGAGTGCAACCCGCGCCAGTCGGACGGCGACTACCAAACCATCGCGGAGCTGGTGCGCGACCTGCGCGCCGCCTACGGTGACCTGCCCCTGCATCCGCACAATCATTGGTTCAACACCGCCTGCCCGGGCACGTATGACCTTGGACGCATCGACCGGATAGCCCGTGGCCTGCCCGACACTGGGTCCACGCCCCCACGGCCCGACCGTCGCCCCGAGCCGACGGCTCCCGCCTCCAGCGGTGACACCAACCCCACCAGGCCGCTCACGGTCCCCATCCACTATCGACTGCGTGTGGCCGGCGGCGGCTGGCTGCCCGAGGTCACCGATTTCGGCCTGGGGGCTGACGGCTATGCGGGTCTGCCCTGCACGAGCCACGACCTGCTCGCCATCCGCGTGGACCGAGGCCAGTTGCGCTACCGCGTCCACGCCGGGCGCGACTGGCTGGACTGGATCGACCACGGCGACATCAACGACACCGTGAACGGATGCGCGGGCGTGCCCGGCCAGGCCATCGACGGGGTGCAGTGTTACTACACCAGCCCCGACGGCCTAGTCAGCCAGGTCTACTACCGCGCGCAGACCGCCGCGAGGGCCGGCTGGCTGGACGTGTGCTGCGACGATGGCAGCACCTACGACGCGTACGACGGCTGGGCCGGCATGCTCGGCGAACCCCTCGACCGCCTCCAACTCGCCATATCCGACGCCAACCCCTTCTAAGGAGACCATCATGACCAACACCATGCCCCAACACGCGACAGCCAACCAGCCTGACCCGCCGGCAGCATCCTCGCTGGCCGACTGGGCGCGGGCCGCGTGCGTACGCGCCGTCAAGACCGCCGCCCAGGCCGCCGTGGCCGCGATCCCAGCCAGCGCAGCCACCATCGGCGGCGTGGACTGGAGCCTGATCGCCGGCACCGCGGCCCTGGCCGCCGTGCTGAGCGTGCTGACCAGCATCGCCGGCCTGCCCGAGGTTGACTCCGGTGCTAGCGTCCGGAAAATCGCCAGCAAGTAGACAACCACCATAACCAAGCGCCCCCGTTCTCCGGGTTTGCCGGAGGCGGGGGCGCTTTTCTGCGTTCTAGAGTTGTGCCTCCAGCGTTTTCAACTTTTCGCGCAGGCTTCGCCTCTCCCGCTGCATCTTCCGAATCCTCTTTTCGAGATCTGCGATCCGCGCTCGCAGAATCTCCGGCGTCTCGTCCGGCAGGAGTTTGTCGCCCAGGCGCTCGGCCAGCAGGTCCTTTCGGGTGTCGAGGGAATGCTGGTAGCGCATGGCAGTGTTCACGTCAGCGTGGCCGGCCGCATCCATGAGCTCGCGGACGGTGGCACCCTCGGCCGCCAGCCAGGTCAGGCCGGTGTGGCGCAGGTCGTGGAAGCGCAGATCAGGTCGGCCGGCTTCCTTCCTGGCGTCGTCATACCAGGCGCGCAAAGAGTTGGGATGCACGGGTGCGGAAGAATCCTTCACTTTCGGGAAGAGCCATGCCGTTCCCGCTGAGCCTACGTATTCCGCGAGGAAGTCCTGGAGCAATGGAACCAGTTGGGGCGGTATGCGCTCGTCGCGGATACTGCGGTCGGTCTTGGGTGTGTCGGTCGTCTTCGAGCGATCCATGGTCACGCGCCCGCGACGGATATGCAGCGTCCGTGAGGTGAGGTCGATGTCCCGCCGTTGCAGCGCACACACCTCGCCTATGCGCAGCCCGTCACCGAACACGGCCAAGTAAACGGCCATACGATAGCGTTCAGGCATGGCGTCATAAATGGCCTTGACCTGTTCCGGCGTGGCGGGCACAGTCTGGCTGCGCCGTTCGGGCTTGGGCAGGGACTTGGTGCACGGGTACACGGGAATCAAGGCTGGCTCTCCGTGCAGGCCGGGTTGGCTTGCGGATCTGAGGATGGCTTGCAGCGCCTTCAACGCGTTGGACTTCATAGCGGTCTGCTCTGCGGGCATGGAGGCTAGCCAACGGTCTATTTCGGCCTGGGTGATGTCGATGAGGCGCATGGCACCGAACCAAGGCAGAATGTGGTTCTCAACATCCTTCCTCAGCCGGTACCGGGTGCCTGCTTTCAACGGCCGCCCCTTGAAGGTGCGGTCCTCGAGCCATTGTGGGAAGTACTCCCCCAGTGTAAGACGGGCCGACTTCTCCCGTTGTTTGACTGCCACAGGAGGCTCCCATACTCCGGCCTCTATCTTCTTGTGCGCCATGCTCAACCAGGCTCGCGCCTCGTCCTCCTGGCCAGGCGGAAATGACTTGCTTTGCCGCTCGGCCAGATTGGGCCATGTGGCGAACGCTTCCTGCGGGGTCAGGAAGGATGCCACGATCCGTGTGAGCCGTTGCTTGGATGGCTTGTAGGCGATGCTGCCGAATGCCCTCGTTCTTCCCATGACCAATCCTGTCCAATTAGCTGTCCAATTAGAAGCCCCTTTTAAGCCTCTTTAACCCCGCGTAACCCATTATAGGAGCGCGCGCAAGAATGGCTCAAAACTACTGATATTGCAACGAAAAAGCGCCACCCCTCACGGGATGGCGCTTCGATGTTGGTGGAGCTGCGGGGAATTGAACCCCGGTCCGGTGACCGTACCCTCAGTCTTCTACGTGCGTAGTCTGCTGGCCGTATGGCTGTTTTTCTGCCCCCACCCATACCGCAGACGGCGGATGGCGGGCATAGTCACAGTAAAAGTCCCTGAGCCGTCCTGTGACGCGGCAGCTCAAGCAAGTCTCCTAAATGACGCTCAGCATCTCCCCGGAAACGAAAGAGAGTGAACGGAGCCGTAGCTCGCTGGTTAATCCTGGTTTAAAACTCAGGCAGCGAGAGCGAACTCAGTGCGGTTAGATTTAGCACTTGATTGTTGCGGGAGGGCATTAACGAGTGGACCCCCGCGTTCTCGGCACGCTTCCCTGCGACGAACAGGTCACCGTCGAAACCGATCAGCCCCAATATTCAATTATCAAACATGGCGTTGCCGCCAGGCCTTCCACTATACCCTACACTCCCCCGCCTCCATGTATTCCCGCGCCCCTATCCAAGTCAGCCTTCGGCAAGGACGCCGGAAAGCTCCCATCGATCGACCGCACGAAACCGACGGACGCTCTCATGCGCATGGCAGCGAGCGCCTGGAGTCACTAGGGTCGCGCGGCATCGCACTAGGCCAGAAAACTCAGGGCGGATTCGTAGTCAGTGATCAGGACGTTGGCGTAGCCACCCAGCAAGGTGCCCCGTATGGCCGAGATCTTGGGCGCGGCGCCGACCACCAAGATGGAGTACTCCTTCTCCTTCACCTCGCCAAGGGGCAAACTCACCGTTTTAGCATCAATGTCAGCGTCAGCCAGGGAGCCGTCGGCGGTGATGAAGTGGGAGATGACATCGCCGACCGCATGGGCCTGCAGGCGCGCTGTCTCGCTCTTATCCAAGTAGCCCAGCTTGAACAGCATGGCATCGTTTCGAACGGTGCCGCAGGTGAATATGGCGATGTTGGTCGCTTTCCCGGCAGCGAACACATCCGCTATGAACCGGTCCCGCATCACGATGTCCTTGGTCACGGCGCTGTCGAAGATCACCGGCAATGGCAGCGCCAAGGTGTTGGTCTGGAAGGCGGCACCGAAGTTCCTGCTGATATCGTTGGCATAGTTGTTCATATCCGAGACGGATACGCTGCCTTTGAGCTGAACCACCGAAACATCCTTGCAGCTGCTGGGACGCAGATGATTGGCCACCTCCTCCAGGGCCCTCCCCCAGCTGATGCCTATGCGATCGTGGTCTCGGACAATGGAGGCCAGGTATCCCGCCGCCCGTTCGCCTAACTTCTCGTTGAGTATCCTCCGGTCGTGCGACGCGTCGTAGACGAGCAAGGCTTTTTTAAGACCATACTTAGCCTCCAAACGAGATGCAGCGGCTTCGCGGTCCTTCGCGGGATCGGCTATCTCCAGTCGCACCAGTCCTTGGTCACGTGAGAATCGCAGGAGACGGGAGACTGTCGGCCTTGACAAATCAAGCTTGCAAACCGGCTGGCGGCCGTCCTCAAGGCGGAACATCATCGGGTCGGGGCTGGCTTAGACTTAAGGCATGAAGATTATCGTGCAGCGGGTGAGCGAAGCCGGTGTTGATGTCGTCGACGAAATCAGCGGGAAACCGGACACGTCTTTCGAGGAGCAGAGGATAGGCCACGGCTTGCTGCTGCTGGTCGGCGTGGCGGACTCGGACGGGGACGCGCAGGTAGAGTATGCGGCGCGCAAGATCGCGAATATGCGCATATTCGGGGACGAGGTCGGAAAGATGAACAAGTCGGTGCTGGACGTGGGCGGTCAGGTGCTGTCAGTCTCGCAGTTCACGCTCTTTGCCGATATCAAGAAAGGCAACAGGCCCAGCTTTGTGGACTCGGGCGAACCTGGAAACGCTAAAGCCATATGGGAGCAGCTCAACCGGGCGCTGGAGGGGCATGGGCTGGCCGTAAAGACCGGGCGGTTCGGAGCGCATATGCGCGTGCGCTTGCTCAACGATGGTCCGGTCACCATCCCGATTGACACCGACCTGCTGATGGCAGGCAAATAAGCGCGGTTTACTTGCTATTTGATGATGGGCCGCAGGGGGGCGGAGACATCGACCTGGTGTTTGTCTCCTATCTTCGAAGGGTCATTGATGATTTTGTCCACTACCGCCATTTTGAGTTTGAGGTCTGAGGCATCGCCCCAGATGATGGCGCGCTGACCGCCGTCCAGCTCGGTGGTGACGGAATCCTGGGTCTTGGCGGTGACCTTGGTGACCGCTTGCCGCATCGGCTCAGGAAGGGCGGCCAGAATCTTCAAGGCCTGCTGCACGGCGTGATCGGACACTCCCTTGTCGACCGAGCTCACTTCGATTTGCGGGATGCCCTTGGCGGATGCGCCGACCGCATTGAGAACCCGACCGTTCTTGTCGACCGCGGTAATCTTGCCGTCCGCTGACTTCAGGACCGCGGCTGGCTCCTGGGCTTTGAAGGTCACGTCCATCCCATGGGGGAAACGTTTTGAGGCTTTGGCGTCGGTAACCCCGGGCAGGGCCTTGATTTCCCCTTCGATCCCACCTGAGGAGACGAGGACCAGCGAGCGCCCGTCCTGACGCCTGACAATATCAACTATTTCCTCGTTGGAAACCCACTGATTACCGCCCGAGACATGGATATGTTCCGCTTGCATGACCAGCGCTGGCGAAAAGCATAGGAGCCAGACCAGGGCGGTGACCGCCGTGACGCAGGCGAGCGCAACGCCCCATCGAATGGCCAGCGTACGCCTGCGGGCCCTCTGCCGTTCAAGCAAGCGGGCTTTGAAGTCCACCACCTTGGGTTTGACGAAGACGCCGATGCCTTGGCTCTTTGGGCTGGTCATCGTCTCCAGGATCGCATCGTCGGACTGAAGGGCGCGCGCGTCGACGAAATCACCGGAAGAGGACCTGGTGCGGCCGCTGGCGACCCGACGGTCTGCCCGCGCTGAAACCGGGCCGGTGCCGGTGCCTGATCCGACCACTTCGCGGGGTTCGCGCGTCCGGCGGGCCAACTCGCGACCACCAGCCGAACGCGTTACGCCTTTGCTGATGCCGTCGGTCCGCAAGGCGCGTTTCGGCGCTTTGGACGCCCTGGAGGCTTTGGAGGCCCTTGATGCGCCTTGGCCGATGCGCACGGGAACATCACCCTGCGTGGTTGAGGCCTTCCGAGCGCCCTTCGAGCGCTGAGCCGCACCGCTCGCTGAACGGCGGCGGAGCCGGGGCTTGCCTTTCTGCGCCCCTGCCTTGTCCGCTCGATTCGCTGCTGAGCGACCGGCGGCCAAACGACTGGAGGAAGCTCCTTGACCGCGTTGAACCTCCTCCCCCTCGCCCGAGGAAGCGCCTGAGCTCGCAATACGCCGACTCATGTAGGACTCTTCCCTCCGCGCTCGGGTTCATCGGCCAGGCGGTTCAGGATCACTGCGCCCATCCGCGTCACATCGCCGGCCCCTACGGTGATTATCACATCGCCTTTGCGAGCGCGGTCCGCCAACCGTTCCGCGCCTTCCCGAAGATTCTCGACGGTCTCCATGCGGCAGCCCCGGCCCTGCCCCGCTGAATCAGCCTTAGATGAGCCCTCCAGCCGCTGCCAGTTGCGCACAATCGTCTCCGGCCCTACGTCCGGGAAGTCCTCCTGGCGCTCGCGGGCCGGGTAAATGCCAGTGACGACCACATCGTCCGCCGCCGCGAGGGCCTGGGCGAACTGACTGGCGAAAAATCGCGTGCGCGAATACAGGTGGGGTTGGAAGAGGACGTGGATGCGCGAGCGCGGGTAACGGCGGCGGGCAGCCGCCAAAAGAGCGGCGATCTCGGTGGGATGGTGCGCGTAGTCGTCCACAACGGTGACGCCGCGTTCCTGCCCTTTGACCTCGAAACGACGGGAGGCGCCCTGGAAGGAAGAGGCGGCCGTGCATGCATCGGTGGGGTTCATGCCAAGCAGGATGGCCGCGATGATGGCTGCGCTGGCGTTGCGGGCGTTGTGGATGCCTGGCACAGCCAGCTCGACGGACAGGGTCCGCCCGTCCACGTCCTCGTCGGAGCGATCCCCCAACCCGGGGGGAAGCTCCAGTTGGAAGCGTTCGGCACCCGAGCCGGCACTCTCCCGCTCAGCCTCGATACGGGCCACATGGGCCCAGGAATCCCAGCCTTCTTCGTCAATCTGATCCTCGTCAGCCGTTGTATAGACCACCACCCGGGCCGGGCAGTCGCCGCGCAAGTGCGCCAGGAGGCTTCGCGCTCCGTCATCGTCCCCACAGACCACGACCCAGCCTTGAGCATGGCGCGCATGCTCGGCGAAGGCCGCTTGGAAGGCTTCGGCGCTGCCATAGTGGTCCAGATGGTCGGCTTCCACATTCGTGATCACAGCAATGTGAGGATGGTATTTCTCAAAGGAGCCATCCGACTCGTCGGCCTCTGCCACCAAAACCTGGCCGGAGCCCAAGTGGCCCCCGTCCTGCGGGCCTTGGGCGGATTGAATGGAACCGCCCACCGCATAGGAGGGGTCAGCCAGGGGTCCGCGGCCCGCAGTGGACAGGATATGGGCCAGCAAAGCGCTGGTCGTGGTCTTGCCGTGGGCTCCGGCCACGGTTACCCCGGTATGGGAGGCCAGCAGGAGGGCGAGGATATCGGAGCGGTGGGCCAGGACGCTGCCGTTGGCGCGCGCGGCCATGATCTCCGGGTTATCCGGCTTGATGGCTGAGGACCAGACCACCGTGCGCGCCCCAGTCACATTGCCGGCCGCCTGCCCGATGGACACCGGTATGCCCAAGCCCTCCAGCTCGCGGGTCTTGGCTGAGGACTGCCGGTCAGAGCCGGTGACCTCCAGCCCCGCCTGCTTGAGCATCAGGGCCAAGACGCTCATGCCGGCGCCGCCGATACCGATAAAGTGGGTACGGCCCAAGTCCTGGAGCGTGGGCTTGCCCGATTCGAAAACCCGGCTGGTGGGGTCGAGCGCGTCGGGTCTCAATGAACTAGTGGACTGCTGGGACAAGAGGCATCTCCTAAATCGTCATCTGCATCCATTATGCCTGTCGGCCTGCTCAGTCGGCTGCCTTTGGCGACCTTCCGCCAGGAACGCTCACAAGGCCTGTGCTCAGTCCCCTAACCGTGCGCGTCGGCCAGGTCCAAGACCCTGTGGGCCATGGCCTGAGCGGCGTCACGAATGCCGTACGACCATGCCGAGCGCCCCATTTCCTGCAGGCGGGGTTGGTTGGCCAACAGGGGCGGCAACTCGCGGCTCACCCAGTCGGAGGTCAGCTCGTGATCCTCAACCAGGAGGCCGCCTCCGGCTTGCACGACCGGCTGGGCGTTGAAGCGCTGCTCCCCATTGCCGACCGGCAGGGGGACATAGACCGCCGGCAGGCCCAGGGCGGTCAGCTCGCTGACCGTGCCCGCACCTGAGCGGCAGAGAATCAAATCAGCGCATGCGAAAGCGAGATCGATGCGCTCTAAGTAGGCGGCGACATGGTAGTCACCCCGGCCCGCGTGCGAGGGGTCCAGGTCGTTGACGGCCTCGTCCCCCGCTAGCTTAGCCACGCTCTCCTGCACAGCCTCGGCCTTGCCCTTACCGGTCAGGTGCACCACCTGCGCCGTCCGCAAGAGAGCCGGAGCCGCAGCGCTGACCGCCCGATTCAGGCTCAAGGCCCCCAAGGAGCCGCCGGTGACGACCAGGACCGGGCGCTCGGGATCCAGCCCTAGACTGGCGGCCGCCTGCCGCCGCGCCTGCTCCCGCGACCGCTCCACCTGCTCGCACAGGCTGGCAATGGCCGGGCGCAATGGCAGCCCCACCCGTTCGATCCTGGCCCCGCGACGCGGCTTCAAACCAGTGCAATCGTAAGCGGTGCCAATGTAATCAGCCCAGCACGCGCCCAACTTGTTGGCCATGCCAGCCCTGGCGTTCTGCTCATGCAGGGCGATTGGCAGCCCCATCTGATGGGCCGCCCGGTAGGCCGGCGCGGACGCATAACCGCCGAAACCCACCACCACGTCGGCCTGGCGGGTTTGCAGAATCGTCCGGGTCCGCCTCACCTGCCGCCTCCAGCGGCCCGGGAAGCGCAGGGCCTGCATATTAGGTTTACGAGGGAAAGGCAGTTTGTCGATCGCATCGAGGTCGAGGCCCGCCTCGGGCACCAGGTGTTGCTCCAGGCCGACCGCGGTGCCGATGACCGATACGCGGGCGCGGGGCCGTTCCGCCTTGATCGCCGCCGCCACCGAGAGCAGGGGGTTGACATGGCCCGCTGTGCCGCCCCCGGCTAAGACCACGTGAACCGCTGACTGTGAGCTCATGCCCTCTCCTCCACCAGAATCGTCCAGATACGAGCATAGCCGGACCACTGACGAATGATCCGGGGCGATCGGAGCCTTTAAATCTTCGAGACCGCGGCTTGGATGTCGGGGTGGGTTCGCATCATCGGAACCGCCACGCCCGCCGCCACCAAGCACAGGACGAGGGCCGTGCCTCCGGCGGAGACGAACGGGAGAGGCAGGCCCATGACCGGCAGGAGGCCTAGGACGACGGAGATGTTGATCAGGGCCTGGCCGACGATCCAGAAAGCCATGCAGACCAAGACTATGCGAGCGTAGGGATCCGGCGTGGTCAAGGCTACGCGCAACATGCACCAACCCACCGCCACGAAAGCCAGAATGACGATAACGGCCCCGATGAATCCTGTTTCCTCGCCGATCACCGCGAAGATGAAGTCGTTATGGGCTTCGGGCAGGTAGTTCCATTTTTCACGCGAATTGCCCAGTCCGACGCCGGTCAACCCGCCCGATGCCATCGCGTACAAGCCGTGGACTGATTGGTAGCACACGCCTTTCAAATCGTCGGAAGAGCACTCGCCGTATGCGGCCATGATCCGCTGCATGCGGTTACCGTGCCCCAGGACGAAGAAGCCGATAATCCCGGCTACGCCGGCGACCGCGGCAGTGAAGAACCACTTAAGGGGGAAGCCCGAGACGAAGAAAGCGACCAGGCCGATGAATACGATGATCATGGCCGTGCCCAGATCCTTGCCCGCCATGATCAGGCCAAAGGCGGCCAGGAAACCAGCCGCCGGACGCCAGTAGGCCTTCAGGCCCTCGCCCTGCCCGCTGCGGTCGGCCGCGTCGATCAGCGCGCCGGGCAGCCAAATGCACAGGGCCAGTTTCAACACCTCTGCCGGTTGCAAGGAGAAGCCACCGATGAAAATCCAGCCTGCGTTGCCACCCGCCGCCCGACCCAAGGGGGTGAAGGTGAGCATTTGCAAGAAGAGGCCGAACCACACAGCGGGCAGGCTGACCTTGCGGTAGGTGGAGGCCTTGAACCGCATGGCCACGAAGGCGAGGGCGAAACCCCCCAGGCAGAAGCCGGACTGACGGATGGCTTGACTCCAAGGCGAATTGCCTTGGGCCACCATATCGACGGAGGAACTGGAGAAGACCATCATCAGGCCGAAGACGGTCAGGGCCACCACTATGGTGATGAACCCGTAGTAGCACCACAAGGGGTTGAGCAGGGCCCGGACGCCCTGGTAGGAGGTTTGCGCACGCGCTGCCGGGGTTTTGCTTGCGGTTTTCGCAGGACCCGCCGGTCGCCTCACACGCCCGCCATCACTGGTACGCCCCTTGCCAGAGGAGGCGGATCGGGGCTTGACCTGTAGGTTGAAATCAGGCAGCCTCATGGCCATTGACCCATCGTTCGGCCTCTAAGGCGAACATCCGCCCTCGCTCGGCATAGGACTTGAATTGATCCATTGACGCGCAGGCCGGCGCCAACAAGACCACATGGCCTGGCTTGGCGAACCGGCCGGCGGCCGCGACGGCCCGGGCCATGACCGAATCGGCGGGGTCTGGCTCCACCCGCTCTACCGGCAGCTTCGGGGCTTGCGAGGACAAGGCTTGGAGGATGGGCTCGGGATCGCGGCCGATGACGACGGCAGCCGCCAGGCGCGAGGCTTGGCTGGCCACTAGGTCCTCGAAACGCGCTCCCTTGGCCAGGCCTCCGGCGATCCAGACCACGGACCCGGGCTGGTAGCTGGACAGGGAGGCTCGGGCGGCGTGAGCGTTGGTGGCCTTGGAATCGTCGACGAAGCGGATGGCATCGGCGCCCGCTCCTAGCTGGGCTACCGTTTCGATGCGGTGATCGCCTGGTTTGAAGCAGGCCATGGCCTTGGTAGCGGCGGCCCGATCGGCGCCCGCGCCAAGAGCCAGGGCGAACGCGCACAGGGCATCGGCCAGC
Organism: Bifidobacterium actinocoloniiforme DSM 22766; assembly: GCF_001263395.1. Lineage (NCBI taxonomy): Bacteria > Bacillati > Actinomycetota > Actinomycetes > Bifidobacteriales > Bifidobacteriaceae > Bifidobacterium > Bifidobacterium actinocoloniiforme. Next base: position 275,821 of record NZ_CP011786.1, on the reverse strand, counting down.
AGGTGGGGGTAAACGCGCCCGTCCGGCTCGCTCATCCCCTGCAAGCCGCGCAGGGGGGCGATGCGCTCGGCTTGGCCCACCGGGCCACCGGCCACTCCGCTCATGTCGACAATCCAACCATCCGAGACGCCGATCATCCCCGCTTCGGGCTGCCCCAGCGTGAAGCCCACACGCAGGCAACCTGGGGCCAACTGGGCGGCTGCGGCGATCACGCTCACCCGCCGGTCGTCAGCGTTGTAGACCAGGGCCTTGCGCACGCCCCGGTAAATCTTAGCCTTGTCGGCCGCGTAGGCCTCGAAGCCCCCATGCCAGTCCAAGTGGTCCGCCGCAAGGTTGGTGATGGCGGCGCACTCCAGGGCCAGGGAGTTGGTGAAGTGGAGCTGGAAGGAGCTTAATTCCACGCACAGGACGTCGTGGCTGGGGTCCAGGGCGGCCTGGGAGACGGCCTTGCCGATGTTGCCGACCGCAGGCGCGTCATAGCCCGAAGAACTCATCATAGCCGCGGTCATGCTGGTGGTGGAGGTCTTGCCGTTCGTTCCGGTGATGCCGATCCAGGGGGCGGGCCGCCCGGTCTTGGCGGCGGGCGCACGCAGGTCCCAGGCCAGCTCCACCTCGCTGATGACCGGGATCCCACGCTCCTGGGCCTCTTGGATGAAAGGGGTGCGCGGATTGAAAACCGGGGAGGTCATGACCACATCCACCTGGCTCCAGTCCACCTGGTCGAAGGAGGATAAGTCAGCGTCCTGGGCTCGTTCATCCACGCTGGTCACCGCCCGGGCCCTCCCCTGCAAGGCTTGGACCGCGCTGCGGCCGGATACGCCCAATCCAGCCACCAGCACACGCTTATCGCTGATATTCATCGTCGCATCCTCCAGGTTCATCCACATAATCCACGCGGCTCACTCATCCGTTCGCCCAAACCGCCTGCGCCCAGGACTCATAGGGCCAAGCCCGACCTGGCCAGCCAATCCGCGTAGAACAGGACCAAGGCCATCAGCACGAAAATCAACTCGATCATCCAGAAGCGGACCACGACCTTGGACTCCTGCCAACCCAGCAGCTCGAAATGATGATGGATGGGCGCCATCTTGAACACGCGCCTGTGGGTCATCTTGAAGAAGCCCACCTGGATCACGTCGGAGGCGGTCTCCATCACGAACAAGCCACCCAGAATCACGGCCAGAAGCTCAGTGTGGGTGGCGATGGACAGGGCCGCGAACAGGCCGCCCAGGGCCAGGGAGCCCGTATCGCCCATGAAGATGGAGGCCGGATTCGTGTTATACCACAGGAAGCCGAAGCAAGCCACGGCAGCGCAGCAGGCGATGATCGTCAGATCCAAGGGGTCGGACACCGCGTACGAATGACCGGCGTGGCTGCCGCCCCTCACATGGTAGGACTCCCAGAAAGCGATCATGGCATAACCAGTGAAGGCGATCATCGAGGAACCGGAAGCCAGGCCATCCAAGCCATCGGTCAGGTTGAACGCATTGCTCCAAGCCGTCATCAACAGGTTCACCCACAAGACGAACAGGATGATGGCCACCGCGCGTCCGGCGAACTCGAAGGAGATGATCGGGCGTTCCACGAACGATATGCCCGCCTGGGCGGAGTGGAAACCGGTCTTAGTGGGCAGCAGAAGCGCCAGGACGGCGTAAATCGTGGCCAGGATGAACTGACCTATGAACTTGCCGGCCACAGACAGACCAAGGTTCTGCTTCTTGCGTACCTTAGTGAAGTCGTCAATGAAGCCGAGCATCCCCATCGAAAGCATGGCGAACAGGACCAGCATAGCCGATAGGGAAGGCTTATCGCCCCTGGACAGGTAGCGGTAGAAGGCGGAGCCCGCCCAACCCAAGACGATGGCCAGGTTGACGATCAATCCGCCCATCGTGGGGGTCCCGCGTTTGACCAGGTGGGACTGGGGCCCGTCCTGACGGATGTACTGCCCGTAGTGACGCTCGTGCAGCAGGCGCACCAGCAAGGGCGTCCCCCCGAAGGTGACGATCAGGGAGATGATGATGCCTATGATCAGGGAAATCACTGCTGCTCTCCGAATCTTCCGCTCTGCCAACGCTCAGCCAGGGCATCCAGCCCAGACATGTGGGAGCCCTTCAGCAAGACCACGCAACCAGGATGGCCGCTGGCCAAGTCACGCACGAACCGGTCGGCCTGGCCGGTGTCCGGCGCCTGGAAGAGCCGCATCCCGGCATGCTTGGACCCTTGCGCGGCGGATGCCCGCCTGGCCCCCTCCACCATAGCGCCAGCCATGTCGGTCAGCTGGCCGCGCTCGCCGCCGACCGCCACCAGAGCGTCTAATCCCAGGCTGACGCACAGGGCGCCCACCTGACGGTGGAGGTCCATGGTGCCCTCGCCCAGTTCCAGCATCCCGCCCAGAACGGCGACCCGGTAAGGCTCCGCTTGCGCCGCGCCGTCCTGGCCCCCGGTTGGTTCCTTCCACGAGGCCAGGGCCCTCAGACCGGCGCTCATGGAGTCAGGATTCGCATTAAAGGAGTCGTCGATCAGCGTGAAGCGCGCCCCATCCTCCTCCACCTGGCTGACCGCCATTCGGTGGGGGCTGCGCCTACCTTGGGCGCTCAGGGACGCGCTGATGTCCTCCAGCGGCAGGCCAAGCTCATGTGCCACGCATGCCGCGGCCAGGGCGTTCATCACATTGTGCTCGCCGCTCAGGGCCAGGCTGGCGGCGACCGGCCGCTCTCCCCTGGCCTCAAGCTGGAAGGAGGGACGGTCCAGGTCGTCGGTGGTGATGTCCCTGGCGGTCATGTCGAGACCTGGATCGTCAGGCCGCTCAGCTCCGCCCAAGCCGAATCGCAGGACGCGGCCGGGCGCCAGCTGGGCCATCGCGGCCACCCGCTCGTCGTCGGCGTTGAGCACCGCCAGGCCATGCGGGCGCAGCCCTCGTACCAGCTCGCTCTTGGCTTGGGCTATCCGTTCAACCGAGCCGAACACGCCCAGGTGCGCCACACCGACTTTGAGGACCACCGCTATATCTGGCGGGGCTATCGATGTCAGGTAAGCGATGTCGCCCACTTGGCTGGCGCCCATCTCCGCCACCAAATAGCGGGTGTCAGGCCCCACGCGCAGGGCGGTCAGGGGCAGGCCTATCTCGTTGTTGAAGGAGCCTACCGGGGCCACAGTGGGTCCGAGCTTAGCCAGCATGGCGGCCAGGAGGTCTTTGGTCGTGGTCTTGCCCACTGATCCGGTGATGGCCACCAGCGTGAAGGGAGCGTCCAAAGCCCGGCGGCGCTCCACATTGCTGGCCGCTAACTGACCCAAGGCTTGGACGGTATCCTCGACGACGACCTGGGGCAGGTCCGCATCCGCCTGCTCCTCGCTCACCAGGGCCCCGATGGCGCCTTGCTCGGCTGCCTGGCCCAGGAAGCGGTGGCCGTCCACCCTTTCGCCGGCTATCGCCACGAACAGGGAGCCTGGACCCACCTGCCGCGAGTCCGTCGTCACATTCGCTATCGGCAGGTCCAGCCCGCCCTTCGCCGCAGCGGGCGTAATCCGCCCGTGGACGGCTTGGGCCACCTGCTTCAGGGTCATGGGCATCAGCACCGGCCGCTCAGCCTTTTCCATCGTCACCTCTCGTCCCTTCCAGACCACCCGCGGCATCGGCCATCGCACCGCCAAGCGGACCTGGGTCCATTCCGTACATGCATGTTCTCGTGGCCTTTCGCCCCTAGGAAAGCTCCTGGGAGGCTTCAAGCGCGCTGCGGATGTGACTGCGTTTGACACCAGCGGCCACAGTCATCGCAATATTCAATGAGAGCTGGTTGAGATGGGCCTGATCGCCGCCAGGAAGAGCTTGGCGGGCCATCTCGTCGGACTCATCGCCCCGCCTGGCCACCTGCGTGCTACCCCCGAATGAGAATCCATAGCGCCGGGCGGCCGCGGAAGCCCTGCCCCGCCTGCCGTCATGGAAGCGGGCCAGGGCTCCGACGGGCCCACCAGACGGTCCGGCATCGTCAGGGAAAGCCAGCACGTCTATTTGCACGCCGCGTAAGGCATCCTCTTGCAACGTGGCTGGGTCGGCCTCAATCACGACCGCCGCGGCCCCGTCTTCCAGACAGATGGCGAGAGCGCGTTGCAGATCGAACATGCTCAAGGGCCCCTGCAGATCCAGGGGGCGGTCCAGGGATGCTGAGCCTGAGGCGGCGATCATCCCGACCGGATTTCCCAGCGTATGCAAGAAGTCAGCCAGATCCGCGGCCTGGCCGTACACATCGTCGCCGACCATGGCGAAGACCGCCAAGGACGCGGAAGGGTCGCCAGCGGCATTGGACAGGATTCGGCCCAGTTGGTCAGGCGCCAAGTCGCCAATAAGCAACGGAATGTCGGCGCTAGGAGTCTCCTGCCCTGGGCTGCGGGTAGGCAGGAGGACCGCGTAGGCGCCCGCAAGCTCGGCCTGCGCGACCAGCGCCGCTTCGTCAGCGGTGGTTGGCGTCGGCTGGACAGGTGACCCGCCCTGCTCCTGCGACCCGACCTGAACAGATGGCCCTGCAGGCGCAGCGTGCCGCCCCTGTTTGGTCTCCCGGCCGGACTGCGCATCGTCGCCCAGGCCAGCGTCGGATGGCAGACCCTCCGCAGTGGTCTCGGCCTCATTGGGCCGTAAGTACGGCATATAGAGGCTGCCGGGCCGTACCGAAGCCAAGTCGTCGGCCAAGGAGGTCACGGTCACATCTTCAGCCGCCGGGGGTAGGAGCTCCAGACCGTAGTGGCCACGCAAATAGCCCAGGGTCATCCGTTGGCGGATCGACTCGCTCAGCGCGCTCATGACTCCGCCTCTCCGCCATAGGGCTCGCGAGCATCAGGCGCGCTCCCTCTCATGCTTATCACCATTGAACAGGGATAGCATCCGTGCGCGGGGCTGAGGGAGGCAGCTCATATTTCTGCATAAGGAATTCACCAATTTGAGCGAAGACCGGTCCAGCGGTCAGACCGCCGAAGGTGCCCTGAGGGTCCTTCATCACGACGGTGACCACGAAGCGAGGATTGTCGGCCGGTATGACGCCCACCCAATCGCTGATGATCGAGGTGAGCCTGCCATCCTGGCCAGCCACCTCGGCGGTGCCGGTCTTGGAGGCCACCCGGTAGCCGTCCACCGCGGCCACGTTCTTGAACTTGTCAGCCACGGATTCCATGCCGTTCATCACCTGGGCCGCCACCTGTTCATCGATTACGCGCGTTGCCTGGCTGGAGGGCGACTGCCCGGGCTTGCCGTCCTCGTCGGAAACCGACTTGATCAGGCTCTGCTGGTTGCGCACGCCCTTGTTGGCGATGGTGGCGACGGCGTTGGTCAGCTGAATGGCGTTGGTGGCGTAGCCCTGACCGAAGAGGACCGTGTTGCGCGTGCGCCGGTCCCAAGCGCTCGGCGGCGTCAGCAGGCCCTTGGACTCGCCCTGCAGGCCCAACCCTGAGGACTGCCCTATGCCGAACTTGGTCAGGTATTCGTAGCGCTGCTGGTCGGTGTACTTATCGCTGGCCATTACCATGCCAACGTTCGAGGAATTCTGCAGGATGCCGGCCATGGTCCAGCGCTCGGGCCCATGCTCGGTCGCGTCGTGATACTCCTGGCCGTCCACCTTGATCCGGTCGGGCACGGTGAACTTGTCGGTCATCTGCCGCGTGCCTTCCTGGAGCATCCCGGAGAGCGTGATCGTCTTGCCGATCGACCCGGGCTCGAAGGTCTGCGTGACGACGAGCGGCGGGTTCATCTTGGCCTCAGCGGAGCCGGCCGCCTTGCTCTCAGTGTCCGCCAGCGCGATTATCCGCCCGGCGGAAGGCTCTTGGACCACGGCCATCACCCAGCCCGCATGGTACTTGGCCTTGCCGTCCGCCAGGGCCTTCTGCACGTACCACTGCACGTCCCCGTCTATGGTCAAACGCACATCCTTGCCGTCAACCGGCGGCTGGGACTTGGACTCAGTGCCGGGGATCTGCTGGCCGTACATGCCCTGCTGGTAGACCTCGTATCCGTCCTTACCGGTCAGGGCCGCGTCCTCCATGTACTCGATCCCGGCCACCCCCTTGCCGTTCGCGTCCACACCGCCCAGGAGGGAGCCCATCAGGTCGCGGTGGGGGTACGAGCGCTGGTTGCTCAGCTCCGCGGAAATCACGCCGGCCAGCCCCAGCTTATCGATCGCGCGCTTGACCTGAGGGGTCACATCCTTTTTCAGGACCACGTAACTGTTGGAGCCCACAAGCTTGGCGCCGAGCTCCATCTGGTTCATGCCCAGGGTCGGGGCCAGGATGCGCGCCACGGCAGCCGGACCGGTCGCGCCCACCGGCTTGCCGTTGATGGCGTGGCAGTTGCCCTCGGTCTGCTTGGTGCAATCCACTGGTATGAAGTCGGCGGCGGCCTTGGGGCTGCCGACGATGGTGTAGCGTTCCACGCTCTGGGCCAGGATCATGCCGTTGGCATCAAGGATGCGTCCACGCTGGGCTTTCAGGGTGTGGGGCACGGTCCTGCTGCGGGTCGCCGCCTCGGCGGTGGCCTGCCCCTGGAAGAGCTGGATCCAGGCCAGTTTGCCCAGGGCGACAGCGGTCACTAAGGCCAGGATGAGCGCGACGACTATCGAGCGTATGGCGAAGGAACGGGCGTCCAAGCCACGGGTGCCCCGCCCCTGGACGGGATTGGACTGCGGGCGGGAGGGGGAAGCCGACCGCCTGGGGAAGCCGGATGCCCCTGGGCCCTGGCCCCCTGGCAGGCGGATCACCGCTGGCCAGCCCTATCCGTCGGCGCCTTCCCCTGAACCTGGGCTTGGCCCTGCTGAGAGTTCTTCGTCTGCATCTGCGGGCTGGGTTGGTACCCGTTCAAATCGATGGAGTTGGTCCCCTGCTGGGGCACCATGCCCATCTGTTGGGCCCTGTCAGGCAGCGAGGCTTGGAGTTGATCCAACTTGTCTTGGTCATCCTGCACATCCTGGGTCAGCTTGCTGATCGAGGTTTGCACGGCGCTGGCCTCGAACGAGTTCTGGACCATCTGGGTGCGCAGGAGGAGGGAGCCCAGCAGGCATGCCATCAGGAAGACCGCGGAAAGCACGAACTGAATCAGCGGCGTGGAGCGCGTGCCGGCCCAGGTGATGACACGGCGAGCGCGGTCCCCCCAACCGTCCGGGGCTGCGGAGCGTCCGCCTTCGATCAGGCTCAGTTGGGGACGGCGGGGCTCGGCCTGGGTGGCTGGGCGGCGCTTGTCGGGCGCGGTTTTAGAACGCACGGAACGTGCTGAAGCGGCCATGATCATCGTCTCCTTGAAGGGTGCATGTTGGCTCGGTAGACGGGTTGACTGGACTCCTCCCGCCAGCGTTCGATCCGCTCGGCCGGTATAGGTCGGCTAACTTCCACCGCCCGCAACCGCACTGAGGCGGAACGGGGGTTGGCAGCCACCTGATCGGCATCGGCCTTGCGGGCGCCGTGGGTCAGGTCCAGGAAGACGGGGCGGGCGGACTGCGGTACGACCGGGAGCCCTTGGGGCAGCTTGGCTTGGAGCCCAGAGGCCATGAAACGTTTGACGCTGCGGTCCTCCAAGGAGTGGTAGGACTCCACGACCAAGCGGCCGCCGACCCGAAGCCGGGCCACAGCTTGGGGCAAGGTTCGGACCAGCTTGTCCAGCTCGCCGTTCACCTCGATCCTCAAGGCTTGGAAGACCCGCTTGGCGGGGTTGCCGGGAGCCCGGTGGGCGCGGGGTACGGCCTGGTCGACCAGTCGGTCCAACTGGGCTGAGGTGCGCACTGGCTGCCGTTGGCGGGCTTGGGCCAGCGCCCGGGCGATCCGTCGGGCGTGGTGCTCCTCCCCGTAGTCTTGGAAAATCCGGGCCAGGTCCTCTTCGGAATAATCGGCCAGGATTTGGGCGGCGGTCAAACTCTGGCTCGGATCCATCCGCATATCCAAAGGCGCGTCCTGGCTGTAAGAGAAGCCCCGGGAGCGTTCGTCGATTTGCAGGCTGGACAATCCCAGGTCCATGAAGACCGCGCTCACCCGCTTCAGTCCCCGGTCCTTCAAGATGTCCTCCAGCTGATCGAAGGCGGCGTGCACGGGCACGAAGCGGTCCCCCAACCCTTCCCGGGCCATGCGTTCGCTGGCCAGACCCAAGGCCTCCTGGTCACGGTCGATGCCGATCAGGTGGGCGGCGGGCGCCGCTTTCAGGAAGGCGCAGGCGTGGCCAGCGAGCCCCAACGTGCAATCCACGACCCAGGGATCTGGACCGTCCAGGGCCGGAGTGACCAGGGCGACGCACTCGTCCAACAGCACCGGGGCGTGAATGGTCTCTATCGGCCCCAGCGGCGAGGAACCGCTGGCGATTCCGGTCTCGCTTGTCCCCGCCATCAGAAGTCCACCGCCGGTAACACATCGTCCGCTATGTCTGAGTAGCCCTGCTCCTTGCTGGCCAGATAGGTTTGCCAGGATTCCTGGTCCCAAATCTCAGCCCGGGTGCCCACGCCGATCACGACGACGGACTGGTCCAGATGGGCGTATTCGCGCAGCATCGGGGGAACGAGAATCCGTCCCTGCTTGTCGGGCTCCTGATCCACGGCGCCGGATAGGAAGACGCGCAGGTATTCGCGCGCGGAGCGGTCTCCCATCGAAGTGCGCTGGATGCGGACGGCGATTCGCCGGAATTCGTCGGCCGGCAGTAAGTAGACGCACCGCTCCTGGCCTCGGGCCATGACTAGGCCTGCGCCCAGCCTGTTGCGGAATTTGGCGGGCAGGGCCAGGCGCCCTTTGGCGTCCATTTTCGGCGTGTAAGTGCCTAGGAGCAGGGGCAAGGGCTGGAGTGGCTCGGGATCGCGTTCCGAGGCTGGGTTCGGCGATACGGGACGGTCGTATTCCTGTCCTACCATCGCTGCCACCTCCTCGGCATTGTTGGCCCGTTGTATCGCGTCTGCGCCCCAGACCGAGCGCCCCCAAACGCAATATTCCCCACTCTACCCCACCTATCACCATTTTCTACCACTTCCTAGCCATATCTCCACCACTGAGGCGAAGAAAACCTCAAACCGCGGTCAAAGACCTCGGATAAGCCCAAAGCCTGACGCGCCGCCCATGCCGACCCATCAGCCCCGCGCCCCTCCCCTGAGGCGACGGAGCAGGGGTGGGGAAGTAGAGGCCAGACGATACACTGAATAACTTGGTTTGAAGCGTCTTCGCGCCTTGAGCGCGCATGGGAACAGACAGGAAGCGCATGTCAACCTATTCCTCACAACTCCATGACGAACAGCGGTCCGTGGACCGCGCTTACGGCCGTCTGGACGCCTTGCGCACCCAAACCAGGTCCCGCCTGGACTCAGTGCGCGCGGCTGGCTCCCACGGCTCCCCCACCCAGCGCACGGAGCGCGACTCCTTCGCCTCCCTGTACGAGGACCGGCTGGCCCAACTACGAGCCGTCGAGGATCGCCTGGTCTTCGGGCGGCTCGACGACAAGGACGGCCAGCGACGCTACATCGGTCGCATCGGCCTGTCCAGCGAAAGCCACGATCCGATCCTGACCGACTGGCGGGCTGAAGCGGCCCGCCCCTTCTACGAGGCGACGCCCTCCTCCCACGGCGACATCGTCCTGCGTCGGCACATCAGCCTGAGCTTCCGCACCGTGACGAGCATCGAAGACGAGGTTCTGGACCTGAATTCGCCCGAGGTGGGTCAGGCCGCCAACCAGGGCACCCTGGCCGGCGAGGGGGCCCTCCTGGCCACCCTGTCCAGCCGCCGCACCGGGCGGATGACCGACATCGTAGCGACCATTCAGGCCGAACAGGACCGCATCATCCGCTCCGACATGGCCCATGCCCTGGTCGTCCAAGGAGGCCCTGGCACCGGCAAGACCGCCGTGGCCCTCCACCGGGCGGCCTATCTCCTGTACACCCACCGTTCCACCTTGGAACGGTCAGGCGTCCTGGTGGTCGGCCCCTCCCCTGACTTCCTGCGCTACATCGATCAGGTCCTGCCCTCGCTGGGCGAGACCGGAGTGCTCAGCCGCACGATAGCGGACCTGATCCCAGGGGTAGTGGCCCAAGCGAACGACAGACCCGAAGTGGCCAGGCTCAAGGGCGATGGACGGATGGCTTCCGTCATCGCCGGCGCCGTTCGCAGCCGGGAGCGGGTGCCAGCCGAGCTGCCGACCGTTCGGATCGAAGGCATCGCCGTCCCCATGCTGGCGGTTGACGTCCAGCAGGCCTTGACCGATGCCCGGCGAACGCGCCAGAGCCACAATAAGGCCCGCGAGACTTTCGTCAAGTCCATCCTCCAAACGATGGAGAACCGCTACGCGCAGAGCCTGGACTACACACCCGAGAGCGACGAGCTCTCCCGGGTCCGCTCCCTTCTGCGCTTGAGCGACCCCGTACGCAAGGCGATCAACCTGGCCTGGCTGCCAATGCGGCCGGAGTGGCTCCTGGAGAACCTCTGGTCCCGGCCAGCCTTCCTGGCTCGACTGGCGCCTTGGCTGAGCCCCAGCCAGGTGGAAGCCCTGACGAGACCCAAGGGATCGCCCTTGACAGTCTCCGACATCCCTCTGTTGGACGAGGCGATGGAGCTCCTGGGCCCTGATCCCCGGCAGGCCGCCAGGCAGGCGGCCGAGGCCTCACAGCAGGCCGAGGAACAACAGTTCGCCAAGGACACGCTGGCCCAGAATGGAATAGGCAACGGGCTGGTGACCTCGCGGATGCTCTTGGACAACATCAACGGTTTGGACTCCCAGGCGGCAGCCCAGCGAGCGGCCGAGGACCGCCAGTGGGCCTTTGGGCATATCGTCGTCGACGAAGCCCAGGAGCTGACCAGCATGGATTGGCGGATGTTGATCCGTCGCTGCCCTTCGCGCTCATTCACGATTGTCGGCGACGTGGCTCAGACCTCGGCCTTGGGAGGCACCCGCTCCTGGGAAAGGACCATGAACCAGCTTTTCGGCGAAGATGGCTGGGACCTGAGCGAGTTGACGATTGACTACCGCAACCCCAGGGAGGTTTCGGAGCTGGCCGGCGAATACGCTCGCTCGGAGGGGCTGCGCGTCTCCACGCTCAAGGCCGTGCGCACCGTGCCCGATGCTGTGCGCCGAATCACGGTCACTGACGATAACGGTGCGGTGGAAGCCGCCGCCCAGGCCGCAGCCGAAATGGCCGGCAGGTTCATTGCCGAGGACGGCACCGGTCGGGTGGCGGTCATCGGCTCCCAAGACCAAGTGGCCCCCTTGAAAGCCGCCGTGGGCAAGGCCTACCGAGCTTCCGCGGGCGGCGAAGCAGCCGACCGTTTAGCTGCCGAGGATTCCTGGGACCGCCAAATTTTGGTGACTGACACGCGAGGGACCAAGGGTTTGGAATTCGACGGGGTCGTCCTGACTGACCCCGAACGCATCGCCGACGAGGCCCCCTCCCGCCTGACGGCGGCATCGGACATCTACGTGGCGATGACGCGGCCCACCCAGCAGCTGGTCATCGTGGAACGCAAGGAAGGCGAAGAACGCTGAGGAAGACGCTGGTCTCTACCGCCAAACCCAACGACCTTCAGCGGCCCTCGGCCACCTGCAGGTCGGCCTCGTCTTCGGCCTTCAACTCGTCGATGGCCCGTTGGAAGTCCTCCAGACCGTTGAAACTCTGGTAGACCGAGGCGAAACGCAGGTAGGCGACCTCGTCCAGCTTGCGCAAGGGTCCGAGTATGGCCTTGCCCACTTCCTCTGAGTCCACTTGGGCCAAACCACGCGAGCGCAAATCCTCCTCGACTTGCTGCCCCAGCTGCTTGAGGGCGTCCTCCTCGATGTGACGACCTTGACAGGCCTTGCGTACGCCGGCTATGACCTTGTCCCTGTTAAAGGGCTCGCTATTGCCTGAGTGCTTTTTGACCAGCAGGGCCGAGGTCTCAATGGTGGTGAAACGCCTGGAGCACCTGGGGCACTCGCGCCGTCGTCGTATGGCGTAGCCGTCGTCGCTGATGCGGGTATCAACGACTTTCGTGTCTGGGTTCTGGCAAAAAGGACAATGCATACCAACCGATGATAGCCCGCTTGGCGCGCAAAAAGAAGCCTCGACGAGTCGAGGCGGGCGTTCATCGCTTCGGCACGACGAGCCGCTGGCCGGTTTGGAGGGTGGGTGAGCTCAAGCCGTTGAGCTCCATCAATTGGTCCACGGTCTCGGAAACATCCCCACCGGCGGGCGTCACCATCTTGGCGTAGGTCCATAAGGTATCACCCGGACGCACTGTGTAAGCGGTGACCTCCTGAACGACCGCGTCCGAACGAGCCTGATTGCCGATGGCCAGTCCAGCCCCGCTCAGGGCCAGGGCCAGACCCAGGATCATGGCCCCCAGACGGCGGAACCTGGACGGCTCCCGCCCGCTGGAACGCCGACCGAAGGTGGGCAGAGACCCTGGATTCACCCGGGTGATCATCGCTGCGCTCATGCTCGACTCCTTTGCGAACATTTGTTCTATCGAACAGATGTTCTAATCTTGCCGCGAGGCGAGCCCAGACGCAAGCCTTGTTCGAACATTTGTTTGAATTCTTATGTTTTTTCGGCTATACTTCCGCAAAGAGCGAAAGGAGTCACTGTGGGCACCATCCCCTTCACAGGCGGCGAGGCGGCGCGTCATAGCGTCCGGCAACCTGGCGGTCAACCGTCCCTTACCGCTAGGCAAACGCGCGTCCTGGAGGCCATCCGCACCCACCTCGCCTCCAAAGGCTTCGCACCCTCCTACCGGGAGATCGGATTGGCCGCCGGCCTGAAGAGCCCATCGTCGGTCAAGCACCAGCTGCAAGTCCTCGAAGAGCTCGGTTATATCCGCACCAACGCCAACAAAGGCCGGGCCATTGAATTGGTTGAGCGGCCAGAGCCAACCGCTGACGGCACAAGCTCAAGCTCCGTCATCATCGACTTCCCCGCTATCATCGAGGGCCGCGATGAGGCCATCGAGCGCTCCCGTGACGTGCCGCTGGTCGGGCGAATAGCCGCGGGCCAGCCAATCACCGCTGAGCAACATGTGGACGATGTGATGCGCCTGCCCGAGCGCTTGACCGGTTCCGGCCAGCTTTTCATGCTGGAGGTTCATGGTGATTCGATGATCGAAGCGGCTATTTGCGATGGCGACTTCGTAGTCGTGCGCGAGCAGTCCGAGGCCGAGAACGGCGACATCGTCGCCGCCCTACTGGACGACGAGGCCACAGTCAAGACCTTCCGCCGTGAGGATGGGCACGTCTGGCTGATGCCCCACAACCCGGCGTACTCCCCCATCGACGGCTCGGAAGCCACAATCATGGGCAAGGTCGTCACAGTCCTACGTCGCATCTAGGGGGCTGAGGCGCCTTGCTTGACTGACCGGCCTCGGGACCAAGCGCGTCTAGGCCCATGAAAGCGCAGCAGCCGGCATACGGCTCACATCTCCAAGTGTTCGCCCGCATCCTCCCGGTAGCCCTGGGGCTCGATCTGGAAGGTCGTGTGCTCCACGCTGATCGGAAAGTGCTTGCGCAAGCATTCCTGCATGCTTTCCATGATTTCGCAGGCCTTCCGCATGGTCGTGCCAGTCTCGACCGTGACGTGGGCGGAGAGCTGGGTCATGCCGGTGGAAACGGCGCTGGCGTGCAGGTCGTGGACGGATACGACGCCAGGCACCCCCTCAAGGTGCCGGCGCACTTCGTCCATATCCAAATCGTCCGGCGTCTGCTCCAAGAGCACCTTCACGCTGCTTACCAGCAGGGAGAGCGAACGTGGAATCATCATCAGCGCGATGACTCCACCCGCGACCGCGTCGAAAGCGCCCCAGCCGGTCAGCAGCAGGACCACCGCCGAGACAACGACCGCGAACGAGCCCAAGGCATCGTTCATCACCTCCAGGAAGGCGGCTTTCATATTGAGATTGTCCCCACGCTGACGGAAGAGCACCAAGAGGGAACTCAGATTGGCCAGCACACCTACGACACCGAAGAAGAGCAGGAAAGCGGGCGTCCTGACCTGATGGGCTTCAGCCCCGAAGAGCCGACGACCAGCCTCGACCAGCGCATAGACCCCGACGACGAAGAGGACCATCGAACCCACGGCCGCGGTGATGACCTCCAATCGGGCCCAGCCCCAGGTACGTCTGGCCGTAGGCCTTCGCTGCATGAGCACGGCGGTCAGGGTGGAGGCGCCCAGGGTGGCGATGTCAGTGACCATATGGGCCGCATCGACTGAAAGGGCCAGGCTGTGGGTCATAGCGGCGCCGACGACCTCGACCAGGAAGACGCTGGCCGACAGGCTGAGGGTGACCATCAGCCTGCGACTGTGCTTTTTGGCAGCCAAAAGGCCGACATGGCCCCCGCCAGCGCCAGCCTGCGCCGAATCAGCTGCGGTTCGATCAGTGCACTGGTGCGTGCGAGCCATGCCGGCCTCCGTCTGGTAATGAGAATGAGTGGCGTCTACCCCACTGGAGGGGTGGCCCACTGTATCAGACTGACGCAGGCTTAGAAGCCAAACTGAGAAGCGGTCTCCTTAAGGGTCTCGGCGGAGCGCTTGAGGGCGGCCAGCTCCCCGTCGGACAGCGGGGTATTGATGTGGGTGTTGATCCCCTGCCTGGTCAGGACCGAAGGCACCGACATGCACACGCCGGATATGCCGTGGAAGTCGTCCAGCATCGAGGAGACCGGCAGGATTCGGTGGGTGTCGTTCATGATTGACTCGATGATATCCACGCCCGACATGGCGATGGCGAAGTTCGTGGCGCCCTTGCCTTCGATGATCCGGTAGGCGGCGTTCTTCACCTCCTGGTGAATCTCCTCGCGCTTGGCGGCGTCCAGCGGTTCATGCCCGGGCAGTTCCTTCCACTCGCACATGGGCACTCCACCGATTGTGGCGGAGGACCACAGGGGCACCTCGGAGTCGCCGTGCTCGCCGGCGATGTAAGCGTGGACGTTCTTGACGTTGACCCCGGTCTGCTGGGCGATCAGGTAGCGCAGGCGGGCCGAATCCAGGTTCGTGCCGGAACCGAACATCTGGTGGTTGGGCAGGCCGGAGAGCTCAATCGAGGCCCGGGTGACGATGTCGACCGGGTTGGTGATCAGCATGAACAGGGCGTTCGGGGCCACCTTGACCAGGGAGGGAATGATCGAGCGCATGATGTCAATCGTCGCTCCGGCCAAGTCAAGCCTGGTCTGCCCTGGCTTCTGGCGTGCCCCCGCCGTGATGACGACCATGTCGGCGTCCCGGCAGATCTCAGGATCGTCGGAGCCGGCAATGGAGACTGTGGGGTAGAAACTGGAGCCGTGCTGCATGTCCAACACCTCAGCCTGCACCCGCTGCAGGTTAATGTCCTCCAGGACTATCTCACGCGCCACACCCCGCTGGGCCGCCGCGAACGCCAGGGTCGAACCGACCGCCCCTGCGCCGACAATAGCGAGCTTAGTGGGTTTGATGGGTGATTCTGCCATATTTGTCAGACCTCTCTATACGAGACCCCCCGCAAGGGTGATCACTGTTCACTGATTCACTGTATCCATAATCGCTGACCTTTTCCAGGCCACGGCCGTCCTTGCCTGGCGCACGCTGTTTCAAACGCCAAGAGCCCGTAGGCGAAAGCTCGGACGAGTGCCAACCCCTTACGCCTCGTAGGCTTCCAGGCCTATCCATCCGGCTCGATGGCTTGGCTCATGATCTGCGCGGCCAGGCGGTCGTCCACATCAGCCACGAGGTCCACCCCGTCGCCACGGTAGGACACGGATAGCACTTTCCCATACTGGCGCACGCGGGACAGGAGCGACCCCGACGCATAGGGCAACCGTGCCTCCACGCGCACATGGGGCTTGGGCAGCATGGCCTCCACCCGTTCGCTCAAAGCCTCAACCCCCTCGCCGGTGCCTGCGGAGACCAGGAAGGCGTCAGGCTCCAAGCGGCCGATCCGTTGCCGGGTGGACGGATCCATCAGGTCGGCCTTATTGAAGACCAGGACGCGGGCGATGCCCTCAGCGCCCGGAATGGTGGCCAGCACCTTGTCGACCGCCTCGATTTGGGAGAAGGGGTCTGGATGGGAGCCATCCACCACGTGCACGATCACATCGGCCTGGCCCACTTCCTCCAGGGTGGATTTGAAAGCCTCGACCAGCTGAGTGGGCAGGCGACGGACGAAACCGACCGTATCCACCAGGGCGTAGAGCCTGCCGTCCCGGGCCCTGGCCCGGCGCACCGCAGTGTCCAAGGTGGCGAACAAAGCGTTTTCCACCAACTCCTTGGAGCCGGTCATACGATTAATCAAGGAGGATTTGCCGGCGTTGGTGTAGCCCACCACGGCCACGGTCGGCAGCTCATAACGCCGCCGAGAGCCCCGCTTGACCTCCCTGGCCGGCGCCATCTGCTTGATTTGTCGTTTAAGCCGGGAGATGCGGTGGCGGATGACCCGGCGGTCGGTCTCGATTTTGGTCTCGCCTGGCCCACGGGAGCCGATGCCGCCTGACTGGCCCGCCGCCTGGCCGCCGGCCTGCCTGGACAGGGAGCCGCCCCAGCCGCGCAGCCTGGGCAGCATGTACTCCAGCTGCGCCAGCTCCACTTGCGCCTTGCCCTCCCTGCTGGAGGCGTGCTGAGCGAAGATATCCAAGATGAGGGCGGTGCGGTCCACGACCTTGACCTTGGTGGCGTCCTCCAAAGCCCGCCGCTGGGAAGGCTGCAGGTCGTCGTCCACGATGATCGTGTCGGCCTCCTGGCTGGCCACCACATCCGCCAATTGCCGGGCTTTGCCCGAACCTATGTACGTGGCGGGGTCGGGTTTGTCGCGCTGCTGGAGGAGCCCGTCCAAAACTTCGGCGCCCGCCGTCTGGGCCAGTGCGGCCAGCTCCCTCAGGGACTCCTCGGCGGTCTCCAAGCTGCTGCTTGCCGAGGAGTAGACCCCGACCAGAACCACCCGCTCCAGGCGGACCTTGCGGTATTCGACCTCGCTGACATCCTCAAGCTCGCCAAGGCCCTCAACGTGTTTGAACTGATTGCGCCGCTCACGCTCCTGCCAGGCCTCATCGGCCTCGCCCTCCTCCGGGCCTGACTGCCCCTGGTCAAGCAGGACTTGGGAACGGCCGTGCAAGGGCGCGTCCGCGCGCGTGTCCTGCCACTCTCCGTCAGTCTGAAAAGCCTGCGCGGCCTTGGATTGTTCGGACTCTTGGGTCACTGCCACCTCTTCTGATGGAATATCCTCCCACTCTATAACCTGCCCAGCACTAATCCACCCTCAGCGAGCCCTTCCCAGCCGCTTCGCTCCCGCCCCCCGGATCTCACCCAGGATTTCACCCCCCGCTTGACGGACCATATGGGCGGATACAATCGGAATGCATCCAGCAGCCCAAGCGGGGGGCGGCTCGGCGAGCATGGACCAAGGAAGAGGAGCGGCGAACGTGAGCCAGGGACGGCAGGCAGGACACACAGGGGACGAACAATACTTCTCGGCCCAACCTGGCTCGCCCGACGTTCGCAGGACCATCAACGTCACGCTGGCCGGGCGTCCCGTCAAAGTCCAGGTCTCGAACGGGGTCTTCTCCTCCTCCCGCCTGGACCTTGGCACATCGGTCCTGCTCAAGCGCGCGCCCGAGCCGCCCGAAAGCGGGGACTTCCTGGACCTGGGCTGCGGCTGGGGCCCCATAGCCCTTGAACTGGCCCTCCTGCGCGGCAAGGCCAGGGTCTGGGCGGTCGATGTCAACGAGCGCGCCCTGGACCTGACCCGCGCGAACGCTCAGACAAACGGCCTGACGAACATCCGCGCCACCCTGCCCGACGACCTGCCGGGCGGCCAGGGATTCGACTTGATTTGGTCCAACCCGCCCATCCGCGTGGGCAAGGCCGTCCTCCACCAGCTTCTGATGGACTACCTACCCCGGCTCAACCCCGGAGGCGCCGCCTACCTCGTGGTGCAGCGCAACCTGGGCTCTGACTCGTTGATCACCTGGCTGTCCTCCCAGATGCCGACGGACTGGGGCGTCGCCAAATACGCCTCCGCCAAGGGATACCGGGTGATTGAGGTCGCCCGTCCATGAAGTTCACCTACCCCAGCGAACTACCGGTCTCAGCCTCGCGCGATCGTATTGAGCAGGCCATCAAATCCAGTCAGGTGGTCATCGTCTCCGGTCAGACCGGTTCGGGAAAGACCACGCAGATTCCCAAAATCCTCCTCCAAATGGGCCGAGGCTCCCACGGTCACCAAATCGTGCACACCCAGCCCCGACGCATCGCGGCGCGCACCGTGGCCGAGCGCATCGCCGACGAGCTGGGCGTCAAACTCGGCGACGAGGTGGGCTACCAAGTGCGCTTCGAGGACGAATCCTCGCGCTCCACCCGCCTGCGAGTGGTGACCGACGGCATCCTGCTGGCCCAGATTCAGCGCGACCCCAAGCTGAGCGCATACGACACCATCGTCATCGACGAGGCGCACGAGCGCAGCCTGAACATCGACTTCCTGCTGGGTTACCTGACCGCGTTGCTCCCCCAACGCCGCGATTTAAAGCTGGTCATCACCTCGGCCACCATCGATTCGGTCAAGTTCCAGGAGCACTTCGCCAAGGCCCTGCACACCAAAGTGCCGGTCATCGAGGTCTCCGGGCGCACGTACCCCGTCCAGACCGTCTACGAGCCCCTGGGCGCCCCGCCGGCCCTCATGAGCCAAGTACCCGGCTTCGCGGCCCCACGGGTGGCCCCGGACTCCGGCGACCCCCTAGAGACGGCAGAAGCCGACCTTCCGGGGGCGGTGGCCCGGGCTTGCGCCGAGCTCGTCATCCTTTCCAGCCACGCCACCGGCCCCAGGGATATCCTGGTCTTCGCCGCCGGCGAGCACGACATCCACGAGTACGAGGCCGCCCTGCGCCGCCACTGGGGCCCGCGCGCCTCAGACCAGCGCCGACCCGACGCGATAGAGATCCTGCCCTTGTACGCCCGACTGTCCGCCAAGGAGCAGCACCGCGCCTTCCAGCCCCACACCCACCAGCGCATCATCATCGCCACCAATGTGGCCGAGACCTCGTTGACCGTGCCAGGCATCCGCTACGTGGTGGACCCAGGCCTGGCCCGCATCTCGCGCTATTCCAAGTCAGCCAAGGTCCAGCGCTTGCCGATCGAGCCGATCTCCCAGGCTTCAGCCGACCAGAGGGCGGGCCGCTGCGGACGAGTGGCCGACGGCATCGCCATCCGCCTCTACTCGCGCGAAGACTACGAATCCCGCCCACGCTTCACCGACCCTGAAATCCTGCGCACCTCCCTGGGCGCCGTCGTCCTGCACATGCTTTCAGTCGGCGTAGCGCACACGGCCCAGGATGTGACCGGTTTCGGCTTCATCGACCCACCGGACGTCAAGGCGGTCTCCGACGGCTTCAACGAGCTGACCGAACTCGGCGCCATCGACCGCGACCATGGGCGCATCAGGCTGAACCGGCTGGGCCGCAGGCTCTCCCGCATCCCAATCGACATCCGCCTGGGCCGCATGATCCTTCAAGCCGACCGTGAGGCCACACCCAACACGCTGGCCGCGGTCATCGTGGTCGTCGCCTTCCTGAGCCTGCAGGACCCGCGTGAGCGACCCGAGGACAAACGCGACGAAGCCGACCGCCTCCACGCCCGCTTCCAGGACCCTTCCTCGGACTTCGTGACCGTGCTGAACCTCTGGGAGCACTGCTTCCCAGACGGCAAGGCCTCCTCCTCTACCCTGCGCCGCCTTTCCAAGAACGAGTTCCTGAGCTTCCCCCGCTTGCGCCAGTGGCACGACCTGTACCGGCAGCTGGACCAGACCTGCCAGGACATGCGCATGAAGGTGGGCCAGCCCCGACCGGCTTCCGGCCCTAAGAGCGAGGCCCTTGCCCTGCCCTTGGCCCAGCAGGGGCGGGGATCGCTGGCCTGCTCCTGGGACGGAGAAGGCCTCCACCGCTGCATGTTGTCCGGCCTTCTTTCAAGCCTGGGGATGCAGGTGGTGACCGAGCCCAAGGCCTCCCAATTCGCCGGCTTGAAAGGCGCGGCCCGGGCCAAGGCCATCAAGCGGGCCCAGAAGCGCTCGCGCAACGAGTACCGAGGGGCGCGCGGCACCCGTTTCGCGATTTTCCCCTCATCCGCCCTGGCGAAGACCCCTCCACCTTGGATCATGGCAGCAGGCCTGGTGGAGACCTCCCGCCTATGGGCACGCTACTGCGCCGCCGTGGACCCAGCCTGGGCCGAGTCCTTGGCCGGCGACTTGACTCGCGTCACCTACGCCGAACCCCACTGGTCCGCCACCAAGGGGGCCGCTGTGGCCTCCTCGACGGTCCTGCTCTACGGCCTGCCGATCGTATCGGGCCGGCCGGTCCTGTGGGGTTCGATCAACCCTTCGGAGGCTCGGGACTTCTTGATCCGCCAAGGCCTCGTGGAAGGCGACATCCGCGAGCGCTTCTCCTACGACGACTTCATCGAGGGCAACCGTCGCGTCCTGCAAGAGGAGGGCGAACAAGCCTCCAAGACCCGCCTGGTCGCCCAAAGCGCCACCGATGAGGACCTTTACGACTTTTATAATGAGCGCCTCCCGCAGGAAGCCACTTCCCTGGCCGCCCTGGCCAAGTGGTGGAAGGGCGCTCGAGCCAAGGACCCGGATATGCTGACATTCGACCCGACCCAGGTCGAGCGTCTGCGTCAGGGCGAATCCTCGGCCCGCCCGGGCGACTACCCGGACCACTGGCACACGGTGGGCACCGATGGCTCCCCGATTGACCTGCGTCTGTCGTATGTCTACGACCCCCAGTCCCCTGAGGACGGGGTCACCCTGCACGTGCCGCTGGCCGCCCTGGGCCAGCTGACCCCTGAACAGTTCACGTGGAACGTGCCTGGCCTCCTGGATGAGCTGATTGTGGCCACCATCAAATCCCTGCCCAAGGCCCTGCGCCGCCAGTTCGTGCCCGCCCCGGACACAGCCCGGGCCATCCGCGCCTGGATTGACGAGCGCTACCCACGCCTGCCGGGCAGCGCGCCTTTGGACCCGGCCCAGGAGCCGCCCACTGAATCCGACGCCAAGCCCATCGCCGCTCCCTGGCCACCCTTCGATCAGGTGTTCACCCAGGCCGCGATCGATGTGGTCGGCGCCCAGGTCCACCCCCAGGTCTTCTCGCCCGAGCAGCTGGACCGCCTGCCCCCATACCTACGCATGACCTTCGCGGTCGAGGAGCCGACGCAAACCGGCCGTGGCGGGCATGGCAACCATGACCGCCACGGTCGGCGCCCAGGGCAGCGCTCCGGCGCCCCTCAGGGCAAGGTCCTCGGTCGCTCTAAGTCCCTGGGCGACCTCCAGCGCCGCTTCGCCGAACCCGCGCGGCGGTCTGCCCAGGCCCGGGTCTCCACTCAGGCCCGCAAGGCTGCCCGGCAGGGGCAGGTGGTCAAGCGCGCCGACCTGCTCCAACGTTCCGGTGCCACCACCATCCCCCGTTCCGACATGCTCTGGCAAGGGGCCCTGAAGACCCTGAAGCTTCCTGACGAGCGGATTTCCTCGCGTTGGCTGAGCCGTGAGGCCCTGATGCTGGCGGCCGCCCCCTACCCGTCAACCAAGGCCCTGGTCGATGACCTGCAACTGGCTGCGGTAAAGCGCCTTCTGCCACGTGTGGCGGACTTGCCCGACGACCAAGCGCTCACCGAGGCGGTCTACAAGATCTCCGGCGTTTTCGAGGACACGGTCTATCGCCTGGCCCAAGACATCATCGTCATCCTCCAGCGCTACGCCGAGGTGGACAAAGCGGTCTCCGGGCCCGCCGACCTGCCCATGCTCTCGGTCCTGCAATGGATCCGCGACCATGCCGCCTCCCTGGTGCACACCGGCTTCATCGGCGCCGCACCCCCGCAAGCGCTGCCCTCCTTCGAGCGGTACTTGCACGCCGACCTGATTCGCCTGACCAAGGCCCGGGTCGATAAGGACCGCGATGTACGCTGGGCCTGGCAGGCGGATGAGGCCAAGCAGCTAGTCGATAAGGCACGCGCCCGGGCGGATGGGCTACCCGCCGGCCCTCGACGCGAGGAGATGGCGGAGCAGACCGACCGCGCCCGTTGGATGTTGGAGGACTTCTACGTATCCCTGTGGGCCCAGGAGCTTGGCGCCCCTCGCCCGGTCAGCATCCAGCGCATTCGCAAAGCATTGGAGGCTTGAGATGAGCACTCGCGCATCGTCGAAGAATTCCAAGTCCAAAGGCAGGGGCAAGGGAGGTTTCGAGCGCCTCTACGCCCGCTGGCGGCGCCAGTCCCTCGCCCGCAGGGTGGAGACGGGCGCCGCTGCGACGCTGGCGGCCCTCCTGGTCCTGGCCCTGGTCATCACCGGGCTGGCTTTCCTCAGCTACCAGGCTCGGGTCTCCGTGGTCCGCCATGGACAGGAGGAATCCAACGACCTCTATGGGTTCAATCCTGGGCTGATTATCTCCGACCAGCGCTTCTTCGATACAACCAGTATGAACGCGGACGACGTGCAGGCCTTCCTGGACAAGAAAGGCGCCACCTGCACCGCCCAGACCACCAGAAGCTCACAACCCTGCCTCAAGTCCTACAAGGTGGACGTTCCGTCCAAGCCGGCCGATGATTTGTGCGACGAGTACCAGGGCGGCAAAGCCCAGTCAGCGGCCACCATCATCGATGGGGCCGCCCGCTCCTGCAGGATCAGCCAGAAGGTCCTGCTGACCATGCTGCAAAAGGAGCAGCACCTGGTCTCGGCCACTGCCCCCACGCCCTTGCAGTACAAGGCGGCCATGGGCTTGTCCTGCCCCGACGACGCGGACTGCGACCCGGCTTACGCGGGCTTCTTCAACCAAGTGTATGGAGCCGCCCACCGCTACCGCTACTACCAGGCTCACATGGACGAGTACCAGTTCAAGCCTGGGCGGATCAACTCGGTGCGCTACTCCCCCAAGGCCTCCTGCGGCGCTTCAGACGTCTACATCGAGAATGATGCGACCGCCCTGCTCTACATCTACACGCCTTACCAACCCAACCAAGCCGCCCTCAAGGCCGGCGTGGGCGAGGGCGATGCATGCTCAGCCTACGGCAACAGGAACTTCTCAGTCATCTACCAGAACTGGTTCGACCCGCCTAAGCAGTCAACCCCGTCGGCCTCGCCCAAGCCAAAGCCGGTCCTGCGCGAGGCCGGGCGGTTCTACAGGCGGGGCAGGTAGAACTCCAACTCGTAGGGCGTGACCTGCCGGTTGTACTCGTTCCACTCGCGACGCTTGTTGCGCAGGAAGTACTCGAAAGCGTGCTCGCCCAAGACAGAGGCCACGAACTCGGACTTCTCCATTATTTTCAGCGCCGTGTCCAGTGAGTCGGGCAGGGGCTGGATGCCCATGGCCTGCCGTTCGGCGTCGGTCAGCTCCCACACGTCGTCGGAGGTGGGATCGCCCAGGGTCATCTTGCGCTCGATGCCGTCCAACCCGGCGGCCAACAGCACTGAGAAGGCCAGGTAAGGGTTGGCCACCGGGTCCAGGGCGCGGAATTCCATGCGGGCGGAGTTGCCCTTGCCGGGCTTGTACTGCGGAATGCGCAGCAGGGCGGAACGGTTGTTGTGCCCCCAGCAGATGTAGGAGGGCGCCTCGGCACCGCCCCACAGCCGCTTGTAGGAGTTGACGTACTGGTCGGTCACCGCGCAAATCTCAGCCGCGTGCGCCAGGATGCCAGCGGCGAACTGCCGGGCCTGGGCGGACATGTTGAACTCCTGTCCCACCTCGTAGAAAGCGTTCATGTCGCCCTCGAACAGGCTCAAGTGGGTATGCATCCCCGACCCGGGCTTGTCGGTGAAAGGCTTAGGGATGAAAGAGGCATGCATCCCCCACTCCAGGGAGATCTCCTTGACCACGGTGCGGAAGGTCATGATGTTGTCCGCAGTGGCCAGGGCGTCGGCGTAGCGCAGATCGATCTCGTTCTGCCCCGGCCCGGCCTCATGGTGGGAGTACTCGACCGAGATACCCATCTGCTCCAACATGCTCACGCAGGAGCGGCGAAAATCCATAGCCGGGCTCCGGGGCACGTGGTCGAAGTAACCGCCCTCGTCGATTGGGACGGGTGGCTGCGACCAGTCCTCCTGGGCCTTGAACAGGTAGAACTCGATTTCGGGATGGGTGTAGAAGGTGAACCCCTTCTCTTTGGCGCGGGCCAGGGAGCGCTTGAGCACGTGACGGGGATCGCCCCGGCTTGGCTCGCCGTCGGGGGTCAGGATGTCGCAGAAAATCCTGGCCGTGCCTTGTCCATTGCCCCGGGCGGGCATGATCTGGAAAGTGGAGGGGTCAGGCTTGACGATCATGTCATCCTCGGAGACCCGTGTCATGCCCTCAATCGCGGAGCCGTCGAACCCCAGTCCCTCATCGAAGGCCTTCTCCAATTCGGCCGGCGCGATGGCCACCGATTTCAGGGTCCCCAACACGTCAGTGAACCACAGGCGGATGAAGCGAACATCGCGTTCCTCGACCGTACGCAGGGCGAACTCTTCTTGTTTTTCCATGGCCATATGCTCCCATGCCAATATTTCCATGACCCCCGGCTCATGTTAACGACGTGTGGCCTGCCGGTGAAGCGCAACGTCCTCTGCCGCAACGCCAGCCGCTTCCTCGCGGCCAGCGCGCCGGGTCCTATTCTACCCTGCCGGAGGCTGGGCCGCCTCCACGGCGGAAGCGGGTATGGGAGGCGATGACCCCCATGGCATGGGCCTGGTCCATGTCGCCGGAGTCGAAGGACTTGATTCCCTGGGCCGTGAGCATGTCCACGTCGGCGGCGCCAATCAGCAGGTCCTCCACGAACCCGGCCGCCGAGGCGAAGAGGACCGGAGGCGGGAAGGCTTCACCCGAACGCCCATCCACCCACAGTTTGGCCTCCAGCTTGTCGGCCCTGTTGACCACCAGCATGGCGCTCAAGCCGGAGATCACACAGGTCAGGTCCTTGACCGCCGCCTCGGGCCCGTCCCCATCCAGATTGCGCAAGACCGCCACTGCGCCCTCGCTGTCTTCCAAGCAGACGGCGGAGATGTCGGAAATCTGGCAGAAGGCGGCCAAGAGCTCAGCCGAGGCCAGGCGGGTGACGATAAGGGCGGCCTTGGCCTTGTTCCCAATCAGCCCTTCCAACTCCTCATCGAAGCCACCCGAGGTCAGGGGGTCGGCCTCCTGGGGCCCTGCCTGGCCGTCAAGCGGCCCGTCTGAGGCCTGGGACCCTCCGGCGGCGTCCTCTTGAAACTCCTGCTCGAATCCCGCCAGGGCGCGCTCGATCTCCTCGTCGCTCAGGTGATCGTCCTCGCCGCCTGCCGAAAACTCCGGCCGGTCCGAATCCCGCTCGCTCATGGCGCCTCCTCGACTGCTTGACTTGCTTCCACTAACCTACACGCGCCGGCTGAAATCGCCGGCCGACAGTCCTCCAAGGCCCGTCCGGCCCAATCATGCGGCCGGCAGGCAGGAAGGGCCGAACACGGTCTTGATCTCCGCCAGCATCGACGTGTCGTGCTTGCTGCGGAAGTCGTCGCCGAAGGTGAAGAGTTTGACGTTGCCCTTGGCGTCACACACGGCCAGTTGCACCTGGCAGTAGCCAGGATGGTCCTTGATGATGCGCGCCAGCCGCTGCATCCGCCCACGGTCGATCGCCCCCTGGGGCAGGGTGATCACGAGCGGCCGCTCGTCCGCCGCCTCCAGGGTCGGCACCTCCACGTCCAAGGCCCGCATGCTCACCCCATCATCGCGGATCTCAACCTGGCCGCGCACGCGTATCACCGTATCCAGCGCCAAGTCCTCACTGGCCTTTTCGTAGGATTTGCCGAAGAAGTTGCAGACGATCGAGCTCTCCAAATCCTCAATCGTGACGCGCGCCCAGGGGTTGCCCCGCTTGGATACGCGCCGATCCACCGAAGTGATCAACCCTGCTATGGCCACGCTCTGGTTTTCGCCCAGGGTCGAGGCCCGGTCCACCAGCTGGGCGATCGACATGTCCCGCAACCCGGCCAGCACCGAAGCCATGCCGGACAGGGGATGGTCGGACACATACAGGCCCAGCATCTCACGCTCGAAGTTGAGCTTGGTCTTCTTGTCCCACTCCTCGATGTCAGGTACGGAGACATCCGCGTCGCCCAGGATGTCGGCCTCGGACGTGTCCTCCTCGTCAGCGAACAGGTCAAACTGCCCTTCGGCCTGCTTGCGCTTGAGCGGCACCACCTGATCGATGGCCACCTCATGAATCTGGAAGAGGGCCCGGCGGTTGCCGTCGGTCTCGTCGAAAGCGCCGGCCTTGATCAGGGATTCGACCGTGCGCTTGTTGAGCGCCTCCATCGAGACCCGCTTGACGAAGTCCAGGAAATTGACGAACTTGCCCCGCTTACCCTCACGCTCGCTGATGATCTCCTTGACGGCCTTGTCGCCCACGTTACGGATGGCGCCCAAGCCGAAGCGCACCACGTCGCCGACGGCGGAGTACTCGGAAACCGACTCGTTGATGTCCGGCGGCAGGACCTTGATGCCCATGCGTCGGGCCTCGCCCAGGTAGAGGGCGGTCTTGTCCTTGTTGCTGCGCTCGCCCTGGAGAAGGGCTGCCATGAACTCCACCGGGTAGTGGGTCTTCAGATAGGCTGTCCAATACGCGATCAAGGCGTAGGCGGCGGAGTGGGCCTTGTTGAACGCGTAGCCGGAGAAGGGAACCAGGATGTCCCAAACCGCTTGGGCGGCCTCCTCGGAGTAGCCGTGCTCCTTCATGCCCTCGAAGAAGGGCACCTGCTCCTTGGCCAAGACCTCGGGTTTCTTCTTGCCCATGGCCCGGCGCAGCACGTCGGCCCGACCCAAGGAGTAGCCGGCCAGGATGCGGGCCGCGGACTGCACCTGCTCCTGGTAGACGATCAGGCCGTAGGTCTCGTCCAGGACCTCCTTCAGCGGCTCGGCCACCTCCGGGTGGATGGGCTCGATCTTCTGCTGGCCGTTCTTGCGCTTGGCGTAGTTGATATGCGAATCCATATCCATAGGGCCCGGTCGGTAGAGGGCGATCAGGGCGGAGATGTCGTTGAAGTTATCGGGCTTCAGGAGCCGCAGGAGGGAGCGCATGCCGTCGCCATCGAGCTGGAAGACGCCCAGGGTGTCGCCTCTGGAGAGCAGCTCGTAAGTCTCCTTGTCATCCAACGGGATCTCCTGGTAGGAGATGGGCTCCTTCCCGTTGCGCGCGATGTTGTTCAGGCAGTCGCGGATCACGCTCAAGTTGGACAGCCCCAGGAAGTCCATCTTGACCAGGCCCAGGGTCTCGCAGGTGTGGTACTCGAAGGTGGTGGTCACGGTGCCGTCGTTGCGTTCCATGAGCGGCGAAGTGTTGGTGATCGGTTCGGCGCCCATGATCGTGGCGCAGGCGTGCACGCCGGTCTGGCGGATGATGCCTTCCAAGCCCTTGGCTTCGTCGGTGATCCGGTGCACGTCCGGGTCCGAGTCGTAGAGCTCGCGGAACTCGCGCGCCTCCGGGTAACGTTTGGAGCCAGGGTCGAAGATGTCCTTGAGACTCATGTCCTTGCCGTTGGCCGAAGGCGGCAGGGCCTTGGTCACCTTGTCGCCCATCGAGTACTCGTAGCCCATGATGCGCGCCGAGTCCTTCAAGGCGTTCTTGGTCTTGATCGTGCCGTAAGTCACGCACTGGGCAACCTTGTCGGAACCGTACTTGTCGGCCACGTACTCCAGCACTTTCATGCGGCCTTCGGGGTCGAAATCCACATCGATATCAGGCAGGGAGACGCGCTCCGGGTTCAGGAAGCGCTCGAAAATCAGACCGTGCCGCAGGGGGTCCAACTCGGTGATGCCCATCGCGTAGGCCACCATCGAGCCTGCCGCCGAACCGCGCCCCGGGCCCACCATGATCCCGTGCTCCTTGGCCCAATTGATGTAATCGGAGACCACCAGGAAGTAGCCGCAGAACTGCATTTGGCAGATGACGCCGCACTCGTAGTCGGCCTGCTTGGAGACTTCGGCGGGCACCCCGCCCGGATAGCGCTTCTTCAGGCCCTCATCCACCTGCTTGAGGAAGAGCGAGGTCTCGTCCCAGCCCTCAGGGCAGTCGAACCGGGGCATGAAGGCCCCGTCCTCGTGGTCGTCGAACATCACATTGCAGCGTTCGGCGATTTCCAACGTATTGTCGCAAGCCTGGGGGAATTCCTTGAAGAGGTCGCGCATCTCCCGGGCTGAGCGTATGTAGTAGCCCGATCCGTCGAACTTGAAGCGCCCTGGCTCGTCCAGGTGGGCGCCGGAGTTGATGCAAAGGAGCGCGTCCTGCGCGCCCGCGTCCTCCTCCTTGACGTAGTGGGCGTCATTGGTGGCCACCACAGGGGCGCCGATGGATTTCGCGATCCTCAGCAGGTCCTTGGTCACCCGCTTCTCGATCTCCAGGCCGTGGTCCATCAGCTCCACGTAGTAGTTGTCCTTGCCGAAGATATCCTGGAACTCCCCCGCCGCCCGAAGAGCCTCGTCGTACTGGCCCAAACGCAGGCGGGTCTGCACGATACCGGAGGGGCAGCCGGTCGTGGCGATGACGCCCTTGGAGTAGGTGGAGAGCACTTCCTTGTCCATGCGGGGCCACTTGCCGACCAGGCCTTCCAGATTGGCTACCGATGACGCCTTGATCAGGTTGACCAAACCGGTGTCGGATTCGGCCCACATGGTCATGTGGGTGATGTAGCCGCCACCGGACACGTCGTCCGAGCGCTGGGTCTCATCGCCCCAATGCACGCGGGTCTTGTCCTGCCTCGCGGTCTCGGGGGTCACGTAGGCCTCGATGCCGATAATCGGTTTGATGTCGTTGTCCACCGCGTTCCGCCAGAGTTCGTAAGCGCCGTGCATGTTGCCGTGGTCGGTAATCGCTATGGCCTTCTGCCCCATGGCCTTGACCTGTTGCACCAGCTCAGGCACCTTCGAGGCACCGTCCAAAGTGGAGTAGTGCGTGTGGTTGTGCAGGTGGATGAAACTGTCCGGAGCAACTGTGGAAGCCATACTCCTAATCTACTAAAGGCCCCGACACAAGCCCGCCCATTCACAGCGAGGCGGGTGGCCAGGGAAGTTCCGCCCAGGCGCGGTTTGCCACGGTTTCCTCCCCTTGTCCGGCTCGCCTAGCGGTGAGCTGAAGGCATAGGGGTCCGTGCGCGGGTCATCTCGCGGTCTCCCGGCGCAGGGTCTCCAGGCTGGCCGCCAGGTCGGCGGGGTAGGTCGAATCGACCGTGGTCCACAGGCCGGTGCGGGGGTGGCGGAATTCCAGCCGTATGGCGTGCAACCACTGTCGCTCCAAGCCCAGGCGCTCAGCAAGTTCGGGATTCGCTCCATACATGCTGTCGCCGACCAGCGGGTGGCCGATTGACGAAAAGTGGACGCGAATCTGGTGGGTGCGTCCGGTCTCCAGATTGACCTTGGCCAGGGTGGCTTCGCCGAAGCGCTCCAGCACGTCCCAGTGGGTCACCGCCTCTTTGCCGGCTGGGGTGACGGTGAAGCGGAAGTCGCGCACCTTGGCCCTGCCGATCGGCGCTTCGATCGTGGCCTTGTCTTGGGCCAGGTTGCCCTGGGCCAAGGCATGGTAGATCTTCACCACCTCGTGCTGGGCGAACTGCCGGCGCATGGCCCTGTAGGCCAAGTCCGACTTGCACACCAGCATCAGGCCGCTGGTTCCCGCGTCCAGGCGGGAGACGATGCCCTGGCGGCCTGAAGCGCCCAGGGAGGTGATCCTCACGCCGCGATCCAGCAAGGTGCCGAGCACGGTGGGTCCGTTCCAACCGGCGGAGCTGTGCGCGGCCACCCCGACCGGTTTGTCGACCACGATCAAGTCCTCGTCCTCGTAGGCGATGGCCATGTCCTCGCACACCGGTTCGATCTGGTGCTCGGGCTCCGGCTCGTCCAGCTCCACCAGATCACCCGCCTGCAGGGTGGCGGCCTTGTGGGCCTTACGCCCCAACAAGCTGACACGGCCCTCAAGGATCAGCTCCCCGGCCTTGGCCCTGGACACGCCCATCATCTTGGCCAGGGCCGTATCCAAGCGCAAGCCAACCAGAGCGTCAGGCGCGGGCAGGAGTTTGGAGGTCACTGCTGCGCCCCCCGCTCTTGGGCCTCCCTGTCCGAGGCGGGGGCTGCGGCTGAGAATCGCGGACCGAAGATGATCATCACAATGACGGCCACTGCCGCCAGGGCCAGGTAGATGTCGGCTATGTTGCCGACCGACCATCCGTAGTCCAGGAAGTCGACGACCGCCCCATCCAGGAAGCCACGAGCGTAGGCCACCCGATCGATCAGGTTGCCGGCCGCCCCGGCGAAGGCGAAGGCCAAGGCCAAGGTCCAGGCCATCGATCCAGTGCGTAGGAGGAGGATGATAAAGGCCAGGCAGGCGCAAATGGCGAGCAGGGATATGACCCATGTGGCCCGGGAGCCCAGCCCCAGTGAGGCGCCAGGGTTTCGCAGAAGCCGTAAGGAGAGCAGGCCAGGAATGATTTCAACCCGCCTGCCCCCTCCCAGCTTCAGGAGGGCCAGGGCTTTTGAGGCCTGGTCGAGGGCCATCGCCACTAAGGCCAGGCATGCGAAGACGGCCACGCGAGTGCGTAGCCGTCTGGGAGTCTTGGTAAGCGCTGTGGTCACTAAGGGTGCAGGGCTCTCAGAGACGCTGGTTGCCAGCGCTGCCGGTGCCTTCGACAAGCTGGTAGTTGTTGGTATCCGAGACCTGCGAAACCAGCTGGCCGAGGAACTCGGTCAGGCGGCTGCGGTACTCCGCCTCGAACTGCTTGAGGCTCTGGATGTTGCCCTCGATGACCTTGGATTGGGCCATGAGCTTGTCCTGCACGCTGGCCGCATAGCGCTCCGCGGATTCGCGGGTGCTCTTGTCGTAAGCCTGGGCGCGCTGCTGCACCTGGGTCTCGTACTCGTCGGCCTCGTTGCGCTTGCTGCGGGAGTAAGCGTCGGCGTCCTCGCGAATCTTGCCTGAATAGCTGTCCGCCTCGCCCTTGACGCGCTGGGAGTAGGAATCGGCCTCGGAGTGGATGCGACGGCCGTAATCGTCCGCATCGGACCGGGTCTTGCGTGCATATGCGTCAGCCTTGGACATGGCTTCGTCCACCTTGGACTGGGAGGCGGAGACGATTTCGGCGCCCTTCGCCTTGCCTTTGTCGACGTACTGGTCGTGCAGCTGCATGGCAAGGGTCAGCATGGCGGTGGCTCGCTCCGCCTCCGAAGAGGCGTTGGCGCCTGCGCCGGCGATCTGCTGGAGGCTGCCGGTCTCCGGGGCGGGCTCGACCTTGGAAACCTGGGCGCGAAGGTCGGACTCACGCTTACGGGCATCCTCAAGCTGGCGAGTGAGCTGCGCGGTCTTGCTGCTCTCCTCTTGGATGGACTGCTGGAAGCGGGCGATCTGCTGACGGGAACCGGTCACGTTCTGCTGCGCGGCAGCCAAGTCGCGCTTGGTGGAAGCCAGTTCCTGGTTGAGCTCTTCGGCCTGATGGCGGGCTTCGTCGCGTTCCCTCTGGAGGGTGGAGAGCTGGTCGTTGGAAGGCTGGTTGGCGCCGGCGCGTGCCGCCTGAGCGGTCAACTGGTCAATCTGCTGGTTGAGTTGGTTGACCTGGTTGCGCAGTTGCTCGTTCTGGGCGCCCAGGGTGCGGGCGCGTTCCTCGGCCTCAGCCGCACGACGCTGGGCCGCTGGGTCTGGCTGCTGGGCCGCCGAGACGCCGGTCTGCTGCGAAGCAGAGGCCGCGCGCGCCTTGAGATCCCGGTTCTCGGCCTGGAGAGATTGAATCTGCGCGGTCAGCTCGGAAATCTTGGAGTTCAAGTTGGCCACGTCGGGCCCGAAGGACTGGGTGGAGGCCCCGCCGCCTTGCACGGCTTGCTTGCCAAGCGCTTCGACGGTCTCGGTCACCTGATCGAGGAAGTCATCCACTTCATCGACGTCATACCCTTCCTTGAACCGCACTGTTTGGAAGGTATGCTCCCGTATGTCTTTTGGCGTCAAAAGAGCCATGTGTTTCTCCACCTCGCTTCAGGCAACAATCTACCGACATTGCTGTTCTTGTACACATGCTAGCACGTGCAGATGTATACAAACAGCCGGAAACCTCACTCCGGCCGCGTCCCCCTTTATATTTGACGACTATATCAGCCTTGTGAGCACACGCTGGATCAGATCAAAGCGTTCACCAGCACTTGCAGGACAATCAACAGGAACCACAAGAGCACGAAACTCACGTCCAATTGGATGCGTCCCAAGGGCAGGGGCGGGATGTACCGGCGGAGCCAACGCAGAGGCGGCTCGGTGAGCTGGTAGACGATGGACACCAGGGAGCCGACCAGGCCATGTGGATACCACCGAGGGGCCAGCACAAAGGCCCAATCAATGAGCATGCGCACGAAGAGGACGAAGATGTAAGCATCAATCAGCCAGTTGATCAGGTACGCCAAAAGGCCTATCAGCATAGGCGGCGGGTCTCCTTAGGTACGAAGCCAGGCCGGGCGGTCCGCCTCAGCCTGCGAAGATGTCGTGGGAGTTGGAGGTGGATTCAGCTTCCTCCACCTTGATGTTGACCTGAGCCGGGCTCAGGAGGAAGACGCGGGGGGTGACACGCTCAATGGAACCACGGACTCCGAAAACCACGCCGGCGGAAAAGTCCACAATCCGGTAGGCCACGGACTCGCTGACCCCAGTCAGATTGAGCACGACCGGCACGCCGTCCCGGATGGCACGCCCGACCATCTGCGCGTCCTCGTAGTTCCTCGGGTGGATGGTGGTGATGCGGTTGAGCCGACTCTGGAAGGGACTGGAACTGGCGGGCGCGGCTGAAACGGCTGCCGAGCCAGCGGAGGAGACGGCTGTGTTGGTAATCGGAGTGACGGAGTGGTCGGTATCGAAGCTGGAGTCCATGCCGTCGCCCACCTGGCCGTTCTCCTCCTCGTCGTCATCCACGACGTCCGCCATACCGAAGTACGACATGGCGCTCTTCATCAATCCTGCCATGAGTTTCCGCTCCTTTTACAGTTCGTGCCCTTGGATTCACGCTCCCTCAGCGCAGGAAATCCGGGATGTCCAGGTAGCCCATGTCCGTAGGCTTGGACTGGTCGTCGTCACCATCCTCGGGTTCATGGTTGTCCTGATTCGACTTATCATCGGCGGGCTGCCAAGCCTGGTTCTCGTTCTCGGTCTCGGAAGACTGGCCCGCCTGGCCCAGGGGCTGGGAATCGCCCTGGTCCGTGACGCCGGCGGTTTCCTTCCCACCTGCGGACTCCGGCTTGAAGCGGGAGGACTGCTGAGTGCTGGGGTCGAAACCGGCCGCGATGACCGTCACGCGGGCTTCGTCACCGTAGGCGTCATCCAAGGCCAGACCGAAGATGATCTGGGCCTCGGGATGTATCGCGCTGCGCACCAGCTCGACGGCGGCCGAAGCCTCTTGCAGGGTGAGGTCAGTGGGGCCGGAAACGTTCACCAGAGCCCCGTGGGCGCCCTCGATCGACTCCTCCAGCAGAGGCGAGGAGATGGCGATCTCGGCGGCCTGGGTGGCGCGGTCCTCTCCCCGGGCGGCACCGATGCCGAAAAGGGCGGTGCCAGCGTCCTTGAGGATGGCGGTCACGTCGGAGAAGTCCACGTGGATGTAAGAGTTCATCGTAATCAGGTCGGTGATGCCCTGCACGCCGGCCAGGAGCGCGGTATCGGCGGTCTTAAAGGCATCCATGACCGAAACCGTACGATCGGACAGGTCAAGCAGGCGGTCGTTCGGGATGACGATCAGCGCATCGACCTCCTTGCGCAGGTTCTCGATGCCGGACTCCGCGGAAGCAGCGCGGCGGGGGCCTTCGAAGGTGAAGGGGCGAGTGACGACGGCGATGGTGAGCGCACCCTGCTGGCGGGACGCGCGGGCCACGATTGGGCTGGCGCCTGTGCCGGTGCCGCCACCTTCGCCTGCCGTGACAAAGACCATGTCGGAGCCTTTGAGTACCTCTTCGATGTCGGACTGGTGGTCCTTGGCCGCCTTGGCGCCTTTCTCAGGATCAGCCCCAGCGCCCAGGCCTCGTGAATTGGAGTCGGACAAGGAGATTTTGACGTTCGCTTCGGAGCGCAAGAGGTCCTTGGCATCGGTATTGATGGCGACGAATTCGACGTTTTGCAAGCCCTCGGCAATCATACGATTGACCGCATTGCCGCCTGCGCCACCGACACCGACGACCTTGATATTGGTCTTGTCATTGAAATTGTCAGTCTGGGCAATCTCGCTCACCATATGCTCCTGTCACTCCGCGTTAGGGCCAACTCTAGCGCAAACCAGATACGCCAACACGCTCACCCCGCATCAGCCCTATTCTAGACTACCTCTCGGTTGTCTGAGCTGAGAATTTCCAGCCCTTTCACGCGACTTCCCCTCAATCCCTGCACAAACCTAGCAGAGCCCCTCCGACCACCGCGGTCGGCCGTGGCGCACTTAATACGAGGCATCCATCGGATCGTCGCCGAAGAGGACCCGGCGCTCCTCGCTGGTGGTGGTCCGCGAGTCCAGCCAGCCGGAGGGCAGGCGGACCTTTTTAGCATAGCGCACACGGCCGCGCGGCTTGGCGGCCACGGTCTTCGGATAAGGCTCGTCCTGGGGCAGCTCGGCTATTCGCGCGTCCAAGTCAGCCAAGGTCTCGCAGGCCATGAATGCTCGACGCGTGGCTCCCCCCACCGGGAAACCCTTGACGTACCAGGCCACGTGCTTGCGCATATCGTGGACGGCCATGCGCTCGTCGCCATCGTAGAAGTCGACCAGCAGGCGGGCATGGCGTGCCATGACCTGCCCCACCTGTCCAAGGGTGGGCTCGAACCGCTCGTCGGAACCGGCGAAAGCGTTGGCGATGTCCCGGAAGAGCCAGGGCCTGCCCTGGCATCCGCGCCCGACGGCCACGCCAGCGCATCCGGTCTGGCTCACCATGTCCTCGGCGTCCTCGGCGCACCAGATGTCGCCGTTGCCGAAGACCAGAATGTCCAACGCCTGGACCAGCTGGCCAATGCGATCCCAGTCGGAGTGCCCGCCGTAGTATTCGGCGGTAGTGCGCGCGTGCAGGGTCACGGCGGCGCAGCCCTCCTCCTGGGCGATGCGGCCGGCCTCCAGGAAGGTGGCGTGCTCGGCGTCGATGCCCACGCGGATCTTCGCGGTCACTGGGATGCCGGCAGGCTCGCAGACAGCCACGATTCGACGAATCAGCTCCGCGAACAGGTCGAGTTTCCAGGGTAGCGCTGAGCCTCCGCCCCGTCGGGTGACCTTGGGCACCGGGCAGCCGAAGTTCAGATCGATGTGGTCGGCCATGCCTCCATCCACGACTATGCGCGCGGCCTGCTCGGCGATCGCCGGGTCCACCCCGTAGAGCTGCAGGGAGCGCACCCGCTCGCTGGGCGCGAACCGGCACAGGCGAAAAGCCTTGGGATTGCCGGCCACCAGGGCCCGGGCGGTCACCATCTCCGCCACATAGAGCCCGTCAGGGCCATACTCTTCGCACAGGACTCGGAAGGGCCAGTTGGTCACGCCGGCCATCGGCGAGAGCACCACCGGCGTGGGGACGCTAATCGGCCCCAGGCGCACTGGGGCGAGGTTGATCCGCTCTTGACTCATCGCTTGCAGCGCCCTTGGCTCAGTACTCGCCACCGGCCTCGGCCACTTGCACCGGCTGGGACTCGTCCTCACCGGACTCCTGGCTCACATCCACCGAGCCATCAGCCGCGGTGGCGCCGGTGATCGAAGCGGGTCCCTCCGGGTAACGCACCCGCTTTTCGCTGACCCGCTCGCGCACATAATCCTGCACTCGATCCAGCGCCACGCGCTCCTGGTTCATCGTGTCGCGGTCGCGGATCGTGACCGCATGGTCGTCCAGGGTATCGAAGTCCACGGTGATGCACAGGGGGGTGCCGATTTCATCCTGGCGGCGGTAACGGCGGCCGATGGCCCCGGCCTCGTCGTAAGCCACCATCCATTCGTTCTGGCGCAAATCCCCGGCCAGGTTGTGGGCGATGGCCTGCAGGTCGGGCTTCTTGGACAGCGGCAGCACCGCGGCCTTGTAGGGGGCCAGGCGCGGGTCCAGGCGCAAGACTGTGCGCCGGTCCACGCCACCCTTGGTGTTCGGGGCCTCGTCCACGTCGTAGGCGTCGACCAGAAAGGCCATGAGAGAACGGGTCAGACCCGCGGCAGGCTCGATCACATAGGGGATGTACTTCTCGCCCGAAGCAGGGTCGAAGTAGCGCAGGTCCTCGCCCGAGTGCTCGGCGTGCGCCTTGAGGTCGAAGTCGGTGCGGTTGGCCACGCCTTCCAACTCGCCCCAGGTGGACCCGGTGAAGCCGAACTTGTACTCGATGTCGACCGTGCGCTTGGAGTAATGGGCCAGTTTCTCCTTGGGGTGCTCGTAGTGGCGCAGGTTCTCGGGGTTGATGCCCAAGTCCGTGTACCAGCGGGTGCGGGCGTCGATCCAGTACTGGTGCCAGTCCTCGTCCGTGCCGGGGGTGACGAAGAACTCCATCTCCATCTGCTCGAACTCGCGCGTGCGGAAGATGAAGTTGCCTGGCGTGATTTCGTTGCGGAAGGACTTGCCTATGTTGGCGATGCCGAAAGGCGGCTTGGAGCGGGAGGCGCCCATCACGTTCTTGAAGTCCACGAAGATGCCCTGGGCGGTCTCCGGGCGCAGGTAATGCAGCGAGTTCTCGTCGGCCACGGGGCCCAGGTGGGTCTGAAGCATCATGTTGAAGTCGCGCGGCTCGGTCCACTGGCCCTTGGCCCCGCAGTCGGGGCAGGGAATGTCGGCCAGCCCGTTCTCTGGCGCGTGCCCGTGCTTCTCGGCGTAGGCCTCTTCCAAGGTGTCGGCCCGGTGGCGCTTGTGACAGCTCAGGCACTCGATCAGCGGGTCGTTGAAGACGGAGACATGGCCTGAGGCCACCCAGACCGCTGTCGGTAGAATCACGGAGGTGTCCACCCCCACGACGTCGTCGCGGGTGACGACCATGGCGCGCCACCACTCACGCTTGATGTTGTCCTTCAGGGCCACACCTAGGGGACCGTAATCCCAAGCCGAGCGCGTGCCGCCGTAAATCTCGCCGGCGGGGAAGACGAACCCGCGCCGCTTCGCCAGGGAAACGACTTCATCAAGTTTTGACGCTGCCACTAGTCACACCTTCTCTTGCATACGAATGAAAACGCAATGACCTTACATTATCCTGCGCTGATGACTGTTTTCACCCTCCTGACGCGCTCCCCCGCTGTCGTCCAAGCGGCCTAAGCTGAAAGACGATGCAGGGGAACTCCTCTGGGAGTTGAGAAGGCCGTGAGGCCGACCCTTGGAACCTGTTGGCTAAAACCAGCGGAGGGAGCATGACGCGGCCGAGTCGCCGTATCCACTGGACCCCTGCACCGACGCTGGGATCCATCACACGGAAGGCGGATGGCTATGACGAATGAGCGTAAGGAAGACGGGGACAAGGGCCGGAGCGGGTCCCACGAGTACATCAACACGGTGGCTGCGGTGGCGATAGCGCCGTCGGGCGCTGGCGAGGAGCTCTCCAAGTATGTGGCCCAGGCTGTGGGCGTCATCCGCGACTCCGGTTTGAAGAACGAGACCAACGCCATGTTCACCAACATCGAGGGCGACCTGGACGACGTGCTGCGCGTGGTCCGCGACGCCGCCCTCAGGCTCGCCTCACAAGGCCACCGCACCGGCGTGAGCCTTAAGCTCGATATCCGCCCAGGCTTCCGCAACCAGATGGAACGCAAGCCCCAGCTGGTCGACGAGCTCCTCTCCGGTCAGGCTCAATCAGAGAGATAAGCCTTCCCCACCCGTTCAAACGTTCCCGCTGGGGTCACCGGCCGTCGACCCACCCACCCGGAACCGAAGGAGACAGCGAAACTCGAAACCTGCGAGTGCCAGCATAACCCGGTGGCGCCCAGGGCCGTGAGCGTAAGCGCGGCGCCGCCGGCGGCACGCTTGCGGCAAGGGCCTCGGTTAAGCTGGGGTCGTTCACATGCGCGAGAAAGGACCGTCGATGACCACGATGAAAGAGGTCGCCCAGGCCACTGGCGTGTCGGTCTCGACGGTCTCGCTGGTCCTGAACAACCTTGACAAGGGCCGGGTCAAGCCTGACACAGCCGAACGGGTGCGCGGGCAAGCCAAGGCGATGGGCTACAGGTCCAACGCTCTGGCCCGCTCCCTGCGCACCTCCCGCACCCGCATTTTGGGCTTCATCTCGCAGGAAGTGGCCACGACCCCTTTCGCTGGCGGGTTGATTATGGGCGCCCAGGACGCGGCGGCAAAGCTGGGTTACATGCTCATCACGGTTTCGACCGACGGCGTGGCCCAGGAGGAGCGCCAGATCGCCGCGCTCAAGCGTTACGGGGCCGACGGCTTTCTCTACGCCAAGATGTACGACCGGGTCGCGGATGTGCCGGCTTCGCTGGCGAAGCTGCCAGTGGTAGTGGCCAACGCGAGCGAACGCACGGGCCACTTCCCCGCTGTGGCCCCGGACGAGTTTCAGATCGGCTATGACGCCACCCGCCGCTTGGTCGAGGCGGGCTGCGAGCGCATTGCTTACATAGGGGACAAGGACCCAATCCTGGCGCAGGGCTTGCGTTTCATGGGCTACAAGGCGGCGTTGGAGGAGGCCGGGCGGGTGTTCGACCCGGCTTTGGCCGTGCACGTGGGTTTCAACCAGGAGGCCCTGGACGCGGTGGAGGGCCTGGTCAGAGCAAGTGAACCGGATGGCTTTTTCTGCTTCAACGACGCGCGCGCCTGGTACGTGTATGAAGCCGCGGCCCGTCGAGGTTTGCGGGTCGGGGCCGACTGGAGCGTAGTGGGCGTGGATAACCATCGGGTGTTCGCCGAGACGCTGGCTCCTCGGCTGACGACGATTGAGCTGCCCCACTACGAGATGGGCTACTGGGCGGTCTACAAACTGGTCTCAATCATCGAGGGCAAAACGCTGGAGATGGACGAGGCCGAAGCACCCGGCGCGAGAGCCCCCCTGCCGGCGTTGGACGTTCCAAGCCCGGCGCTCATCCACTGCCGCTTGGTGGAAAAGGACTCAGTGGCGAGCCACTAGGGACAGCTAAGGCACACTGAAGCCGGTTGCCAATGCTAGGTATACGTCAAGGAGCAATAGACGTGCCTCTTTGAGCCCGTAATGCGTCAATCGTTTGACGTCAAACGATTGACGCATTACAATGACCTTCCGGGGGCATCGAAGCAAGCTGCGCTTCGTGCAACATCGAAATCCCCGGCAGCGATGCCGGCCCCGAGACTCTATGAAAGAGGCACAATGTCCAAGAAATTGTCAGCCTGGCGCAACCCTTCCTATATGGAGAGCTCCGTAGGCATCTTCCTGTTCTTCTGCTCCTGGGGCATCTGGTGGTCCTTCTACCAGCGGTGGCTGGCCACCGGGCTGCACATGACCAACACCCAGGTCGGCACGGTCTACTCGATCAACTCGGTGGGCACCCTGGTCATCATGTTCGCCTACGGTCTGATCCAGGACGAGCTTGGCGTCAAGCGGCAGCTGACCATCTTCATCTCCGCCATCGCGGCCCTGGTCGGCCCCTTTGTGCAGTTCATCTACGCTCCGCTCATGCATACCAACATGATGCTGGGCGCCATCCTGGGCTCGATTGTCCTGTCGGCGGGGTTCATGTCCGGCTGCTCGCTGATCGAGGCCGTGACCGAGCGCTACTCACGCAAGTTCGGCTTTGAATACGGCCAATCGCGCGCCTGGGGGTCCTTCGGTTACGCGATTGTGGCCCTGATCGCCGGATTCGTCTTCAACATCAACCCGCTGATCAACTTCTGGCTGGGTTCAGCGTTCGGCGTCGGCATGCTCCTGGTCTACACCTTCTGGGTGCCGTCCGAGCAAAAGGTCGAGATGAAGAAGGAAGCCGACCCCAACGAAAAGACCAACCCCTCCCTGCAGGACATGTTCTCGGTCCTGGGGATGCCCACCCTCTGGCTGCTGATCGTCTTCATGATGTTCACCAACACCTTCTACACGGTCTTCGACCAGCAGATGTTCCCCACCTATTACGCCAACCTGTTCGCGACGCCGGAGATCGGCAACTCGGTGTACGGCACCCTCAACGGCTTCCAGGTCTTCCTGGAGTCCGCGATGATGGGCGTGGTCCCCATCATCATGCGCAAGATCGGCGTGCGTAACTCCCTGCTCCTGGGCGCGACCGTGATGTTCCTGCGCATTGGCCTGTGCGGGTTCTTCCATGATCCAATCATGGTTTCGATCGTCAAGCTCTTCCACTCGATCGAAGTGCCGCTCTTCTCGCTGCCCGCCTTCCGCTACTTCACCCTGCACTTCAACCCCAAGCTGTCGGCCACCCTGTACATGGTCGGTTTCCAGATCGCCTCTCAGGTGGGCCAGGTAATCTTGTCCACGCCGCTGGGCATGCTCCACGACCGCGTGGGCGATCGTATGACTTTCTACACGATCTCCCTGGTGGTGCTCGCGGCGCTGATTTACGGCATATTCATCCTGAAGCGCGATGATCAAGAAGTGGACGGCGACCCCTTCTTCACCGACAAGCAACTGGCTGCCCAGGCTCAGGCCGCGGCCTGAGCTTGAGCGCGGAAGCGATGACGAAAGTCAACGGCAACAAGGTAAGCAACCACATTGAAAGGATGCTCAAGGATGAACATTGAGAATATGACGACGTACGACCAGAGCGAGCAGCTGGCCCGGGCCGAAGCCGGGGTGGAGGAGCTCTTCAAGTCCCGCAAGGACCGCTGGTACCCGGTCAGCCACATAGCCTCCAAGGCCGGCTGGATCAACGACCCCAACGGCCTGTGCTACTTCCAGGGCCGCTACCACGCCTACTACCAGCTCAACCCCTTCGCCAGCGTGTGGGGCTCCTGCCACTGGGGGCATGTCTCCAGCAAGGATCTGGTCACCTGGCGGCGTGAGCCCATCGCGATGGCCCCCTCCTTCGAGGCTGAGCGGGACGGGGTCTTCTCCGGTTCGGCGGTCATCTCCGACGATGGCAAGCTGG
The DNA here is from genome assembly GCF_001263395.1 of Bifidobacterium actinocoloniiforme DSM 22766. Lineage (NCBI taxonomy): Bacteria > Bacillati > Actinomycetota > Actinomycetes > Bifidobacteriales > Bifidobacteriaceae > Bifidobacterium > Bifidobacterium actinocoloniiforme. The sequence continues at coordinate 234,913 of NZ_CP011786.1, read as the reverse complement.
TCATCTACTACACCGGTCACCGTTGGCGCAACGGGATCAATGAGGGTGAGGGCAACCTGCAGGAGCAGTGCATGGCCGTGTCCGAGGACGGCGTGCACTTCACCAAGCTGGGCGTGGTCGTGCCCTGCCCCGACGACCGCATCCTGCACTTCCGCGACCCCAAGGTCTGGAAGCAGGGAGGCGAGTGGCGCATGGTCTTCGGCGTCTCAACGCCCGAGCACCGGGGCGAGATCTGGATGTACAAGTCCGCCGACATGGTCAACTGGGAGTTCGACCGGCCGATCTACCAGCACCCGGACCCGGACGTGTTCATGCTGGAGTGCCCGGACATGTTCCCCCTGGACGACAAGTGGGTGATCTGCTACTCGGCCATGGGACTCTCTCCCAAGGGCTTTGAGGCTCGCAACCACAACAACGCCGGCTACGTGATCGGCACTTGGGAGCCGGGCGGCGACTTCCACCAGGAAAGTGAGTTCCACCTGTGGGACGACGGGCATAACTATTACGCCCCGCAGACCTTCGGGTGCCCGGACGGCCGCCGCCTGGTCTTCGGCTGGATGAGCCCCTTCACCCAGCCCATCCCCATGGAGGACGACGGCTGGTGCGGGCAGTTCACACTGCCGCGCGAGGTGAGCCTGGCCGGCGACCATCTGCGCACCCAGCCCATCCGCGAATTCTCCCGTCTGGACGAGGACAAGCGCGAGTTCGGGCCCATCGAGCTGGCCGTGAACGAGAGCCGGACCCTGGTGACGGACAGCGAGACCGCCGACATCGAGATGGAGATCAACCTGGCCGGCTCCCAGGCCGAGCGGATTGGCTTGGAGCTCCACCGCACCGGCAACGGCGATCATACCCTGGTCTGCTATGACGACCAGCTGGAGCGCGTGGTCCTGGACCGCCATTGCAACACCTATGGCGACCGCGGCTACCGCGCCGCACCGCTCGACAAGGCGCACGGCTCGCTTAAGCTGCGCATCATCGTGGACCGGGGCTCCATCGAGGTCTACGTGAACGATGGCCTGGAGGTCATGTCCTCCTACTCCTTCCCCGCTGACGGACCGCGCGAAATCCGCCTGGTGGCTGAATCCGGCGAAGGCAAGGCCGTGATTCCCTCCCTGTCAATCGCCAAGCTGGGCACCATCTGGGAGACGCCTGACCGCTGATAGCGGCTGAGCCATACGACGAAGGCCCGCCCCCCTGGTTCGGGGGGCGGGCCTTCCTGATCCACGCGAGATCCGCGCGAATCACCAGGGCATCAGCGAGGCATCACGTCGTCGGGGATGATCGATTGGTAATGGCTTCCGCCCATGGTCTTATCGAAGTCGGCCTTGGCCTTCGCGAGCAGATTGGGGTCGGTCAGGGCGTCGTAGGCGGTCAGCGCAATCGTCTTGCCAGCCATCAGCAGACCCTTGTGGGCGACGGACGACTTGCCATTGGACACCCACTGCCAGCTGTGCGGAGAGGTGCCTTGCGGCTCGAAACCACCGTTGAACTGGGCGGTCGGCGCAATCCAGCTCACGTCTCCCACATCGGTGGAGATGCCGGCGCTATCGCTGAAGTGCAGGGGGAGCTTTTTAAGCAACATCGGCGAATCCGCCAGCTGCCGGGCCTCATCATCGGGCATATCAGGGAAGCTCGCCTGGATGCGCTCCAGCTTCCGCGGGCCGGAATCGGGGACGGTTTCGGCGAGCTTGCGCTCGTAGTCCATCTCCTCGTCGGTTAGCTGGAGGGGCCCGACGATGTCCAGGTTTTTGTCCATGGCGATTGAGAGCGGGTGGTTGGGGATGTAGTTAGCGCAGGCCGAGTCCATCTCCATCGTGACCTTGGTGTCGGTCATCATGGCCGCGCCCTGGGCGATCCTGGTCACCCGGTCCCAGATCTCCTTGGCCTGCCCAAGCTTGGGGGCTCGCACGAAATAGTAGAGTCTGGCGTGGGACTGGACCACGTTCGCCGACTCGCCACCGGCATCGATGAAGGCGTAGTGCACGCGGGCCGGGTCGATTATGTGCTCTCGCAGGAATTGCACGCCCACGTTCATCAGCTCGGCGGCATCCAGGGCGCTACGGCCCAGTTCAGGGGCTCCCGAAGCATGGGAGGGCACGCCGGCGAAGTCATAGTAGGCCTGGATGACCGCCAAACTGGAGTTGGCCCACACCTGGGTGAAGTCCATGGGATGCCAGGTCAGAGCCGCGTCCAGTCCGTCGAAGATGCCATCGCGGGCCATGAATGCCTTACCATAGCCGGACTCTTCAGCCGGGCAGCCAAAGAGCTTGATGGTGCCTTTGAGGCCCTTCTCCTCCATGAAGGTCTTGACGCCCACCGCCGCCGCCAGGGCCGCGGCGCCCAAGATGTTGTGGCCGCAGCCCTGACCGTTGCCGCCTTCAACTACCGGCGTGGGCTCGGGCACATCGGCCTGCTGGCTCAGACCACCCAGAGCGTCATACTCCGCGGTGATGCCAATCACCGGCTTGCCCGAACCCCAACTGGCGATGTAGGAGTAGTCCATGTGGGCGACCCCCTTCTCAATCGAGAAGCCCTCCTTCTCCAGCACCTTATAATGCTGCTGGACCGACTCCTTGACCGCGAAACGGGTCTCCGGCGTCTCCCAGATGTGGTCGGCCGCCTCGATGAATTCGTCCTTTTCCTCCTCAATGATTTGCATGATCCGCTGCTTATCATCCATATGAACCTCCTTGTTGACCATGATGACATGCAATATAAGGGTATGACAGCGAACGCGGCGGCGGGCGTCGTTGCCCGCCGCCGTGGGTACATCACTTGGCGGCAGTCTTGGGGGCCTTGACCAAGAGGACCATCAGGCCAGCGGCGATGGACGCCGCGGCCATGAAGGTGAAGGCCCAGACGAAGGATCCGCCCGCGGCCTTGACCAGGAAGCCGATAATCATGGGGGCTAGGAAGCCGCCAAGAGTGCCACCGGTGTTGACGACGCCGATCGAGGATCCGATGATGCGCGGATCCATGATCTTGTGGGGCCAGGTGAAGATGCCGGTGAAGGCCACCACCGAGACGCAAGAGACCATAATCAGCAGCACAAGCGAAATCCACAGATTCTTGGAGTACACGAAACCGATGACCAGGAGGGCGCTGAGCACCGTGGCGCCGATGATGGCCATCTTCTCGCGGCCCAGGAAGACCTTGGAGAGCAGCTGGCCGGCGTAGATGGTAGCGGCGGTCGAGAAGATCGCGTTGACCGCCAGCAGCAGGCCGGTCTGGCTGATTGACAGGTGGAAGGTTGTCTTGATGTAGGTGGGCATCCAGGAGATGTTGCCGTACAGCAGGATGTTGAGCAGCAGCATCGCCAGGAAGAGGACCAGGACGTTGCGGTTCTTCAGGACCTCAAGGAAGCCGACTTTCTTCTCGCCGGGCGCGGTGTCGACGTTTGGCTCCCTCGGCTTGGACGGCACGAAAATCAGGATGCACAGGCAGGCCAGCAGGTAGAGGGTGCCCAGCACACCGTAAGCCAGGTGCCAGTTGGCGGAGATCAGGTTGGCACCCAACGTGAAGGCCAGGATGCCACCAATGCCCGAGGTGGACAAAATCAGGGATTGCACGAAGGTGCGCCGCTCTTGCGGGAAGTTCTCGGCGATCGATTTGGAGCAAGACGGCGGGTAGCCGCCGTGGCCCATGCCGGCGAAGAATCGTACGGCGATGAAGAAGGCCAGACCGTTGGCGATGCCGAACAGGTAGCTGAACACGCCGATGATGGCCATCGATGCCATCAGCACACGCTTGGCGCCGAGCTTATCAGCCAACCATCCGCTCGGAATCTGCATAAGCGAGTAACCCAGGAAGAAAGCGGACATGATGATGCCCGTTTGCCCGGAATCCAGGTGATACTGCTCGGAGATAGGGATGATGGCGGTCGAGATCATGTTCTTGTCCATATACACGATCGAGTAACCAGCCATTAGCGAGAAAATGAGGGTTCCACTCGCCATTCTCGAGGATTGTTTGCGTTCCATCGGTATTCGTCTCTCCATGATGTCCTGGGCGCCGTTGAAGCGGCACACTCAGTAGGGCCCAACCGGACCCTTTCATCTCTCTCGGGACCCCCCCCACCATCCAGGAGGCCCCACCCCTAACTCTGACTAGGGCGTGGCCCGGAACCACCTCGCAGGGTAGGTCCGGACCCGCGCCTTGGGCAAATGTCAGTGGGGCATCACATCAGCTGGAATGACCGGGCTATAGGTCTGCCCTTCGAAGGTCTTATCGAAGTCCTCCTTGGCTCGCTCGACCAATTCAGGGTCGGTCAGGGCGTCGTAGGCGGTCAACGCCAGGGTCTTGCCCGCCGCCAGCAGCCCCTTGTGAGCCACCGAAGACTTGCCATTAGCCGCCCACTGCCAGGAGTGCGCGGAAGTGCCCTGGGGTTCAAAGCCGCCGGTGAACTGCGCGGTGGGAGCCTGCCAGCTGACGTCGCCCACATCGGTGGAACCGGACGCCTTCGAAGAGAAGTGCAGGGGGTACTTCTTCAAGGCGATGGTCGACTCGGCCATCCACTTGATCTCATCGGCGGGCAGGTCGGGGAATGCGGCCTGGGTGCGGGCCAGCACCTGTTGTTTGCCGGAGGGCGAGACCGTATCGGTGTATCGCCGCTCGTAATCGAGCTCATCCTGCGTCAGGGGCAGCGGGCCCACGATGTCTAGGTTGCGGTCGATCGCCTCGGTCAGCGGATGGTTGGGGATGTAGTTGTAGCAGGCTGCGTCGAACTCCTCCTTGAGCTCGGTCTCAGTCATCAGGGCGGCGCCCTGAGCGATCTTCCGCACCCGCTTGAAGAGGTCCTCGGTCTGCTCCATCTTGGGAGCGCGCACGAAGTAGTAAAGCCTGGCGTGGGACTGGACCACGTTCGCCGACTCGCCACCGGCGTCAATGAAGGCGTAGTGCACGCGGGCATCATCAATCATGTGCTCGCGCAGGTACTGGACGCCGGTGTTCATCAGCTCGGCCGCGTCCAATGCGCTGCGGCCCTGTTCGGGCGCGGCGGCCGCATGGGCCGGGATGCCGGTGAAGTCGAAGTAGGCCTGGATGACGGCCAGGCTGGAGGAACCCCAGGCGGAGGTGACATCCATGGGATGCCAGGACAGGGCCAGGTCCAGACCATCGAACACACCGTCGCGGGCCATGAACGCTTTGCCGTAGCCCGACTCCTCGGCCGGGCAGCCGAAGATCTTAATGGTGCCCTTGAGGCCCTTCTCCTCCATGAATGTCTTGATGCCGACGCCGCCAGCGACCGCGGCCATGCCCAGGATGTTGTGACCGCAGCCCTGGCCGTTGCCGCCGGGGACGACAGGTATGTGCTCGCCTACGTCTGCCTTCTGGCTCAGGCCGCCCAGTGCGTCGTACTCACCGGTGATGCCGATCACCGGATTGCCAGATCCCCAGGTGGCCACGTAAGCGTAATCCATATGGCCCACGCCCTTCTCAATCGAGAAGCCTTCTTGCTCCAGCACCTTATAGTGCTGCTGGACCGACTCCTTGACCGCGAAACGGGTCTCGGGGGTCTCCCAGATGTGATCGGCGGCCTCGATGAATTCCTGCCGCTTATCCTCGATGATCCGCATGATTCTTTGCTTATCGTCCATGACGGCGCTCCTTCGCAATCGTCGCGGTTGCGGATCCCCCATGCACGGTATCCCGAACCGCGTTGTGCTATCACCATACGCCTCGCGGGAACGGACACGCTGATAATGACACTTGATTTCCATCAATCAGTATGTTAAAAACTGTTGTATTTCTAGCTTAACACCCCACCGCCGAAGGTCTACTTAGACTGCACGCCGCCAAATCTCCTGTCACGACGGATGTAATCATCGATGGCCCGCCAGAGCACATCGCGCCCACAGTCAGGGAAAAGCTCGTGGGCAAAGGCCAATTCCGCGTATGCGGCCTGCCAGGGCAGGAAGTTGGAGGTGCGCTGCTCGCCCGAGGTGCGGATGACCAGGTCGCAGTCGGGAAGGTCGGGGTTGTAGAGGTGCTCGGCGATCATCTTCTCCGTCACCTTCGAACCCGTGATGCGGCCCGCAGCCACCTCCTGGGCAATGGCGGTGGCGGCATCGGCCAGCTCGGCCCGACCTCCATAGTTGATGCAGAAGACCACATCGATCGTGGTGTTGTGTTTGGTGCGCTCCATGGCGGCTTCCAGCTCGTCGATGACGGACTTCCACAGGCGGGGCCGACGGCCGGACCAGCGCACCCGCACCCCCCATTCATCCATCTGCGCCACTCGACGGTGGATGATGTCTCGCGAAAAACCCATAAGGAAGCGCACTTCGCTAGGACTGCGCTTCCAGTTCTCGGTGGAGAAGGTATACAAACTCAGGTATCTGACGCCAGCTTCGATGGCTCCGGCAATGGTGTCAAAGACGACCGGCTCCGCGGCTTTGTGGCCTTCTGTGCGCACCATACCACGCTGCTTGGCCCAGCGCCCGTTGCCGTCCATGATGACGCCTACATGCTGGGGCACTTTGTCTTTCGGGAAATCGGGCACCCGCCCCGGATTGGAGAAGGGGGCGGCGGGCACGCTCAGGGACTGATAATCTACACCTTCAAAGCTCATAGGGCCGAATGTAGTAGGCGCAAGGAGCGGATGGGGCGCTCCAGGTAGTATTCGCCCCATTTCTCAACAAGCCGATCAGTCAGCGGGTCCAAGGGGCCGTTGGCCAGGCTGGCCCAATCACCCTCGGTGAGCGCCTCCAGCTGGGCCAGGACGGCCGGCGTCACGCGCACCGACTCGGGCGTGTGATCGGCTTGGCAGACCGCTCCCCCGCCGGGCACCGAGAAGAAGTTCAGGTCCGCCTGCCCGACTGGTCGCGAGCAGACGATGCAAGAATCGAAGCGGGGCCGCCAACCAGCCAAGGCCAAGGCGCGCATCAAGTAGGAGGCGGAAATCAGCCTGGGGCCGTGCAGGCCGGATGCCAGGGCGTTCAGCGCCGCAATCAACAGGAGGTATTGGGCGCAAGCGGGCTCATGCTCGGTGGAGACCAGCTTGTCCGCCGATTCCAGCATCACCCCACCGTTAGAGTACAAGTCATAGTCGGCGCAGATCGGATCGGCGTAGGCGGCGATCGAAGCGGCCTGTGAGACCACATCCAGGCTGTGGCCCTGGGCCAGCAGGAGGTCTGCCCGCATAAAAGGCTCCAGGCGGGCGCCAAAGCGCGATTTGGTCCGTCTCACACCCTTGGCCACGGCCCGGACCTTGCCGTTGGAACGGGTGAGAATCGTGACGATGCGATCGGCTTCGCCAAGCTTGACGGTCTTCAAGACCACACCTTCATCCCGGTAAGTCGCTATCACGCACCCCCTTCCCGCTGCCCTGTCATCTGCCCCTTATCAGCTCTTACGCCGTCATCCTGGTCTGCCCGTCGGACAAGGGCTCCCTTTCATCCTGCTGGCGAACAGGCCGTCCTCGACCTTGCCCGCCGCCGGCAGCGGCCATCAGTAGATGAACAGCCCCCAGAAGGCGAAGACCAATAGCAGGGAGAGCATGGCCAGGGCCGTTGTCCAGAAGAAAACGAGGCCGAACCGACTGGAGGCCAGGACCGGACCCGAATCGTTCGCCTTGAGCTTGCGGGCTATGGCAGCTCCGCTGAATCCTTCGCGTCTGACTTGAGCGGGGATGCGGCGCACGCCCTTGAGCGTCGCCGCCTCGTACAGACGCACCAGGACCCAGGACCAGGCTAAAACCACCAGCGCGCTGACCAGCTGGATGACCGGCCAGGACCAGTCGCTCACGCCTGCGGGGTCGGGCACACCGCCCCAGCCCAAACGGACCAAGGCCTGGATAACCTGACCTAGGCCGGCGGCGAAGAGCAGGAGGGCCGCCAGGGTAGAGCCAATGATGCCCGCCAGGGTGCCGCCAAAGCCATGGGAGAAGCCCAAGACCAGGCGCTTGTCGCGCTTGAGCAGGCGATAGAGCTTAACACCGGCCGCCGCCACGGCCATCAGGGCGCTGGCCAACAGGAAGAGGACTGCGCTGGCGTGGACGATGACCATGTAGACCGTCAGCTTACGCCTGCCGTACAGGTCCAAGGGCACCGCGATTGACTGGTGGATGGTCGATCCGGCGACCGGCTCGGTGGTCTGCTTGAGCCCGTGGGCCTGACCCTGGGTCCAGTCCACGACATCACGCATGTAGTGGTCGGCCAGCGGCGTGCCGGCCACGGCTTCGTCACCCAAGCGCAGCACGTGGTTGGAGACCGCGTAGGAGCGCACGGTCACATCCCAATTGCCTTGCTCGTGGGCGACGGCCATGATTTTCTGGGCCCCCTCCACCTGGGCGGTCATCACGTCCTTGGTGCCGTACGCCACCAGTGTGGGCACGGCATAGGCCCGCTTTGACTGGGTCCTGATGTCGAGGTTACCCAAGCCGAAAAGGGAGCCGTCAGTAGAGAAGAGGCGTCTGACCACCGACTGGTAACCGGGGTTGGAACCAGCGATGGCGAAGTCCTGAGCCACGAAAAAGCCCAAGGCGTGGCGGGGCGAGTACACCATGGGACTCAACAGGATTTGGAAGGCTATGCGCGGGTCGTCCTCCAGCAGGTAAGTGGAAATCCAAGTGGATTCGCTGGTGGCGTAGATGCCGACCTTATCGGGGTCCACGCTCGACTGCGCGCGTAGGTAATTCGCCACTTGATCGTAGGCCTTGGCGGAGGCTGGATAATCGCGGTCGATGTCCGTAGTGGACCAGACTGGTTTGTCGATGACCGCGGTCACGAAGCCTGCGGATGCCATCGACGCCGCCACATCGCCGAAGGAGTTATCGCAGGTGCCGTAGCCAGCACCGTGCATGAAAAGAACCGCAGCCCTTTTGCCCGCCGCCCCGATCGGCTCACGCACCAGCACGTGGATTCGCTGGACCTCGCCAGTGGCTTCGCGCTTGGCGTTCACCCAAGCGTACCGCTGGGAAACCCGGTAAGCCCCCACCTGCTCCATGGGCGCATGGCCGGGATTGTCGAAGGCCACGGCTGTGTCGGGGGTCAAGGTGACCAGGTTCTGGTCCACTGGCTCATACTTCCACGGCACCGCGGTCAGATGGGAGATGGAAACCAGGATGCCCATCAGGATGACGAAGACGGGCAGGCTGGCCATGAGCCGCCTACGCCAGGTCCACTGAGCGCCCGGAGCTTGGGCCCCGGGCTGACTGGGCTGGCTATCTGACTTCGACACGGATGTCATTCTATCGGAGGGCTGTGAAGAGCCCGGATGGGCAATCGGGCGCGGGCAGGGTCCTGACTCACCGCTTGGTGTCGTCCTGTTGATCCCGGCCATCAATCGAGGGGAAGGAGATGTCGGGAATGTCCATGTCCACCTCGGGCAGGCGCACGTCGAACAGGGACTCCTCGGGGCTCGGGGTCCGCGGCCGGTCTTGCTTGGGGGCTTTGGGCGCAGGCGCCGGCGCCGGCGACGGGCCTGGGGCCGATGCCGGAGCGTCCGTCTCAGGACCGGGGCTGGTCTCATCCGAATCGGGCTGACCGAAATCGGTGTCATCGTCCCAGTCAGTCAACGGATTGAAGCTGGTCGTCTCTTCCAAGGGGGCGGCCTGGCTGACCGGTCGGCTGGGAGGGAGGGGGCTGACCGCTGGAGCGACCGGCGTCGTAGCCGGTCGAGCGGTGGCGGAAGCGCTCGCGGCGGGCGCTGCCTTGGCCAGGGCCGCCAGCGAAGAGCTGGATTGGGCGGCAGGAGCGGCAGAAGCGGCAGAAGCAGCAGGAACTGGTGGCGCTGCAGGCTCCACAGTAACGGCAGCTGGCCTCTGCCTGACGCCGGATTGAGGGGCGGGCACCGACTGGGCGCTTGGCCGCGCTGGGTTGGATGGCGCTGGTTGAGGTTGCTGACCAGGCACGGCCGGGGCTGGACGCGCGCTGGAAGCTGGCGTCCTATGGACCTGCCCGGCGGCGGTGGACGCTTCACTTCGGGCTGGCGCTGGCACCGGCGCAGCGGAACGGACCGGAGCCGGGGCGGGCGGCACAGGAACAGCTGGTCCGGCCGCATCCGGCTGCTCGAATATGGCTTGTTCAGCTTCGTGCAGCTGATCGAACTGGTCGTCCTTGTCCTCGCTGCTTGCGCCCTCCACGACTGGGAGCCCAACGGGCTCAGAGCTTCCGGACCGCCTCGCGGACCGATCGGCAGGAGCCGGCCCTTCCTGCGGCAGGGGGGCCATCCCCACGATCGTTTCGGCGGCGCCAGCGTCCTCGATGGGGAACAACGTGGCGGTCTCTTCGCCAGCTTCCACGTCCGCAGCCGGTTCTGTCTCGACGGGCCGATGCGCAGTCGCTGCCTTGGGCGCAGCCAGGTTCTCCCCCACTCCCAGGCGGATGTAGGACTCCAGCTCTTGCAGGAGCTCGACCGCCCGGACCAGGTAGTAGTCCACCTGGCGCTCGTCGTAACCGTGCTTGCTCTTGCGCTGGGTGAAGATTACGTTCGATACACGGTCGGCGGTGATGTCGACCAGCTTGCTCTCTTCCTCTGGGTCGGCGGATTCCAGACCCAGTTGGCTGGCGGTCTTAGCCACCACCTGATCCACCAACCGGTCCACTTGCTTGCGGTCGTATGCCGGCTCACCGTCGCGGCCAGGCGCGAACCGCTCCCCTTCGGCCCGCAGGGCGTGGACCGCGAGCTTCTGCTGCAACTGCGTGGCCTCTTCCAGCCACCTGCGCTGCCCATACTGGCTGATCTGCCAGGAGACGCAGCGGTCGGAGACGGCTTTGCCCAGCCGGGCCAAAGCGGCGTCCACCTGGGAAATGATGTAGCCGTCCTTGCATAAATCAAAGGAGACATTGCCGATGTCCCGCTGGGTCAACTTAGGTACATCGCTCTCGTAGAGCTCGTGCGCCCGGGCCAGGAAAGCGTCCACCTGCGCGGTGTCGTATCCCCACTTGTGCTTGCCCGCACGCGCGATCATCGCGTCGCTCCGATTGGATTCAGGCTCTTGTGCCATCGGGACATCGACCTCCTGCCCTTTCTCGCCGGGGACGAATACTCTGCCCACCAGCTTACGTGTCCGTTGCGACGGGCACCGAAAATATCCATATGTCAGGATAGGATTATTCCCGGTATTTGCCCACCATCCCAAGGTGGGGTGCGAATGCCCGGGGCGATTAGCTCAGTTGGTTAGAGCGCCACCTTTACACGGTGGATGTCGGGGGTTCGAGTCCCTCATCGCCCACAAGCCTCGTCCCGCCTGAGCAGTGATTCCTCAATCCCCAAATCCGCCGCGCCACTCCCCGTGAGTGCATCGGAATCGAGCCGCAATGGCGCGGCAATAAAAAAGAAAAACAGACGCAGTGAACAGCTCGCCGGCGGCCCTCCCCATGGCCCGCCGAAAGGCTGGTGGCGCCTACCTGTCGCTTACCGGCCCTTACCGAAAGCCCGCAACCTGGTAGCGTTCCAGTCCTTGCTGACCGTTAACGGCATGGCCGCGTTCATCCCAGCCGTCTTGGCCGCATTAGGCAAGGTACTTGGGCCAGGCGCCCCATCCCTACCCGGTTTGGGGGTCAAGACCCAGACGGGGGTGTCATCCTCCAGGGCGGTGGAAGCATCGACGATGGTGTCAGCCAAATCGTCTTCCTCATCCCCATCACGCCACCAGATGATCACACCATCCACCTGTGCGTCGTAATCCTCGTCTACCAGCTCCTCGCCGGTCAGATCCTCTATCCACTGGCGGATGTCGTCATCGACGTCATCATCCCAGAGCCACTCCTGGACGATTGAGCCCGGGTGGAAGTCGAAATCTTCTGCTCTCTTGGTTGTAGTCTCAGCCACCCTATTAGCATAGCAACCCGCCCCGGACACCTTCAAATCAAGCGGCCTCACCATCCCAGGGCGCGGGCAGAGGCCGGAATCTAGCGCTTAGCCGGGGCGGACGCGGTGCAGTGAGGCAGGGAGTCCGCTTGGCCCTGACCGATTTTTGTGAGCGCGCTGTATGCCTCGGACAGGGTGGACACACGCACGTCGCGCAGACCGGAGGGGACGTGGCCCGCCACTTCATCGCAGTTTCCGGCCGGGGCGAGGAACCAGGTGGCGCCGTCGCGCTTGGCGCCCAGCATCTTGAGTTGAATGCCGCCGATGCGGCCCACCCTGCCGTGTTTGTCCATCGTGCCGGTGCCGGCGATGACCTGGCCCCCGGTCTCGTCCTGAGCGGTGAGCTTGTCGATCGCGCCCAAGGTGTACATGAGCCCAGCAGAGGGGCCACCGATGCGGTCCACATGCATGGAAAGTTTGACCCCGGAGACATCCACCCCCCGCGAACTCAGGAAAGCCAAGGCCTGGGAGCTGGCCGCGCCCTGGGACACAGCCATGTCTTTCTTGCTCTCCTTGTCGTACTCCTGCCTGGACTGGCCGGAGGGGAAGACCACTTCCTCAGGAAGCACGGTGGCGTGGGGGTCGAACCAGGCGATGAGGGTATCCAAACCGGTGACGGGCGCGCCGGGGATGCCCGAAGCGTTGACCGTGGTCAGCAGGAGCTTGCCCCCGGACGTGGACGAATACGTGCGGGCGCCCGAGACGCTGATGACTGGCTCGGAGCCTGAGTTACCGAGCACGTCTTGGGTGGGGCCGGGGGTCTCAAGCACGTAGGGGCTGGGGGCGGCTAGCACGAAAACCGCTAGGAAAGCGACCACCACAAGGGCCCAGGACCTGCGATCCACGCGTTTGATCCAGAGCTTGAGCGTGTGCGGCCGGCCGGGGGCGCCGGGACCAGCAGCCTCCGTGCCACCTTGCTTCCGTGGGCCGTACTGGGGGTCGGAGCCGTTGGGTTGTGCGCTAGGCGCGTATGAAGCGCCCACGACATGCGAATCTGCCATGGCTCCCATATTATGGAGGAACAAGGCCAAAACGCCACTGCGCCCAAGACCGCGACGGCGCGGGCGCCTGATGCGGGCCCTGCGAACGGGCTTCAGCCCGAAGGTATCAAAGAACGGAAAGAGCGCATGGACGAGAATGAGATTCACCAGTGGATGATCGAGTGCTTCGGCCCCATCCAAGGCGAACTAGCCTGGACTCAGTTCTCCCAGCTGCCTGAGCAGGTACGCTCGCAAATCTCCTCCCAGAACGGCGGGCAACTGCCCGACCCGCAGGAGGTCCGCGCCATGATGGAGGCGTTCTCCGTCAGCGGGCTCAACACGCCCGGGGACATGAAGCGCTCCACCGAGGACGGGCCGATCAACGTCAAACTGGCCAAGGCGATCGCCCTGGGACGGGTGCGGGCCAAGAAGTCGGATTCGACGGTCTCCGCCGGGCAGGCGCAGAAGGTCTCCCAGGCCATGAGCCAAGCCAACCTCTGGCTGGACGCGGTGTGCGACTTCAATCCGGCCCCTGGCCAGGCCCAGGCACTGACCCGCGCCTCCTGGGTGGAGGGGACCATGGACTCCTGGGCCCGGTTCGCGGCCCCCGTCGCCCGTTCGATGAACGATGCCCTGCTGGAAGTGCTGGGCTCACGCTTCGGCGACCTGCCCGAAGGCGAGGTGGCGGGCATGTTCGCCGGGCCCGTGCCCATTCCCATGCCCGAAGGGCTGAAAGACCCGAAGACTTTGATCAGCCTCCTGGGCAATACCTCCTTCGCCATGCAACTGGGCCAGGCGGCGGGCGAAATGTCCAGCGAGGTGCACGGCTCCTTTGACCAGGGCATCGCGCTGTTGGAAAACCCAGCAGGCGGCCTGATCGCGCAGAACATCGTGGGGTACGCCGCCGCCCTGGAGCTGGACGAGGATGAGGTCATGAACTTCCTGGCCCTCCAAGAGGCCGCGCACGCCCGGCTCTACGCATCGGTGCCCTGGCTCATGCCCCGCTTCGAAGCGCTGATCGGCAAGTACGCGCGCGGCGTGGACATAGACCTGGACGCGATGCAGGACCAAATCGACCAGGCCGCAAGCCTGAACCCGGAGTCCATGGCCGAGGCCATCAACCTAGGCAAGGTGGGGATGCAGGACACGCCGGAGCAAGAGGAGGCCATGCGCGGCTTGGAGACCCTGCTGGCGCTGGTGGACGGCTGGGTGGACTGCCTGGTCTGGCAAGCCGGCAAGGCCCAGATCCCCCACCTGGAGCAACTGCGCGAGATGATGCGCCGCCAGCGGGCCGTGGCTGGACCTGCCGAACAGACCTTCGAGACTTTAATCGGGCTGAAGTTCCGGCCTAAGCGCCTGCGGGAGGCTGCCGAGGTCTGGGAACGCGTCACCGCCCAGTCCGGTGTCCAGGCCCGCGAGGCCATGTGGGGCCACCCGGACCTGCTGCCCTCCCTGCCAGGCGATGACGACCAGACCAGCGTTTCTGGAGCGGCCACGGACTCCGCCAATGGCCAGAGCGCCGCGTCTCCGGCAGCGAACCCCGGGCAGGCTGCGGATGGCCACGCCCAGGCTGGCGCCGGACAATCCAGCACTGCGGGTGGCCAGGGCGGCGGCGAGACTGGTGGCAAGTCAGGCGGCATCGATTGGGACGCCGAGCTGGCCAAGCTCTTGGACGACACCGGCGAGACAGGCGACACGAAGGACTCCAACGACCCGGAAGGGCAGGATGATCCAGGCGAACCCGGCGATGGCCAGGGCGCCGATGGCGCGAACGGCGCGGACGACCCGCAGGGCGCTCAGTAGCGACCAGACAGCGAGACGGTTGAGACGCCGGCAGACCCCAGGTGCTGGGTCCGGCCGGCGCTTCTTAAAAGCCTGCTGGGTGGAACGCTTTCACGCCCGCAGGAAACGCGAAGGCGAGCGCCCGCCGCCCCCTTGGGCCTCCTTGCGCTCAGCGAAGGAGAGGTGGAGGGTCCGCCCTGCTCGGGTGACCGCCACGTACATGAGCCGCCGCTCCTCCTCCAGCTCAGGGCCCGCCTGGGGCGAGCCGAACGGAATCAGCCCCTCCGAACAACCGACCAGGAAGATGTGGTCGAACTCCAGTCCTTTGGCTGCATGGATGGTAGAGATGGTCACCTCGCCGGGCCCTTCTCCGCGAAGGACCTTGACCAGCTCGTCGTCGTCCAGCTGGGCCAATTCGGCGGCTGTGGACGAGCGCTGCCAGCCGGAGTCGGCGCGCACCCGGTAGTTGATGCCCGCGTGCTTAAGGGCCACGCGGATGACCGCCTGCTGGGCGTTGATCCTGGTCAGGACCGCGCACTGGCCAGGCTTGGCCCCCCGGCTGACCAGGTGCTGGATACGCCGGACCACGCCCTGAGCCTCGTCCTCGTCGCTACGGTAGCGGGTCATCGCCACCTTGGGCCCGGACTCCTTGGCGGCGGTCAGGCGCAGGTAATTGCCGCGCTCGGGCGAGGCGGCCAGGACCTTGTTCGCCATGCCAACCACCTGGGGGGTGGACCGATAGTCCACACCCAACTCCACATCCGCGCTGACCGGTGCGAATTCGTGGTCAAAGTCCATCAAATAATAGGAGGAGGCGCCGGCGAAAGAGTAAATGGTCTGAGCTGGGTCCCCGACGACGCATACAGAACGCCCTTGCCCCAACCACAGGTCCAGGAGCTGGTGCTGCAGGGGTGAGACATCCTGGTATTCGTCCACGGTCAGCCAGCCCACGCCGCGACGTATGCGCTCGGCAACCTCGTCGAACTCCTCCATCACGTGGCAGCACATGAGCAGGATGTCGTTGAAATCCATAGCCCCATGGTTGGCTTTCTCAGTCTCGAAAGCGTCCATCACATCGGCCATGCGCGCGGGCTCCAGGCCTGCGGGCGGCACCCGTCCCACGGCCGCGCAGACCCTGGCGTAGTCATCCGGGGCGACCAGGCTCACTTTGCCCCAGCTCGCCTCCTCCAACAAATCGCGCAATTCTACCGGATCTGGGTCCGGCCGACCGGTCACCCGTTGATAGGCCGTGGACATAAAGGGACGCAGGTCCGGTACCAGCTGAGGAAAGTGATCGCCGCTGATGTCCGCCCAAGCCCGGTTCAACTGGTGGAGGGCCGCCGAGTGGAAAGTGGCCGCGCGGATGCCGTCAGGGGCTCCCAGGCCCCTCAAGCGGCCCCGCAGCTCTTCAGCGGCCTTAACCGAGAAAGTGACCGCCAGGGTCCGCCGGGGGTCCCAGGCCCCGCTCGCGCAGGCATAGGCTATGCGCCGCGTAATCGTCCGGGTCTTACCCGCCCCAGCCCCGGCGATGATCCTCACCGGCCCGTCCACGGCCCTCGCCGCCCGCGTCTGCTCCTCGTCCAGCCCGTCGAGGATCCGCTCAGCCTGCTGTCGTTCGTTCACACCCCCATTGTGCCCCATCACCTCCACCCAGCGGCCAATTCGCCCAAGGCCAAGCTGCGCGATGTGCGTATGTGAGTAAGCGCTCCAAGCCCGGACCTTGCGGTGGATAAGCCCGGCGCGACGGTGTAGCGAGCGCGGACACGGGCACCCGACCGACAAAGGCACCGTTTGTATTAGGCTGGAAGCGTGACGGAACGAACGAAGTTAACCCTCGTAGCCCTGGCCTCTGCGGTCATGCCCGAAGCCTATTTCACAGGCGCTCGGGCGTCCGACCAAGCCAGCCCACAAGACGAGGCGGAGGGGATTGACTGCGCCATTGTGCAGAACGCCTCCGGCCGCCTGTACGACATCTGGGCCACAAGCAGCGAGCAGGGCAAGATCAGGCTGAACAAGCGGGTGAAAGCGGCGGAGGCCCTGGAGGACGTGCGGGGGGTACGCGCCCTGGGCTTCGGTGTGGAGCAGGTGGTCCGCTACGAGAACGGGGCCAACCCCAAGGGGCCAACCGGCGATGTGGCAGTGGCAATCATGACCCACGCACCCGGTCACACCCAGAGCTTGAAGTTGCTGACCAACGAGGAGTGCTCGGCGGTGGGCACCGCTATCGGCGCCATTCATCGGATCGACCCGCGCGCCCTGCGCGAGCGCTTCTACCCCGCCTACAGCACCGACCAAATCGCCGACCAGCTCAAGTCTTGGATCGCCAGCCTGCGTAAGGCAGGCCATGTGCCGCGCGAAATCACCGATTCCTGGTCGCGTATCGTCCGCACCGAAGGCTTGTGGTCCTTCGACACCTGCATGGTCCACGGCGGGTTCGCCGACGGGGACTTGCTCTTCTCCAACTCGGGCCTCAGCGCCGTCCACAACTGGCAGAACATGCAGGTCAACGACCCTGCTCGCGACTTGGCCTGGACCTTCGCCAAGCTGGACCAGGCGGGCCGCGACGCGGTCATCTCCGCTTACGGGCGGATGATGGGATCGCGCCTTGACGACTTGATCATGCTGCGCGCCAACCTCTGGCTGCAGATGGAGCAAGTGGGCGACTTCATCCTGGCTCTGGAGCAAGCGGACAACGACCGAATCATCCGCTTCAAGGCCCAGGTGGAGCGTTTGGCCCAGCAATTGGCCGACAGCCTGCCCAAGACGTACAGTCCCGCGACTGCCGGGCAACTCCCCGAGCGCGGTGGCGGCCATGGCGAGGACATGGACGATGCACCCTCCACGGTGACCATTGGCGCCCTTCTGGACGCTGACCAGGCCAATCCGGCCGACCCTGCGACGGACAGCGGCCCCGCCCCGGTCAAGACCACGCCATCCGTGGAGGACGACGCCACCGTCGTCCGTCCCGTCTACCGCCGTCCGGCGGAAGGCCAGGATGGCGCCCTTGTGAACGCTCCCACAGGCCGCCACGCCGCGGTGCGTCCCCCTACCCTGCCGGACATGACCAGCAGCCACCGCAGGCCCACCACACTGCCTCAAGAACCGAGCGAGGACTCCTCCCACGGCCGCCACAGCATCCAGCCCCGGTCCGACGACGAGGCCCGTGAGGACGGCCCGACCAACACGCGCACCGAAGCGATCGACCTGTCACGAATGCGGGAGTTGGCTCATGCCCAGGCCGAGCGCGCCCACCGGCTGGAAGAGCGGAAACGCCACAGCCAGGAGACAGAAATCACCCACAAGAGCGACAACATGAGCGGCAAAGACGGCGCTATCGACAGCGCCAGCGCCGCGGGAGGCAACGATTCCAACGGCGGCGATGGTTGGAACGCCGCCGCTTCCGAGCACGCGCATAAGAACGACCGCTCCGGCGAGGAGCAGGAAGCGCCGACCATCGTCATCGAGCAAAGCAACCCAGCCGGGCAGTCCACCACCCGTTCAGTGGGCCTGGCTGGCACCGGCTCCGATGACGCGACCGACGGCGAGCATCCCGACAGGTCGGGCGACGACAGCCAGGAACGGCGCCCAGCGGCAGCTTCGGATGCAAAGCCAGCCGAGGGCGAACGCTCCAGCGAACGGTCGGACGCTTAAGGCGTAACCGGCGCCCGAGGCGAATAATGGAAACCAAAGGCCCGTCAATCAAGTGATTACGGGCCTAACTCAAGAGGAAGAGGCAAGATGGACATCGAATTCGGCATCAGGAACGTGGCCCGGCCCGTAACCTTCTCCACCGACGCGCAGGCGGACGAAGTCGCCGACAGCATCCAAGAGGCGCTCAAAACCAATGAGTCAATCGACCTGGTGGACGATAAGGGCCGACACGTCATCGTACCCGCCGGAGCCCTAGGCTACGCAATCATCGGCTCCGACACAGCCCGCCCGGTCGGCTTCGGCGCCCTCTAAACCGCGCTCTGCCGTGGAGGCCTCGTCAGCGCGCGGACCCTACCGCCATCGCCCGCCCCGCACTTGCGCATTCAACCGAGCGCGGAGCGGGCGATGATCGTTTCCACGGTGCTCCGATCCGTCGTGTGCTCACCCAACCGGTTGGGTTTGCCAGCCCCGTGCCAGTCAGAGCCTCCGGTGACCAGCAGCCCCAGACGACGGGCCAGCCCTAGCAATCGGTCGCGCTGAGCCATCGAATTGTCCCGATGCCAAACTTCCAGACCGTCGAGTCCCAAGGCCGCCAGCCGCTCGATTTGCTGGTCGGAGAGCAGGACGGCGTTGCGCTTGGTCGCGCCTGGGTGCGCGACGACCGCCACTCCCCCCGCCGCTTTGACCGCTTCGACCGCCTGGGGGGCACTGGGCGAAGGCGTGGGCCGATAGTAGGGGCTGCGCGAGGAGCATGCTCCTTGGAAGGCCTCGGACCGGGTGCGGTAGACCCCGGCGGCCACGAGCGCGTCGGCTATGTGGGGTCGGCCCACCGTCGTGCGCCCGCCCTCCTTGACCTGGACCAACACGCTGTCCCAGGTGATGGGAAAGTCCCTGCTCATAGCCTCGACCATCTTGCGCGCCCGTTCCAAACGCGCCTGGCGGGTCATCCGGAAGAGCCTAGAAAGCGACTCGTCATCAGGATCGTAGCCGTAAGCGAGCAGGTGGACCGAAACGCCATCATCATCAGCGGTAATCTCGGTGCCAGGCAGAACAGGAAAACCTTGGGAGCGGGCCGCAGCGGCCGAAGCCGACCAGCCTTGGGTCGTGTCGTGGTCAGTGATGGCCACGCCCTCCAGGCCTAAGGTCCGAGCTTGGAACACCAGCTGCTCGGGGGGCTCGGTTCCGTCGGAGAAGACCGTGTGACAGTGCAAGTCCCAGCCGGCGCCTTCGCCCGCCTCCCTCTTCCCCGCGGATCCCGGTCCGGATTCGGGACCTGAGCCCACATGGGTCAAACCGTATTCGCTCAGCGCATGCCTCATAGCTTCGTTGGTCATAGCTTCATCGTATGCTGCTTTCCATTCACTTTCATCTTTTCCCCTGACCGCCGCCCGCAACCGGGGACGGCTCGAACGGGCGGTGAGGAGCGGGTCATGAACGCACAAGACCGGGCCTTGGAGCCCGCTGGTTGGCGGCAGGGCAGGATCTGGACCTACCTGATCGCCCTGCTGGCCTCGGCGGCCGCCTTGTTCGCCTCCTTCGCCCTGGCGGCCGAGACCCTGCAACTGGCCAGGCATCCGGGCATCAAACTGGACTGCGATGTCAACGCCACCGTCTCATGCTCCACGGTGGCCCTCTCCTGGCAATCGGAGCTGGTACGGTTCGGCTCCCTGAGTCTTCCGAACGCCTTTCTCGGCATCGCCGCCGAGTCGGTATTCACCACTTTGGCGGTGGTCGGCCTGGCCGGGTGCCGGCAACCGGCCTGGCTGACCCGCTGCACCTGGTTGGGCTCCCTGACCGCGCTCGCCTACGCCTACTGGCTTCTGAGCCAGTCAATGTTCGTCATCAAGGCCCTGTGCCCCTGGTGCCTGTCCCTGATGGCCGCCAGCACCATGCAGTTCATGGCCTTCAGTCACAGCACGGTCACCGTCCAAGCCCTGCCCAGGACCGATGGGCCCTGGCCTGGCCTGGCCCGCTCCCTGCGCAAGTACTACCGGCTGGGCTTCGATCTGATGGTCGACGCGGTTTGGGTCGCTGCTTTGGTCGCGCTGATTGCCTGGAAGAGCGGCTCCGCCCTCCTCTAGGCAATCCGATCGCGCGCAGTCCGAACCCAGCTGCGCCGAAGCCGCACCGCAGCGAATCCAGGCCCATCCCTACCCAGTCGGCGCAGGCCCCAACCCAGAAGCTCCCCCACCTTGACGACCCGCCTGCAGCCGTTTTCCTCTGAGCGCACAGGATCATCCGGCCCTGTCATCCGACCGGACGCAGGAGTAGGCTCTTGGGCAGGCATGAGCTCACCACGGCAGGGAGGATTGGCATGGATCGCGAGGCGCCTATCGGCATCTTCGACTCGGGCTTGGGGGGCCTGACCGTCGCGGCCGCCGTTCACGCGCTCCTGCCCAGCGAGGACATCCTCTTCTACGGAGATTCGGCCCACGCCCCCTACGGCATCAAGAGCCCCGAAGCGGTGCGCGAGCGCTGCTTCACCATCGGGGACCACTTGCTGGATCAGGGAGCCAAGGCCATCGTCATCGCCTGCAACACGGCCACTTCCGTGTGCGTCGACGACCTGCGCAAGCGCTACAAGGTACCGGTCGTCGGCATGGAGCCGGCCTTGAAACTAGCCTGCGACCGAGGCGGCGGCCGTCCCCAGCGAATCATCGTCGCAGCCACCCCGCTGACGTTGAAGGAAGACAAATTCGCCCGTCTCATGGCCCGCTTCCAAGCCGACCACACCATCATGACCCAGCCCTGCCCCGACCTGGTGACAATCGTGGAGTCCGGCCGCTTGGACGACCCGGACGCCATCCGCCAGGCCCTGGACCGTTACTTCGGTGGCTATGATTTGACCCAGGTGGATTCGATTGTGCTGGGCTGCACCCACTTCGTCTTTTACCGGCGCAACTTCGAGCGCTACTGCCCGTCCTCGGTGGCCATCGTCGACGGTAATGAAGGCACGGCCCGCCACCTGCGTGATTTGCTGGAAGAGCGCGGCGCGCTCAACCAGGCCACGAGTCGCGGCCGAGTGGCAATCGGCAACTCCGACCCATCGCCTCGGCTGGAGTCCCTGTCGCGCCAACTCTTCAAGCGCCTGTCTTGAGTCGGGGTTTGTCCCAAGCGGGCGCATATGCTTGGGGCGTTGTTGCATGGTCAGCCCGACCGGAAGGGAAAGCCGCGTAACGAGGAGAACGGCGCGGGCCTCCAGCCAGGACCGGAACCGCAGGATAAGCTAAGACACAAGGAACGAGGAAAGGGGCCGGCATGGGTGCTCATCGCACGGCGATCATCGACGTGGGCGGCGGTTTCAGGGGTGTGTACGCGGCAGGGGTCTTGGATCGGATCATGGACCTGGGCTTGACGTTCGACCACTGCTATGGGGTATCGGCCGGTTCAGCCAACCTTTCCTCCTACTTGGCAGGCCAGCCGGGCCGCACCTACCGCTTCTACTCCGTCTACTCGGCGCGGAAGGAATACGCCTCCCCCTCCAACTTCGTCAAAAGCCGCAACTTCGCGAACCTGGATTACGTGTACAGCACACTGTCCAACTCCGATGGCGAATACCCCCTGGACTACCCGGCCCTGGCGGCGAACCCAACCGAATTCACGGTCGTGGCCATGGATGCCCTGACTGGAAAGCCCCGTTACTTCGACAAGAGGGACATCCACCAAGACGACTACTCGATCATGAAGGCCTCGTCCTCGGTGCCGGTGGCCAACCAGCCTTACATGGTCAACGGTGAGCCTTACTACGACGGCGGCATGGCCGACCCCATCCCAGTGCAACGTGCGCTGGACGACGGGGCCGACAAGGTGGTCGTGGTGCTCACCCGCCAGAGGGACTTCCACCGCTCCCCCAAGCCCGACTCCCTACCCGCCCGGTTCCTGGAGCGCACCTACCCGAATGCGGCCGAAAGCCTGAGGAACCGCTACCGTACCTACAACGAACAGCTGGACTTTGCCCACGAACTCGAGGGCCAGGGCAAGGCCCTGATCGTCGCGCCCGACGAGTTGTGCGGATTGAACACGCTCAACCGCAACCAGGAGGGCATGGAGCGCATGTACCGCAAGGGTTACGCCGACGGCGCCGCGATTCCAGGCTTCCTCGAAAGCTGAGCCTGCCGCGCCGCCGGACGCCCCTACTCGGTGCGCAGGGCCGTGGCTGGGTCTTGCTTGGCGGCTTTCCTGGCTGGTATGAGTCCGCCCAGCAGGGTCAACAGCACGCTCAAGACCACTAGGATCACGCCCGCCCGGACCGGCAGGAAGGCATTGACCTCGCTGGTGCCCATCAAGCGGTGAATCAGCGCGTTGCCGGGTATGAGCAGCAAGAGGGTCACCCCCACGCCCAATATGCCGGAGAGCAGGCCGATGATGCCGGTCTCCGCGTCGAACACCTGGGAGACGTTGCGCTTGGACGCCCCCATAGCCCGTAGGATCCCAATCTCCTTGGTCCGCTCCAACACCGAGATGTAGGTGATGATGCCGATCATGATCGAGGAGACGATCAGCGAGACCGAGACGAAGGCGATGAGAACGCCGGAGATCACGTTGATAATGGTCGTCACCGAGCTCATCATCAGCCCCACATAGTCGGTATAAGTGATTTTGTCCGCCTTTTTGGCTCGGTCGTTGTAGCTGTTGATCGCGTCGGTGATGGCCTGCTTGGCCTCGAAGGAGTCGGCGTAGATCTTGATTGAGGACGGTGCGGAGCGGCTGATGAGGCCGAAGGATGTCATGTTGTCCTTGTAGGAGCCCACTTGGGGGCGCACGTACTGCTCGTAGATGGAGACCAGCTTATCGGTGCCGGCCGTGGCCATGTAGCGGTCGAAGGAGGCTGCGGCGGCGGCTTGCCGAGCTGCCTGCTGGGCTGCTGGCGTACCGGCCACGGCCTGCCCGTCCCTGCCCTGGGCCCGGGTCTGCCCCTGAGCACCTGACTGCCCTGCCACCTGGCCTTGCACCTGGCCAGCCTGCCCGGACTGCCCCGAGCTCATCACAGCCGTCCCCATCGCCGCCTTGGAGACTTGATCCAGGGAAGCCACGTAATCCTTCGCTTGCTGAGCCTTGGCCCCATCGTCAGGGGCGCTGAAAGCCAGACCGTTCAGCGCATTGTGCTCCCGGTCGGCCTGTTGGGCGGAGACGACCGGGCTCTTGGCCGCGTAATCAATCAGGTAATCGGTCAAGGCACGCGGGTAGCCCACCCCGGCTGGCAGCGGCGTGGCC
This sequence comes from Bifidobacterium actinocoloniiforme DSM 22766, assembly GCF_001263395.1. Classification (NCBI taxonomy): domain Bacteria; kingdom Bacillati; phylum Actinomycetota; class Actinomycetes; order Bifidobacteriales; family Bifidobacteriaceae; genus Bifidobacterium; species Bifidobacterium actinocoloniiforme. The sequence goes on along the minus strand of NZ_CP011786.1, from coordinate 211,469 downwards.
GATGCCTTGTGGACCGGCTTGACGATGCCCACAATCTTGAGTTTCAGGGCTTTCTCGGCCAGTTTGGCCACCTCGCCGGCATCGTCGCCCACGTACCGGTAGTGGCCGTCCGCGTCCTGCACGTACTGGTCGGAGGCGGGCACCAGGTCCAGGCTCTGCTTCATGGCTTGATCGTAATCGAGCTTAGCCGTGTCGGTCTTGACCTTCTGCCCGTTATTGAGCTTGGCCATCATGTCGTTGTAGTCGCCCGCCGGCTTCAGCCCCAGCTCGTACAGGGTGGCCAAAGGGATGCGGTCGTTCGAGTCCAGGACCAGCACCACCTGGTCCTTGTCTTTGGGCCAGGAGCCTTTGAGCACCTGGTAGTTGTCTTGAATCACGCGGCCGATCGGGGCGCGCGCCTCGTCTTGTCCGGGCATGATCTCGGTGAAGGAGGACGGGGATGACTTGGCCTGGGCCTTACCGGTCAAAGCCGCCATCTGCATGGACTGCACCTGTGAGGGATCGCTTGAATTAGGGTTCATGGAGGCCATCTGTGATGCCATGCCACCGCCCTGACCGCCGATTGTGACCCCGGAGGCGGAGACCAGCGTGCCCTTGGGGTCGTGGTCATAGACCGAGAATTTTGCATCGTAGGAGTACTGCATGCCAACCCGGCCTATGTGGGAGCGAATCTCGCTCTTGGGGTTGTCCAGGTATTGCTTGAAGGCGGACAGGTTGTTGGTCGAGATCGAGGAGGTCAGGGCGGATGCGGAGGTGATGGCCGAATCGTCCGGGTAGATGGCGTCGCCTGCGCCCTTGCCGGCCTGTTTGGATTGGGCGCCCTCCTGGGAGGAGCCGACGATCTTGTTCAAGTCGAAAGACTGCTCCTGGATGGAGATCGGGTAGGCGGTCATCGTGTCTTCCTGGACTTTATCGATATATGCATGGACCCCAGTGGACACGGCGAGAATCAGCGCTATGCCAATGATGCCAATCGACCCAGCGAAGGAGGTCAGGAAGGTCCGCGCCTTCTTGGAGCGCAAGTTATTGAAGGACAGGGCCAGGGAAGTGCCCAGAGACATGGAGGCCTTGCCCATCTTGCGGTGGCGGGCCCGCTTGAGCCCCGAGCCTTCGATCTGCAGGGGGTCGGAATCGGACACGATGGAGCCGTCGTGCAGCTCGACGATGCGGGTGGCGTACTCGCGGGCCAGTTCCGGGTTGTGGGTCACCATGACCACTAACCGATCCTTGGCCACTTGCTTGAGTAAATCCATTATCTGCACCGAAGTCTGCGAATCCAGGGCGCCGGTCGGCTCGTCGGCGAGCACTATCGAAGGGTCGTTAACCAAGGCGCGGGCGATCGCCACCCGCTGCATCTGCCCGCCGGACAACTGGTTGGGCCGCTTGTCCAGGTGATCGCCCAACCCCACCTGTTCCAGGGCCTGCCTGGCCCGTCCCCGGCGTTCGGCGCGAGGCACGCCTGAGATGGTCAGCGCCAACTCGACGTTCGAGATGATGGACTGGTGAGGGATCAGATTATAGGACTGGAAGACGAAACCGACCGTATGGTTGCGGTAGGAGTCCCAATCCCGGTCCTTGTAACGCTTGGTGGAGACTCCATTAATCACCAAATCGCCCGAATCGCAGCGGTCCAGGCCGCCGATGACGTTAAGCAGGGTGGTCTTGCCCGACCCGGACGGCCCCAAGACCGCCACGAACTCGCTGTCCCGCAGGTTCAGGCTCACCCCGTCCAGGGCTTTTTGGGTCAGTCCCCCGGTACAGTATTCCTTAGAGATATCCTTAATCAGCAGCATGAACTCACCCTTCCGGCGCTTCCGGCGCGTCCGGTCGGTCAGCGGCCGACCCGGTGCGATCATTCTCCCATAGGCCCCAGGCAAAGGAAAACGCACGATAGGGGCGCAGGGCCCCGACCAGAGGCGGGGCTCGTGGGAGAGGCCCCTCCGCGGACGCACGGGTCCGGCTTGGCATGGCCCCGCCCTGCAGGCTGGCTTCTCGGCGGCGAGGTGGCCCGCGCCTTGATTCCAACCTGGGGAGGCTGCCGTGACCACCGGATGTTAGTTTTCTCCTCATGCCGAGCGGCCTCAACCGGGTCCACAGCCGACTTAGCCCGAATCAAAGGCCCGTCGTGGTTCCCCTGGGCCCCGGTGACCGTTTCGGCCTTAAGCCGGTTAACGACCGGACTGACTTTGGCGACCATCCAACGGGACTCACCAGAGCATCCCATCAAACGCCCGCTAGTCGGGCACCACGAACAGCATGACCCCCGGAAGCACAATGCTCGGCAGCAGCGCAAGGAACGCACAGTCCACGACCGCCTTCCGAGCGCAGGACAGGCCTGAGACCGGAAGGTTCCGCCTTCCGCTTATCCGCAAAACCCCGCCACGACCCATGCCCCACCTATTCGCGCCGCCAGGCCGGGGCCACGCCGGTTGCGCAGGAAGCGCGAAGTCAGACCAGGCGAGCACAATCGAAAGCGAAACGGCAATGAACGATGATCAGCGCCCCAGGCCGGCACCCGGTTTGCGAGGGCGCGGGAAAGGCAGGCAGCGATGGCGCGCATCAACGACAGGGAGGTCTTCCCACTGGTCCTTGGCGGTAACACCTTCGGCTGGACCAGTTCCGAAGCTGATTCAAGGCGGGTCCTGGACGCTTATGCGGACGCGGGCGGCAACCTGATCGACACGGCGGATGTGTATTCGGCATGGGCTCCGGGCCACTCAGGCGGTGAATCCGAGATCGTGCTGGGCCGTTGGCTGGCCCTTTCCGGCAAGCGCGACCAGGTCATGGTGGCCAGCAAGGTCAGCCAGCACCCCCAGTATCAAGGGCTATCGGCCAAGAATGTGCAAGCAGCGGCCGAGGAATCCCTGCTGCGCCTGGGCGTGGACGTGATCGACCTCTACTACGCCCACTTCGACGATGAGCAGACCCCCTTGGAGGAGACGGCCGCGGCCTTCGACAAGCTGGTCAAGGAGGGCAAGATCCGAGCCATCGGCCTGTCCAACTACACGCCCGAGCGCATCCGCGAGTGGTTCCGCATCGCCAAGGAGAACGGTCTGACAGCGCCGGTGGCCCTGGAACCCCAGTACAACCTGGTGCACCGCAAGGACTACGAGGACGGGCTGATGGAAGTGGCGCGAGATGAGAACCTGGCGGTCTTCTCCTACTTCTCACTGGCCGCTGGCTTCCTGACCGGCAAATACCGCACTATGGACGACCTGAAGGGCAGGCAGCGCGAAGGCATGGTCAAGGACTACTTCACGCCCGCTGGCCTGGACGTGGTCGCCGAGCTGGATCGAATCGCCAGCGCGCGCGGCGTGGAATTGGCGACGGTAGCCCTGGCTTGGCTCAAGGCACGCCCGCAAGTCGCCGCGCCCATCGCCTCCGCCCGCATTCCCGAGCAACTCCCGGCCCTGCTGGCCGCCGCTGAGTTGGACCTGTCCGCGGACGAGACGCGCGCCTTGGACGAGGTCAGCGCTAAGGTTGGTTCCTGAAGGCGAGCAATGCCGCTGGCTGGGCTCCACTCGGGGCGGCGGAAAGGACGGTGGAGCATGAAGTATGATTTCACATCGATCATGGACAGGCACGGCAAGGACGCGATCTCGGTTGACGGCCTAGGCCAGGGATCCGCCCCCAAACCGCCCAAAGAGGGTTTCGACGTCATCCCCATGTGGGTGGCGGACATGAACTTCCCGACTGTTCCCACCATCCCCCAGGCGATCATCGAGAGAGCCAAGCACCCCGCTTACGGCTACTTCGCGCCCACGGACGAGTATTTCGACTCAATCATCCGCTGGCAGTCCCGCCGCAACGGAGTCACCGGTTTGAGCCGGGAGCACATCGGCTACGAGAACGGCGTCCTGGGCGGTGTCATCTCCACCCTGACGGCCTTCGCGTCCCCCGGGGACCCGGTCTTGGTCCACTCCCCCACCTACATCGGGTTCACCGGCGCTTGCTCGAACAACGGCTTGCGTATCGTCCACTCCCCGCTCAAGAAGGATTCAGGGGGCGTGTGGCGCATGGATTACGCTGACATGGACGCGAAACTCAAGGAGAACAACATCCATGTGGCCATCTTCTGCAACCCCCACAACCCCTGCGGGCGGGTCTGGGAGCCGGAGGAGATCACACAAGCCATGGAGGTTTACCGGGCCAACGACTGCGTGGTCGTCTCCGACGAGATTTGGTCTGATATCATGATCGGCGGCCACAAGCACACCCCGACCCAGTCCGTCTCGGACGACGCCCGCAATCGCGTCGCCGCCATGTACGCGCCTTCCAAGACCTTCAATCTGGCCGGGTTAGTCGGCTCATACCACATCATCTACAACAAGTACCTGCGCGACCGTGTGCTGGCCAAGGACTCCAAGTCCCACTACAACGACATGAACGTGCTCTCCATGCACGCCCTGATCGGCGCCTACCAGCCGGAAGGCTACGAGTGGGTGGACGAGCTGTGCCAGACCTTGACCGCCAACGTGGACTACGCCTGCGACTACATAGCACGGCATTTCGACGGGGTAGAAGCCTCCAAGCCGGAGGGCACCTACATGCTTTTTCTGGACTGCACCAAGTGGTGCGAGAGACACCGGACCAGCTTGGACGATTTGGAGAAGCGCCTGTGGGATGTCGGCGTCGCCGTGCAGGATGGCCGCATGTTCCAGCACCCCTGCGCCATCCGCGTCAACCTGGCCCTGCCGTTGAGCCGGGTCAAAGAGGCCTTCGGGCGGATGGATAAGTACGCCTTTAACGCCTGAGCCTACAGGCCGGACGACCCAGCGGTCCGTCTTCCTTAACTGTTTCAGGTGTGCGCCGTATCGCGCGCTACGTGCGCCCCATACTACCTCTCAGGACGGCCCAAGAGAGTCCCGCCGGCTGGGAGCACCTGCGGGACTCTCTTGGGCCGTCTGGAATCAGGCCTTGGTTACCTGGACCTGGGGCTCCTGGACGGAGTCGCTGGACTCGATGGCCACGCTGGTGGCCAGGGTTTCGGAGGCGATCAAGGACTCGAACCGGCTTGCCTTGGAAGCTTCCGCCGTGGGCAAGGTCAGGGTCAGGCTGATCCGGTCGGCGATGTCGAGCCCGGCGGCCTTACGAGCATCCTGGACCTCGCGGATCAAATCGCGCGCATAGCCCTCGGCCTCGAGTTCCTCGCTCAACTGGGTATCGAGAATCACGAAACCACCGGTAGGCAGGGCCGCCGAAGCCTTGGAGCCGACGCCCTCGCCTTCGCCCTCCTCCACACGGTTGGTCAGCTCGTACTCAGCCGGTTCCAGGGGTACATCGCCAGCGGGGGTCACCGCGACCACCTGGCCGCCATTCTGCCGCCAATCACCGGCCTTGGACGCCTTGATGACCTCCTGAACCTGCTTGCCCAGGCGAGGGCCGGCAGCACGCGCATTGACCTTGAGCTCCTGGACCAGCCGCAGTCCGCGCGACTCGGCTTGGGCGAGCGTAGAGAAGTCGATGGCTTTGACATTGAGCTCCGACTTGAGCACATCCTCGTAGGGGCTGACCGCCTCCGGCGCCTCCACAATCACAGCCAGGCGAGCCAAGGGTTGGCGGACGCGAATCCGCTCGGACTTACGCAAGGAGAGTACGGAGGAAACAATTTCGCGCACCTTCTCCATAGCGGTCAGGAGCCCTGGGTCGGCCTTCAAAACCAGGCCCAGCTCGGTGGGCTCACCAGTGGCTTCATCCGCTACGAACGGCCAGTCGGCCAGATGAACCGACTCGCCGCCGGTCAGGCCCCGCCAAACCTCCTCGGCCTCCATAGGGGCCAGGGGCGCGATGACCCGAGTGAAGACCTCGAGGACGGTGTACAGGGTGTTGAAGGCCTGCTTGTCCTCCTGCCAGAAGCGGTCACGGTTGTTGCGGATGTACCAGTTGGTCAGCAGGTCGATGAACTCGCTGGCCTCAGCGCAGGCGTCGGCGATGGCGAAATCGTTCAGCGAGCGCTCCACTCCCTCGACCAACCGGCGGCAGGCCGCCAGCAGGTAGCGGTCCATGGCCGCCAGGCCGTCCGCCTCCTCAGGCAGCAGCCGATGGGCGTCGTATCCAGCTCCCCCGTTGGCCGCGTTGGCATAGAGGGTGTAGAAGTAGTACGAGCTCCAGATCGGCAGCATGACTTGGCGGACCGTATCGCGGATGCCTTTGGCGGTCACGATCAGGTTGCCGCCGCGCAGGATGGGCGAGCTCATGAGGAACCAGCGCATGGCGTCGGAACCGTAGTCGTTGAACACGCCGTTGACATCCGGGTAGTTGCGCAGGTGCTTGCTCATCTTCTGCCCGTCGTCGCCCAGGACGATGCCGTGGCAGATGACGTTCTTGAAGGCGGGCTTGCCGAACAGGGCCGTCGCCATCACATGCAGCACGTAGAACCATCCGCGGGTCTGCCCGATGTACTCCACCACGTAGTCCGCCGGGAAATGCTGCTCGAAGTACTCCTTGTTCTCAAAGGGGTAGTGGAACTGGGCGAAGGGCATGGATCCGGACTCGAACCAGCAGTCCATCACGTCGGTGATTCGGCGCATGGTGGACTTGCCGCTAGGGTCGTCCGGGTTGGGCCGGGTCAGACGGTCGATGTACGGCCGGTGCATGTTGATCTCGCCCTTGCCGTCGCGTGGGTAATCGCCGAAGTCCCGCTTGAGCTCGTCCAGGGACCCATATACGTCCACGCGCGGGTGGGTCGGGTCGTCCGAGACCCACACAGGGATGGGCGAACCCCAGAAGCGGTTGCGGGAGATGGACCAGTCCCGGGCATTGGCCAGCCACTTACCGAACTGCCCATCCTTCACGTTGCTGGGAATCCAGTTGATTTGCTGGTTCAGGTCCAGCATCTGGTCCTTGATCTTAGTGACCGAGACGAACCAGGAGGAGACCGGCTTGTAAATCAGCGGAGTGCCGCAGCGCCAGCAGTGCGGGTAGGAGTGCACGTAGGACTTCTCCTGGAAGAGCAGGGCCCGGTGGTCCTCGGGCACGCGAGCCAGGGGACCGTCGCCGGCGCGCAGGTTGCGCAGGATGGGCTTGTTCGCGTCGAACACGTACTCGCCCTCGTAGTCGGGGCAGGCGGCGGTGAACCTGCAGCCGGCGTCCAGCACGTCGGTGGAATGGATGCCGTGCTCGTTGAGCGTGTTCATATCGTCTTCGCCGTAGGGGGCTTGGTGGACCAGGCCGGTGCCTTCAGCGGTGTCCACATAGTCGGCGGTGAAAATCTGGTAGGCGTTGGCCCCGGGCACACCGCCCTCGGCCACGGCCTGGTCGCCGGCGAAGTAGGGGAAGACCGGCCAGTAGCGCCAACCCACCATGTCGGAGCCCTTGAGCTCCCGCAGGACCTTATACCCCTCCCCCAGCTCCTTGTCGTAGTTGCCAAGCAGGTCGCGGCCCAGGTAGAACTTCTTGCCAGCGAACTTGCCCTCGACCGGCTGCACCTCGACGTAGTCGATGTCCGCGCCTACCACAATTGAGAAGTTGGTGGGAACCGTCCAAGGCGTGGTGGTCCAGAAGACGGCGTAGGCGTCGTCCTCGTCGCGCAGGCGGACGGCCACGGACACGGTGGTGTCCTGCCGGTCCTGGTAAACGTCCGCGTCCATGCGCAGCTCGTGGGCGGACAGGGGCGTGCGGTCCTTGGGGCAGTAAGGCAGCACGCGGTAGCCCTGGTAGGCCAGGCCCTTGTTGTAGAGCTGTTTGAAGGCCCACATGACCGATTCCATGTAAGGGATGTCGAGCGTCTTGTAGCCGTGGTCAAAATCCACCCACCGTGCCTGACGGTGCACGTAGTCCTTCCACTCCTGGGTGTACTTCAGGACCGAGGCGCGGCAAGCGTCGTTGAACTTCTCGATGCCCATCTGCTCGATCTGGTCCACCGACTCGATGCCCAGCTCCTTCTGGGCCTCCAGCTCGGCGGGCAGGCCATGGGTGTCCCAGCCGAAGACGCGCTTGACCTTGCGGCCTTTCATGGTCTGGTAGCGGGGAATCACGTCTTTGGCGTAGCCAGTGAGCAGGTGGCCGTAGTGAGGCAGGCCGTTGGCGAAGGGCGGGCCGTCGAAGAAGACGAACTCGTTCTGGCTGTGGTCGCCGGAGGGGCGGGCGTCCACGGATTTGCGGAAGCTGTCGTCACGGTCCCAGTACTCCAGGACGCCTTCCTCCATATCAGGGAAGGACGGGCTGGGACCCACGCGGTCGGCGGCTCCCCCTTCGACCGCTTTCGGGTAGACTGATGCCGCCCGCTGACTACTGTTCCCGCCTTCACTCGTGGATTGGCTCACCGCGCACGCTCCTCGGCCCTAAGTTGCTCTTACTGGCCGAGGACGGAGGGACTGCTGCCAGCCGCCTGCGCGGTACCACCTCGCTTGCCGCGCACCGGGCTCGAAACCCGCTTGCACGACCACTCATAGGGGGATTTGCGGACCCCACCCGTCGGTTCTACTGGATAACGCCGGCCGGTTCGTGCCACCTAGCGCCATCGTTCTTCCGAAGGCTCCCCGCTGATGACGGATCACTGCCCTTGTGAGGATTCATCCTAACACGGCCGGCGGCCAACAAACATCCCAACCCCTCCAAGGAGCGGACGCGCTGCGCCGGGCGCTCAGCGGCCACCCTGGGCGAAATAGGCGCGCACCTGCTCCAGGTTACCGTACGAAGCCTGCGCTCCACGGCCGGTGGCGGCGTACGCGGACACGTAAGCGGCCATCTTGGCTGAATCCAACAGGCTGGAGCCGGTGGCCAGGCCCGCCAGGACCGCGCCCATGAAGGAGTCGCCGCAGCCGGTTGTGTCCACGGCCTTGACCGAAACCGCGTCCACATGCTCCGCCGAACCATCCTCCAAGACCATGGAGCCAGCCGACCCGAGCGTCACGATTACGGACTCGAAGCCCACGCCCTTCAGGCGGGAGGCGATCTCGGCCCAGTCCAACCGCTTCCACCAGCCCTCGCCGGACAGGACCGGCATCTGATCGCCTTCGTGGCGAATCAGCTGCCACATCTCGTGCTCATTGACCAGCAGCAGGTCCACATTCGCGATCAGCTCAGCGGGCAGGAGGCCTTGGAAGGGCGAGTCGTTCAAAACGACGGTCAACCCGGCCTGGTGGGCGATCTCAGCGGCGCGGGTGACCGCCTCCATCGGGCTCTCCAGGCACAGGCCCAGCACCGAGCCTTGTGCGAGCTGACTCTGGACCGAGTCCACGTATGCGGGGTCGACGTGCTCGTTCGCCCCTGCCGACAGGACGATCGTGTTCTCCCCATGCTTGTCCACGGTGATGACCGTGGCGCCCGAAGGCCCGTCCCAGCGAACGACCGAGCTCATGTCCACGCCGGCGGAGACCAGTTGGGATTCCAAGAAGTCGCCGTTGGCGTCGGTGCCAAGCTTGCCCAACATCACGGCCCGAGCGCCCAAGCGGGCCACCGCAGCGGCCTGGTTGGAGGATTTGCCACCCGGCAGTATGGTCAGCGGACCGCCGACCACGGTCTCGCCACCAGCTGGCAGGCGTTCGGTCGTCACAGTGTAATCGGCGTTCATCGAGCCGAAGATGACGACAGAGCCGCCGCTGAAATCCTTATGCTCTAGCAGTTCCTGGCCTTGCATTATCTTCGATACCACCTTCACTCGTGCGTCCTTGCTTGCGCAGTTTCATCTCATAACCATACAGCCGAAGGGGGAAGTGAGAAGAACCAAGGCTTGCAAACGACTAACCAGCGCATCTGAAATCAGTCCTCGGAGCCTCCTGCTGCGGCTGCCGGCAGGGGTGGAGACCGAAGACCTATTCTCGTTTACATCAGCTGGGCGACGGAACCACCCCATCGCCGCTGCGGTACAGCGACGGTCTCACTGCCACAATCTTTCTGCATCACCGCCAGTATAAAACGTTTTATCACCTCTGTCTATCTCGTCGTGTTTCGCATATTACCGCCACTTTCCCCGCCTGGAGCCCGTCGTCCTTTATCAGCGCATGGACCTGCCCTGAAACCGGCTCGATGGTGGTGACGAATCCTCCGTCCAGCTCGCCTTCCCCGGTTAGGGCGGAACCGGCAGCGGCAGCCGTAGCGCAGGCATGCCAGCCAGGCCCATCCCCCGGAACCTGATGCACTCGGCCAAGCCAACCCTGACGACGGGCGGTTCATCTCACTAATCGAGCCCACAGCCCGGGCACGGACGGCCGCGATGGATGCCGCGACCCCCGCCGCTCGTCGCCTAGGCCAAATCACGAGAGCCTGCCCACCGAATCGCGCCGCTTGAAGACCGTGGGGATGCTGACCAACTGGGAGCGCTGGGAGCTCGTGGACCGTCCTGCCGCGATGCGGTCCATCAGTATCTCGACCCCCCGGCGGCCCATCAGTTGGACCTGCTGGGAGATCACGGAAATCTGCGGCGAGAGCAGACGAAAGGCATCGATGTCATCAAAGGAGACCAGCGAGATGCGCGAGCCTATCTCGATGCCCAGGCCGCGCAGGAGGCTGATTGAGCCTATCGCGTCGGGTGAGTATCCGAAAATCACCGCGCTGGCCTTGAAGGCCAAGATCCGGTCAATCGTACTCTGCCTGGACGCCGCACTGTCGTCGCACGAAAAGACCGCGCTGTCGTCAGGCCCGCAATAGGTGGGCGCGAGGGAGCGGAAGGCCTGGGCGCGTTCATTGACCGAAAAGGAGCCCAGGGAGGGGTGGGCCACATAGGCGACCCGTCGATGCCCGTAGCGGCGCAAGAGCTCCAGGGCCTCGCGCAGGCCCGAGTAGGGGTCGGAAACCACGTAGGGCACCGTATCCATGCCCGGCACGCGGCGGTCGACGAAGACCAGCGGCAGCTCGCGGCTGACCAGCGCCTCGATGCCGGAGGAGTCCGCCCCCTGCGGCACTGCGATGACCCCATCGATGCGCTGGCCCAGGATGCGCATGATGAAATCGTCCTGGCGCTTGACCGACTCGGCGGACGTGCCGATCAGAGCGCCGAACCCGTGCTCATAGAGCATGGTCTCCATGGATGAGACCAGGTCGGCGAAGTAGGGATTGCGCAGGTCGGGCACCAGCAGACCCACCATTTGGGTGCTGTCCGAACGCATGGCTTGAGCGCGGGAGTCGGGGATGTAGCCCAGGTCCTGAGCGGCTCGACGCACCGCCTTCTTCGTCTCCGCCGAGAATCGTCCCTTGCCGTTGAGGACCTGCGAGACCGCGGCCGTGGAGACCTTGGCCTGGCGGGCCACGTCCCGGATGGTGACGAATCCCATGCTTGTGCGACCTCCCTGTTCACTGATGGCGGCCCGATGAGCCACGTCACGCCTGCTCATTCTAGACTACCTTGGCGGCCCCAATCGCCAGCGGGGCCGGGACCGCTCTGGCCCCAGCCCCGCCGGTAGTCCGTCTGGCTTGGTCACACGCCTTAAGCGGCGTGGGTGGCCTGCGCGTAGTTATCCAACAGGTAGTTGGTCAACTTGGAGCCGTTCCCACCCATCAGTACGAACAGGGAGTTAATCGGCATGGAGGCCAGGAAGATAGCGGCCGAAGCGTTGTCGATGGGCAGTTCAGGCAGCTCGCCGGAGCGGCCCAATGCCTCCATCCGTTCCATGATCGGACCGCCGACCGGGTCCTCCCGCCATTCGTCCATAGTCGACCACTCGGTCAAGGGCAGGCGCTTGCCGTCGCCGGGCAGGCTGATTGTGACGGTGGCTGCGATGTCGCGGCTGGAGGTGCCCACTTCGACACCGTAGTCACCGGCCTCAATCCGCCATCCGGCGTGGGTCTCGGACCAGTACGCGAAGGCGCGCTCGTCAAGGTCGATGCTGATTTCCTGGCTTTCGCCCGCTTTGAGGAAGACCTTGCGGAAGGCCTTGAGTTCGTGGCTGGGGCGGGCGACTTTCGCCTTGCCTGGCGCCACATAGACCTGCACGGTTTCGGCGGCGTCCCGATCGGAGGTGTTGGTCACGCGCACGCTCACCGTGGCGGTGTTGCCCTGCCTGGCGGTCACATGCACGTCGGAGAGCTCGAAGCTCGCGTAAGACAGGCCGAAACCGAACGGGTACGCCACCGGCTTGTGGAAGGAGTCGTAGTAGCGGTAGCCCACGTACACACCTTCGCCGTAATCCACATGCCCCTCCTCGCCAGGCCAGTTGAGCATGGTCGGATCGTCAGCCAGGTCCATCGGGATGGTCTGGGCCAGCTTGCCCGAAGGGCTGTAGTCCCCGTAAATCAGGTCAGCCAAGGCGCGGCCGCCGTCTTGGCCAAGCAGCCAGCCTTCCAGAATCGCCTGCGCCTGGTCGCGCCAGGGGGCGATCGAGACGACCGAGCCGTTGGAGAGCACCACGGCAACGTGAGGGTTCACCGCCGAAACCGCCTTGAGCAGGTCCAGCTGCTTGGCTGGCAGGTCCAGATTGGTGCGGTCGGCGCCCTCGGACTCCTCCTGCTCGGGCAGACCCAGGAAAAGCAGAACGGACTTGGCCTTACGGGCTGATTCGACGGCCTGGCTGGTCAGCGACTCGTCCTGGGGCTCGTCGTCCAGGGTGAATCCTGGCGCGAAGTCCACCTTCGCGCCCCGCTCGCCCGCCGCGTCCAGGAAGGAGGAGACGGCGGTCGGGGTGATGTGGGAGGAGCCGCCGCCCTGGTAGCGCGGAGTGCGGGCGAACTCGCCGATGACCGCCACCGTGCCGTTCGGGTCCAGGGGCAGCAGAGCGCCCTCGTTCTTGAGCAATACAGCGGATTCACGCGCGGCTCGGCGGGCCACGTCCCTGTGCTCGTCCACGCTGTAGCGGTAGTCGGTCCGGCTCATGGCGGGCGCGGCCTTAGCGGCCAAGTCGATCATGCCTTGGGCCATGCTGTCCAACTGGTCCACGGGCAGGCTGCCGTCGCGGGCGGCGGACACCACCCGGTCGTCAGTGTAGGAGGGGGGCATCTCCAGATTGAGCCCAGCGTTCAGGGAGGCCACGCGGTCGTGGTCCGCGCCCCAGTCGCTCATCACGATGCCCGTAAAGCCCCACTCCTTGCGCAGCACGTCGGTCAGCAGCCAGTGGTCCTGGGAGGCATGGACTCCGTTGATCTGGTTGTAGGCGCACATGACCGTCCAGGGCTGGGCGGTCTTGACGATGTACTCGAACGCCGGCAGGTAGATCTCGCGCAGGGCCCGCTGGGAGACACGGGCGGAGATTCGCAGGCGGTCGGTCTCCTGGTTGTTGACGGCAAAGTGCTTGAGGGAAGTGCCCACGCCCTGCGACTGCACGCCGGAGACGATGCCCACAGCCTCATGCCCGGCCAGGAAGGGATCTTCGGACCAGAATTCGAAGCAACGCCCACCCAGGGGGTTGCGCTTGATGTTGACGCCCGGCCCCAGGATGACGGCCACCTGCTCCTGAATGCACTCCTGGCCCATGGCCCGGCCCACCTCTTCCACCAGTTGCGGGTTCCAGGAGGAGGCCATGCCAGCAGCGGGAGGGAAGCAGGTGGCGGGCACGGACTCGTTCAAGTCGACCGCGCCGGTCTTCTCCTCAGTCTTGCGCAGGCCGTGGGGGCCGTCAGTGATCATGTAGCCGGGGACGCCCTTGGATTCGATGCCCTGCAAGTGCCAGGCGTCGCCTCCCGAGGTCAGGCTGGCCTTTTCCTCCAGGCTCAGGTCCGAGGCCTTGGGGAAGGCGGGTTGGGGCCGGGATGCGTTTGTATCGGTCATCATCGCTCCTTTGCAGTAGATACCTACCAATTGGTAAGTACTCTATCACTTGCGACCCGCCGAGCCAAGGCCAACACACACGCTTCCCACACCTACCATTCGGTAAGCGCCTTATAGCGATATACTCGCAGTAACACCCACGAACCCAGGCGGCAGAACGCGCTTGGGCACTGACCGCACCCGGACCAGCGGGCAAGGCGGCACGAGAAGGACCGGATTCATGGATACAGCGCAGCAGGCGGGCGAACCAGAGGGACCGACGACGGGCTCCCCGACTGGGGATGGGGCCGACCGCGCGGGATTCAGCCTGCCGGTGCGCGAACTGGCCAGGCAACTGGGCATCGAACACATGGACGGACGGGCCGCCGTGACCCTGGCGGCCATCCGTTCCTTCGCCCTGCGCGGTTACTACGGCACCACCATCCAGTCAATCGCCAACGAAGTCGGCATGACCAAGGCTGGCGTGCTCCACCACGTGGGCTCCAAGGAAGGCCTGCTGGAGATGGTCCTGGACGACTTGTACGACGGGCAAACGGCCCAGGTGATCAGCCACACGCTCAGCCAGCCCCGGCCGCTCATCGCGCGCATGTGGCGGGAGACGGTCGCCATTAACGCCCGCCGCCCGCTGCTGGTGCATATGTTCTCCACCCTGACCACCGAGGCCTTGGATCCAGACCATCCGGCCCACGAATACTTCCAGGCCCGCGAACGCACCATCGTGGACACCGCGCTGAACATCCGCTGGTCCCTGCCCAAGGATGTGGATGCCGCCAGCCTGATCCGCGCCGGGTTCTCGATGATGGACGGCCTGCAACTGCGTTGGCTGCGTGCCCCTGGCCAGGACCTGGAAGCCATGTGGGCGGAATGCGAGCCTGTCCTCTTCCCCCTCCCCCTCTGGAAGGGCTACATCTAAGGGGGGGGGGTCTCCTTACCGCACGGTGAAGGTGACGGACTGAAGGTCATCCATCCGCGAGGAGTGGCCCAGCAAGGCCTGGAACTCGCCAGGCTCCACGACGCGGTCGCCTGATGCGTCCACAATCGTGCATTCTGAGACAGGCAGGTCGAAAACGACCCGCTTGGTCTGCCCAGGCTCCAAATCCACCCGCTGGAAGCCCTTGAGCTCGCGCCCGGCCCACGAGACCGAAGTAACCAGGTCGCTCACATAGAGCTGGACCAGCTCGGTGCCAGGGCGCTCACCGCTGTTGGTCACCGGCAGGCTGAGGTGCAGCACGTCGTCGGCCCCCACCTGGGCCGGGCCATCCAATTCAGGCTTCCCATAGGAGAAGGTGGTGTACGACAATCCCTCGCCGAATGCCCAGAGCGGGTCCTGGGTCAGGTCGGCGTAACGATTGCCGTGCTGGCCGCGCACCTGGTTGTAGTAGACGGGCAGCTGGCCTGCGTGACGGGGGAAGGTGATCGGCAGGCGGCCCGAGGGCCCGGTCAGGCCCAGCACAATCTCCGCCAGCGCCTGTCCGCCTTTCATGCCGGGGCTGGGTTGCCAGAGGATGGCCTGCGCCGCGAGTCCGCTGGGCGGCAGAATCAAGGGCTTGGACGACATGAGCACCACGACCATGGGCTTGCCCGTGGCGGCGAGCGCGTCCAGGAGGTCCTTCTGGTCGCCGTAGAGCTCCAGGGTGGCGGTCGAGCATCCCTCGCCCACCAGCTGGATGACGTCTCCCACCACGGCGATCACCACGTCGGAACGCTGGGCGACCTCCACAGCTTGGGCGATCAGTTCCGGGTCCGCGGGCGCTGGGGCGGCGATCTTAGGCCGGGGCTGTCCATCCGGGTAGGTGGGACCCTCAGGGTCGTCCACCAGGTTCAGAATCCGGGCTCCAGGGGCGTAGTCCACCTGCCAACCGTCCGGCACCTGC
This sequence comes from Bifidobacterium actinocoloniiforme DSM 22766, assembly GCF_001263395.1. Classification (NCBI taxonomy): domain Bacteria; kingdom Bacillati; phylum Actinomycetota; class Actinomycetes; order Bifidobacteriales; family Bifidobacteriaceae; genus Bifidobacterium; species Bifidobacterium actinocoloniiforme. The sequence goes on along the minus strand of NZ_CP011786.1, from coordinate 195,956 downwards.
TCGCGCAGACCGTCCAGGATGGTGGTGATCATCCGCCGTGGCTGGCTGTCGATCCAGTCGCACTGGCCCGAGCCGCCAGCCCAGTCCCCCAGTTGGGTCTGTGCGTCGTCGGCCAGGGGACCCACGACTGCGATACGCCGGGCCCCCGAGGCGCTTCCATCGCCGCCAGACAGGGGCAGCAGGCCGTCGTTCTTGAGCAGCACCACCGATTCACGGGCCGCCTCCAGGTTGAGCTCCTGGTGCTCCTCGGAGCCGATGACCGCCCGCTGCCGCTCCAGGTCGGGAAGACGCGGATCCTCAAAGAGCCCCAGGCGGAACTTCAGCGCCAGCACCCGGCTCACGGCCTGGTCCAGCTCCTCCTCGGACAGCAGCCCCTGGCAGAGCGCATCCAGGGCGCCCTCGTAGAAGCCGGGAGTGTTCATGATCAGGTCGTTGCCGGCCTTGACGGCGGCGGCCGCGGCGTGCGTGTAGTCGGGCTCCACTTTCTGCTCCCAGACCATGCGGCCCACATTGTCCCAGTCGGTGACCAGGGTTCCGCTGTAACCCCACTCCCCCCGCAGCACCTGGTTCAGCAGCCAATCGTTGATGGTCACCGGAATCCCGTCGATGGACTGATAGCCCATCATGAACGAAGCGCAACCTTCCCGGGCCATGCGCTCGAACGGCGGCAGGAACCACGAGCGCAGCTTACGGTGCGACAAGTCGGCTTCGGAGGCGTCGCGGCCGCCCTGGGTCTCGGAATAACCGGCGAAATGCTTGGCCGTGGCCAGGATCGCATCTCGGGGCAGTTCACCTTCCATGGCCGAACCACCCTGGTAACCGCGCACCATGGCGGACCCCATCTCGCCGATCAGATAGGGGTCCTCGCCGAAGGTCTCGTCCACCCTGCCCCATCGGGTGTCACGGGCTATGCACAAGACGGGTGAAAAGGTCCAATGGATACCGGTGGTGGAGACCTCCTCGGCGGCTGCGCGGGCTATGCGCCTTGCCATCTCAGTGTCGAAGGTGGTCGCCATGCCCAGCTGGACCGGGAATATGGTGGCGCCTTCAAAGAAGGAGTGCCCATGGATGCAGTCGTCGCCTATGATCAGCGGGATGCGCAGGCGGGTCTGCTCCACCAGCCGTCTGGCCTCCTGCAGCCGCTCGGCCGAGGCGTGCAGCAGGGAGCCCACGTGCCGCTCCAATATGGGTCCTTCGACCCCTCCCCGGGCATCCAGCTGCATCACCTGGCCCACCTTTTCCTCCAGGGTCATCCGCCCCAGCAGGTCCGCCAACCGCTCATCTATGCCAAGTGAGGGGTTCCTGTACGGCGCCCCGTCCAATGCGGTCTCGTCCTCCATGATTGTGCGCTCCATCCTTCTTGTATGCTTCTTCGTACCCGTTACCGGTCTCCTGCCGCGCTCAGCCCGTGGTACCCACGATGACGGCCAGGTCCCAGGGGTTTACCTTCAGGTCCTCCCCTGCCGCCACCTGGGTCCCCTTGTCAGGTCCCAGCAGCAACCTTCCGGCGCTGGGGGCAGCCAGCGCGGCCGGTCGAGGACTGTAGTTGAGCAGATAGGTCACGCTCTCGCCTCGGCCGTTAACCCCCTGGCGCACGGCGATGCGACCCGCCAGATCCTGGGTCGGGCCCCACAGCCCCGCCCGTTTGACCGCTTGGGCCAGCACCGCTTTCATCGCCTGCGGCGCGAGCAGACTGCCAACCCACTCCGCCTGGCCCTGCCCGAACCGGTGACGGGTTATGGCGGCGTAGGACGACCATACCGGATGGTCGTAGCCAGCCAGCACTTCGGTGTCCGCATCCGGTTTAAGCAGCTCGATCAGGGCCTGGCAGCAGCCGGGCGCGAAGGCGCCCTCCTTGGCGGAGTCCGTGGCTCCCAGACCGTCGGCCAGGGTCAATCCGACTTCCTTGGCCCGGGTGAACTGGTTGTAGGTCATGCCGAACACGTCCGCAAGCATGTGCGGGGCCCGATCATGCCAGACTTTCAGGTACTCGTCCGCCACGAAAGAGCGCACGGTGGACAGGAGGAAGCCGCCCTGCCGCGCATACTCCCGCAGGCGTTCAAGCGTGTATCCCGGGGTGCTGTACAGGGCCGGGGTCACGATCATGGCGTATCGGGAAAGCTCGTCAGCGCTGGCGTCGCAGTTGACGAAGTCGCATTCCACGTTGAGCTCAAAGAGGGCGTCGTAGACCCGGCGGACCACGTCATTGTAAGTGTACTCGGTGCCCCCGGGGAAACCGGTGTCCAGGGAGAACCAGTTCAGGGCGGTCAGGGCCTCGTTGGAGACCATGATGGCCACGCGGTTGCGCTTGCGCAGGTGCCTCAGGCTCTCGCCCACCTGCGGATCGGCGATTTCACGGCCGAACACCCCGGCCTCCTCGTAGGTGGGATTGGGCTCCAAATCGTGAGAGAGCAGCCCCTTCCAGTAAGTCTCGAAGGAGTTGTGGATGGAATGCCAGTGCCAGTACATCACGCCATCCGCGCCGGAAGCCAAATGGCTGTATGCTTGGAGCCTCAACTGCCCGGGGTAGGGCAGCCAGCCGTTTTGCCCCTGGGCCTCCGTCTCCAAGACCAGGTAGTTGGCGCCGCCCTTGATCGAGCGCGTCATATCGCCGCCGAAGGCGATTTCCTTGCCGGTCAGATCGTCCTCGGTTGGATGGTAGATGTCCACGCCGGCGATATCGAGCGCCTTGGCGGCCTGGAAGTGGTCCACGGCGGGCTGGACCCCGTAGGAGTAGCCCCGCCACTCGAAGTCGAAATTATGGGTCACGAACTGCCCGGGCCGGGCGTATTCGCGCACGATATCCGCCTGCCAGGACAGGTACTCACTGACCAGAGAGCGGCGGAACTTATCGAACTCGGCCGCCAAGGAACCGTTGATCGTAGCCGTCACGTCGGGGAAGTCCTGCCAGGAGTCGACCCGGTTGGACCAGTAGTCCAGACCGAACTCGCGGTTGAGGGCGTCCAGGTCGTCATGGAAGACCTTGCGCAGGTGCTTGACGAACAGGGCCTGCATGTCGGGCGAGACGCAATCGTAATACTTGGTCTCGTTGTCAACCTGGTAGCCGATCACGCTGGGGTGGTCGGCCACGTGGGCGACGAGGGTGCGGATGACCCGCTCGCCGTACCAGCGGTAGGCCGGGTTGACGATATCCATGATCTGCCGCGCCCCGTAGGTCTGCTGCCCTTGGGGCGTGCGCGCCAGCACGTCAGGATGCATGTGCACCAGCCAGGCGGGCACCGCATACGTAGGTGTGCCCACGATGACCTGGATGCCGTGCCGGCCCGCCGCCTCCAGGGCCCGGTCCACATGGGTGAAGTCGAACTCTCCGGGCTGGGGCTCCAGGGTGGACCATGTGGATTCAGCGATACGGATCGTGGTGATGCCGGCCGCCTCCATCATCCGCATATCGGTCTCTATCCGATCCTCCGGCATGTACTCGTCGTAATACGCCGCGCCGAACAGTATGCGGTCCACCTGCATGGCCGGCCTGCCATCAGTCCCAGCGGATGGCTTGTCCGTCATCGTTCCGGTTTCCTTCATTGCCTCACCTGTCTCCATCGCCCTGTTTCCCCTTGCCTTACGCTAATCCACCCAGCCCGCGGTCCGGCGGACCGCCTTATTTGATTACGAACGTGTTGAACGAACGGGGCTCCAAGGTGGCCTTGAACCCCGAACCCTCCTGCACGTCCTGCCCCTCGATTCCGGCGCAGGAGAACGGCATGGACCGCTCCAGCGCGTTCTGGGCCACCACCACCCGGCTCCCGTCAGGGTTGGCGAAGGCGATCGACATGGCCCCGAAATGCCCCCGGCTTTCCAACAGCCGGGCGCCGGGCTGGACGTAGTGGGAGAAGTGCCTCATCACGTAGTACTCCGGGTTACGCCGGACCTCGTGGGTCGTGGAATCCACGGTGAACAGGGAGTTCTGCCTCCAGCCCCAGGTGCTCAGACCGTCGCCAAGGACCATGTTCCAGTAAGTGTAAGCGGTGGCGCCTGACTTGAAGTAGCGGTTGATCAGGGAGAAGACGTACTCGGCGTACTCCCAGGAATTCTCTCCCATGCCGCACTCGGACTCGGTCTGGATCAGCTCGATCTCGGGCCAGCACTGGTGGGTGCGCTCGATGTCGTGCTGGCCGGCCCACTGGTAGCCGATGCCCTTGATATAGCGGCGGCAGTCATCGTCGAAGAGGATATTGTCCACAAAGCGGCTGTAGTTCTCCAGCTCGATGCCCGAGGCCGAGAACTTCATGTCCTCCGGACCGTTCAGGGTGCCCAGGAAGATGTCGGTGCCGGGCGCCTCCTTGGCGAACAGCGGGCCCAGGTAGTCACGGATGAACAGGCGCAGATCGTCGCTTGACCACAGGCAGGAGGGGAACTTCTGATCGGCGAAGACCTCGTTCTGCACGTGCAGCTGGTTGATGTGGATGCCGCGACGCTCGTACTCCTGCACGTAACGCAGCAGATAGTGGGCGTAGGCGTCCAGGTTCTCGGTGCTGGTGACGATGCTCCCGAAGTTGTAGGCCTTGGAGGTCTTCATCCAGGTGGGCGGGCTCCAGGGGCTGGCGAACAGGCCCATATTCGGCTGGTAGCGCTGGGCTTGGCGGATGTAAGGGATCAGCGTGGACTCATCGCGCTCCACGCTGAAGTCCTTGAGCCCATAGTCGCCCTCGGTCTCGTCGTAGCTGTACCAGGAGTCGGCGAAGTCGTTCGCGGCCACCGGCGTGCGGTTGAAGGAGAAGTTGAGTTCGTCCGGGCTGAAGAGCTCACGGATCACGCCTTCGCGCTCCTCCTGACCCACTTGCTGCAGGGGTAGCCAGCCCAACTCGTTGAAACAGCCGCCAAATCCACGCAGCTCCTGCAGGCCGCGACCGGTCAGCTCCATGTCGTCCGATGACCCCAAAGGGACGGGCTCGATCGCCGCTTCGGACAGCTTGCGCTGGGGGGTGCTTGAAATCCACTCGATTGTCCGAGTCATGCGTTTCCTCCTATTAGTGCTCCGGCGCCCAGGTCCCCGCGACCATGCGACATGGACGAGGGCGCCGACATTCATTCATTGATTATCGTTGACCTTCCAGGTCCTGCGACTCACTTGACCGTCCTGATGGCCATGATGAAGACGCAGCCGACCAATGCCGAGACGATGGCGGTCGGGAAAGCGGCCGCGTAGCCGAAGTGCAGCACAATGGCGGACATGACCAGCGGGCCTGCCATCTGGCCCAGGGTGGTGGACAGGTTGAGAATGCCCAAATCCTTGCCGGCCTGGTCCTTGCTGGGCAGCACATCCACGTTCAGAGCCTGGTCCACTGAGGAGTAGACGCCGTAGCCGAAACCGGCGATGCCGGCGTAGAGGTACATGCCCATGGCCGAGGGCATGACCCATGGCATGGCGATACCGATGGCGAACAAACCGGAGGCCACCACGACCGGCACCTTACGGCGGCCGATGGCGTCCGAGATGGGGCCGGAGACCAGCGAACCGACCAGGGTGACAATCATGGTGATGACCGACATGACGGCGATCGTACCGGCCGCTTCCTTCACGGTCTGCCCCACGTACTTCTCCACGATGTACATCTGGTAGGTGGAGATCATCTGGTAGCTCAGCAACATGCACAGACGGCCCACGAACGCCTTGTAAAAGTCATGGGCGCCGTGCAGACGGGGAGGCTGGAAGGACTTGACGACGTCGATGAGCGAACCGCTGTCCTTGGGCAGGTAGTCGGCGCTCTGCTCCTTGGGCATGATCAGGATGGACACGATGCCGCCCAGGAACATGAGCAGGCCCGCGAGCGCGAAACCGGACACCATGTGGGAGACGAACGCGGCGCCCAGCAGGGAGCCGATTGGCGAGCCGACCGTGGAGCCGGCGCCGTAGAAGGCGGACAGGGTGCCGCGCACGCCGGAGGGCACGCGGTCGGACAGGACGGCGACCAGGGGCGCGATCATGCAGTTCAGACCAAACATGCACAGGCAGTAGACGATGGTCAGGAGCACCGGGTTGGTCGTCATGCCGGTCAGGAAGAGCGTCACGCCACCCAACACGGCGCCACCCAGCACCCAGGGCGTGCGACGCCCGTAACGGGAACGGGAGCGGTCGGAGAAGTTACCGAACAGCAGATTGGAGACCAGGGAGGCCACGGCCGTGCAGGCGTTGACCACACCAATCAGGTACTCAGGCGAGACGCCCGGCACCTGCTTCAGGTGTTCAGGCAGCAGCACGAAGCTGACTATGCCCAGGCCCGACATCCAGAAGACGCCGAAAAGCAGGAAGCTCAAGCCGAAGCGTATGATGGTCTTCTTATCTACTGGTTTTCCCGTTTCCGGCGAAAGCGTCGGGTCCTTTTCGGCTGCCGCGATCGCGGCCTGGTGGGCTGCCAGCCGTTCCTGGGCGGAAGCCGTTCTTATTGCAGAGTCGTTCATCCGACGACCCCTTTCCTTCTCCATGGTCTGCATTGACGTACCTAGCGAGCGGAGGATCGCAACCACTTCGTTATCTACCATCCGTTAGATAATTTAAATCTAATACTCGTTCAACAAATTTGTCAAATGAATGATTGAACGCCACTCCTGGCCTGGGAAGGTCTGCCTGGGGAACGGCTACGGTTACGATGAACGGGAAAGAAGAACGCGGCTTAAGGCCCGCAGGAAAGGTTCGCGGGCACACCGGCAGGCCCTGACGGGTATGCGACGGCGGCGACAGGAATACGATGGGGGCGCAGGGATGGCCAGGAAAGTACGCAAGACGCCGCAGGCCCGCCGCGAGGAAATCACCAACGCCACAGCCCGGCTGGTGAGCGAGAAGGGCTACAACGGCATCACCCTTAAGGACGTGGCCGACGCGGTGGGCATGTCGCAACCGGGCGTCCTGCACTATGCGGGCTCCAAGGAGGGCCTGCTCTCCTTGATAGTGACGGAAGTCTACGCGGTCTACGGCACGCCTGAGGAGTTTCTTACCACCGGACTGCCCGGCTCCGACCCTGCCTCCCCGCACTTCCCGGCCTACCTGCGCTACCTGGTCAAGCACAACGTCAGCCAACCCGAGCTGGTCCAGCTGTTCATGGTGCTCCAAGCCGAGTCTTTCGACCCCTCCCACCCCCTGCACGACTATTTCAAATTCCGGGCCGAGCGCGTCTGGAAACATTACTCGCAAACCCATTGGAAGCTGCCCGAAGGCATGGACTGGAAGCGCGACATGAAGCCCTACGTGCGCATGAGTCTGGAGGCCATGGACGGCATTCAGCTCCGCTGGCTGCGCGAGCCCCCCATGGACTACCTCAAGGAATGGTCCGCCTTCGAGCGCGCCATCTACCCCTCCCCCACCTGGGACCTTTACCGGTGAACGCTTCGTAAGCGCGGGAACTGGCGCGGCGGGCAGCCGACGCCACGCGGGGTCGCCTTACGCTTTATGGGTCCCATATCCCAAGGAGAAAGAAGCTGAGGCTTTCCGCCGCTTCGGGTCGAGTCCCACCCCAATCAGCCGCTCATGCTTCCGCCGGAACGAACAATGAGACCCTTCATCACCGAGGTTCCATGCGCGCACCGGTTGCCCTTAGCGCACTTCCATCGTCTCCAGGACCTTGTCTGATTCCTGGCCGGGTGCCGGTTGGGAGGAATCATCGAGGAAAGCGTCCAGGGCCTCGTCATTCACAGGCTGCGCGGCGGGGTCTTCGTGCTGGGTGGCCTCACGCTTCTTGGCGGCGGCAATCATGAGCTTGATGCGGTTGAGCTGGTTGGCTTCGGAAGCGCCGGGATCGTAGTCGATAGAGACGATGTTGGCCTCGGGGTACTTACGGCGGATCTTGCCGAACATGCCTCGGCCCGTCACATGGTTAGGCAGGCAGGCGAAAGGCTGCGCGCACACAATGTTGGGCGCCCCCTCCTCGATCAGTTCGATGATCTCGCCGGTCAGCAGCCAGCCTTCGCCAGCCTGCACGCCCAGGGAGGTGACCGTGTCGGCCTTGGCCCGTAAATCGGTGATGTGGCTGGGGATGTCGAACTTGCCGTGCGAGGCCTTGAAGCCTTGGATCATCGGCGCCCGGTAGGCGTCCGCCGCCCTCAGGGCCATCCGCTTGAGCTTAATGGGGCCGCCGGTGCCCAGTCGCTCCTCGTTCCACTCCGCGTTGGACATGCCGTTGACCATGAAGTCACAGATGCCCGGCAGCACGGCCTCGCAGCCCTGGTCCTCAATCAGATCGACCACGTGGTTGTTGGCGTCCGGGTGGTACTTGACCAGGATCTCGCCCACCACGCCCACGCGGGGCTTGCGCTCCGCCTGACGCAGGGGCAGGCGGTCGAAGGCCGCGATCATCTGCTTCATCAGGCTGGAATACGGCAGGAAACCACGCCCGTACTCGCGCTGAGCCGTGGCTGACCATCCGTGGTGCTCCAGGGTCTCCTTGCAAATCGTGTCCCAAGTCTTATAGAGCCGGTTCGCCGAACCGGGCTCGACCTCGTAGGGGCGCACCCGAAGGAGGCATTCGATGAGGGCGTCGCCCAGGTAGAAGGCCTTGACCGCCCGGTGCAGGAGGGAGGGCGTGACCTTGAGGCCCGGGTTGGACCGGAACCCTTGGACGCTTAGGGTGATGATCGGCACGTAGCCGTAGCCCGCGTCCGCCATAGCCTTGCGCAGGAGCCCGAAATAGTTGGTGGCCCGGCACATGCCTCCGGTCTGGGTGACGATCACAGCGCACCCGTGCGGGTCCAACCGGCCGGACAGGAAGGCGTTGACCAACTGACCGACCACGATGATCGCGGGGAAGCAGGCGTCGTTGTTGACGTACTTGACGCCTGTGTTGATGTCCTCGCTGCTGGCGTGCTTAAGCAGCTCGACCTTGTACTTGCCGCTGGCGAACACCGCCTCCAGCAGGGAGAAGTGGACCGGCGACATTTGCGGGCACACGATCGTATAATCGTGGCCCATGGCCTTGGTGAATACGTTGACATGAGCGTACTTGGACAGGCTGGGCTTGCGGGCCGCCCCCGACCCGGCGGCATCCTGCCACCGGCGCCCGGAGACCGCATCACCGGTATCCAAGGCCTGGGTCGGAGCTTGCACAGGACGCGCTGTGGTCGTCCATGGAGAATCGGGACCCTTTCCCCTCTGACCGCTTTGAGAGTCCTGGCGGGAGCGACGCTCGCTAAGGCTGGTGAGCCCGTAGGGGTGGAGCCTGATCAACCCCTCCCCGCTGCGGTCGCGCAGGGCCAGGAAGCGAGCCAGGGAAGCGATCGCGGCCTGGGACTGCTGGACGCTGATCCTGCGGGCGCCGGTGGAGCGGAAACCGTCGGGATCCGCATGGTTATGAGCGATAGCGTCCCCCTCGTCCAGGAAACCAGTTTCCACAATATTGCCTTCATCCTTCGGCCCCGCGTCCCGCTCGACGGGAGCCGCCGGAGTGGCCACCCCAGTACCCTCGCCGCCCTGGGTCTTGCCGCGCCGAACCCGCTCCTCCATAGCCGCCTTGAGCGAACGCAGACGAATCTTGGCCGCGCCCAAGTTCGACACCTCGTCGATTTTCAGCTGGGTGTACACGTCGTCCTTGTCGGCCAGGATCTCTTGCACCTGGTCGGTGGTGATCGCGTCCACGCCGCAGCCGAAGGAGACCAGCTGCACTAGCTGCAAATCCGGGTATTCGGAGACGAAGCGGGCGGCCGAGTAAAGCCGGGAGTGATACGCCCACTGGTCGGTCACGCGCAGGGGCATCTTGGAGTTGTCCGGCCCGCTTACGGGCACCGTCTTGCGGAACTGCCGAGCCCGGCTGCTGTTAGAGGCCAGGGCCCGCTCCCCCGCGTCGGAGAGCACATAATCGCTGAGCTTGGGCAGGTGGTTGGCGTCCAGCTCGCAAATCGAATCCTCGGACAACACCGCCATACCCAGGGAGCAGATGGTCTCGGGAATGCCATGGTTGACCTCCGGGTCCACGTGGTACGGCCGACCGGACAGGACCACGCCGCGTACATCATGCTCACGCATGTAAGCCAGGGCGCGCATGCCCTCCTGGCGCACATCCTCCTTGAAGCGGGCGTCCTCGCGGAAGGCCTCCTGCACGGCAACGCGCGCCTCGTCCTCCCTGACTCCCGCCCAGGCGAACTCCTTGGTCACGCGCTCAACCAGCTTCTCCCGGTTGGACAGGTTGAAATATGGGGCCATGAAGCGTACACCGGGCTGGTTCAGCTCGGCCATGTTCGCCTCGATCACGATTGGGTAGTTGGCCACTATCGGGCAGTTGTAGTGGTTGTCAGTGCCGCCAACCAGCTCCTGCTCGTAGGTGACGCATGGGTAGAAGATGGTCTTGAGGCCCTTGTCCAGCAAGGATTTTACATGCCCGTGGACCAGCTTGGCCGGATAGCAGATGTTCTCCGATGCGATGGACTCCATGCCCTCCTCGAAGAGCTCATGGTTGGAGCGCCCCGAAATCATGACCCTGAAGCCCAGGGAGGTGAGGAGGGTGAACCAGAAGGGGTAATCCTCGTACATGTTGAGCACGCGTGGGATGCCGATGTCGCCGCGAGTGGCCTTCTCCGGGGTCAGACGACGGTAGGCGAAGGCTCGCTTGTACTTGAAATCGTACAAATTCGGCCGGTCGGAACGCTGTTTGGACTTGTCGCCGCCCCGCTCGCAACGGTTTCCGGTCACGTAGCGGCCACCGTCCTCGAACTCGGTGATCGTGAGCTTGCAGTGGTTCTGGCAGAGCTTGCAGATGTCATGGGTGGTGGTCATCGACAGGTGGTCGAGCTCCTCGCCGGCCAGCAGGCTGCTCACAGGGCGGTCCGAACCCTCCCCCTCATAGTCGGCGCAATGCATCCGGGCCGTCAGCGCCGCACCATAAGCGCCCATCAGACCGGCGATGTTGGGCCGTACCACCTGACGGCCGGTCAGAAGCTCGAAGGCACGCAAGACCGCGTCATTCAGGAAGGTACCGCCCTGCACGACCACAATCGGGCCAAGGGCGTCCGCATCGCGCAGCTTGATGACCTTGTACAAGGCGTTGCGCACCACCGAGTAGCACAAGCCGGCGGCGATATCCTCAGGCGAGGCGCCCTCCTTCTGAGCCTGCTTGACCGACGAGTTCATGAACACAGTGCAGCGCGAACCCAAGTCCACCGGGGCCTTGGAGGCGAGCGCCTGCTGGGTGAACTCCTGGATCGTGATGCCCATCGACTGGGCGAAAGTCTGCAGGAAGGAGCCGCAGCCGGCCGAGCAGGCCTCGTTGACGCAAATCGAGTCGATCACACCGTCGTTGACCGCTATGTACTTCATGTCCTGGCCGCCGATGTCAATCACGGCGGTGACGCCGGGGCTGACCTCCTCCGCCGCCCGGTAGTGGGCCATCGTCTCGACCACGCCTTCGTCCACGTGCAGACCGGCGGAAATCAGGCCTTCCCCATAGCCTGTGGAGCACGCGCGGGCGATCCAAGCGCCCTCAGGCAACGCGGCGCTCACCTGCTTGACGATCTGCGCCGCCGCAGTCAGCGGGCTCTCCTCATGCACACCGTAAGTGGACCAGACGATGCTTTTGTCGTCATTGATCAAGGCGGCTTTGATCGTAGTCGAACCGGCGTCAATCCCCAGGAAGTGAGGTCCTTTCGCCCCTTCCAAACTGCCGGTGGCTATGGTTTCGGCCGAGTGGCGACGTTCGAAAGCCTCCCGGTCCTCGGCGTCTTTGAAGAGGGGCGCGACCGTGCGGGCCATGGAAGGGAGCGAATCGAGGGACTCCAGGGCAGAGAGCACCGCGTCCAGGGTGGACAGGTCGAGATGGCCCTCCTCCTGCTCCAGGGCGGCCCGTGAGCTCTCCACACGGGCGGCCGAGTCCGTGTCCGAACCCGCCTGCTTGGGTTGGACGCTGAGTGTGCTGCGGCCGTCAACCTTGGCGTCCTCAAGGGCCATTTTCTCCAGGGGGCTCGCGTTGGCCGACCGAGCTCGCTTGACCTCCTCCGGGTCCAGCCCCCAGGCCGGACCGAAGGGATCATTCACGTCGGTGGCAGGCGTGTAATCGCTGGAAACAAGCCGTTCCTGCTCATCATCGCACGCCTGGCCAGCCTGCCCGGCGACTAAGGCCGCCCCGTAAGCCACGTATAAGTGGGCGTCCTCGGGGTTGATGTAGGAGCTGACTTTGCCTTCCAGCAGGCGTTTGAACGCCCCCCGCAGCTCGGGCATGAAGAAGAGAGGGCCACCGAGGAAGACCACGTTGCCACGTATAGGACGGCCGCAAGCCAGGCCGGAGATGGTCTGCGTGGCCACGGCGTTGAAGATGGACGCGGCCAGGTCCTCCTTGGCTGCGCCGTCGTTGATTAAGGGTTGGAGGTCGGACTTGGCGAAGACCCCGCAGCGCGAGGCGATCGGGTAGATGGTCTGGCAGCGTGAGGCCATCTCGTTCAGACCAGCCGCGTCCGTGTTCAGCAGGGTGGCCATCTGGTCGATGAATGCGCCAGTGCCCCCCGCGCATGAGCCGTTCATCCGCTGCTCCGGCGTGGGCTTCAGGTAGGTGATCTTGGCGTCCTCGCCGCCCAGCTCGATGATGACATCGGCCTCCGGGTAGGTGGCGGAGATCGCCTCCGTCTCGGCGATGACCTCCTGGGAGAATTCGGCTCCCAACTGCCGGGCCAGTTCCAGGCCGCCCGAACCGGTGATCGCCAGCCTGATGGGGCTGTCTTCCATGTCGCGATGGGCCAGGGAGAGCTTGATGTCGGTGACCAGCTCGGCCACGCACTGACGCACGTTGGCATGGTGGCGGCGATAGTCGGTGAACAAGGCATCGCTCAAACGGTCCGAAGCACCCAGGACGACGGCCTTGACCGTGGTGGAACCAATGTCAAGCCCCAAACGCAAGGGAACTGGGTCCTCCCGCGCTCCGTCCGCCCGTTGCGCTCCTGTCAGACCTTGCGTCATAAAGCCAGAACCCCGCATCCTGCCGCCTGGAAAGACGGACGCCCGACCCTCCGCGCCCGCTCATAACGGCTTCATACATAAGATGCTATCGCCAAGCCTGACCATGCGAGTCCCGCATAGGCAGATACACCTACGCCAATAGCATAAGGGAGAAGGCCGCCTGGACGCATACATGGCGCGGGCAGCGCCGTGCGCAGCGCCAGGATTGTCCCTGACCCGCGGGATTGTGGAAGCTAGACGAAGTGCCGACATGAGGAGGCGGATGTGCGCTCGGATATGGCCATACACACAGCTTTCGCGCCCGGCTGGGCCGATGCCGGCGGAGGCGCGCCAGCGGGTTCGATCAACCGGCCCAAACCTTTGAGCGAACTTCCTCGCCTGGCCAGGGACACGACCGCCGATGACCCTTGGCCGGTGAGCGTGCTCAGCCAGAAGTACCACGATGCCGTGGCCCGCTGGCCCGGGGCCTGGGTGGAGGGGCAGATCGTGGAGATCAACACCCGCCGGGCCGGGTCCGCCTACCTGACCGTGCGCGACAACTTCGAGGACATCTCCGTGTCCGTTATGGGCTTCCGCGCCTTCGCTGCCAAGGCCCGCGACTTCCGCCAGGGCGACCGGGTGGTGGTGCATGGCAAGCCCGACCTGTGGGTCAAGCAAACCCGCTTGAGCTTCATGGCGGACGACATCCGACGGGTGGGCACCGGCGACCTCAAAGAGCAAATCGAGCAACTGCGCCGGCAGCTCAAGGGCGAAGGGCTTTTCGATGCCGAGAATAAAGTGCGGCTGCCCGAATTCCCCCAGCGAATCGGTCTGATTTGCGCACCCCAAGCCCGGGCGGAGGGCGATGTGATCACCAACGCCCGCCTCCGCTGGCCCACGATCGAGTTCTCAGTGGTTCACGCCCATGTGCAAGGCCCCCAGTGCCCGCCCGAGGTGGTGGCGGCCATCCAGAAACTGGACGCCGACCCGAGCGTGGACGTGATCATCGTGGCGCGGGGCGGCGGCTCCTTTGAGGACCTGTTGGGTTTCTCCGACGAGTCCGTGGTGCGCGCCACCGCAGCCTGCAGGACGCCGATCGTGTCCGCGATCGGCCACGAGGACGATTGGACCTTGATCGACCTGGCCGCCGACCTGCGCGCCTCCACGCCCACCGACGCCGCCAAACGCGTGGTGCCGGACGTGATGGAGCAAGAGGGCATTATCGCCGAAGCCAGGATGCGGATTGAATCACGTATCCGGGCCTTAGTGGACAACGAGACCAGGCTGATTGAGGGCTACGCCAACCGGCCCAGCCTGACCCAGCCGCTGACGATGCTGGACAAGCCCCAGCGATTCGTGGATGAGGCCAAGGTGCGCCTGGACATTGCCTTGCGAAGGATCGCGGACGACGCCTCGCTCACAGTGGAGAAACTCCAGTCTTCTTTGACCGCCCTCTCCCCCCAATCCACTCTGGACCGGGGCTACGCGGTGGTGCAGACGGCTCAGGGGGCCGTCGCCTCCGACGCCTCAGTCATCCCAGACGGAGCCACCATCAAGGTCACCCTCAAGCGGGGAGCCCTGGAGGCCACGAAAACCGCCACCCTATCCCAGGAAGACTGAACGGCTGACCGCGGCCAGCCCCTAGCGCGACCGCACACGACCAAACCAAGAGCAAGTAAGACGAACAGCGTCAACACGAAGGAGCCAATCATGGCGGAGAACACCGCGAAGAGCAACGCAGACAACGAGGAGACCCTGGCCTCCACCCTGTCCGACAAGGAGCGCGAAACCATCGCCAAACTCCCCTACGAGCAGGCCCGGGACCAGTTAATTCAGGCGGTGCAAGCCCTGGAGGCCGGCGGCCTGGACCTCGACGCCTCCATGCGCCAGTGGGAAATCGGCGAGGCCTTAGCCAAGCGGGCCCAGGAGTTGCTGGGACAGGTGCGCGCCAAGCTGGACGCGGCCCAAACCGAGCAAGCCTCTGCCGGGGCATCCGCCGGCACCCAGTCCAACCTGGAGTAAACAGCGCGATTCCTGTACCGGGAGGCGGCCATTGCGTTCCGTCCCCTCAGGCTCTCAGCGACTCGGTTTTCAGCCTCTCACCGCCCCACCCAGATGCTGCCCACCAGCCCACGGTGGTCGGAACCCGGAATCGGCAGGGTCTTCAGCTGGCCCGCTTGGATGCCCTGGTCTATAACGATGTGGTCGATGGCCGTGAAGAGCGGCGTCCTCGCCCGGTCGGCCGGCCAGGTCATCGTCAGACCGTGGCCTGAGTAGCGGGCCGCGTCCTGGAAGCGGTCGCCCAGGAAGTCGCGGAAGGGGGCGTGGTCGTAGCTGGCGTTGAAGTCGCCCATAAAGACATATGTGGTGTGCACGTGGGCTTTCATGGCGCTCAGCTCGTCCAAGCTGCGCTTCCACTGGCCCCACTCGCCCGGCGAGGGTGACGTGGTGTGCACGCAGACGAAGCGGACCTCCCGGCCGCCGCCGAAAGTCACGGTGCCGGCCGGCATTTGCGAGGCCGATGAGTTCACGTCGTCGCGGGCCGGGGAGCCCAGGGGCGAGGCCGACCACAGACCGTTGCCGTACTTGTGGTCCGCGGAGGCGATCTTGGCGTAGGGCAGGACTTCCTTGATGCCAGCCCTGTTCAGCCTGTCCACGAACTCATCGGTGGTCTCCTGCAAGGCCAAAACCTCCACCCGGTTGGCCCGGACGGCCTGGACTATGGCCTGGGCGTCGGCGCGGCCCTTGTAAACGTTAACGGTCATCACGCGCGCCGCATCGTCGTCAGTGAGCGGTTGTTCGGACGATCCAGCGACTATGGCCCGCTTAGGCAAGTCGTGGTCGGCTGCGAAGAAGGGGTAGACCCAGCCCACACCCGCGCTCAGACTGGCCAGGGCGAGTAGAGCGGTCAGCCAACGCCTGGTGGTCAGGGCGAGGACCAAAGCCAGGGCCGCGACCAGAGCGAACCAGGGGGTCAGCGAGACCAGCTCCGGCAAGAAGGGCCAGTCGGCGAACCGGCTGGGCAGGAGCCTGGCCCCGGTGCCGATTAAGGCGAGGACGGTCAAGACGCGCGCCAGCAGCGTCAATAGCAGTCGCGCCCCAGGAATTCGTCCTATCACCGCCATCCGCTCGCTCCCGTCAGCCAGTATCAATCCTTACTGATTGTGAGCGAAACCCGCGACCTGCAGAGCCCTGAGCGAACGGCCGCGCCCGCCCCGGCAATCGGCCCCGCCGAGACGCTCGTACGGCCTGGCCCCGTGCTACAGTGGTGTTTCGTTGCCCCGGTAGCTCAGGGGATAGAGCACTTCTCTCCTAAAGAAGGTGTCGTGCGTTCGAATCGCATCCGGGGCACTCTGGCGGCTCAGGCAAGAGGGAACAGAGCCGCATCACCACCGATGTTGTGTAATACGCTGCATCACATAAGCATGTTATAAGCCCACAGGTGCCATTCGGAAAGAGCCCTACCACCGACGCTTCTCTCCTTATACGTCGCCGTTAATCAGCATCCAAGGAAACTAAAACATCAAGGTCCACAACACACGGCAGCTATAAGCTGGATTATTTTACTTCTACTATTCATCGTTACATGCACGATTGAAGCCACAAGGCGCGTACATGCCTGTGTTAACTCGAATAGCATTCGTCACCCTTGTTTCAGTCTGCGATATTCCATCGGAGTCATACCTGCGCTCTTCTTGAATGCAGCACACAGCGATGATTCGGAAGTGAACCCACACTGCTGGCAGATTTGACGAATGGACATCAGACTGTTGACCAGCAGGTATTGCACCGCATGAATCCTGGCATCCACCAGGTAGGCATGGGGCGTGATACCGGTTTCCTGCTTGAAGAGTCGGATGAAGTGATACTCACTGAGGAAGACACGCTCGGCCAACTCGGAAATGGTAAGCGGCTCATACAGATGAGTGGATACGTATGCAATCGTGTCTTCCACCACCTCCGTTTGCTTGCGCTTAAATGAACGAGGCTGTTCATCCGCGAACTCGGTAAGGAGGTCGGTGATGCATTTGGACATTCTGGCTTCGGAATATCCATTTTCGGCGGTCAACAGGGTGTTGATGGTTCTCATCCGTTCCAGAGCGTACGTCTCGGAGGAAAGCATAAAAACGTTACCCAACTTTCTGACGATGTATTCGTAGTAGGGCTGGGCCATGACACCATCAAAGTGAAGCCATTGTGCCGTCGTCCTGATATCGGTGCTATAGGCATGGCGTTCGTAGCAGTTAATCAGTACAAAGCTATCCTCTTCAGCCACAAAAGAACCCTCGGGTAGGTCGAAGAACAACCTGCCACTGTCGACATAAATGATCAAATAGCTGTCGAAAGATCTCCGCTCCAACCTGTAGCCAGGTTCATAGAAAAAATCGCCCATCCGTAGGGGGTAGAAAAAAGTGGCGCGGGCGATGGCCGACGGGGTGTGAATCAGAAAATCCGAAGCACTTGCGTCAATACCATGCTCAGCGGGTTTCGCCACAATGCACTCTTCCTTTTCGCCAAGGTTCTTATCGCTGACACTGCCCTCATTGCCCCGATACACAGTCTAAGCAGCGGTCACGCTGCAACCTGTTCTCGCCCTTTAACGCTATGCCTCTGCAGCGAGTCAAGCGGTAAGCAAGAAGGCATGGGCACAGTACGGAGCAACACAGACAGTATCAAGAATGCCGTTGCCCTGTATCTTATCAATACAAGGCAACGGCATCAGCCGATATCAAATGATTATTTGACGTTGAAGCCTTGCTGCTTTCCATATTCTTTCAGGTGCTTCTGCCAAGCGGACACGCCTTGCTTCAAGGTGATCTTTTTGTCGGTGTAGGCGGAGCCCACATCATCGGCAAAAACGGTCCGGGCATAGACCTCGAACGGCAGTGTATCGTGACCTGGAATTACGTCACCAGCGGCCTTCGCCAGAACCTCATTGTACTTCTGACCACCGAAGTACGCGATATCCTCCCCCTTGGCGTTCTTGACCGTGGTTGCGTCCTTGAACTTTTGCGACTTAGTGGTTTTCACATCGTCAGGGAAGGAGCCTCCCGCCACACGCGCATCGATGCTGGCCTGATTCCGGGAGATGAAATCGATGTACTTATACGCGGCATCGGTCTTCTTGCTGGACGACATGATAGCCAAGGACGAGCCACCATGGTTGGAATTGACCGGTGAACCATCCTGGGTTGGCATAGTGGTAACCCGCCACTTGCCCGCTTGATCGGGGGCCACATTAACCAAGGTGGTTGGAATCCAGCACCCTATCAGAGCGGAGGCAAGCTTGCCGTTGTTCAGACTTTTGTTCCAATCTTCAGTCCAGATGACAGTCTTGGTGTCGACCAGGTCCTCATCAATCATCTTCTGCCACCACTTGATGAAATCCTGAGTGCCCTTATCATTGTCCAAATCGATGGAGAGGTCCTTTCCATCGGCTGAAAGCTTATAGGGGTGTCCATTGGCTTGCCAAATCATCGCATCGAAGAAGCCAGAATCGCCTGAATCGGCGGCAATGTATGAACCGACCGAACGAATCTTCTTGGCGGCCTCATAGTACTGGTCCCAGGTCTTGATCTGAGTCGCGTCGACGCCGGCCTTATCGAATACGTCCTTGTTGTAGAAGAAAGCCATGGCGCCAGAGCCGAAAGGCAACCCATAAGGCTTCTTGTTGACCAGGACCGAATTCCAAGTGCCCGGATTATAGAACTTGGAATAGCCCTGCGTCCGGTCACTCAAATCGGTCAGGCGATTATTAATGGCATATTGGCTCAAAGCGTAAAGTTCGATTTGCGCCACGTCAGGAGCCCCTTTGCCAGCCTGGAAGGCATTGTCGAGCGCCGTGTACTGCTCCTTTGCGGTCCCGGCATTCTGCAATTTGATCTTGATGTTCGGGTACTTCTTCTCGAATTCCTTGGTCGCCGCCTTTAGTGTGGGCTCCCATGCCCAAACATTTAGTTCCACGTTCTCGTCTGTGGCGCTTTGCTTGCCGCCGCAGGCAGAGGCACCGAGGAACATGGCCACTACACCAGCACAGGCCACTAAGCGCTTCAGACCCTTAGCATGTTTCATTGTGTGACTCTTTTCTTTTGATTACTTTTCGTCAATCATTGACGCTGGCCTCATACCCTGTAACAGGCATAAGTTCCAAACTCACCAATCACTTCCTGGTCCCCTTGCTGACCACTACCCCGTTGGGTTCAAGGATTGCGGTTTCCTTAGAAGCATCAACCTCGGCATGGGACCAAATGATAGGCACGCCCTCCAGCTGGGCCGCGACCTTGTCTCTAGTCCGGTTAAAGTAAAAGGCGAAAGCCTGGCCGGTCTCCTGGTTCAGGCGTTCAAGTCTCAGAAGATTGCCTGATCCAGCCGAATCAGGCAACGCAATCCCCATAGCTTTGCACAGCTCAGGAAGGCTTAGCGCAAGATTCTCACGGCCCAGACGGCAACCCACATATGCGGCTTGCCCCTTTCCAAAAGCGTTAACAGTGATGGCCGGTACCCCAATCATGCCAGACCAAGGATCATCACCACTATAGGTGACGAGCACACGGGTCGTGTCCTCGACTGAGGTGATGTAATCAGCAATATCATGGGCCCTCGCACCGTTACTGAGGGTCAGATGGTCGAGAGCCCCATCCTTGCCATCGCCCATGGGCACGAACTCTTCCGATCGGACGCCCACCACATCTCGAATGGAGCCGGGATAACCCCCCAACCAGATATGATCGTTTTGGTCGCTGATACCTGTGTAATAGGTCACAATGATTTTGCCGCCAGCCGCCACATAGTCACGGACTCTGCGGGAGTTGTCGGCATCCAGGATGTAAAGGCTGGGGAGAACCACCGCCTCATATGTGTCCCAATCTCCACGCACCGGTACCACATCCGCCCGCACGCCCACATCGGCAAGGGCCCTGAACCAATCCAAGGGCTCTGTCCAATGATGCACGTTCTGTGAGGGAGTGGCCGAATGCTCTGTAGCCCACTGACTCTGGTAATCGAATACCACAGCGACGGGAGATTTGACCACTCCCGCATCCAACAGACCTTCCTCGGTCAAGGCTCGCAAATCCTGACCAAGCTCACAAGTATCCCTGAAAACCTCGGTATCGGTTCCAGCATGAGAAATCATGGCCGAATGGAACTTCTCCGCTCCGGCTTGGGACTGCCGCCATTGGAAGAAGCAGATCCCATCCGCCCCCATGCCCAAGTGCACCAATGAATCCCGTATGAGCTGACCTGGTTCTTTTCTCTCGTTGATGGTCCGCCAATTCACAGCCCCGGTTGATTGCTCCATGAGGAGCCAGGGATGGCGACGAGCCACCCCACTGATAAGGGAACCGGAATACGCCAATTCATCCAGGTGCGCCTCACCAGGCGTGAAGTAGTGGTCATTGGAAACAAAGTCCACTTGATAACCCCAGTCATCATAATCTAGGGTCATGTTGCCGGCACTGATCATGAAGTTGGTGCTAAGAGGCTTGTCAGGCGTGATTTCAGCAAGGGCATCACGTTCCGCCTCATAGAAACTCTTGAGAGCATCCGAGCTGAACCGCTTAAAGTCCAGAAGCCTACTAGGGTTGGTAAAATTCCCCTTGCCTATGAAACGGGGCGGGATGATTTGGGTAAAGTCATTAAGTTCCTGTGACCAGAAAGCGGTCCCCCATGCCTTGTTTAGGTTCTCAATGGTGCCATACCGTTCTTTGCACCAGAGCTGGAAAGCGTTCTTGGCATCATCGGAATAGTCGAATCGATTATGGCAACCATACTCGTTGCCCACATGCCAAGCTACGACGGTAGGGTCGTCTTTGTAATGAGTCGCCAGGGCACGGCAAAGGGTCAGGGCATACTCGCGGTATACCGGGCTCGTGGGTTTCCAATGCTGACGAGCACCAGGCCAGCAGACATCTCCACGCTCATCCTGCCAAAGCACCTCGGGATGAGCCTGCGTGAGCCACATTGGCGGAGAAGCCGTGGAAGTGGCCAAATCCACCGCAACGCCGGAACTCCCAAGCATGTCAATGACCTTGTCCAACCAGGCAAAATCGAAGACACCCTCTTCGGGCTCAAGCTTGGCCCAGGAAAAAATCGCCAGCGAGACAATGTTGACGCCGGCCTTGACCATATAGGCCATATCTTTTTCCCAAACGTCCTCCGGCCATTGATCGGGGTTGTAATCGCCGCCGAACCAAATCCTGGGTCTGTCGCCCTTGACTGGTTGAGGCCACTTGAACTTCCGATGCTGTTCGGTCATCTGCTTCTCCGTTTCATATACCAATATGCTTCGTTATTTCCGGGCTGCCATCGTCGGCGCCCGTCTATTCCTTGACGGCTCCTGCAGCCAATCCAGATTGCCAGTACCGTTGAAGAATCAGGAAAGCGATCATTAGGGGGATCACCGTAACCAGAGACCCTGTGATGACCAGATTCTGTATTGCATGTCCACCGGCTGTATTGGCCTGATTCTTCCACTGATTAAGTCCAATGGTCAGGGGATACCATTCGGAATCCTTCAACATAATCAATGGCAGAAAATAGTTGTTCCAGGTCGCTACGATGGCGAACAAGGCCGTGGTCACGATTCCCGGGGCCAAAAGAGGCAGACTGATGGTCAGGAAGGTCCTGAACTCACCCGCACCATCTACCCTCGCCGATTCCAGGAGCTCCGTCGGCACTGCCTGTTCTGAGAAAATCCACATAAGGTAAAGGCCAAATGGACTAATGAGGCTAGGCAAGATCATGGCCCAGGGAGTATTGGTCAAACCCATCTTTGCGAACAGGAGGAACTGCGGAACCGCCAAGGCGATACCGGGAACACTGATAGAACCAAGAACCACGGCGAAAACAGCCTTACGACCAGGGAAAACGAACTTCGCCAAGGCATACCCACCCATAATGGCCAGGATGGTTGCCCCACCTGCACCAACCACTACGTAGAGAAGGGTATTCAGGAGCCACCGTCCGAAAATACCGTCTTCATATGTAAAGACGGTGACGACGTTGTCCCAAAGCGCAAAGGTGTGACCAAACCAAAGCCCGAAGGTTGACGTGAAATCCGGTTGCGTCTTGGTGGCGTTGATAATCAAATACGCAAAAGGAAAAAGACAGTAGACGGCGAAGACACCTGTCGCCAATGTCAGCGGCAGGGAACGACGGGGGTTGGAAGGGTTGGAGAATCCAGCTTCCGCTGCCCGCTTGCGCTCCGCCCGTTCATCCCTCGCTATGCGTTTCGCCCGCTGCCGCTCTCGAGCTCGAATTGCTGAAGGCGATTCATCCATAATATCAGCGGTCATTTCATTTGCTCCTTCAGACTGTTCAGCTGCACAACGTAAGCGATCGCCATAGTGATGACCGCCATGACGATGGCCAAGGCCGCGGCGTAATTCGACTGGTTACCCGCAAAACTGAGACTGTAGGCGTACATGTTCGGTGTGTAGTAGCTGGTAATAGTATTTCCCGGCACCATGTTCTGCATGATTGACGGTTCATTGAAGAGCTGGAAGGAACCAATAATACTGAAAATCACAGTAATGGCCAGACTGCCACGCAACTCCGGCATCTTAATCCGGCGTACGATTTGCCACTCACTCGCCCCATCGATTGCTGCGGCCTCGTAAAGAGAATGCGGGACGGTGGATAAGGAGGAATAGAAAATCAGCATGTTATAGCCCGTATATTCCCAAGTCACGATATTGCCAATCGAGACAAGCAGAATATTAGGAGCCAACAAGTCCATGTGTAAGCCGGTCCATGCATTGAATGAACCCACAAGACCGTATTTCGCTCCGTACATGAAACCCCATATCAGCGTGGACACCACAGCCGGAACCGCATACGGCAGGAAAGTGGATATACGGAAGAATTTTGTGCCGTGCAACCTCATAGAGTCAATTGCCAAAGCCAGAAGCGCGGCCAAAAACAGGCAGAGCGGAGCCTGAATCAGCGTGAAAGCGCTGACACGTTCAACTGAACTCCAGAAGTTACCATCCGCGAAGAGCCGTTTGTAGTTGCTTAGCCCAACGAAAACGGTTCCTCCTACCATCCGCCTTTCAAAGAAAGAAATATAAATGGCGTAGATAATCGGGATGACGAAAACCAGCATGAAAGCCAGCGCGAAAGGTCCCATAAACTTCCATCCGCGCCAATCACGTCGGTGTCTGTTACTTGTGCCGGGTTGTCGATCTTTCGGAGAATTCACAGAACTCGCCGCAGAAATGGAATGTGTCATTCTTCTCCTTTGAGATGTTTGATTTGACAGAATCAGCCAACCCTACGTCAACGATGACGGTCTTCCTTTTTGCTGTCCTCACTTAGTTGAAAGGCATCGCTTTCAACTATTTGCAGAGAGGGCAAAGCACAAGTTTCTGATTACTGGACGTTCAGCTGTTCAATACCGCTGACTACATAAGCGACCCTGATTATAGTGATATTCTGCTGGAAACAAACACAGCAGTTTTCTCATACGCACATCTTCGTGCCCTCTTTTCAGTACTCTATTATACAACTAAACAACGTAGTTCCAGTCTATAAATAAGTACTGAGGAACGTATAAGAAAACTGCTGCATTATATTAGAAAATTGCTTTCGCTTTTACTTCGCTTCCTTGCTCCTAAACTGTGCGGCCAACCGGTCCACCGTTATGGCTTTCATGAATGCCGTGGCCTGCATATGAGTGGGGTCATCAGCGAGAACCCGTCCAAACCAGTAAACTGACTCTTTCTCGTTGCCCATGCCTAGGTTCGCCAGAGCAATAAGGTACTGGCAATGCACGTGGTTCATAAGGCCATAGTCCCTTTCGAACACCCGGAAATCAGGGAGGGAAACGGCAAAGAAATCAACATGGTCACTTTCGTTCAGGTGCTGTTCACCATAATCCAACAGCCGATAGAAACGCGCATTCGCCTGGCCAGCCTCACCCAAAGCCAGGTGGGCAAGTCCTTGGAACAGGATCATTTCAGACGGCTGATCATTGTAGTACAGAGCTCCCTTGACCTCATTCGGACCTGTGGAAGCCTTTCTGAATTCGGCAGTCGCCTCTTCGTCCTTATTCAGTTGCTGATTAACCAGGCCCAGGAAGTAATGGATATCGTTGTCCTTCTGCCCTTCCAGCTTTCCTTCCCCTAAATTTTCAGGGTAACGCTGTGCCATTATGAGTTTTTCTTGCGCCAATTGCCAATCTTTCGCCTTCA
Source organism: Bifidobacterium actinocoloniiforme DSM 22766 (assembly GCF_001263395.1). Taxonomy (NCBI): domain Bacteria; kingdom Bacillati; phylum Actinomycetota; class Actinomycetes; order Bifidobacteriales; family Bifidobacteriaceae; genus Bifidobacterium; species Bifidobacterium actinocoloniiforme. Next base: position 171,899 of record NZ_CP011786.1, on the reverse strand, counting down.
TAGCTTGCAGGGCTATGAGGATCAGCGAAAGACGATACTGGGCGGTCACCTTTCCTTCGCCGCCTTCCCAGGGATGGAAATGCCGCTTTGACATAAGCTTGAAGGCTTGTTCATAAGAACCGGTCAGATTGAGAATCTCCATATACTCGACGTATAAGTCATCACGGGATTCAACCAAGGTCATATGATTTTCGAAGAGCTCACGACGCTGCAGATAGGTCCAGCCCATTGCCTGATGCAGTTGATCCAACTCCAAAAAAACTCGCGCGTCCGACTCGTCAAGGCGGAAGGCCTCTTCCATCTGTTCAAGGGCATCATGCTTCCGGCCAAGCTTGTTATAATAGGCGAGAGCCAGATTCCTGTGGACCGTGGGGAAAGACGGATCAGCAGCACAGGACCGTTCCCACATGGAGACCGCCCGACTGGTCTGCAATTTGTCATAGTACAGGCAGCCGAGATAATAAGCGGCCCTGGGGTTGGCTCCCATACCAATGGCGTCCCTCAAGACGAAGATGTCTTCAAGCGCATTGGGGAAACAATATAGCCCCCGCAACTTTTCGGCTGTTTGAATATGCCGCGCAGACTGCTCAAGTCTACCCAAACGATGCTCACAGTAGGCCAGATAGTAATTCACCAAGGCATCTTGTTCATCCGACCGCAGCAACGCCGCGCAAGCCTCCTCGTAGGCGCCGAATGACATATAGGTGCGAGCCAGATTCAAATAGTTATAGGTCCGATTCCCCATCAAGGAAAACACCTCATCGCTATCTCCCAGCAAATGCCGTTCGAAACCTGACACGAAGTCAAAAGCGTTGTGCTTCAGATTCTCGTCGAGACTTTCTAACGCATCCTGTTCCCTCCCTTGACGACGCAGGAGGAAGGATTTCAATGCCAGGGCCTTGGAACTGAGGGCATTATATTCCAGACTACGATTGACGAATGCCAAACCCTGCGCCCACTCAGCTGTCCTTGCGCACATCATGGCCAGGTAATAATAACCCTGGCTGGCCTGGGTCTCATCCCAGGTTGCCTTGTACCAGGCATCGTAAGCTTCCTGATCATTGCCCAGGAAGAACTCGGCAAGGCCCAAATCCGTGAAAGCCCGGCCGTCATAAGGGTTGGGATTATGCTCAGTAAGTCGCTTGATTGACGTCTTGAAATGCTGTCTGGCTTCTTCAAATGCCCCCCGCCTTAGCAGCAGTTCCCCATAGGCCACATTGATTCTGGTATCGTTGGGATCGCGTTTAAGGCCTTCAAGGTAATACGGATCCGGTCGGCTAGTGGCATGCCGATATTGCTCCAAATGCTGACCCGTGAGCAAAAGTTCCTCGTTGGTGGCCATAGCGGAAGGCTCACTCGGCGCTTTTGCCGGTGAGGGGATTGTTGGTATCTTCGGTCGAAGCGGTCGGTAAGCGACTAGGCTTCTCCCTTGCTCGTCCGTGACGCTGATTGAGATCTCCCAGGGCTTTTTGCCTTGAGTATTGAACAAGCCTTCGCATGTATGGTCAGGTCCAATTTCTGCTCTTGTTTCCGCGAGCACTTGATTGTCGTCTCCAACCACCTTGACGATGACTTCTGCATGTCTTGACGTAGCTGAAACCTTAAAGCGTCCTTGCCCATCCTGGAGGCCGGCGCCATCGACCCCTTCTGATTCCCGCTCAGCCTCAATCGGATCGGCAGGGCCAAATTCCAAATTCACTGCCGCATCGAGGGTTGCGTTCTTGACCAGACCCAGGGACCGATAAGGCATGAAATACTGGGTGAAATGCTTGGTCTCATACGGCTTAAGCCAAGTGAAGTCAGGTTGATTATCAGTGAACACGCCGGTCATAAGCTCCACATACGGGCCGTTGGCGTCAGTAAGGTTCCTGTCCCACGCATGACCGAAATCGCCAGAGCCCCAAGTCCATTGCTTCTTACCGGGGCTGATATGGTGATCGGCCACATGAAGGATGCCTGCTTCCTCCTTGAAATCATAACCGCCGACAAAATCGAAATCGGAGTGTGCCGCCATATAGCTGGTAGGTACAGGAATGTTCTTGTAACGGCTTATATCCACACCCTGGGAGTAGTCATGCTTATAGTACGTCCCCGTCGCAATAGGATAACGGCTGACATCACGCTTGCCATGATCCATCACAGCAACAACGTCAGGCGGCATTACGGTCTTGGTGTGCTCATTCACTGGCACGGCAGGGTTCGCCCACCACAAGAAGCTCTGGGGCAGGGGTGTGCCATTATAGAGGTCAGCGGATATCTCAATGTAGGATTTCCCCGGATACAAGGCAATAGTGGTGACTACTTCTGTGCCATGAATTCTGTCCACGTCATGGCATTGCACCCCCCTGCCATCATGATCCAGCTCTACCAGCCGGTAATCGACCGGCATGAATGTCGTTGGTCGATGGTGCTGAGGCCAGTTGAATTCAATGCCGCCTGAAATCCATGGGCCCAAAAGACCGACCAAGGCAGGCTTGACCACGTCATTTCGGTAAACGAAATCGTAGTTATTGGTCTTATCAGTGGCATACTGGATGCGTCCGCCCAATTCAGGCAGTACGGTGACTTTGAGAAATTCGTTTTCCAGATTAACGGCATTGTAGACTTTGTCTTTTTTATCGTCAGTGATGGATTCAATCACCGGGTAGGGGTAGACCTTACCCGTCGAACCCTGGTATACGCGACCTTCTATAAATTGCGGGTTAGAATCCGGCTTACCTACCTCATAGGTCGGTATGGTGAGCTGAACATTGGTGGCGGACACCGGCTTCATTGCTCTCTCCTTAATCGTCGTTATCGTGCATCAACCAGCACGATCCGGTAAATGATGCATCTAGTACAAGGCTAAAAGACAACAACAAGCTTGTACGCGTTAGAATTGTCAGACAATAGAGAAAAATTGCGGTTGTGAACGTCATTATGATTGGTTAATACAATCTTCATCGATTGTTTGAACTCAGAAGTCCACAACATAATTCTCTATTAATTAAAAAATATCAATGCATAAAGGGTCAGGCGAGCTGAAGACTGGTACGATAATCCATAAATCGTGTAAAAGGCATCCGACCGATATTCCATTGCGAACCCGTGTCCGGTGGCTGGAACCAGGCAAACGAAGAGGCACCTTCCTATTCGTTTTCCCAAAGGCACGACAGACTTGCGTTCCCCATAACCGCGGCAAGAATTCGTCTACCAGCACCGGAAATCGATGAGGCTTGCTTCCACTTCCCCTTCCCCTGAAACAGCATCGCCTCTTACTGAAAACAAGGCATGATGCTGCGTCCGCGCCTCAAACGCACAGACTCGAGCGCAGCATCATTCCCCTCTCTCCTTTACCTCTTACCCGACCAGTATCGCCTCCCTATATAAGCGGCCAGCGCGGCAAACGTCAATAACGTGGCAAGCAGCAATATCGGCACCACTGCGGTCCCTGAATTCGCCAAAGCAGGATGAAGGCGTCCGTCCGACTGCGATTGCTGTCCGTTCACGCCATAGCTGCCTTCACCGGAAGAGATCTCCCCAGTTCTTCTTACAGAGACCCCGAAACTGGCGTTCACTCCCCGGTAAGCCACCGTGACAGTCTTCCTTCCAGGAACTGACGAGTCGAACCCCCTTATGGACAAATCGGGATCGCTCAGGACAAGGGGCTTGACCTGCTTGTCCCCTGTATCATGCGCAACATAGACGGCGCCAACTTCCAATCCACGCGAATCGAATGGCTCGCCTATGCCGTAGTCCGTTTTCATTGGCGGAGTAATCTTCAATTCACGCAAGTCGAAAGACCGGAATAGCACGGAATAGGTTCTAGCTTGGGATCCATCGGCGGGCGCAACTGTGATCAGGGTCCTGCCACCTACCTGTGACTGAGCATCAGATTGTAGAACCACATTAGCGGCGTTGTCTCGGCTGAAAGCCTGCAGCACAGGGTTGCGTTGCGCACCAACCGGTAAATCAACCACATAATCACTTTGGCGAGGCGAGAAACCTTTGATCGTCTGTCCATCCAGACGCAGATCGGCTAGGTCGCTGTCGTTCCCGGGTTCAGGTTCGAAGGTCGAGACGCTCTCAGTGCCGTACACCTCCATTTCCGCCACATTAATGTAGGTCCGGTTGTCCTGGAGAACATTAACCAAACGCACCGCTTTGGCCTCAACGGGAGTCATCAAGACAAAATCCGCCGTAGGAGTATCAGCGTCAGTCGAGGAATCGCCACTACCGGGTTGCGGAAGATACCACCCCGACCTGGTTCCTACACTGTGCCACGCGCCAGATTTATCCTTATACTCCAATGTCTGAGCCTTGGGCCACGATGCGCGCCCATCACGATAGAAAGTCGTAGTGATGTGAGTGATGGTGCGAACACGGCCAAAGGTGAAGGTGGCCGTCGGGTCAATGTTCGCAGGTGCCGACCGGGTGGACCAGCCCTTGCCGACATGGCCATCAATGGCTTTACCGGCCGTGTCGCCCTCGTCGGCGTTGACAGTGAAATGAGTACCTGCGCCCCAGGCCAAATTCCTGATTGGGCCGACCCATGGCCGGGCCCGGGCCTCTATTTCCGTAGCATCCATCCAAGCATTGTCAACGGTATTAACGATGCGGACCTTGCTTGCCCCCACCATACTGTTCGCTTGGAAGGTCAGGGTTTGTCCTGGCTGGGGATTGAGAGCAATTTGCCCAAGGGGTTTCCACGTGATGCCGTTATCCGTGTACTCGGCTTTGGCCGACACGGGCGGGTGGTCCTTGTAAGTGATCGTCACCCGGTCCAATTGGCGGACCTGCCCGAAGTCCAGGTTGGCGGTAGGACTGTGACGGTAGTTACCAGCCGAATTCCAAGTAGCCCATGCCTCTTCCTTCGTATTGCCATCTGTGAGCTTCCTCCACTGGTCTTCTTTCCCGTACTCGACATCCTGGTCCGTGACGGTCAGATTGCAACTGACATCAGCGACGTTTTGAGGTATAGCTGCTTCCAGATATAGGGCGAAAGACAGAGGCAGGGAACGGCCTTGTCCTATTGCGAGAGCACCATGAATGCCCACTGCCGACCCCTCTTTGGCCCGGTCCAGTTTCCCCTGGAGATCCGTATAATCCCAAGTCACCGCTTGAGGATCGACCTTTATGGCCGGCGAAGCTTTGACATGACCATATACAGCAGTGGTTTCCATCACTTTGCGGACGGCACTCGCGTCTGAGCCGAAGAGCACGGTCGCCGAAGCAGGATCGGTCACTGTCAGCGCACCAACGAACACTGATGCATTGCAAGGAAAAGTATTACCGAAGAAATCAGTTGCGACCCCTTGGACCCGGTAGGTTCCTTCCTTGTTGACGTTCACTGTAGAGGTCCGCCATACCACAGAGACGGGTTCCCCCTTTCCCCAAGGGTAATAGGGAACCACCGTCCCCGGCATGGACACAGGTCCTCCGAGAGGTACCTGGACAGTCGTATCCTGCGCCCCAGTAGGCATCGTGGACCGGAAGTACCAAGCCTGGTTGCAGTCCCCGGTCGACTCCGCCACAGTGACTGATGCTCCTGCATCAGTCTCCTGACCGGCCACATCCAAAGCAACCTTGTCTGCTTGGTTAACCAGACTGAACGTCTTGCCGTTCTCGGTATCGAGTATCCAGATGTATTTCGCATCGGCGCCTACCGATTCCCGCGTACCGGTTTGCATTCGGCCATCGGCACCCAGGAACCGGCTTCCATTAGCGGAAGAGAGAAGATATCGCTTCAGCATAGGAGCGCCAATGGGAGAAGCGACACTGGAGACAGTGAATGATTGGGCCCGGCCCTGTGCGGGGGTTTTGGCCATGTCTTCGAGCGTGAGTTGGCCATCGTCCGCCGCAGAGAGCATCTTCCCTGATTGCTGCCCTTGAAGTTGGATAGTGCTGCCATCCATCACCTGAGCCTGGGGGGAGACCCCGGATAAACCTGTCAACTGTATGGAAGCGATGGATCGGGCAGGCAGATTCACCGTAGCCGTCTTGGTCGTCGTATTTATACTGACTGCATGCGGTTGCTCCTTATTGGAGTAGCGGTTCATATAGTCCATGTTGGCTGTATATATATCCTGCTGATGGTCCGGAGTCGTGGTGAGGAAAAGCCTTCCCGCCGCTTTCGAGTCGATTCGGTCGTAATTGGATAGGTCGATGACCAGAGTCTGGGGCTGATCACCACCATTGCGGTGAATTACGGTCTGAACCTTGCCATCGGCTGAGCTGGCTGTCATATTGTCCTTGGTGGCATTGTTGGCAGTGATGGCATCGCCTTGATGGATGAATTGGGTGTAAGCCCGCACTGCATTGTACTTCGCGTTGACCACTATACGACAGGGATGGATTCCTGCGGTGCTGCCCCCATTATTGTCCACCTCTCTGCGGGAGTAGAGCTTGCCGTCCGTTCCAGCCACGGAGCAATCGTAATCAAGAAAAACGCTACCCCAATTGGTGTCCTCGCCCTTGGGATTGGCCGTATTCCCATTCATGTCCTTATCACCGGTGGCAACGTTGTAGAGATCCTCGCCGATTTGCCAGAAAGTGTAGTCCCTTGATTGCAGGGCATAGACATCGCTATTTATCTTGCCGGCCATTCCCAGGGCATTATCGAAACCGTACGGGTTGAAGCCTCCGGATTGCCAGGACCCATCCACCTCACTCATCGAAAGAGCCTTGCCGTCGCCCTGAGCTATATCACGGGCTACCCGCTGATGGTTCGTGCCATAGGCATGGGTGTTATACTGGCCTATAGCATTTCTGACCTCTTGGGGATAGTGACGGTAAGAATCGACAAACTGCCCTGAATCCGTCGCATCAGTTGCGGAGACTTGCGTTTGCCGCAGGCCCTGGGCGTCAAGGGCCGACCTGAGGGACCGAATAGTCCTGCCCGCGGTCTCGACATCCACGTGCATCCCTTCTTGGGGCTTTTTCACCTCACTTGTATAAGGGGTTTTGCTCTTGTCCTTGTCTTGGTAGTAACGGTTCCAATACCGGTCGATTAAAGCGGTGTCTTGTGATGGCCAAGTATCTGAAGCTCTCCCTTGAGGCGAACTCCAATATCCCGTCTCCGACTCGTTAAGCGGTTCTACCGTATTAATCGAGACCTGGTTCCCGTTCGCTGCTTTGAGCTGGGAAAGGTGCCGAGTAACCGCAGCCAAGTATTGGGCATATTTGTCAGCATCGACCAGGTTGTTGGCATTTCCACTCGTCCCCCCGCTGACATACCCATTTCCAGTCATGAACCACGGAGCCGCATTGGCCGCCGCTTCGACCTGGTTGATATCCTTGTGCTCCGCGCCTCGCTTCAGCCACCATTCCTGAGCTTTGGTAGCGTAAGCCTCCGAGGAGTTCCTGGATGCAGGACCCCATACATAGGAGTCGTCCTTTTCCGGATCAAACGCACCATCAATGGCGTTCTTATTCCGCATCGTAGTACTCACCCCGCCGTAAAGCCCCAAGGATCCATTAGGATCTTGGACCCAGTAACCGGGCATTGCGGCCCCCTGCCTCATAAATGGGTAGCCATAAGCCACATCGGAGGCGTTGCCCCCGCCTATGTTGTATCGCGCCTTATTGAGGCCGAGACCTTGCCGACCGAAAATGCTCGTATAAAAATCCTCACGAAGCTGCCGTCCATACTCTAGCGCTTTGCTGTCGGATTGAGGATTGCCGCTGGATTGGCTGATTGAACCAGGCTCTCCATAGTTGCCTGTCGCATTGGCGAACCAGGCAAGTGATGTTCCCCACCCTTGGAAAGGGCCACTAGCATACCAAGGATTGGGAGTCACGTTAACCGTTTGTCTGGATTCAGACGCAAACGCAGGCATCGCCGACGGTACAACTGCCAGGAGAACGACACCGGCCACCAATCCTGCAAGCGTCTTGCGGAATACGTTCATGCGCTCTACACCTTTATCTTTCTCTTTTGACCTCGTCTGGCCTCCTCGGTTAATCCGCAAACCCGTCTTGCGAATACGAATACCGATGCAGAGGCGTCAATTCCGTCACTCGACATGGTCACGCGGACTGCCTCGTCGCAGACCATGACACAGCGGTAATCCTGTTCTCCGACTTTTCCATGCGTCGGCTGACGAGCAAGACTATCGATACCTGCACTATAAACACATGGGAAGCGCGCATCCTTTTTAAAGCAAAAAGGCGATATTATTTGCAAATTTTCAACAACTACGCGTAAGCAGCATCATTGCTGCTCCATATGTTCGGATTGAATTCATCTTTATTCCGCTTCCACTTTTCCACTTCTCTTTTGTAATGCCTGATTAGCTTTGGCATTAGAGGGGGGGGGATTGAGCCGGATGCTGCAGAAGACCCTCGCACACAAGTAGGCTCCTCCTGTCTGATAAAAAAGCCGGAAACTCATTTGACTGATGGCACAATCTTCATCTTTTCACCCATCGTTCACCTGCCGAGGACGAACTGGGTACTCGCCAACCATGATGGGCCGCAAGTCGCGTTCGACGCCTCCTCCCGGATCGAGCGCAACACCTGCACACAACCCATAAGGCCAGGGCCCCTCGGGGAAGTCGCCCCCTCATACCAAAGCGCGGAAGCCCTCGGCTGTGATTCCCCCGACCGGTCAGCTTTTGAAATATGGCAGAAAATGGGATATACTTGCCCCTCCCCCAGGTTCCGCGTCATCGAATCGCGCAGACCCTAGTTTCCGCCCCGTTTCCAGTGGTGCAGCCTCTCCTGCGGGTAGGTAAATCCTCGAACAGCCCCCATCCACAGCGGGCTTGGTGTTCGCCGCCCGTGGGATGCCGCCATACCCGCATTCCCTTGTTGTGCGGTAATGCTGCCGTTCCAGCCATGCGACAACCCGACCAGCCTTGTTCCTCTTCAGAAGCCCCCCCCACGCCCCGCGAGTACGCGTCATCACTCATCTCTCATACTTATCGCTGCTACGGGGTAAAACATGAAAAAGAGAACCGTGAGATTGCGAAAGAGTCAACAATTTAGAGAGCACGCCTACAGGAAACCTCTGCGGAATGCAAGCATCCCCCATCCTGGACTGCCCGTAATTAAAGAAAATAGGCGGCGGAAACAGACAAAGAAAAACCCAATCCTTTCCGGAACCCTAAACGAAAAGTGCGTGGCACAAGAAACCACCGGAAGAGGCGATAATCCAAACAGGCCCCACAACGGAAACAAACGAATCGCTTCCAACTCAGGATGATGTCGGTATGGGTTCTTTGCTTCATTGTTGATAAGGATCGATTCGACCCGTAACCTTCCAGAAGACCCCGGTTAAACATTCCCGCGAATGAACTGGTGCGCGATGAATCTCACATGCTATATCGCTTGTTTTCTTGCATTCACCCTAAAGCCCTTCCACTCTTCCTCCAGGGTCGCTCGACTTAGTTGGCTGAACGTCAGATATAGGGTAAGCGCATAATTCACCACTTCATCACCGGGATAAGCAAGCGGAATATCAACATAGATCATACGGTCCATTTGTTCTTCACTATGCTTCAGGGGTATCTCCTTTTAGGATGCATCCGTATGAAGCCGTCCAACATCGTTGGATATTTCAAAGAAGTGAGGCGACCTGAAAAGCAGATCCAGGTCCCCTCCCAAGGAATTGGCATGTCCTCACCGGGTATGGGCCGGGCAGCGCCACGGTACTGTTTCTCCCCAACTATATGACAGCACCGCTATACCAGGAGGATAAGGAAGAACCATGAAAGACTGAACGAAGCTCGCCTTGAGCATTGACAGCATGCCGCGAAGAACGGTAAATGGCTCGTCAAGCGGCAAGAGCGCTCCCAGTCGCCAATAGTGAGCTCATACTTGGAGTCCTCCGACAACCCGCGGGGCTCAACCATCTTGGACCCGCGCGCCGCAGCATAATCGGAAGCGGCAGGGGGGGGGGCTGCTACCTGCGGCATTTTTGAGGAGCAACGCCTTCAAGACCGCTGTTCGATTGCAACGTGTTCGAGAAGGAAGGTCATCCACCAGGATTCCATATTGGCGGTGATTCATTCCAAACGCTGCGACCACGGGATGCTCATACCCGCCCACACGATTCCGCCCTTACTGCATGTTGCGGCAGGAAACGAGTGCTGAAGCGCAGCCTTAAGTTCCCTTGAGCCAGTGTATGGATTTCGCCCGCGTAGGCGCCCTGGACGAGGCTGCCATACTGGGTGGGGTCGGTTGCGACTTTCATGACAACAAGGGCTCTCCCCTAGCTGCCGGCGCCAAGCAGGAGTGAGCCGATTGCATCCTCACCAGCAGCATCGACTCCCCTATCGCCGCCGTCGCCTCAACCGAGCTCCTGACCCACGTCGCCCAGGAGAGCACGAGAGCGCACGGTAGCCAGTCAGGCAGCCGAGGACTGAATCAACGGGTGGTTTGGCGGACCACCAGCTCCAGCGGGAGGATGGTGCCTACTGGGGAGCCTCCATGAATCAGGTCAATCAGTTGGTCAACCATCTTACGACCGATCTCGCCGAAAGGCTGGCGCAGGGTGGTCAGTGGAGGCTCGGAGATTTGCGCCAGCTGCTGGTCATCGAAGCCGATCACCTGCACGTTCGCTGGCACGTCGCGGCCTTGGGAACGCAAGGCTTGCATGGCACCAATCGCCATCAAATCGGAAGCGACGAAGAGACCATCGACCTGAGGGGCCCGCTTCAGGAGTCTGAGCGCAGCATCGTAACCACTGGCTTTGGAATAATCGCCCCGCTCGATCCACTCGGGGTTCTGACCCCGGGAGCGCATGGCGTCCTCGAAGCCCCGCACACGCTCCAGGGCGCCGGTAGGCCCCTCCGGTCCGGCGATCATGGCTACGGACTTGGCGCCACGCTCCAGTAGATAGTGCGTGGCCCGGGCCGCCCCATGGTAGTCATCCACATGCACATAGCTGGTCGAATCGCTGTCCACCTCCGGGCACTCAGCGACTACAAACGGCATATCCATCGCGTGCAGGGAATGAATCAGCCCCTTGCGCACCCCATAGTGCCAGGCCACTAAGAGCACGCCGTCCACATGACCCCCTCGCAGGAACTTCAGGTTGCGCTTGTTCTCCTCCTGGTTATCGGTAGTCATCATAATCAAGGACATGCCTTTGCGCCCCAGTTCATCGGCGATGGCCCGCAGAAGGGTGGAGAAGTTCGGGTCTGCGAACAGCAGCTCCTGAGGTTCACCCAGTAGGAACGCCACCGAGTTGGAACGGCCCGTGGCCAGGGACCGCGCTCGCTCATTCGCTACGTAATCCGTGCGGTCGATGACGGCCTGCACCTTCGCGGCTGCCTGCTCGCTAACCCAGTGTCCGCCATTCAGGTAGCGCGAGACCGTAGCCCGGGAGACGCCAGCCTCCTGCGCTATGTCCCTGATGGTCATCTTCTTGCCGCTCAAGGCCTGCCCCTCCGACTAAACTCTTTCAGGCCAGGCCTGGCGCCTGACAACGGACGAAGGTCCCACGCCGCGCCAGAGCGAAGCGTAGGACCTTCCCCATAGTACAACCGGCTTACGGTCAGTCGGCGACCGACCCCTTGGCGGCGGTGGAACGAATGACCTTGCTGTCCGAACGCATCAGCGAGGAGCCCAGGATAATCAAGACCGCGATCACTATGGCCAGCGCCAGGTAAGCGTGCTTGAATCCCATGCCGGTGATCATGGCTCCCATGGCGATTGAGAAGATGGAGACGCCGATTTGCTTGGCGGTGCCGAAACCGTACATGTATACCGTGGCGGACATCTTCTTATCGAAGACGCGCGTGATGTACTTCATGACCGAAACCAGCATGAAGGGCATCTCCAACGAGGCCAGCAGACGCCAGAAGATCAGCATCGGCACGTTCGGGATGAAGGCGCAACCCAACACGCGCACGAACAGGATCGTGCCGTAGATGATCAGACCGGTCTTGGCGCCGATCTTGTTAATCAAGGCCGGCATGAAGAGCATGAAGAAGGCCTCAAGCAGGATCTGCACAGAGACGACCTTGGCGAACAAAGCCTCGCCCTGGGCCAGAGTTCCCATGTTGGACTCCACGAACATCTTGGAGAAGTAGTTGGCGAACTGCTGATCGAAGACGTCATACATGGTGGCCGAACCGATGATCAGCAGGACCAGGCCCCAGAAGCTGCGGTTAGCCCACGTGTTCCGGGCGAAGTCGTCCTTGCTGATCGCCAGGTCCTCCTCGCCGCCCTCAGCGTCCACGCCCTCAGCGCGCTCCATAGCATCCTTGGGCACGCGCACCAGGCTGATCAGCACAATCAGCACAGCGCCGCAGAAGGTCATGCCCCAGAAAATCGAGGAGGGATTGGCTGAGTACATGTAACCCCCTACGAAGGAGGCGCAGGCGCCGGCCAGGGAGCCGAAGAGGCGGGCGTGGCCGTACTCGAAGCCATAGGCTCGCGAGGAGCGTTCATTGTAGGCTTCGATAATACCCACGCCGCCGTTCAGGCACAGGCTCAGATAGGCTCCGGCCGCGACCGCGCCGACGATTTCGTTGGTATGAATCAGCGGCAGGAAGACCCAGTTGAACAGAGGGCCCAGGAAGAGGATGCATATGACCACGAAGTAGAAGAGGTTCTTGCGCAGGGCCAGCTTATCCTGCAAGGGGCCGAAGATGGGCTGCAGGATCAGTGCGCCCACTGCGGCGATTGTGTTGAGCATGCCGATGTGGGTGGCGTTCATGCCGGCTGTGTCCTGCAACCACATGGGCAGGAACGTGGCTGAAAGCTGCCAGGTGGCGAAGTAGAAGAAATAAAGGAGCCCGAAGTTCCAGAAGATTGGTTTGCGTAAGGATTTCATGATGGTGTGTGTCGCCTTCCGTCGTTGGTATTTGACTGGCCGCCGCCAGCTCGCCGCAAGTCGCGGCCTTACGATGCCGTCAGTGCCGCTCTCAGTGGGAGCCGTCGGGAGGCAGCACATCCCGACCGGTCGGCACCCAACGGGTCATGGCCTCAGGCTTGCCGAAAACCGGGCCAGACTCGCTCCAGGAGATGGTCTTGGCACAGGCGTGGCGGTTGGGCTCATTCAAGGGATCGCCCTCGATCTTGGTGTAATTGCGCACGTGGTAGACCATCACATCGGCCACTCCGTCCTCCGCCTTAGTGAAGGAGTTATGACCAGGGCCGTACATGTGCGCCTCTGCGTTTGTCGTGAACACAGGCTGAGGCGACTTGCTCCAGGAAGAGGCATCCAGCAGATTGGAGTCCAGGCTGGCGGTCAGCATCCCCATCGCGTACTCAGGACCAGTGCCGGATGCCGAGTAGGTGATGTAAATACGACCTGCGTGCATGATGACCGCAGGTCCCTCGCAGACCTTGAAGCGTATGCACTCCCAATCGAATTCCGGCTTGGCGAGCATGACCGGCTCGGTGGCCAGGGTCCAGGGGTTGGCCATGCGGGCTATATAGAGGTTGGAATGCCCATCGATTCGAAGGTCCTGCTGGCCCCAGACCAGATACTGGCTGCCGTCGAACTCGAAGCTGGTGGCATCCAGACTGAAAGTGTCCATGCCGGTATCGACCTTGCCGCGCTCGATCCAGTTGCCAGTGGTGGGGTCCTCAGCCTCGTTCTCCAGGCAGAAGATGCGGTGGTTGAAGGTGTCGTCGGATTGGCCGTCGTTGGGGGCGGCGCCGAAGTAGATGTACCACTTGTCGTCAATCCGGTGCAGTTCGGGCGCCCAGATTAAGTGGCTCATGGGACCGGTCTCATGCTTGCGCCAGATCACGGTCTCCTCTGCCGTTTGTAAGTCGTCCAGCCGATCCGCCTTCCGCAGGGCGATCCTGTCGAAGCTCGGGTAGGAACCAGTGAAATAGTAGATGCCATCAAACCTTATGACATACGGGTCAGCCCTTTGCAGGACGATGGGATTATGGATGTCAGCCATCGTTCTCCTTTCTGCTTCTTTGCATGCACTGCACAATCGGCCAACGGAAGCGCGCCTCCGTGGCCCACTAAGACTGTAACCGGTCTCAGTTATCGCAGTATAGGAGCATCCTCCGATCAAAGCAAGTCGCCCCGTCGAAGCCCATGGCTTCGGCAAGCATGAACAATTGCTCTGCTTTTACAGCAGCTATAGGGAATTCTATACAGCCTTCAGATATGCAACTCAGTTCGGGGTGGCCACATATGCCTTACAATCTGAAAAACAGTATTAACACACTAGGTCACAGGTACTCATGGTTCCAGCTAGCAACTGGGCACGACATACCCTATAACCATTATCCCTACTATGGATATCCACCAAGAAGAAGCACTGCAGAATAACTTAGTAAAAGTAAGAAACAAAACTTGGTTTAGCCGGCAACTATGTAAAAACTAAAATATAGTTACCATCTAATTTTGTAATACTCGCATTCAGATTCGTCATCGAGCTTTGCTCATCGCAAGGCAAGTGGCATGAGCAAAGCTCATGCCACGCGGCAGCCGCCGGAGGCATTGATGGTCGAGCTGTCCAGCTCGACAGGGCTTGGGGCAGCCGCCCCACTATGCATGCTGGGCAGTACTTGTAAGATCAACGAAAATCAAATCGCGCAAGTATTCAGAGCGGTGAGCATACCCTTTCTTCTTGTACTGGACATCCACGGGACCTCTCACTGACTTGGGCATTTTCAAGATCGCCGATACTGTCTCTTACTGTCTCTTCTCGCGGACCGTCACCCAAACGGGGGCGACCCTGGCCAAATAATATTTGCTTCGCATTCTCGGGGTTTCAGCTCCGGAAGCCCGCATCAGTATGCCGTCGAGCATGCATTGACCTTCTTCGCCAGAGAACCTTTGAGCCTAATCCCAATCTACATTTGCTACATCTTTAGCAGTCAACATATTGCGTTCTCCTTTCACATTGTTCTTTGATCAGCATTAACGTGGAATACTTTCAAGCCTTGATGGTTTGGCAGTACAGCCATAATCACTTCGATATAGGGCACGAGAGAATCTCCCAGGACGGGTCTGTTCGGCCTTGTAAGTCACGGCCGCGGCGAGGCAGCCGGTCCGATGCGCACCGAGCCGTGATGCATGTTCGGCCGTAGTGCGCCGCGATGTCACATCATCCGCTGGTAGGTGTCGATCTTCCGGTCGATGAAGCCCATTTGCTCCTGGAGTTCCCGCATTTTCGACTGAAGCCGTTCACGTTGGGAATAGAGCATCTCCAGACGTCGCGGGATGGTTGAGTCGCCCTGCTTGCGCAAGCGGGAATATTCCTCCACCTGGACCAGGGGCATGCCTACCTCCAGGAGACGTTGCACGAAAGCGATCCAGGCAAGGTCGCTCTCAGTATAATCCCGGTATCCTTCCAAGGATCGCTCTGGTTGCACAATCCCCCGGCGCTCGTAGTAGCGCAGTGTGGATATGGGCAGATTCACCTTACCCGCTACTTCGCTGATTCTCATGACCGCTCCCCGTTTGCCCTGAACCCTGGTTCATACTTTACTCTGTGAACGACCATGAACATCAAGGTGAAGGAATGAACATGACGGAGTCACGATTCGAACGCGGTTCGAGGATATTAGAAACGATCGATGGGGAAGGAGGCCAGGCCGTCGTCGATTCGTTGCAAGACATAGCGCCCGAGCTGGGGCGGTGGATCGTCGAATTCGCGTTCGGTGATGTGTATGCGAGCGACGGGCTGGATGCCAAGCAACGTGAGCTCGTCACCTTGGGTAGTCTCGTGACCCAAGGCGGCGCCGAACCACAGTTGAAGGTCCATATCGCGGCCGCCCTGCATGTGGGGCTGACGCAGGCGGAGATCGTTCAGGCCATCCTTCAGACGGTGCCGTATGTGGGATTCCCGAGGGTCATCAATGCCGTCAATGTAGCCAGAGGCGTTTTCCAGGATCATGCCTGAAACGTTCTGATTTGCGCTCATGGGCCGATGCTTCCCTGCCCCGTGCCGACGGCTGTGGTGATGAGGTTGCGACGGATGAGGTTGCGCGATGGACGATGGTTGGCTGGCGGGAAGATGACGGAGTCCCGGCCGAAGCGTAGTTGCGTCCGCCGCGACATTCCAAGGAGGACGCGGATTGGTGTATTTTGAGGGAAGGTGTTGTGGCGGCGGGCGCTATGGGGAGGTAGATATGGTCTGGGTCTGGATGCATTTGTTCGGTGGTGTGGTTTTGGTTGTCTCGGTGGCGGCGGGATTGCTGGGGCCGGCGAAAATGACCAGGGGATGGGCGATGATCGCCCGCGTGTGCTATATCCTCATCATCCTGAGCGGGGTGCTCATGCTTGCGCGCAGTTGGCCCCATGTCGATGTGCTGTTGGTCGTCAAAATCATCCTGGCGCTCGTCATGATCGCCTTGGCTGAGATAGGCTTCGCCAGGAAGAGCAAGGACGCCGCGTCCGCTGTGGCAATTCTGACACCGATCGTGTTGGCGGTGGTTGCGCTGGCGTTTGGACTCTTCCTCACGCATGGCTTCCCGATTGTCATGAGGTAGCTCCGTGCTGCAGCTTAAACACTTAATGGCAAACAGAATGGACTCCTAAGTCATGAAAGTGTGCATGTGAGGCATTGCTGCCGTTCCGTCTCAACAGTAAGGGTAGTGCGCTCTTTAAGCTGGGGTCCCGGTTCGAATCCGCCTGGCATCCGTTGAACAAAGAACTTTGACTCGACAGATTGTGGCAACGCCTAATATCCGCATGCGCCATCTGCGTTATCAGGGCATTATTGCTGAGTGGTTCAATATCCGGTCCATAAAAACTTTTAACCTTGTTTGGTTTTAACAAAATCCGGAATATCCGCTGTTCAGCACTACGATATTATGTATTATTTTTATTAATATAGAATCTCCGAATTTTGTTGAACAGGCGATGCGCTGCGTGAGACAAATAGCCAATCCGCAAAGGGTTTCACCATTTGTATGCATACGACTGGCTTAATAGTCATGCTGCTGCAGATTAAATGCATGAACGCATATTTTCGTTATAGTTCAAAAGGGATTCTACTATGCCCATTGAAGGGAGCGACATCCAAGGCCGAATATCCATCATGACCCGAACAGGCCCGATAACAAGCCGGTAAGCGGTTGGCCGGTAATAGTCTTCTTACGGGGTGCGGCTTTCCACAAGCCTGATCCGCTTAGCTTCAACGGCCTGCACACCCGGCTATGCGAAAAAGGCTACATGGTGGCAGTGCCAGAATATCGCCCCAGCGAGGAGACCCCCTTCGCCGCGCAGACGCAAGACGCGAAAACCGCTATAAGATTCATCCGCGCCCAAGCCGGCACATTGGGTGCGGATTCGGGGAGAATAGCTCCGTGTCGCCATGCGGGCCTTGGGCAAAGACGTGACCTTCTACAAGCTGGATCAGGCCAGTCATGCCTCATATGGCTTCCGCAGCGACAAAGCCATACAACTAGTATTGGAATGGATGAAAAACAGACTCTAGGCCAAGTCAAGGCATAATCGCATTGGGTCTCTCACTGCTTTACGGCCATGTGAGACCCTTCTCCTTTTTAAAAATAGCCGAGGGCCTACAAGGCCAGACTTCCTTGCAGAAAATCCAGGTAGGCGCGGGCGGCGGGGGTGAAGCGGCGGTCGGCCTTCCATACCAGGTTCATGCGGGAGGTCAGCCGGGGCTTGAGCGGGCGGAAGGCCAGGTTGCTCTCGCCGGTGACGTTGATGATCCCGTCCAGGCCCAGGGCGTAGCCGCAGCCTTGGGCGACGAATAAGGAAGCGTTGTAGAGCAGGTTGTAGGTGCCCACGATGTCCAGGTCCTCCTCGATCAGGCTCCCCCAGCCGCTGAACTCGCGATCGAAATGGACTTGACGGGAGACGATCAACGGCAAGGCTTTCAAATCCTCGGCCGTGACGCCATCATGGCTGGCCAGCTCGCAGTCCCGAGGCATCAGCAGGCCCCACTGGTCGGCTCCAGGCAGGTTGAGGTAGGAGTAGTGGGTGATGCCTATCGGCTCGAATACGAGGGCGAAATCCAGGAGCCCCGACTCCAGCTGGTCGGTGACCGCATCCCTGTTGCCGCTGTAGATGTGGAAACGGGTCTGGGGGAAACGCTCACGCAGACCGCGCGCCGCTTTGGCCAGGACCTTGAAACCCTGGGACTCGCCGGCGCCGATGTAAATGGACCCTCCGACCGGTTGGTCCATGGAGGTCAGCTCGCTCTCGGCGCGATCGGCCAAGAGCACGATCTCTCGCGCGCGATCGCGCAGAAGCTCACCGGCTGGGGTGAGCGTGATCGTGCGGCTGCCCCGGTCGAAGAGCTTGTGACCCAGCGAGCATTCCAAATCCTTGATTTGCCGGGAGAGTGAAGGCTGGGAAATGCCCAGGTATTCGGCGGCGCCGGTGATGCTCCGCTCTTCCACTATGGCCAGGAAGTAGCGCAGGACCCGTAAGTTCATATCCCACCTCGTTTTATATCCAGCGACTAGTCGACCGCATGTTCCAAGCCAACCCTACAACCCATGCTCAATAAGCATGAAATCTCATTACTTATAAACATTTGATATATACCCTCGGCACTTCTAGGCTGACAAGCAATTGCAGATAATCAGAGAGGGGACAGCCATGACGCGACGGACACGCATACGCAAAAGCGCCCTGGCGGCTTGCCTGACGGGCCCTGCTCGCCATGTCCGGTTCAGCTTGCTACGCAAGCGGGCCGATCCCCTCATCCACCAAGCAGCCACGGGTTCGGTCCCGAGCTCCCCCGGCGCCGTGCCTACCAGGCTGCAAGCCAACGATCAGGACCAAGCGGATCAGAAGGAGGCCCCCATCAACATCACCATCGACGGCACCGTCTTCCAGGCGCGGCTTGCAAGCGGCTGCGCGGCCCAGGAGTTCACCCGACGGATGCCGACCACCCTGCGAATGAACGAGCTCAACGGCACCGAAAAATACCACTTCTTCGACCGGCCCATCCCCAGCGAGCCCCAGGCGGTCGGCGAAATCCGAGCCGGGGACCTGATGCTCTACGGTTCGGACTGCCTGACCCTATTCTTCAAGACCTTCCGCACCTCCTACGCCTACACCAGACTGGGATGGGTGGAGCAGCCCGAAAGCCTTGCGCAGACACTCAGACCCGGCACGGTCAGCGTGAACTTCAGCTTCACCACCGTCTGAACCAGCCAACCAACCGTTGGCCCCAGCGGCGACGCGCGGCAGCGGACGTCGAGGACCATGCCAGCCGCAGTGGAGGCGGCGCCGGGAACAGGCCCAATCTGCCCATGCGGCCCCGAGGCCCGACGGACCCCCGCGAGAACCTTTGATTCCTAAGCTAAGGAGCGAAACGATGAAAGCAGCGATTTTCCAAGGCACCCGCCAGATTGAATGCCAAGAGGCAGTCAAGCCCAGCCCCACCAATCCCGATGAGCTCGTCATGCGTGTGGTGCGCGCCTGCGTGTGCGGGTCCGACCTGTGGTGGTACCGGGGCACCAGCCCCCGCCCGGCAGGCAGCAGCGTCGGCCACGAGGCGATCGGCGTCGTGGACCAGGTGGGTTCGCGCGTCTCGTCCGTGCGGCCCGGAGATTTCATCATCGTCCCCTTCGCCTACTCCTGCGGGGTCTGCCCCGTTTGCAAGGCCGGTTTCGAAGCCACTTGCCCGAACGGTGGGTTCTTTGACGCCGGCGAGCCTGGCTTGGGTGCACAGGCCGAATACATGCGAGTGCCCCTGGCTGACGGCACGGTTGTAATGGTCCCAGGCGGCCGTGAGCGTGCGCGCGGCTTCTCCGATCAGATGCTGGACAACCTGTTGACCCTCTCCGACGTGATGGGCACCGGTTACCATGCGGCGGCTATGGCGGAGGTCAAACCGGGAGACACAGTAGCCGTGGTCGGCGACGGTGCCGTGGGCCTGTGCGGGGTCATCGCCGCCAAGTTGCGCGGAGCCAATCGCATCATCGCCCTATCCGGCCACAAGGAACGCCAGGATATGGCCCGCGAGTTCGGCGCTGATGACATCGTGAGCGAACGCGGGCGGGAAGCCGTGGACAAAGTCAGAGAATTGACCGACGGTTGGGGCGCGGACGCGGTACTTGAATGCGTCGGCTCAAGGCAATCCACCGCCACTGCCCTGGCCATAGCCCGCAACGGTGCCGTGGTCGGAAGGGTGGGCGTTCCTCATGACGAGCATGTGGACGCCGAGGAAACCTTCTACCACAACACCGGCCTACGCGGAGGACCCGCCTCGGTCCGCACCTGGGACCAGAAGGTCCTGCTTGATGCGGTGCTGGCCGGAAGCATAAACCCCGGCCGCGTGTTCACCGCCGAATATGACCTGGACCACGTGGCCCAAGCTTACCGGGACATGGACCAGCGGACTACAATCAAGTCCCTCCTACGGGTCTCGCAAGTCTGAGCCCGCCAGCCGAGGAAGCCCCGGGGGTCAACGAAGGAGGCGGTGGGTGAACCAGCAAGAAAACAAACGCACTGGCCCCCCGTCAGGAGGACCGATAGCCAGTGTCCTGGGCGGCAGGTGGCAGCACATGTGGCCGGTGGATGGCGCACATTGCCATCCACCGCCCATTGAATCTACTCGTTCACCCGCCCAGCCTCCTTCCCCCCTGCGCTTCTTCCAGGTCATCATCCAGGAGCGAATCTCAAACACCACCCGACAAACCCCTAGAATCATAAGCGATAGGCATACGCACGTGCGAACAATAGACATCTGATATGAATTTCCTTGAGGGGTTAAAACGCGGCAACATCTTGAAGAGACAAGATCAGGAAAGGACGAAGGCATCTTGGAAGCAAGAAACCAGCATGAGACAGGCGACCCCAGCCACCAACGGCCGTCCACCCGCCAAGAACGCTTGACCGGAGAGCGCGCCGCCTTCCGCGCCCATGATCACGACTTCGTGGATACGACCTTCGCCGACGGTGAATCCCCTCTCAAGCATGCGAGCGATATCAACCTCACGGGCGCGCTTTTCCAGTGGAAGTACCCTCTGTGGTACAGCGAGCACGTGCGCATGCAGGATTGCACCCTGTTCGAGATGGCCCGCTCCGGCATCTGGTACACCCACGACATCACCATCCGCGATTCGACAATCGAGGCCCCCAAAACCTTCCGCCGCTCCAGCGGCATCCGACTGCGGCACGTGTCCATGCCCAACGCGGACGAGACCCTATGGACATGCTCGGACATCGACCTGGAGGGCGTGACCGCCCAGGGCGACTACTTCGGCAAGGACAGCAACGGCATACACGCCAGCGACTTCAACCTGTCCGGCAACTACGCCTTCGACGGGGGCTGCGACATCACAATCGAGCACTCCCGGCTGCTCTCCAAGGACGCCTTCTGGAACACCCACGACGTGACGGTCAAGGACTCCTATATCTATGGTGAATACCTGGGTTGGAACTCACGCAACCTAACCTTCGAAAACTGCACGATCGAAAGCCTGCAAGGCCTGTGCTACATAGAAAACCTGACCCTGCGGCGCTGCAAGCTTCTGAACACCACACTGGCGTTCGAATACTCCACCGTCCATGCTCAAGTGGATGGCCGGATAGACAGCATCCTCAACCCCTCGGGCGGCGTCATCAGCGCTGACTCAGTGGGCCAGCTGACCCTGGACCCGGCCTGCATCGACCCAGCCCGCACCCGGGTGGAGTGCGCCGGTCAAGAACAAACCTCGGCTCGCTGACCGGCCGGCAAACACCAGACTTCCCGCCCAAACGAACGCAGCGCGTGAAAAGGGCTTAACCCTCAGGAATGCATGAAGCCCGCCCCGCTGGCGTCGCCAGCGGGGCGGGCTTGCGGATGGCCCTGAGCGTCCGGCTCAGATGCCGAAGACCTCCTTGACGATCTTCTCGATCGTGTCACCGGAGAGCTCGGCCACCTCGTTCTTGGTCTGGTTGATCCGGCCGAAGAGCGCATCGGCGTGCTCGATGTCGAGCTGCTTACCGGCCTCGTTGGCGATCTCGATCACATCGTTCACGGTCTGCGCATCGGTCAGCTTGCCAACCAGTGTCTTCTCATCCATATGAGCACCTTCATCCTATCTAGGCTTGCTTGTGTACAAGGCCCATTCTAGTGCTCCTGCGCCAGCGAGGCCCAGGCCCGGCCAGAGCGCACGCGGGCCGATAGAATAAGGTTCGTGTGCGGACGATTCGCGGCTAATGTGGACTACCAAGCTTTGGAACGGGACTTTTCAGCGACCCCTGGCCCAAGCCTTCCCCCTGCCTCCTGGAACATCTCACCGGGGCAGCGGATCGCGCTGATCGCTCAAGACATGCGCGGCGAACGCCACCTGAACGCGGCTCTGTGGAACTTACTGCCGCCTTGGGCCGCGTCCCCTAAGCTGGCCTACCCCACCCACAACGCCCGCGTGGAGTCAGCGCTGGACAAGCCCACCTACGCGCAGGCCGCGCGCAGCCATCGGGCGTTGATACCAGCCTCAGGCTACTACGAGTGGAGCGCCTCCCACGACCCCCATTACTTCAGCTTCCCGGACGGGGAACCGTTGCTGATTGGCGGGCTCTACTCCTGGTGGCGGGCGGATGAGCGTTCAGCCTGGCTCCTGACTGGGACCATCCTGACCACCCAGGCCCAGGGCGGCGCAGCCGAGGTCCACGACCGGATGCCGGTCCTGATCGACCGTAACCTGGCGGACGACTGGCTGGACCCGGAGGTGGACGGCGAGCGCATCCTGCCGACAGCGGCCCGAGCCGGCCTGGCCCTGTCCGCCCGGCTCCTGCACTGGCAAGTGGCGCCCCTCACCGGGGATGGGCCGCAGCTGACCGAGGGCATCACCCTCCGTCTCTGAGCGGGTGGGGGGGGGGCATTCACAGGCCGGTGCGCTGGACCACTGATGCGGGCCGGCGCGCTCCGTTACAGCTCGAAGCCGAGCTCCTTGGCGGCTTGGGTGGGGACTGGATCGTAAGCCCAGTATTCGCCCAAATTATCGTCGCTGGACAGGGACCGGGTCTGGGCCTGGTCGATGTACACCTCGCCGCGTAGGTGGTCGGTCTCGTGCTGGAAGATGCGGGCGGGCCAGCCGTGCAGACGCTCCTCGTGACGCTTGCCGGTCTCGTCCTCCCAGCTGGCTTGCACGTCCAGCCAGCGTTCGCGCACCGCCTGATAGCCGGAGAAGGACAAGCAGCCCTCGTAGAAGGACGCTTTCTTATCGCCGATCGGCTCATAATGCGGGTTGATGATCGCACGGAAGGGCAGTTCGGCGATCTCACGCGGGTCGTCCTCACTGTCGCGCTGGTGGTCTTCGATCACCGCGAAAGCCAGGCCCAACCCAATCTGGGGAGCGGCCAGACCCACCCCCGGCGCGTCAAGCATGGTTCGGCGCATGGATTCAATCAGCTTTAGCAGGGTCTTGCGCTTGAGCTGACCACGGTATTCGACAGCCTCCTGGCGCAGGACCGGCTCGCCCAACTGCACGATCGGCACAATCAGGTCCTCACCCGCCTGGGCCAGCATCCGCTCCACCTCGCGGTTGAGTTCGGCGTCCACATTCGCGTTCCTGGTAAACATGCTTCCTCCACGATTCGCGCCGACGGCGACCCGCCAACGTCAAAGTAGTAGCGTCCAGCGCGCGGGGCGCGGGCCACAGGCCGGAAAAGGGCTTTAAAGGCCTATTGTCGCCCCTTACAGGGACAGTTCGTCGGTCACCACTTGCGCCAGCCGGCGGCAGACCCCGTCCGCCTGCTCCTGACTGGCGGCCTCCACCATCACGCGCACCAGAGGTTCGGTGCCCGAGGGCCGCAGGAGCACGCGGCCGGTGTCGCCCAGGGCGGCCTCCTCACGCGCCACAGCGGCCTGGACCTTGGCATTGGTGGGAGCGGCGGCCTTGTCCACACCCGGCACGTTGATCAGCTGCTGGGGCAGCTGGGGGAAGTCGGCGGCCAGCTCCTTCAAGCTCTTGCCCGAGCGGACCACTTCCCTGGCCAAGGTCAGCGCCGTGAGCGTGCCGTCGCCGGTCGTGGCGAACTCGCGATTGATCACATGGCCGGACTGCTCGCCGCCCAGGGTGTAGCCGCCGCGCAGCATCTCCTCCAGCACGTAGCGGTCGCCCACCCCGGTC
Source organism: Bifidobacterium actinocoloniiforme DSM 22766 (assembly GCF_001263395.1). Lineage (NCBI taxonomy): Bacteria > Bacillati > Actinomycetota > Actinomycetes > Bifidobacteriales > Bifidobacteriaceae > Bifidobacterium > Bifidobacterium actinocoloniiforme. The sequence goes on along the minus strand of NZ_CP011786.1, from coordinate 147,950 downwards.
TGCACGGTGGCGATGCCCATGTCTTTCAGGGCCAGCTTGAGTCCCAGGTTGCTCATCACGGTGACGACCAAGGTGTCGTTGGCCAACTTGCCGTCACACTGCTTGGCCCGGGCCAGGATGCCCATTATCTGGTCGCCGTTCACCATGTTGCCGTCTTCATCCACCGCCAGGCAGCGGTCGGCGTCACCATCGAAAGCCACACCCATAGCGGCGTCCGAGGCCCTGACCATGGTCTGCAGCTGCTCTGGATGGGTGGAGCCCGCGTGCTTGTTGATGTTGTACCCGTCGGGCGAGGCGTTAATCACGACCACGTCCGCTCCGGCCCGGCGCAGAGCCTCCGGCGCCACGACCGAAGTGGCGCCGTTGGCGCAGTCAGCCACCAACCGCAGCCCGTCCAGGGGCTTGGGCTGGGTCTTGTCGGGACCGATCGGGGCCACTGATTCCACCAGGTGGTCGATGTACATGTTCGTGGCGGTCACCGTGTCGTGGGAGACGCGACCCACGCCCTCGCCGGTGGGCCGCTTCCAGTCCTGGCCCAGCACCGCCTCGATCTCGTCCTCTTTCGCGTCGGGCAGCTTGAAACCGCCCCGGGCGAAGAACTTGATGCCGTTATCGGGCATGGGGTTGTGGGAGGCGGAGATGACCGCACCCATCTCCACGTTGAGCACCGAGGTCAGGTAGGCGATGCCAGGGGTGGGGATGATGCCCACATCGATCACGTCGAACCCGCCGGCCGACATGCCTGCTGCCAGGGCGGAAGCCAAGAAGTCACCGGAGACTCGGGTGTCCCGCCCGATCAGGGCCCGTCGTCGCCCGCCGGAGCGCTCACCGCCAGCGCCCAGCACGCGCACCGCCGCGTCGCCCATGTTCAGGGCCAACTGAGCGGTCAAATCCCGGTTCGCCAGTCCTCGTACCCCATCAGTTCCAAACAGCCTCGGCATTGTACTCCTCTTGTCTCACGCGCGGACGGGCCCCCAGGCCCGCGAAAAGCATACCCGACCAGCTTAGCCCGCCCGCCAGCCCCAAGCCCGCAAGCCCGTAAAGGCCCCCGAAGCCTTCACCCGCCAAGCACGGCGCGTGAGGCTTTGGGGGCCTTTGTCGATCAGCGGGTCAGCGGGCGCGCTTGGACAAGTGTTGGTTGTAGGCGCGTACGCGCAAAACTCGGCGGGAGGCTTCCACGTTCTGGATTATCATGCCTCGCAGCGCCTTGGGGGCGTCCGTGTGGTCGGCCAGCCAGTGCTCGCCAGCGCGCACCAGGGCGGCCGGGTCCGCCTTGTAGGGGTAGAGGCCGCCCGCGGAGAGCGGGTTGAGCAAGGTTTCGGCGATATGGAAGGTCTTGTGGGACCAGACCCAGTCGACTACCTTAAAGAACTTGTCCACATAGGGCGCGAACAGATCCTCGTCCCCGGAGCCGGAGAAGCCGTCCGCCACCGCCTCGATCTGGGCGTTGGTCAGGTCGGCGTTGTGCAAGGCTTGATCCCAGGCCCATGCTTTGGCCGCCTTGGAAGGCCGGGCCGCGCGGGCGCCCATGGCGAACTCTCGGTTCTCCGTGGAGTCGCGCCTGTCGAGCTCAGCCTGGATGTCCGCCTCGGAAGCCATGTTCTGGGCGGCCATAGCGTGAATCACGGCCCAGCGCATGTTGTTGTCCACTTCCAAGCCTTTCAGCTCGCTCTCGCCAGCAAGTAAGGCGCGGGCGTGGTCGCCGAAGTCTTCGTCATCGCCGTAACCCAGGTAGGCCTGGACCAGTTGCAACTGCTCGTCGGAACCGGGCTCAGCCGCCATGGCCAGCTTCCATAGGCCTTGCGCCACATGTTCCAGCACCTCGGGCCGGGTCTTGTCCGCCACATACGAGTGGGCCGTGGTCGACAGCTGCGCCAGGGCGTAGCGGAAGGTGGTGGACTGGCGCTCGGTGGCCAACGTCCGCAAGACCACGTCGATGAAATCCTCGGCCGGGTATTGCCCGTCGCGGGTCATGTCCCAGAATCCGAGCAAAACGATGGCTCGGGCCAGCGAATCGTTGAAGGCGCCCAGGTGGTCCCGCGCGAACGCCAGCGAATCCGCGTCCAAGCGCAGCTTGGCGTAAGTCAGGTCGTCATCGTTGACCAAGATGAAATCGGGCCGGCGCTTGCCTACCAGCTCGGCGATAGGCGTGGAAGCGCCGTCGATATCCACCTCGAAACGGTCGGTTCTCATCACCTGACCGTCCTCGCCCATGCTGTAGAAGCCGACGGCAAGGCGGTGGGGGCGCAGGACCGGATGCTCTTCGGGCGCGCTCTGCTCAATGGCGAAGGAAGTGATGACGCCTGACTCGTCGCAGGCCAGCTTCGTCGTCAGCGTGTTAATCCCGGACTCCTGCAGCCACTTGGCGGACCAAGCCTTGAGGTCGCGCCCGGAGGTGGCTTCCAGCTCGGCCAGCAGGTCGGCCAGGGTGGCATTGCCATAGGCGTGCTTGTCCAAGTAGTTGTGGATGCCCTCGAAGAAGCGCTCCCTGCCCACGTAGGCCACCAGCTGCTTCAAGACGGAAGCGCCCTTGGCGTAGGTGATGCCGTCGAAGTTCACCTCGGTGTCGTGCAGGTCATTGATCGGCGCCACGATCGGGTGGGTCGTGGGCAGCTGGTCCTCGGTCAAGGCCCAGGACTTTTCGCCCGAGCAGAAGGTGGCCCAGTCGTCGGACCATTCGGTCGCCTCGGCGGTGCACAGGGTGGACATGAACTCGGCGAAGGACTCGTTGAGCCACAGGTCGTTCCACCACTTCATCGTCACCAGGTCGCCGAACCACATGTGCGCCAGCTCGTGCAGGACGGTCTCCACGCGCCGGTTGATTTTCGCGCCGGTGGCCTTGGACTCGAAGATGTACTGGTCGCGGAAGGTCACCAGCCCGATGTTCTCCATAGCGCCGGCGTTGTACTCGGGCACGAAGATCTGGTCGTACTTGGCGTAGGGGTAGGGCACGCCCCAGGTCTTGGCGTAGAAGGCGAAGCCCTTCTGGGTGACATCGAAGAGGTAGTCCACGTCTTTTTCGAGCGCGGGCCGCAAGGCCTGGCGGCAGTAGAGCCCCATAGGCACCGTGCGCCCATCCTCGTTGGCGAACTCGGTGGTCCACTTGGCGTAGGGTCCGGCGCAGATAGCGGTTAAGTAAGAGCTCATCTTGGGCGTGGTCTCGAACACCCAGCGCTTGCAGCCCTCTGCTGGCGCCTTTTCCAAGGTGCCCGGCTGGGTCTGCTGGTCCACTGGCTCGCAGGAGGAGGCGGGCATGTTCCCCAAGACGATCCAGGACTGCGGGGCGACGACCGAGAAGTCGAAGGTGGCCTTAAGGTCGGGCTGATCGAAGACCGCGTACATGCGGCGGGCGTCCGGCACCTCGAACTGGCTGTAGAGGTAGACGCGCCCGTCGGAGGGGTCCACGGACCGGTGGAGGCCCTCGCCGGTATGGGAGTAATCGCACAGGGCTTTCACCCTCGCCTCGTTGTGGGCCTTCAAACCCTTGAGCTCAATGCGGCTGTCCTTCCAGACTTCGGCCGGGTCCAAAGCCACCCCGTTGAGCTCCACCGAATCGACCCGGGAGCCGATCAGGTCCAAAAACGTAGAGGCCCCGCGCTTGGCGGCGTCGAAGCTGATGACCGCTTCTGAAATAAAGCTCTTGGGCCCCTGGGTCAGATCCAGGCTGACTGCGTATTTAGGGTTGGAAACGATGCTCGCGCGCTCTTGCGCTTCCACTCGGGTCAGATTTGCTCCTGGCATTCCTGCGTCCTTTTCTGCTGTGCTTTCCACGTCATGCCCACTCACCCGCGCCCAGCCCGGCCCAATCGGCCAGTCCCGCGCCGCAAAGGCACCTTTTACCACTTTAACCGCAGCCATGCGCAAATCCTCAGCCTTCCGCGACCCCACTCGCTCTAGGCGTACAGGCCCGCCTTATAAGCGCGTGGCGCCCTGTTCCTTCAGGTCCTCACCGGTTTTGCTGGCGTTTGGAGCAGCGACACTACGTTGAGCAACCAGAAAAATCGCTTTGCTAAACTGACGGTTCGGGACTCGGGATAAGTCAAGCTAAGTTGCATTTTTTGATACTTATTCGCGGGTTTGAGGATAGTTGGGTATATCCGGTACCCGGTTGGAGGGGTTATGCGCTCGCTTCATGAGTGTCATCATAGCTCTCATCTCCTTAGCCGTCCTGGTGGGAGGAGCCGCGACTCTAGCGAGCCCTCGGCCTGCTCACGCAGACGACGTCAGCCAAGGTTTCTCCCTCTCACCCACCGAAGGCCCGATTGCGGGCGGGAATGAAGTCGCTGTCAAACCGCCCTTTCAGAGCAGCATGAAGTTCAAACAAATAAGCGCCGAAAGCACCCACGCAGTCGCTATTGGAGATGGCGGGAACACTTAGGCGTGGAGAAGCAACGAAGTAGCGTTGCTGGGCGGGGACCGTCCTGTAATGGCCTCCTCAGTACCAATAAAAGTTAAGACCCCAGCTAATGTAAGCTTCACGCACGTCAGCGCGGGCGGCAGCCACAGCCTGGCCATCGATGGATCAGGGCACGCCTGGAGCTGGGGATCCAACCAGAACGGGCAGCTGGGCATGACCGCCAACAGCGGCACCTTCCAAGACAACCCCACACCCGTCCACCTGAACGCCGTGGACCAGCGCGAGACCAACCCGCTCAACCAGCAGAAGGACATGGCCAAGCTTGCGGCCGAGCACGGCACGCTCATCCAGGCTTGGGCGCCTCTGGCCCAGGGCAACAAGGCGGCTTTCGACAGCCCGATCCTCAAATCCATCGCGGCCACCCACGGCAAGACGGTGGCCCAGGTCATGCTCCGCTGGCTCCTTCAGCGCGGCATCCCTATGGTGGCCAAGAGCACCCATGAGTCCCGCCTGCGCGAAAACATCAACATCTTCGACTTCCAGCTCAGCGAGGCCGAAATGTCCCAAATCGCCACTATGGACCAGGCCCGCCCACTAGGAGGCCTGAGCCATCAAGACCCCGAAATGCTTTCCAACCTCATGCGCTTCAAGTAGGTCGACTCACCCGCTACGAGCGAGCGTGGTTTGATTCAACGAATCAGGACCGCCCTCTCCCGGCTGACTAACAGGCCAACGGAGAAAGGGCGGTCCTGTCGTGCGGCAGCAATTACAGCGAAACGGTGGGCCGGAACGCAAGAGCAGGCAATGATGCATAACGACACGCCATATTTATAGTTATACACTGCAGCGCAATAGTATATAAGAAAGATTGGAGCACCAGTGAACGGGCGCTTGCGATGGACCGTACCGCTGCGGCCTCTTGGCCGTTGTGCAGCCGACTCCCGCCCCCGCCCGTGCGGCGATGAAGTGGCGCCCGAAAGACGGCCCGACCGTCAACGCAACGACGTTTAGCGCCCGCCCGTCGAGCCGGTGCGGCCGCCCAGGCGGAGATGGACCAGGGCCCAGCATCCTCACGGCCCTGCCACCGGCACCGCCCGACGGCTGATGGCGGAAAAGGGAACGCCCAACGACAAGCGCTACGACGATACCAGGCAGGGGCCAAGTCACCCCCACCAGCGAGGAGCGAACATGAGCGGAACACTACGGCACTTCCTACGTGACGACGACCTGAGCCAGGCCGAGCAACGGCAAGTCCTGGAATTGAGCATGCGTTTCTGGCGGGACCGGCACTATCGCACGCCGTTCGCAGGCCCCCAGGCGGTGGCCATCCTCTTCGACAAGCCCAGCACGCGGACCCGCTCCAGCTTTTTGATCGGCGTGGCCGAGATGGGCGGCTACCCGCTGGTGATCGACCAGGCCGGCTCCCAGTTGGGCAGAGGAGAATCAGTTTCGATGCGGCCACGGGAGCCGACTGCTTCTTTACCGGCACCTGGGTCTCGATGGGGGAAGAGGACGGGTACGCCGCGCGGTCCAAGCCTTTCCTGGACTACCAGGTGAACGACGAACTGATGGCCGCCGCCAAGGACGACGCCCTCTTCCGGCACTGCCTGCCCGCCTACCGGGGCAAGGAAGTCGCCGCTTCCGTGATTGACGGGCCACGCTCGGCGGTCTGGCAGGAGTCGGAGAACCGCCTGCACGCCCAAAAAGCCCTCCTGACCTGGCTGATTGGCCAGAAGCGGGGCGACCCCTCCCTTCTGGCTTGAACCCGTGGAAGCGAACCAATCCACCAATTGTGTAATTTTATGCAATCTAATGTATAATCATTTATATCTTCTGAGGAAAGCCTTGAGGAAAGGGTTGCGATGAGCGGTAACAATAGAATCGTCTTGGCGTATTCGGGCGGATTGGACACCTCGGTAGCCATCCCCTACCTGAAGGAGCGCACCGGCAAGGACGTCGTCGCCGTCTCCCTGGATGTAGGCCAGGGCGGCGAGGGGTTGAAGACCATCAAGGCGCGCGCCCTGGCCTGCGGCGCGGTCGAGGCTTACGTCGTGGACGCGCGCGGGGAATTCGCTGACCAATACTGCATGCTCGCGCTCAAAGCGAACGCCATGTACGAGGGGGTCTACCCGCTGGTCTCCGCCATCTCGCGGCCGCTGATTTCCAAGCACCTGGTGAGGGCCGCCCATCAGTTCGGCGCGGACACGATCTGCCATGGCTGCACTGGCAAGGGCAACGACCAAGTGCGATTCGAGGTCTCCATACAATCCATGGACCCGCAACTCAAGGCCATCAGCCCCATCCGCGACCTCTCGCTGACGCGCGACGTGGAAATCGCCTTCGCCAACGACCACCAGCTGCCCATCACCCAAACCGAGGAGAGCCCTTACTCAATCGACCAGAACGTATGGGGACGCGCCATCGAGACCGGCTTCCTGGAGGACCCTTGGAACGGCCCGACCGAGGAGTGCTACACCTACACCGCCGACCCGTCCGTCCCCCACGAGCCGGACGAAGTGGTCATCGACTTCGAGCAGGGCGTACCGGTCAAGATCGACGGGCACAAGGTAACGCCGCTGCAAGCAATCACGGAGATGAACCAGCGGGCCGGAGCCCAGGGCATCGGCCGCATCGATCTGATTGAGGACCGGCTGGTGGGCATCAAGTCCCGCGAGCTCTACGAATGCCCCGGCGCAGTGGCGCTGATTACCGCCCACCAAGAACTGGAGAACTGCTGCCTGGAGCGCGAGCAGCACCGAATCAAGCGCGACATCGACAAGCGCTGGGCCGAGCTGGTCTACGACGCGCAATGGTTCTCGCCGGCGGTCAAATCGCTCAATGCCTTCATCGAGGACACCCAGCAGTATGTATCCGGGCAGATTCGCATGATTATGCGTGCTGGGACGGCAGTGGTGACCGGGCGCCGGTCGGATTCCTCCCTCTATGATTACAAGCTGGCTACCTACGATTCCGGCGACACCTTCGACCAGTCCTCCTCCAACGGGTTCATCGACCTGTACGGCTTGCCTTCGCGGGTGGCCGCCGCGCGCGACATCCGCTTCGGCAATGGCATCGAAGAGCCGGACGAAACGGTGCAGTGAGCGCCCACTGGAGCGATCAGAACGCAGCGGAAGCAGCGGAAGCAGTAAGCAGGAGCAAGGGCGAGGAGCGGTGATGGGGCAGGGACCGGATACGCACGGCGGCACCAGCGAAGGCACTGGCACGCGGCCAGGTACGGCCACTCAGGATGGAATCGAGGGTCGTTTGGCCCTCTGGGGCGGAAGGTTCAAGTCCGGCCCCTCCCCCGAGCTGGCGGTTCTGTCCAAATCGACTCAGTTCGACTGGAGGCTGGCCGACGACGATATCGCAGGCTCCCATGCACACGCCCGCGCGCTGGGACGGGTCGGCCTGCTCAGCCAGCAGGAACTGGAGAGCATGGAATCCGCTCTTGACCTGCTGCAGGCGCGGGTTGATTCCGGCGCGTTCATCCCGGACGAAGCGGATGAGGACGAAGCGACCGCCTTGGAGCGCGGGCTGATTGATATAGCCGGCGACGAACTGGGCGGCAAACTGCGCGCCGGCCGCTCACGCAATGATCAGATCGCGGCGCTCATTCGCATGTGGCTGCGCCGGCAGTCAAGGGCCTTGGCCAGCGAGCTCGTGAGCCTCTGCCGGACCCTGATCGATCAGGCCAAGGCCGCCGGAGACACAGTGATGCCAGGCCGCACGCACATGCAACATGCCCAGCCGATATTGTTGGCGCATCAACTCATAGCTCACGCATGGCCCCTCCTACGCGACCTGGAACGCTTGCGCGACTGGGACCATCGGGCGGATGCCAGCCCGTATGGTTCAGGCGCGTTAGCCGGCAACACCTTGGGATTGGACCCTGCGGCCGTGGCCAAGGAGCTGGGGTTCTCCCACGTGACCGAGAACTCGATCGACGGCACAGCCAGCCGAGACGTGGTCGCTGAATTCGCCTTCATAGCGGCCATGATTGGTGTGGACCTGAGCCGGTTGAGCGAGGAAATCATCATCTGGAACACCCAGGAGTTCGCCTTCGTGCGCCTAGACGACGCCTACTCCACCGGCTCATCGATCATGCCGCAAAAGAAGAACCCCGACATAGCCGAGCTCGCCCGAGGCAAATCCGGCAGACTCATCGGCGACCTGACCGGGTTGCTGACCACGCTTAAAGGGCTGCCAACCGCTTACGCCCGCGATTTGCAGGAAGACAAGGAAGCCGTCTTCGACCAGGTGGATACGCTGCTGACCGTCCTGCCCGCCTTCACCGGCATGGTGAGGACCCTGACCTTCGACCATGAGCGCCTGGAGGCCGAGGCCCCGACAGGATTCGCCCTGGCTACCGACATCGCCGAGTGGCTGGTCAAGCAAGGCGTCCCCTTCCGCCATGCCCACGAACTGTCGGGAGCCTGCGTGCAGGTCGCGGAACAACGCGGCGTGGAACTGTGGGACTTAAGCGACGAGGACTTCCAACGGGCGTTCAAGGACTTCCTGCCGGCACCACTCGCCCCGCAGGTACGCCAGGTCCTCTCCACCCAAGGTTCCGTACAGGCGCGCCAAGGTCAAGGCGGCACCGCCCCAGCTCGGGTCACCGAGCAGATCGCCCAAGCCGAGGCCCAACTGACCGCACTGACCGCTTTCGCCGCCAGCAGCAGCGACGGCCCGGCGTACAAAGCACCAGGCAGCCTCCACTAACCAGGGCCCAGACGTGCCTTCCCCCAGTGAACGTGAGCCCGGAATAGAGGGGGCGTCGACATGGTTTGATGTGGTAAGGCGCGGACCCTGCCGGTCCGAGGAAACGATTGGGGATTGGCCATGGGTTGGGAGCGGGCGGAGAATCCAGGCGGATTCAATCTGTACCAACTGAACCTGTTGTGCCAGTACTCGTATGGGGTGGGACGCGGAGACGAACGCACCTTGGTCGGGTGGCATGACTTCCATGACGAGCGGCTGGGCTCGTACTGGGTGCTGGATTCGCTCTTCAGCCCAAGCAACGGATTCGAGGGGCTCGTGGCGGCGCCTGATAACGGACGCGGGCAGGCGGACGGCACCCACGTGACGGTGGTATTCGCCGGCACGAACATCAACGACGATGCCCGTCATGACCTGTGGGCCATGCCCGGCACTTTCATACTGCGCACGGGAAATCATTTTGCCCAGACCGAGGAAGCAGGCATCTTGCTTAGGCAGGCCCGTAGGCAGGCACAGAGGTTAGGACACCCTGAGACGGAGCCGGTCCTGACCGGACACAGCCTGGGCGGAGGACTGGCCCTTCTGCTAGCCATCCGCCAGGGACTGCAGGCCCGGGTCTTCTGCGCGGTCGATCCTTGGAGGGTGCTCACCCGGCAGGAGCGGCAGGCGGCCGCCAAAGCCCGTGCGATCGGCAGTCTGGTGGACTACCGGCTGTCCAACGATCGTCTGACCGGCCCCCTGAACCACCTACTGTCCGGCCGGGATGATCGGAGCGCCCAAGTGGTCTGGGGCGGGCAGGGACACGACTTGCTCGGCCACTGGCTCAGCGGCTTCTCATTCGACGGCTCCGGCGCGCTCGTGACAGGGTTACCGCCTGTTGGCTTGCCTGAGAGACTGACAGGCTTGCGCAAGCGACTGGCCGACTGGCTCATCCGCCAGCCCCAGCGACTTTGTGGGACGCCCCGTCGCGCCGCCAGATGGATGCGCCGCTCAGCCAAGTGCTGGATACGAGTCCTCCCCCGCTTCTTCGGGCGCGGAATCTGACCCGCGACCCCTCCAGATGCGCATAAACCCCCGCCCGGACGAATCCGAGACGGGGGCTTACCCGCACCTTTAGCGAGGTCAACTCCATGAACGCCACAACCGCCAGCGTAACTGACTGGCTACCTGCCGCTCTCCTGCACGTCGATGGCGATATCAGCAACGACCGGCACGATGACCGGGCGGCGATGGAGCTTGCGGGAGATCCAACCGCCCAGGGTGCGGCGCATCAGCTGCTGGAGCTTGTAGGTGTCGTGGGTGCCGGAGGACATCGCATCCTCCAACTGGGCCACGATCTGGTCCTCGATAGCGCGGAACTCGCGCTCGTCCTCGGCCACGGCGTTCAGGTAGACCTTCGGTCCGGAGACCACCTCGTTGGTCTCGGAGTCGACCACTGCGAAAGCGGAGACGAAGCCCTCGGTGCCTAGGATGCGGCGCTGCTCAAGCTCATCGTCGGTCAGCTCGCCGACCGAGTCGCCGTCCACATACACGTAGCCGCAAGGCACGGAGCCCACAACGGCGGCTTTCCCGTGGTAGAGGTCGACCACGTCGCCGTCCTCGGCCAGGACCACGTTCTGCGGGTCCACACCGGTCTTGACCGCAATCAGGCCGTTGGCCACCAGGTGGCGGTTCTCGCCGTGGATGGGCATGGCGCACTTGGGCTGCACGATGTTGTAGAAGTGCAGGAGCTCGCCCTCGTCCGAATGCCCTGAGACGTGGATGGCGGCGTTGTCGCGGTTGACCACGCGGGCGCCCTTGCGGATCAGCTTGTTGATCACCTTGTAGACGCCATGCTCGTTACCAGGAATCAGTGAGGAGGCCATGATGACCGTGTCGAACTCGTTGATATGGATGTCGCGGTGGGTGCCGTCAGCGATGCGGCCCAGCGCGGCCATGGGCTCCCCCTGGGAGCCGGTGCACATGTAGACGATCTTGTCGTCGGGAATCTTATGGGCTTCCTTCAGGTCCACGACCGTGTCCTCGGGCAGGTGCAGGTAGCCCAGGTCGGAGGCGATCCCCATGTTGCGCACCATCGAGCGGCCGGCGAAGACCACCTTGCGCCCGTGCTTATGGGCGGCGTCCACCACCTGCTGGACGCGGTGGACGTGGGAGGAGAAGGAGGCGACGATGATCTTGCGCTGAGCCTCGTCGAAGGCCTTGTCCAAGGCCGGGGCGATCGAGATCTCGGGCTTGACGAAGCCGGGGACCTCCGCGTTGGTCGAATCGACCATCAGCAGGTCCACGCCGGACTCGCCCAGGCGTGCGAACTCGCGCAAGTCGGTCAGTCGGTGGTCCAAAGGCAAGGGGTCGATCTTCATATCACCGGTGTCGACGATATGGCCGGCCGGGGTACGCACGGAGACGGCGAGCGCGTCCGGGATGGAGTGGGTGACGGCCACGAATTCCAGGTTGAAGGGGCCCACCTTGAGCTTGTCCCGGCCCTTGACCTCAACCTCGGTGGGGTGCTGGTGGTGCTCCTCGCACTTGGCGTCCACGAAGGCCAGGGTCAGCTTGGAGCCGATCAAGGGGATGTCAGGACGCAGGTTCAGCAGGTAAGGCACACCGCCGATGTGGTCCTCATGACCGTGGGTGAGGACCAGGGCGTCGATCTGGTCCAGCTTGTCCTTGATGTAGGAGAAGTCAGGCAGGATCAGGTCCACGCCGGGCTGCTCCTCCTCGGGGAAAAGCACGCCGCAGTCGATGAGCAGGATGTGCCCGTTGTATTCGATGACGTTCATGTTGCGGCCGATTTCGCCCAGGCCGCCCAAAGGCGTGATGCGCATGGAGCCCTTGCGATACTTGGGAGGCGCGATCAACGCTGGTTCCTGGGGCTTGGCGTCCCTGCGGCCGCCGGAACGGGAGCCGCCCCTGCGCGGGTTGGAGCGGGAACCGGCCTGGCCGCGGCCGCCGGACTTCCTGCCGGCACCTGACTTGGCGCCGGAGCGGGAGCGGGTCCTCGACCCCTTCTCGCTCTTTAATTCATTGTCTTGTGTTGCTCTATTAGCCATTTCCACTTAGATTCCTATTAGTGCCCCCACCTGTGCGGGAGCGACGGTTCATGCTGCCCTAGGGCTCCACGGCGTTCCGCCAGCCGCGCCAGAGCCCCTCACAGGACCCAGGGTCGCGTGCGCCAGGCACAGCGTTGCTCAAACCTTAGGCGCGCCGACTGGGGTTCCTGCTCGGCAGGTCCGGCGGACGGCGACGCATCTCACTATTCTCAGGTTATCGCTGCGCCGGGACGCTTGGGTTCGTCGAGCCTGCGCCAGCGCGCTCCGGGTGGCGATTGAAAGCCCAACCCACCAGGGCCAGGGGTACCGCGCAGGCGGTCACGATCCAGGGGATCATCATGCCACCGGCCGGTCCGGCCGTGTCCAAGACCATGCCCGCCAGTGTGGAGCCCAGCGAACTGCCGATCGAGGAACCGGTCGACAACCAGGACAGGCCTTCTGTCAGGGCGGAGGAGTCGACGGTGCCGCGCACGATCAGATTGCCGATAGCGTAAATAGGCGAGACGCACAGGCCGGTCACCAGCTCGACAGCGCCCAGGACGAGCAGGTTGCCCATGGTCAGCCGGAAGCCGATGAAGCCAATGGTCAACAGCGTTAAGTACAGGGTCAGATAGCGCCAGCGCGAGCCTCTGAGCTTGACCGAGCCGAAAATCAGCGCCCCGCACAAGGATCCGGCCGCGATCAGCGACAGTTGCAGGCCCACGATCGACTCCCTGCCCATCTGCTTGGTCAGCGCGGTCACGGTCACGTCAACCGCCGAGAACGACATATTGAAGACCACGAAGATGACGAACAGGAGCAGGACCACAGGATGGGACATGGCGCTGCGGGGCTTGTACCGGCCTTGGTGAGCGCCAGGCTTGACCACGCCGCCAGCGTCCACTGGGGAAGCGACGGCGCCCTGGCCCCCGGCCCCGATCAACTGGGACTGCGGGACGCGCGTGACCGCCGGCGGTTCGGTGGAACGCAGGGAGAAGAAGATGAGGCCACCCACCAGCAGGGCGGCGATCGGCACGAACAGCTGGGCCACCGGATTGACGGAGGTGGCCAGCCAGGCCGCCAGGATCGGCCCCAGGATGAACACACACTCGTCCACGCCGGACTCCAGGGCGTAGGCGGTGTTGAGCAGTTCCTCGCCCCGCTCCCCCTGCGGCCCCAGGGCCCAAGCCCAGCGGGTGCGGACCAAGGCGCCGAAGGAGAACTGGGTCAGACCCATCACTATGGCCATGACGAACAGGGCCCCCAGCGCTATGCGGTTGAGTGCGCCCAGGGCGAAGGCCAGCATGGCCACGATCTGCACGCTCAGTACGACCAGGCCCACCCGCCGCTGGCCGAAGCGGTCGAACAGGCGGGCGTAGAAGGGGGTGACCAGGGCGGCGGAGAGCGTGAAGACCGCGCTCATAAGCCCGGCCGAGGTCCAGTTGTTATAAATGTGGTTCAGGGCCAGCACAATGCCTAGGCCCATCATCGATATGGGCATGCGGGCCAGGGCGGCCGCCGTGCAGAACCCCTTGGCTCCAGGCAAGCGGAAAAGGGTCAGGTAGGGTGAGGATCCGCGGGTCTTAGCGCTCATTTGGACCCACCGCCGCCCTGGTTGCGCAAACCCCACCGGGCTTGCTGGTCAGCCACCGAAGCCGCGTAGACGAAAATGTCCTCGTAGAATCCGCTGCGCTCGTCCGTCTCCTCGGGATGGTCCGCGCTCCAGCGTGCGGCCGCGCGCTCCATGCCGATATGGTCGTAGTAAGACACATCGCAGGAGGAATCCGTGTGCAGGAAAAAGCGCTTCACCCCGGCCTGTCCCAGGTAGGCGAGCATGTCGCGCCAGAGCAGGCCCCCCACCCCGTGGCCGCGGGCCTGGGCGGCCACAAGGAAGAGCTTGAGTTCGGCCTGGGCGCTGGAACGCACCTCGATCGAATCCTCCACCCTTTCCTCCAAGCGGTGCCAGGCTTGCATGCGTTCCAAGGTCCGAGCGCCCTGATCGCTGGCGGACAAGGCGGCGTCGGCCTGGGTCAGCTGGGCTGGAGCCTGGGGGAAGAGGATGGGCTGACCGGCCAAGCCCAGCAAGGTGACGCCCATGAACCGGCCGTCCAGGCAGGCCACGCGCGCCCGGCTCGTGGTCAGCAGGTAGCGCAGGACGAAGTGACGGGATTCCAGTCGGGAGAGGGATTCGCCATCACTGTCGGCCTGGCTCCAGGTTCGCTCGAACTCGTCGGCCACCTGATCCAAATCCTCCCACGTCATATCGCGTAGGCTCACAGCCCCAGTCTTCGGGGACCGTTGGATTCCTGACTCTTGCTCTAAGGTCTGTCTCATTTGCTGTCGCACCTGTGTCCTGCTTTATGCAGCCTTGTGTGGCTCGTGTCTTGCTTACTTGGGGCTCTTGTCTGGCGGTAAACGCCGCAGTCCCTCTCACCGCTGCCGCCCGGTCCCGTCTGGAGGGCTCAGTCGTCGTCGGACTGCTCGGGCAGCCCGGAGCGCACCTGGTCTTCAATCTCGCGCTCGCCTTTAGGGTCCGCCACTATCGTGCGCACCGAGGGATCGGCCTCGCTTATATAGTAAAGACAAGCATCGATAGAGTCCAAAGGCATGTCCTCCAAGCGAGAAAACAGGAGCCGGTAAAGGTCCAGCTGCTCCAGTTTCAGGCGGCGCTCATCGGCGTTGCGGGGGCGGTGCCCTGTCTTCCAATCCACGATCGTGAAGCGCTTGGAACCGTCGGCGGCCTCCAGGCCACCGTCGAAGACCGCATCCAGTTTGCCTTTGACCACCCGTCCGGCGATCAGGGCCACGATTGGCCTCTCCACCCAGTGCGGGCGACGGTGGGCCCAGGGGGAATCGGCGAGGCGACGCTCCCAAACCAGCAGGTTGGCCTGGCGGTCGGCCTGTTTGGACGGCAGCGGCTGGTCTGAGAATTCGAGGGCGGCCTCCTTGTCCGCCAATTGGGCCAGGAGCCGACGACGTTCGGCCAGCTGGTCGTCTGACAGGGCAGCGCCCGCTCCCCCGGCGGCGGTTGGGGTGTCAATCCCCGCTTGTTCGCCGGGCCGAGCCCCAGAGTCCAAATCCGCGTAGGGGTCAATGGCTTGGCCACCGGGGAGGGCATCGACGGCCCCAGGGTCAGGCAGGGCGTCCGGCAGCAGGAAGGAAGCGGCCCAGGCATGGAAGGCGGTGCCGGCCTGCGCCAGCGGGGAGTCCACCTGCGGGACGGGGCGGACCACGGAGCGCCAGTAGCGACGCTCGGACCGCTCGTCCAGAGCGCCGGAGCGAGCCTGGATTGAGGTGACCGATTCGACCCGCTGGCCGGTTACCTCGGAGCCCACCCGTCGCAGGGCCTGGTCGTCACGGACCAACAGGTCGCCGGCAACGCCCAAGCGCCCGCTGCCGGCCTTGAGCAGACGTACGGCGTGCGCGTAGAGCGAGGAGCCGTCAGTCAGCAGGCCCTCGACTGGCGCCCCGGGTCCTCCGGCGGCTTGCTCACCCGTCCGCGAAGTACCGGTCCGGGCCACGAAGGCGGCCGATTCGGCCAGGGCCTGACCGATGCGCGGGCTCAGCCCCACCGGCCATATCGAACCCTGCCCCTGCCCCTGGCGGCCAGCCAAATCAGGCGCTTCTGCCAAGGCCTGGCCCACCACCGCGCGCTCGTACTCGACGGCGTGGTCGCCAACGAAACGGCCCAGGGGCATCAGGCGCTCGCCCTTGACGGGCATGGCGGGGGCGGACGAGTGGGTGCCGCTACCGACTCGCCCAGCCTCACCCTGCCCCGCCAGCCAGGAGGCGCCGGGTGCCAGACCAGGTTGGTCAGCCAGACCGGCGTTTAATTCCAGCCAGAAGTTAGAAGCCGCCTCCAGCATCTGCTCTTGAGGGTCCTTAGGCGGTTTACGCCTGCCGGGGCCACCGCTGGTTTTCTCCCCTTGGCCATCCTGACCCTCCTCACCTGGTTGAGGCACCGCCGTCAGCAGGGCCCGCTCGGGGTCCGCGGGCTTGGCGCTGAAGGTGAGCAGGAGGTCGTGGCGGGCGCGGGTCAGGGCCACGTAGGCCAGGCGGCGCTCGTCGTCATGCAGGCGGCGGCCGTACTCCTCGCTCTGGGACAGGCAGGCGGGCTGAGGGGCATCAGGGGCGTCCTGCCCGGGTCCTTGCGGCAGCGGAGCCTGGTCGTCATCAGCGAAGCCGGTATTGGCCCGAAGTCCGCCTACCGCCTCGTCTTCCAGACTGGTCAAGTCCAAAGCGGCCAAGGCCTGCTCGGGGGCCTCCCCAGGTTCGGCCCAGTGGGGGAAGCTGGGCAGGATCGCGGCATCCGCCCTCACCGGCGCCGGCACCGCGGTCGGGTCATTCAGCCAGGTTTGCGCAGTGGACTCGTAAGCCATTGGCAGGTTCTCGCCCTCCCAGTCGGCCAGCGGTTTGACCTTCAACCGGTCGCCCTGGTTGCTGGGGAAGGCCTCCTTCCTCATGCCGACCACAGCTACCGCGTCCCATTCCAGGCCCTTGGCCTGGTGGATGGTCATGAGGACCACGTCCGCATGACGGTCCGCCCCTGACGCAGGCTCGCCAGGACTGGTGCGCATGGCGTCGATCCAAGCGACGAAACCCGCCAAGGTAGGGCTCAGCCGGTCCGGCAGCTCCTGGCAGTAGGCGTCCACCTGGTCGAAAAGGGCGCTCAAGCCGGACTTGGCCGCTGAAGCGTCGATTGGAGCCTCAGGAGTGGCCAAGGCTTGTGAGACCACCAGGTCAACGTCCAGGCCAAGCGCGCGGGAGGCGGCTAGGACCGCCTGCCGCAGGGGGGCTCCGGTTCGAGCCTGGGCCTCCCGCAGCACGTCGGCGGCCTGGAGCAGCAGGTAGCGGCCCCGTTCACTGATCCTGGCGGCCCGGCGGGAAGCCAGCAGGGCAGGCAGGTCGTCTCGCAGGAGCAGGTCAGTCAGGAAGACCCCGGCAGGCAGGAGGTCGCGCTGGCCCCGTACCGCTGCGCTCATCTTGGCGCCCCGCAGGCCCTCCGGTGCCCGGCCCGCCTGAACCAAGGCCTGGTAAAGGCTCTCCGTATTCAGCTGGCCAGTCAAATCGGCCAGGGCGGACAAGTCCCCGACGGTCATGTTGAAACGGGGCGAAGCCAACAGGCGCAGAAGGGAAGCGGAATCAGTGTGGTCGCAAAGCACGCGCAGGAGGGCCAGCAAGTCCCTCGATTCAGGGCGGTCGAACAAGGCCGAATAGCCGACCACCTGCACGCTCAACCCCGCCTCCTCCAAGGCGCTGCGGTAGGCGGGCAGGTTGGTCTTGGAGCGGAAGAGGACCGCCACGTGCGGGGCCGAATCGTCGACGCCGGACTTGTCTGGCTTGGCGTAGCGGGCCTTGGCCTCGCGCACGAAGCGCACCACACCGTCGACCTCCTGCCCCAGGCTCATGTAGCCCACCAGGCCCAGGCTGCCTGCGTCCGCCCCATCGCGAGCCTGCAAGGACTCCACGTCCACCTCGCGCAAGCGGGCGCTGGAAGCGGGCTGGCCGGCCACGTCAATGCGCAAAGGCTCGGTCAGGCGGTTAGCGGACTCCAGGATGACCCGGGCGTTGCGGAAGGTGCGCGACAGGGACAATGGACGCTGGGCTTGATGACCGTAGACGCCAGCGCTGGCCAGGTCACCAGGGGTCGGGTCCGCCGCCTCCATGCCGAACTCGCGCTGGAAGGTCCTGAAAGCGCCCGGGCTGGCTCCCCGCCAGGCGTAAATCGATTGGAAGGGGTCGCCCACAGCGGTGACCGCCGAGCGTTGGGGCCCCGCTGGAGGCTGATCATCCCCTGAATCCCCCTGAGGGCCTTCCCCGTCCTCCAAGTCCTGGGAGGGGTGGAAAAGAGCGGCCAAGAGCAGGGCCTGGGTAGTGGACGTGTCCTGGTATTCGTCCAGGAAAACGTGGGTGTAGCGCCGCCGGTAGATGGCGCCGATCGCGGGGAAGCGCGTCACCAGCTGGAAGGCGGCCAAGGTGAAGTCGCTGAACTCGGCCATCCCCGCTTGGCGTTTGGCTTCCTGGTAGCCCTCGGCCAGGGTCAGCAGGCGCTCGCGTTCGAGGGCGGCCCGCCGAAGGGCCGCCGCCTGGAAGACCCGCTCCTGGCCCCGTGCCTCCCGCATGCGCGCGATCTTGTCCTGGTAGGTCTCCGGCGTGTCCTTCTTCGTCCACTTGGGCACCCTGACCGCGGCCTTGCCCGCTATGGAGGCTTCGATCACACGCTGGGAGCCAATCAAATCGTCAATCCGGGCGATGAAGGCCTGGTCCCAAGCGCGCACCCGGTCCACCGCCTCCTGGAAGCTGGGGCACTGCCGGCTGATCATGGCGGTGGAGCAGGACTGGGTCAGGGCCAGCACCTGCTTGACCGCTCGGTCGAAGGCGCCCAGCCCGTCCTCATCCCTATCCTCGGCCTCCGACTGGGCGGAATCCAAGGCTTGCTCCACGTCCTCGGCCCGGCTCGGGAAAATCAAGTCGAGGTGCTCCTGAACCACGCGCGCGGCCAGCTGGAAGGCGCCAGCATCGGAGAGCGGCTGGGTTCCTTGGTCCATACCCACCAGAAGCCCGTACTGGCGCACTATCGACTGGAAGAAAGCGTCGTAGGTGCGCACATCCGGCTTCAGGAAGGCCTTGTCCGGGTCCAGGCCTCCCCGTCCGCCCTCGCCGACCTGGCCCGCCACGGCCATCGAGACCCGCGAGAGCAACTCCGAGGCCGCCTTGTTGGTAAACGTGAGGCCCAAGATGGACTCGGGGGGCACATCCCGCTCAATCAGCGAGACGATGCGGCCGGTCATGGTGGTCGTCTTACCCGAACCCGCCCCGGCGATGACCAGCAGGTCCTGATCCTCGGGGGCGTCGATGATCTCATCCTGCTCGCGGGTGCGGTTCATCGCCTGTCCTCCATCACTGAGCCCGCCAAAGCCTGCCAGGCGGGGCAAGACTCGTTCTGCTTGCGGCTGTTATGGCAGCGGTCAGCGTCGAAAACCGCATCCTGCAAGCCCGAGGAGAGCTTGACGCCGGCCGCGAACAGGACCCGGCTGACCATAGTCAGGGCCCAAAGCCCCTGGCTGCCCGAGCGTTGGCGCACGAAGTCCCAGGTGGGCCGGCTCACACCTTCAGGCGCCTGCTGGGGCAAGGGGTGCATGTCGGCCAGGGCTTCCAGTTTCGAAAGCCTGGGGCGCTGCGCGAACATGTTGTTGAAGCCCCCTTGCTTGAAGAGGGCGGGTTGGTAGGCGGCCTCGGGATTCTTGAAAAAAGGCGCGGGAACCGGACTGGTGGACACATCGAAGAGCACGGCCTGACTGACTGGCGCCACGGTCGGCGCCTGAGGCCGGCCGACGCCGCTCTCACCCTCCTGGTAGGCCAGGCCCAGCTGGTAGCAGACCAGTTGGAGGTCGTTGAAAATCTGCTTGGCGTTGTGAGAGGAGCGGCCGGTTTTGTAGTCCACCAGGCGCAAGTGCTCCTCTCCCTCAATGGATCGGCGCTCCAGGCGGTCGATCCGGCCGGTCAGCGTAATCAGGCTGTCCGCTTTCAAAGCCTGGGGGAAACCTCCCACCAGAGCCGAGGCCAGGGCGAAGAACTCATCGCCGCCCAGTGCGCAGTCCTGGAAGGTGGCGTTCCAGACCGGCGCGAAATCGACCGGCCGGAAGGAGGCCCGGAAGTCCTGTTCCTGGCTGGAGGATGTCAGGACCCCCACCGGCACGCCCGCCTTGCCTTCCTGCGCGTACCCTTCCTTGGCGCTCATAACGAAGTAGCTGGCGATGTTCGTGAGGATGCCCTGTGCATGGCTGTCGCGCCGGCGGGCGTCGTAGGAGTCCTTGGGGCTCGGATAGGCGGGCAGGCTCCGGGACAATTCATGGTAAATATCCATCATTTGCCCCTGGGTGCGGTTAATCAACTCAGCATCTGAAACCGCGTCCACGCCCAAATCGCCCCGCTCGGGTTGGTCCAAGCCCTGATCAGCGGCTTCCTGGGCCACCTGGTGGATCAGGCTGCCGAAGCTCATGGCCACCGATCCCGGGCGAGGTCCCGAGACGCGATCGTCCAGAACCCACTCCAGCGGGCAGGCCCAGATCCGGTCCACTGCCGAGGGGGAAAGCGTCACGCGGCTGGAGCCACCACCAGGCCCAGCCGCCTCGGCGGATGCGCCTCCAGTCGATGAAGGTCCATCAGATGGGAGCCCGCCGGCCGAAGGCCCAGCAGACGAAGGCTCAGCGAAGGAAACGCCTGGGGCGGCGCTTGGGTCGGAGGGCGGTCCGGCGACCGGTCTCGTCCGCGCATACAGGAAAGGCCAAGAGGCGGGGTCGGCCTCGTGCAGACCATGCTCGGCCAACAGACGCAGGGCCGCCGCAGCGTCGCGGGCCAGGGGATCTTGCTCGCTGATGGGCGCGCCCAAAGCCTGGCGGGACAGGATGGACCGGGCCACGGCCACCAGGCCTCGCGGCCCCACTTCCAGTCCAGATAAGCCGGTGGAAGCGTCTGCTTCGCCTCCCACCGGGGAGAAGTCGGCTTGGCTCGGGTCGGACAGGCGGGGATAGCGCTCGGGCAGGAAACCGTAGAGGAAGGCTGAGGGGACGTTCTGGTCATTCCAGACCGCGGAGAACCGCACCTGTGTGCGCGCCCGGCTGATCGCCGCCAACAGCCCCTTCTCCTCCGTGTAGAGGGTGGCCCTGAGCCGGGGGTCGTGGCCGCCGGCGTCGGTTTTCGCGCTTCGGATGGAGTCGTGCAGGATCAGGTCAGCCAGGTCTTCTCCGCCGAAGAGGGTGTCGCGCGGGGCCAAGTTGGGCCAGACCCCCTCTTGGAGGGCGGGCAGCCAGACCACCGGCCAGGAGGTGGCCAGGGCCGCGGCGCCGGCCGGCGTGGTTAAGCGGACCGCATGTTCGACCGGCCCCACGCAGGCCAGGGAGTCCGCCTCGATCTGCATGTCTTTCACCTGGGCCAAAAAATCGTTGATATTGTCAATCTCTTGCGAAGAGGAGGCGAACTGGAAGAGCCGCATCATGGCATCCAAGCGGTCGTTCGCCTCCTCTCCTTCCTGGGAGGCGGCGAGGGCCTGGGCCTGCCAGTCGTCAGCGACGCCAACTGCGCTCCAGGCCTGCCAGAGCGCGTATTCGGGGGCCGGATCGTCCAGGGCGGCCAGGTCGCGCGCGGTGCGGTCGGCCAGGTCCAGGGCGTGGGCCAGGGCCTTCAGGTCGGGATCCGAGCGCCGGGGGTCGGCTATGGCGGCCAGAGCTTCCAGGACCGATTGGCGCAGGCTTTCGGGCCCCGAATCGCCGTGCGCATCAGGGGCGCCTTCCGCTGGGGCTTGGCCTGCGGCATCACCGGAAGCCTGGCCGTCAATCGCGGAGTCAAGCAGGAGCAGGAGGCCAATCGCGTCGGCATCCACAAGGAAGCCGCTCTGACCAGGACCCGCCCCCACGCTGGGTGCTGACGCACCCCCCATCAGGGAGTCGTCCACACTGATGCCGCTGGCCTCCTCGGCCGCGGCGATTTCCCGCTCCCTGCCACTGGCGTAGGAGCGCCAGACCTGGGCCAATAGGCTCAGGGCAGCGACCGGCCGACTTTGCCCGGTGCCAGCGGCCGCGCCCGGAGCCTCCGGCGAGTCCTGGGATTTAGCGGGATTTGTTGCCTCGGCGGCCAAGGCGGCCCCGCCGGCAGCGGTTATCTCAGCGGCCCCAGACGACGTCTGCTGGTCGGGCCCGATCCGGGTCAGGCAGGAAAGGACGGAGAGGAGGGCATCGACCCGCTCCACCCGGACCGGGCGCGGGCTCTGGCCCCCTGGCAGCGGCGCCGACAGAAGCGGGCTGGCCAGGAGCCTGCGCAGGCGTTGACCCACCCAGGAGGCTTGATCAGTGGCGGACAAGTCCTGCCAGCCGGGCACCGTTCCGGCCTGAGCCTGGGCGAGCTCGATCAGGGCGAAGAGACCCTGCACCGTTGGCTCATCCTTCAGGGGCCTGGCGATCGAGGAGTAGCGCACCGGAACGCCCTCGGCGCGCAGCTTGGCCCCCAGCGAGCGCACAGTGGCGTTGTCGTGGGCGATGACGGCCATGTCGTTCCAGTCCCAATGACCGGACAAGTACTCGTGCTTGATCTGCCAGACGACATCGTCCTCCTCCTCATCCGGCGTACGCAGGAGGCGGGTGACGACCGTGCCATCGGCCAGCAGCGGGCTGTCCGGGTCCAACGGGCCGATGGGTCCGGCGCCCGGCCAGGCGGGCATCTTGCCGGGGCGGTCGGGCAGGCCTGTATCGCCGCCTTCTTCACTTAGGATGCTCAGGCTGACGCGGGCGGCCAGCAGGTCCGCGTACGAGGCCGGGCCGTCCGCCTTGACCCCCTCGGCCTCGCTGGGGCTGTGTTCCGGAAGGGTGATCGGCCGGTAAGGCAGGGACAAGCGGACCGCGCCCAGGCGCCCCAGGTCGGGGTCCAACAAGGCTTGTGCCGGGCCGTTCCCCGCTCCCGAACCGGCTAGGGAAACCGGCCGGCTGCCGACCCGCGCGTCCAAGAACTCCGGGTAGGAGCCGCGGAAGCTCTGGACCGATTCGTCGCAGTCACCGGCCAGGACCAGGCGCACCCCCCGCTGGACCAGGGCCTGGATGAATCCCATGCCCGCCATGGTCAGGTCCTGCCAGTCATCCACGACCACCAGGGCCGGCAACCCAAGACCCTCATCCTCCTCCACCGCCCGCCGAGCGGACACCAGGAGCATGGAAGGGTCCAAACGGTACTGGTCGGGATAAGCGGCATCCACCTGTTCCATGTACTCCTGCCCCAGGGCGAACGCCAGACGCCACTGGACGCCGAGCCGGTCACGCTCGTCCAGGTCCAGCGCCTGGCTGGACAGCGCATCCAGAATCGGCCCCTGGTCGCTAGGGCCGACCCCCAGCTCGATTGTGCGTGCCAGCATGTCTCGCAGCTGGGCGATGAAGTCATCGTCAATCCGCCCGGCTAAGTCATCCGCCCTAACCGTCGCCTGGGTCAGCACCCCAGACCAGCCTCTGGCCCCGTTTAAACCCGCTTGGCTGGAGAAGTAGCGCTCAAGCAACCGGCAGGAGGGGCAGTCGTCGCCGGCTTCCACGTGCGCTATGTGACGGGCCATCACTTGCCGCAGGAGAGCGTCCTGCTCGGCGCCGTTCAAGAGCTTGGGCAGCGCCCGACCCTCCTGGCTGGCGGAAGATTGGCTGAGCAAGCGGAAGGCGAGCGCCTGGAGGGTGCCGACCGGACGGCTCTGGGAGGATGCGCCCCGACGCGCGATCACGGCCTTGCTGATTTGGTCGGCGGCGTGGCGGCCCGAGACCACCATCACCGCTCCCCCGTCCCCATAGGCGGCCAGGGCGGCCAACAGGGTCTCCTGGGCGAACGTGGTCTTGCCGGAGCGGGGCGGGCCAGCCAGGCACAGGACCGTGCTGGACAGGCCGTCCTCGCCGTTGAGGTCGCCGGCGATCAGCCGTTCCACGGCCTGGAGCGCTTGGCCCATGTCCACCTGCTTCGCTCTCGTCATGTCTCCAGCCTAAGGTCCACCCTGGTCCGGCCCGCTACGCCTCGGGCGATCAAGTCCGGAGCCGTCCCAGCGTTCAATGGGCGGTGGGCCCGGTAGGTCAGTCGGCCCGTAGAGCCTGCCGGAGGGCGTCGATGTCCTCCTGGTGGCCGCCGTTAGCCAGGAGGTAGGCGGCCACGGACCCGTATTCACGCTCGACTTTGTCCAGTATCTCCTCAATCAGGGCCGGTGGCGTGATTACCATCGTCGGGCGGATGCTCTCCGGCACATTCACGCCAGCCCGCTCGATCATGGCCAGCATGGACTCCTGCCAGGCGCCACTCAGGTTGGCTTGCGAGGAGGCGTAATCAGCCACGACTTGCTCCCTTCGAGCGCCAGCCAGGGTCAGGATGAACGCGATTGACGTGCCGGTGCGGTCCTTGCCTGCCGAGCAGTGGATCAGGGTGCCTTTGCCGGCCGCCGCGGCCTGGGCTGTGCGATGAACCACCCGGGCGTAGTCCGGGCCGTTGTGGGCGATCAGCGACAGGTAGGTCTGCCGAAGCAAAGCGGCCGCATCCTTGCCCTGGCTCTCACGCCGCTCGATGTCGCCCGCGTCCTCGGGCATGGCTCCGTCCAGCATCTCGATGTGAACGCGCTCAACGCCCTTGATCTCGGGGTCGGGCAGCAATCTGGCCTCCTGGTCGGAGCGCAAGTCCAGGTCCAGAGCCACCGGTGAGTCCTCCAACTGCCTGCGGCCCTGCTCGCTCATCCCGGCCAAGGCCTCGGACCGGTAAAGAAGTCCTGAGGCTATGTGGCCGCTGTCCGTCTCCATGCCTCCCAAGTCCCGGAAGTTGTAGAGTCCGTCAATTCGCGTGATGTTGTCCATTGATTCCGCCTTGTCTTCACTCGTTCGCCCCGTAGGTCCCTTCTCTGGATGGTGGGACGCGTTGGGCGCGATGGGTTTTGAGCCACTGTACACCAACCGCGCCCGAGCCCCCGGAACCCAACCGGGCCAGGGACGCGCGGGCCGCTCCCCCCGTGCGCATAGAATTACCTGGATAAACGGCCTGTGGGAGGAGGTGGGAGGATGGCGGACCCTGAGGACACCGAGTCCGCCGTCGAGGGCGCCCCGCAAATCAGCGGTTACCTCTACCTGCGGCCCCTGGGCCAGGGGGGCACCTGCTGGGTCTACCTTTACCGGCAGCTGGAGCCCCGACGGCTGGTGGCAGTCAAGGTAAGCAAGCGGCGGGCCTCAGACCGGTCGCACGCCCTCTTCCTCAAAGAGGCAACGTTCATGGCGCGCCTGTCGGCCCACCCGGCCATCCTGACCATCCTCTCAGCCGGCGTCAGCCATGACGGGCGCGACTATATCGTGATGGAGTACGCGCCCGGCGGCAACTACAAGCGGATCATGAAAACCACCCGCCTGGACGAGCGCGGCGCCCTGGACCTCGGCGTGCGCATCGCCTCCGCCCTCTACGCCGCCCATCAGCAGGGCATCATCCACCGCGACGTGAAGCCTGGCAACTTCCTGGTCACCACGCGCGGCCTGCCGGTCCTGTCCGATTTCGGCATCTCGGCCTCCACCTACACGGCCTCCCAAGCCAAAGGGCTGTCCGTGCCCTGGGCCGCTCCCGAAATCATAGCCCACAAGTCCGGAGGCTCCGAGGCTTCGGACATCTACTCCCTGGGCGCCTCCATCTTCGGCCTGCTCACGGGAAAATCTCCCTACGAGTATGGTTTCCGGGTACGCGATGAGCAGGAGCTCGCCCAGCTCATCGAGCATGAGGGACCGCCCAGGCTACGGCGGGGCGAGGCTTCGCCGGACTTCGAGCGGGTGCTTGACAAGGCCATGGCCCACGACCGCGAGGAACGCTACTTCTCCTCCCTGGATTTCGGCCGCGACATGCAGGTGCTCCAGGCCCGGCTCTACGGCCATATGACGCCTCTGGTCGCGCGGGGGGCGGACCCCTACCCCAGTCAAGAGGAGCTGGGCATGGCGGGGCGCCTCAGTGCGAGAAAGCAAAAGAGGGACGCGACGCTGGCGACGACTGGGGCTGGCGACGGGAACACGGATCTTGGCAGCGCTGATTCCGAGGACTTGGATTCAGCAGAAGGCGGTGAAAGCGGCGAGCGCGCGCGGATCGGCTACGCGGATGGCTCCGGGTTCAAGCAATCGGATGGACGGAGCGACGCGAGCAAGGGTGAATCCGATGGGAATCAAGCGGACGCTCGGGCCTTCGACGAGGACCAGGCTCCCGCCACCGCCGCGCGGGTCGTGCGGAAGCCGTCTGGCGGACGAATCGCGACTTCCACGAACGCCCGAAGGCCAGTAAGCGCTCGGACGGGGTCGGCCGGCCGCCTGGATGCGCTGGGTGGCTCGCGACCAGCCGCCCCAGAGGCAAACCGTGTCAAGGGGAAGGGGAGCGAGCGTTCCGAACTGGGCTGGTTGCGGAGTCTGAGGGCCCAACCAGCGCATGCTCGAGGACCGTCAAGCGCTTCCGGCCACCCGATCAGCGGTCAGCAGGCATGGGGGCTGCGCCGGGCAGCCGTCTTCGCCCTGGCTTGCCTCCTGGCTGCGGTCCTGTCCTTGGGCGTTGGCTTCCTGGCGGCCAAACGGGCTGGCGAAGCAGGCGGGGCCGCAGGGACCGGCAATGCCGGGTTCAGCGCCTCTTCTTCCTTGCCCTCCTCCACCGGGTCCAGCGGGGATCAGATCGGCCAATCCGCCCCTGCCAGCGTGCCCACGGTGACTGCGGGACGAGGGGATCTGCATGAGGGCCTGGCGCTTTTCTCCTGGTCGAACCCGGCTCCAGAGCCCGGCGACGCTTACCTGTGGAAGACTGTGCCCGCCACCGCCCCCGAGGACGGCCAGGCCGATTGGCGCGGGGCCGAGCGCAGCAGCGAGCCCAAGACCCAGGTCAATGCGGGGCAGGAACGGGCCGTCTGCATCCAAGTGGCCCTTTTACGCGCCGACCAACGCATCTCCAACCAGCCAGCTCGCATCTGCGCCACCCTCCCCTGAGCGCCTAGGCACCGCTCGAACCGACGCGGCTCGCGCACATTCGACCACAAGCACGCACATTCGACCACATGGGCTGTCCACAGGCGCTTCTGCGCCCTGAGCGGCCTAGCCTGGCCCCATGACTGACGCATATGGATGGGCGACGATACGACCCCGCCCCACTAAGGACCGCCGCTGGCGGCAAAACCCGTCCTGGGGAAAATCCAAGGGCGACCCCCGCACGGCTCTTCGCCTCCGGTCAGCCTTGGCCCTCCTCCTGGCTGCTGCCCTGGCCACGGCGGTCATCCTGGTGCCGGTCAGCAATCGGCAGCAGGCGGACTTGGACGACGGCACGGTCTGGGTGGCTTCGGCCAGCAAAGGCAAACTGGCCCGTTTCAACCCCCGCATCCGCGAGGCCGACGCCATGCTGCCCGCTCCCTCCCCCAGCCTGGACCTGGCCCAGAGCGGCGGACGCACCTTTCTGCGACAGGGACGACGCCTATCCACAATCGACCCGGTGAGCCTCAAAACGTCCGGCTCTACCGATGCCCCAGCCAGCGTCAAGCCACTCCTGTCCGCGGGCACCCTCGCAGCCTTCGACCAACGAACCGGTCAGGTTTGGGCAGGAAGCGCCTCCTTCCCTCCCCCCGACCTGGCGCACGCGGACCCGGTCATGGCCCTGGGCCGGGGAGGCCAAGCGGCCATAGGGGCGGACGGCACGCTCTATGGGTACCGGGCTGACGACGGCGCCGTACTGACCTTGAGCAACCCCGCCGCCCGCACGATCCACCAGGGCCCCTCCCTGACTGGCGGACGGAGGCTGAGCGCGGACGCCCTAGCCGTCGTCCAAGGACAGGCGGTCGTACTCTCCGGCCGCACCATGCGCTGGAAGAACGGCAGCGTCCAGCTGCCCGGTCAAGGGCCGCTCGAGCTCCAGTCCTCTCCCGTTGACCAGGACCAGAAAGGCTCTTGGATCGCCGCCACCGACCAGGGGCATGTGTTCATCGCGGACTTGGATCAAGCGGACGGAAGCTTGGAAACCATCGCCACCGGTTCCACCGGGCGGCCCGCCAGGCCGGTCTCCTCAGGAGGCTGCCTGTGGGCGGCGTGGTCCAGCCAAGCCCGCAATTTCACCCGTTTATGCGGGACCGACGGGGGCCGGCCATCCGCCCCTAGCAAGCCTGGGGATGGGCCCATTCGCAGCCTGGATTCGATCACGCCCGGCACACGGCTGATGTTCCGCGCCAATAAGCGCCAAGTGGTGCTCAACGACATCGAATCAGGCTCGGTCTGGGACCCTGACACCGCCGCCCAGGCAGTCAACCTGAGCTGGGACCCAGCCGACCCTAAGGCGGCCGAGGTCCACCAAACAGGTCGCCAGAAAGATGCCGACCCAACGGACTTCAGCGCATCCTGCAAGGCGCAGGAAGGCTCAATCAGGGCCGAGGACGACCACCTAGCCGTGCGCGCAGGCTCCCGGGCCCTCTTGGACCCTTTAGCCAACGACCAGGAGACCGGCTGCGCGCTGGCCTCGATCAGCCGCGCCACGGCCAGCGACCAGCGCCTGCGGGCCGAGCCTGCCGGCGGGGGCCGCTTCCTGCAAGTGGACGCCTCGGATTTGCCACCTGGCAGTGTGCGCGTCTCTTACACGGCCAGCGACGGACGGGGCCACTCCTCATCGGCCTCCATCGCGCTCCAGGTTTTGCCCCGGTCCGACAACCGTCCGCCCGCCTGGACCGGCCCGTCGCCCGACTGCCGGATAGCGGAAGGATCAGGGACCAGCCTGAACGCCTTGGCAGGGTTCACGGACCCGGACGGCGACCCCTTGGCCCTGCTCGCGGTCCAAACCCGGCCTGCCTCCCCCCTGACCGCGACCGTCCGGGCCGACGGCCGACTGGACGTGCATGCGGCCAACGACGCCGCCGGGCCGGCCAGCTTGGAGGTTCAGGTTTCGGATGGGCGTGCGACGAGCAGCGCCCTCATCGATTGCCAAGTCTCTGCCACGGGTAGCCAAGCCCCAGTGGCCGGTCCCCTGGTCCTCCGGCTCGTGGCCGGTCAGACAAGCGAGATCAACCTGTCCCCCGCCGTCCAAGCCGACCCGAACTCGCCGTTGCAACTCGACGATATCCAGCACTGTCCCGGCGTCGAGACCAATCCCCTGCCCGGCTCCCTGACCGTGCGCGCACGGGCCGAGCGACCTGGCGACTACTACCTGCCCTACACCGTCAGCCAAGCTGGGCGCAAGTCCCAAGGGCTCATCCGCCTGCAAGCCATAGAGGCCTCAAGCAAAGGCGCCACGGCCATCACTGCCGACGACACAGCGGTCCTGGATCAAACCGGTCAGGCCAGCCTGGACCCCCTGGCCAATGACTTCGACCCCACGGGAGGGCCCTTGATCTTGACCGGGGTCGATACCAGCGACGCCAGCGGAATCAAGGCGGGCGTGGCCGAGGGCCGGTGGGTCAGACTGGAGGCCAAGCGTAGCCTGACCGGCCCGGTGACGATTCGCTACCAGGCGGCCAACCAAGCCGGCTCCAGTCAGGCGAGCATCACGATTCTACCCGCCGCGCGGCAGTCGGCCCAGCCCGCCCTCAGGGCCAGCGACATCCAGGCCCAGGTGCGTCAGGGAGGGAGCCTGACCATCGCCGTCATGGACCACGTGAGCTCGCCCACGGGCGCGCAAGTCAGCCTGTCGCCCAAACTGGAGGCCGATGCAGGCAACCCGCCCGGCCAAGCTTTCGTCAGCGGCGAAAGCGTGCGGTACCTGGCCGGCGACCAGGCTGGCCGAGCCCGGCTGACTTACACGGTCAGCGAGCCTGGCGGCGGCTCCGCCAGGGGGAGCATCACCATAGACATCCACCCCAGCCGCGCCGAAGGCAAGGCGCCCAGCAGGCCCCGTGACCTGGAGGCCCGCACCGTGGCCGGCGGTCAAGTGCGCATACCGATACCCCTGACCGGCATCGACCAGGACGGCGATGACACCGCGCTTGTGGGCCTGGGCTCGCAGCTGCCCCGGCGGGGCCGCGTCTTGGGCTCCAGCGACAGATCCTTGCTCTACGAGGCCTACCCGGACTCTCGTGGGACCGACGAGTTCACCTACCAGGTCGAAGACTGGACCGGACAGCCCGCACAGGCGCGCATACGGGTCGGCATCGCCCCCAGCGACCAGGCGCCAGGATTGATGGCCCGAGACGACCACGTCCGACTGCGGCCAGGCGTCCAAACCGACGTGCCCGTGACCGGCAACGACGTGAGCTCGGACGGGCTGGAAGCCAGGCTGGACCCCCAGCTGGAGGGAGCCGGTCCCTTACGAGCCAGCGCCCGGCAGGGCGGTATCCATCTGACCAGCCCCAGTCAGACCGGCGAATCCTATCTGACCTACACCGTGCGCAATGCCGCTGGAATGGCCGACCAGGCCAGCCTGCGGGTCTCCACCAGCCCGGACGCCCCGATCCTACCGCCCCAGGCGCGCGACTGCTCGCTGACATCGGCGGACTGGGAGGGAGGGAGGTTCGCGCGCAGCATGGACGCTCTGATCGCCAATCCCTCCGGACCCAACAGCGACCTGACGCTGAGTCTAGGCCCCCAAGCCCAGGATCAAGCCAACCTGCGGGAGTCCTCCGGTTCCTGGACGCTCACAGCCAACCCCTCCCCGAGCGCGCGCGCCATCCCATACACAGTGACCAACACCCGCTACAACGTCTCCTCCATCGCCCTGATTCGCCTCCCCGCCGTCGGCTCGCTCAGGCCCAGCCCCAACCCTCACGCCCCGCCCTTGACCGTAGCAGCCGGCTCCAGCCTGACCATCGCCGTCTCCGCTTACGCGCAGGCGGGCTCAGCCCCTGTACGGGTCGTTTCCCCCAAGTCCGTGCAAGCCACCAAGTCGGATGGGTCAGACCCCTACCTGGACCCGGACCACCTGCGTTTCACCCCCGCTCACGGTTACTCGGGCCCCGCCTCAATCACCTTCACCGCCGCAGCCCAAGGCCCGTCCTCAGCCGTAGGCAGCCAAGCCGTGCTCACCCTCCCGATCGAGGTCAACGGCGAGCACGGCGCGCCGCCGACGTTCACCTCGCCACTGATCGACCTGGAGGCGGGCGGCCAGACCCAGCACCTGGCGCTCAAAAAGCTGACGCGCACCACCTCACAGGCCCAGGCCAAGGCGCTGATTTACGACAGTCCCGGTTTCAAAGGGCCAATCCAGGCCAGGCTGCGTCCGGACGGCGACCTGACCTTCTCGGCCAGTCGGAATGCCGCCCTGGGGCAGCGGGTAAGGCTGCCGTTCACTATCCGCTACCCAGGCGGCAAGTTGGAGACGGCCCTGACCCTGCGAATCGTGGCCAGCCGTAAGCCTTTGGCATCAGTGCCCGACCGCCGGATCAGCCTGGCCGCCGGCCATGGCATACGGTTGAACGCGCTCGACGGGGCATACAACCCCTTGCCTGACCGCCCCCTCTCACTAGCCGCAGCGACCAGCGACCAGCCTGGTTTGACCGCCCGCATCCAAACCGGTGGGTGGGTCGAGCTCAACGCCAGCGACCCCGTCGAAGCCGCCAACGGACGGGTTATACTGACGGTCTCCGATGGGACCGGAGCGCCCGAACGGCGGGTGACCGCCAGCATAATAGTGGACTTCATCAATCGTCCTCGCCCACCCTCCTTGCTCGCTTCGAGCCTTGTGGTTGGGGACGGCTCCGTTTCGCTGGCTTGGATTCCTGGGGCCGCTATGGGGTCACCCATCCTCGAATACCAGGTGACCTATCAGAGCCCGGCCGGCTCAGGCTCCCACTCTTGCGGTCAAGCCAACTCCTGCACACTCGGCGGTCTGGTCAACGCTCAAACTTACTCCTTCATGGTGCGCGCCCGCAATGCCCAAGGTTGGTCGAATCCCTCGGCCCCGCTGGCAGCCCGGCCGGACGCTAGGCCGCAAGCCCCGGAAGGCCTGATCGTGGACGGCAGCGCGCAAGAGGAGCTGCGCGTCTCCTGGCGTCCTGCGCGCAACCGGGGCAGCAGGATCACCAGTTACCAGGTCAACGCTTCCGGCCCGGGTTGTGGGCCAATCATGGGTCGGTCACCCTCATCCACTCAGGCGGTCCTGGCTGTGCCCCATGACGCCGCGGGATCAACCTGCACCATCAGCGTCAACGCCAGTAATCAAGCGGGCTCCGGGCCTGCGGCTACAGCGGTCGGAGCCAGCTGGTCAAGTCCAGACGCGCCCGTCTTCGAACAGGTCCTCCACGATCAGCCCGGCTGGCCGCCCGGAAGGGTCCAAGTCACGCTCAAGGCTGGGCGTCTGCATGGCGGGGCCTGCCAGGCCGTGGATCTGACGGCCAGTCAAGGAGCGCGGGCGATGACCGTCTCCTGGCCATGCGCGCAGGAGGGCGCCAGCCTTGGTGGTGTCCTGAATTTGCCAGTCGATCCGGGCCTGAACACCATCACCTTGGAAGCCGTGACCCGGGCCCAAGGGCAGCCGCCCTCCAACACATCCCCGACCGCCCGTGCACTGATCACCCTGGAAGGCAGGCGATGATATGGCCGCAGGCACTGACACCCCCTCACTCAGGGACATCACCGAGCCGAGCGACGGCACCCGTCTGACTGACGCCACGCGCTTGCCTGACGCCAGCCGCCCGCCGGCCCGCGGTCCCCTGCCCGACGCCACCCGTTCGCCCGGCAGCGGTCACCTGAACGATGCCACCCGTCTGAGCCCCACGTTCGGGGCAGCCGCCGATCAGCGGGCGCCGGACGACACCAGCATCCCCCTAGCACCCGCCCGCTCCAACCCGTCCGACCAGACCAAGCTACCTGGTCTGAGCGCCTGCGCCGAAGGCCACCCCCACGACGACACCAACCTCACCACCGGCCGAGGCGGGAGCGCGGGAACTGGAACGGACCCTGACCGGCCCCAGCGCATCCGCGAGCGCAGTCCATCCATCCACCCAGCCGATACGGACGACTTCCGTCGAACCTTCGAGAAACTCCTTACCGCCATCAGCGAGGCCGTGGTCGGTAAAGACAAAGCGGTCCGGCTCTGTCTGACAGCCGCGATCGCCGGGGGTCACTTGCTCCTGGAGGATGAGCCGGGCACCGGCAAGACCCAGTTGGCCCGGGCCTTGGCCCAGGTTCTAGGCCTGGACCGCAGGCGGATTCAATTCACCCCCGACCTCCTGCCCTCCGACTTGCTTGGGGTCAGCGTCTACCAGCGGCGCAGCGGGGATTTCACCTTCCGCCCCGGCCCCGTCTTCACGTCCGTCCTGCTGGCGGACGAAATCAACCGGGCCTCGCCCAAGGTACAATCCGCGCTTTTGGAGGTCATGGAGGAGGGCCGGGTGAGCGTGGACGGGCACACCTATGCGATGGACAACCCCTTCCTGGTTATCGCCACACAGAACCCTCAAGGCCAGCTAGGCACCTATCCCCTGCCCGGGGCCCAACTGGACCGCTTCATGCTGCGGGTCAGCCTAGGCCCGCCCAGCCACGAGGCCAGCCTGGAAATTCTGACCCAGTCCCGACTACGGGACAGGGCCTCCCGTCTGGATCCAATCATTGACCGCGCTGGCTTCAACAGGCTGCAAGCCACCGCGGCCTCCGTCCACTGCAGCGCCCCGATATTCGAATACGTCACCCGTCTTCTGGAGGCCTGCAGCCATAGCAAGTCAATCGAGACCGGGCCATCCATCCGCGCCGGTCTGGCCTTGGTGCGCGGGGCCCAGGTGTGGGCCGCGTCGCTCGGACGCGATTACGTTATCCCTGACGACCTGCTGACCCTCGCGCAGCCGGTGCTGGCTCACCGTATCAAACTGAACCGGCAGGCCCGGATGGACGGCGCCGACCTCTTCCAAACAATAGATGAAGTCATTCAATCCGTGCCTGTGCCCGAGGGCGGGCTGGACGCATGAGAGCGCGCGAGAATCAGCCACGCACGGACTGCGGGCCTGTGGAAAGCTGGCTCCGTCTGACCCCCCTGGGTCGGGCCGTGTGCTTGCTGACAGCGGGCAGCGCCTTGGCCTTCCTGGCTTTGGGTTGGGCCGAACTGCTGAGCATGGCCGCCACCGGAATCGCCCTTCTGACCATCGGCCTGGTCCTATCCCGCAACTCCCCAGACCTGAGAGCGGGATTCGAGTCTGAATCCCTGACCCTGCTGGCAGGGCAGGAGACCACAATCTCCCTTTCCGCCTGCAACACGGGCCGCAGAAGTTCCACCGGAGCCCAAGTGCGCCTGAAAGCGGGCGCGGCCTCTTACATATGGCCACTGCCGCGACTGGCACCAGGTCAAAGCGCGCGGCGCACAGTGACCCTGCGCGCCGCCCGCCGAGGAATGGGGTGGATCGGCCCCCTGACCATCCAGCGGAACGACCCCCTCGGCCTGTCCACCAGAGGCCTGACCGCAGCAGGCCCCCTACGACTGGTCGTCCACCCCCGCACCGTGCCGCTGGAGGCAGCCAGTGGAGCTGGCCTCCTCTCCGACCAAGAAGGGGGATCCGATTGGTCCGAGGAGGGCGTGGACTTCCACAGCTTGCGTGACTACGAACCTGGCGATGACCTGCGCAGGGTCCACTGGCCTTCCGCCGCCCGCACAGGCAGGCTCCTGGTCCGCCGCTACCTGCCCCGCCAAAGCCCGGCGCTGGGACTCTGGCTGGACGCCAATCCGAACGCCTACGCTAGCGCACCGGAATTCGAGCTTGCGGTCAGCCTTCTGGCCTCGCTCGGGTTGGCGGCCCTAGGCGGCGGCTGCGCCCCCCGGCTGACCCTAGGATCAGTCGTGTGGACACCAAAGGAGGCGGATGACTGGTTGGACGGGTGCAGCGCCCTGCACTGGGTCGGACCGGATGGAAACCCCTTGGAACCAGCGGCGCTGAGCCAACGCGATGATTCAGCGGAGCTCGCTGACTCGCAACCCCTATCCGCCGCGATCTGCGTCCTAGGATCCCGCACCGTCGCAAGTCAGGTCCAGCGGGCGCTCCTGGGCATGGGCGACCCAGTCAGCGGACGAATCCTGCTGCTGACCGCGAACCTGGGCTCGCACGCTGACGGCGCGCAATCCGGCGGCGCGGCAATCAGCAGCGCAATCGACGGATGGAAGGTCCGAGCTTCCATTGGCTGTTTGGAGCAGCTCCCGGCATTGTTGGAGGCACTGGCATGACTGGTCTTGGTTGTGGTTCACCTGTTACAGGCCAATGGGAGCCGGAGCTATCGTTGACCTCGCCAAACAGCGCTGATTGGCCCAGCTCCACCCACAACAGTCGGACGAATCCGCGCCCTAGACGGTTGGCCTGCCAGTTAGCGGCTCTGGAGGCGTGCAATCTGCTGGCCTCGCTCCAGTTGGCGCCTGTCTACGGGTCCTGGGGACTGTGGCTGATCCTGGGTTTGCCGGCCTGTCTGTTGGCGGGCGCTTGCTCCTGGTGCTCGCGTCTTCCCCGACTGCCTGGGCTGGCCCAGGTCGGTTTGCTCCTTGCGGCACAGCTATTGGTTGGCCCCAGCCTGGCCATGCCAGGGCGTCATCTGTGGGGATTCCTGCCGACTGGAAGCCTCATAGGCCAGGGGTTAGCGGCGTCCGTGAGCGGCTTCAAGCTCTTGATTTGCGAAGACCCTCCCCTGGGACGCGCCCAAGGGGCCGGCATGGCCCTGTGGACCCTCCTGCTGTGGACCGGATACCTGGCCGGCCGCCTGGCCTTAGTGCCATCCCAGGTGCATGGATGGCCGCGAACCCGTGCCTGCGGAGCCGTAGTCCCCTTGGCCACAATGGCGGCCAGCGCCTTCCTGGGGACCAGGGAAGGCTGGCATACAGGCCCGACCGGCCTAGCTCTCGCCCTAGCGCTGGCCTTCTGGTCTTCGGACCGCCCGCTTCGGAGGCGTGCCGCGGCGAAACTGGTCTGTGCCCTGACCGCATGCGGCTTGTCCCTGAGCGTCCAAGGGCTTGCGCCGGGCAGACGGCTGGTCCTGCGCGAGCACTACCAGCCCCCTACCTCAATCGTCACGCGGACCAGTCCCCTGAGCACCTACCGAGCTTATCTGAAGGACTTTCGCCAAGAGCCGCTGCTGGAGGTCGAGGGTCTGCCCAGCCCCGCACCGATTCGTCTGGCGGTCTTGGACGCCTTCGACGGCCAGGTATGGACCGTGGGCGGGACGGGGTCCACCGAGGGTGGCGGCTACCGCAGGTTAGGCCGTCAGCAGCCCAACGCCGCGGATAATCAGCAAGAGCAGCCAACGGCGGGACCGCCTTTTGTGGCGACCTTCCACGTTCACGCAGGTTTAGGGCCCGGTCTGATGCCCAGCGTCGGCCATGCCGAGCGCTTCGACCGAGCACAGGCCGTACCTCTGGACCAGGCTTACTACGACGCAGCTTCTGCGGCGGCCTTGGCCCCCGCTGGACTGGCCGGCCCTTTCTCCTACCGGGAACAGGGCCACTTGCCCCCGCGACCTCCCTCCCGCCAGGCAATCGCCAGCGCGCGCGCCGCCCCGGTCACCCAGCCTCCCCTGAACCGACCGCCCGCCGGCCTAACCCAGGCCGCCAATCGCTTCGCTGGCACAACCCCAGGCGTAAGCGCGGGGCGCAAGGCGCTGAATCTGGCCGACGCCCTGCGCTCCGAAGGCTGGTTCTCCCATGGTTTAGCCGGTGATTATCCTTCGCAAGCGGGCCATGGCAGCTACCGAATCGAGCGGATGCTCAGAGCGGACGCCCTGGTCGGCGACAGCGAGCAGTACGCTTCCCTGATGGCCCTGATGGCCCGGCAGGAGGGCCTGAGCGCCCGCGTCGTCTTAGGCTTCCTCCCCCAGCAAGGGCAAGCGGCGATCGATGCCGAAGCCCAAAGCGTTCCTTCGCCCAAGCCGAACGGCCCTCTGACCTTCACCGGCGAGGACATGCAAGCCTGGGTGGAGGTGGATTTGGAGGGGTTGGGCTGGGTGGCCTTCCACCCCACTCCCCCGCAGAGCCGACGCCCACAGACCGACCGGTCGGAGCGCCAGAAGGAACCGAACCGGGCCCGACCTCCCCTTCCCCTGTCCGACCCCTTGCGCGAGGGGCCGCCAAGCGTGGACAATCCTCAGAACGCGGGTTCGGGCGGTCAGGGGACCAAGCACGAGGGATGGTGGGAACGGGTCGGTCCCCTACTGAGGGCTATGGCCCTATGGACGCTGCCCCTATGGGTTTGCACCGGCCTGCTAGCAGGTTTATCAGCGGCGAGCAGACGCTCTCTCAGGCTGCTGAAGCTGACCGGAACTCCTCGCGAGCGCATCCTGGCAGGCTGGCGGTTCCTCATCGCTCTGGCCAGGCGGCTGGGCGTTCCAGTCAGTGGAAGAACCCGCAGCCAGCAGGCCCAAACGCTGGATCGATCACTGCATGCTGCCCTAGGCGAGCGTCCCCCGGCAGGGCGGGCGTCAGGCCCGGAAGCCAACCCGGCCAATGCGTTGGCTCTGCTGGCCGACCAAGCGGCCTTCAGCACAGCCGATTGCTCGCCCCAAGAGGCCGATCTCTACTGGCAGAGCGTAGATCGCGCGGCGGTACGGCTCCTGAGTTCCAAGGGCCGCTTCCGCCGCTGGGCCTGGCGCCTCATCCCCCTGCCTTGGGGCTTGCGCGTCTGGAGACCACTGAAACACACAAGAGCCGCCGCGACGGGGCCAACACGCAGTTCGGGCCCGTACCCAGCGTCTGCGCGCCAGGTGCGGGCCCGAACTTATCTACCTGCGACCGCTATCACTTGTCAGCCGAAGAGAAAGAGGCCTTGGTGGTTCCGCTGCCGGAGCCGGACCCCTTGCCTTCCTGATCGTTGGAGGCTTGGTCGCCTTGGGCATCGGTGAAGCCCAGATCGTTGCTGCCCTTGGCGGTTGTTTGATCCTGGTCGGCCTTGTCAGCCTCAGCCTCGGCGGCGGTCTGGGCGTTGGTTGGCAGGTCGCCGTCCTCGTCCAGGCTGCTCTGCCCGCCTTGGTCGTTCAGGAAATCATCCGGGTTGAAATCGTCGCCCAGCTTCAGGTCGCCGAAGTCGATGTTGGAGAAGTCCACATCAGCCAGGTCAGCATCGGACAGGTCGCCCGTCGAGTCGCCGCCCAGCCCGAAGTTGGGGTAGATGGTGTCACGGATGGCCTTGTCCGGCTCCACCTTGGCGTTTCGGTAACGCGCCAAGCCGGTGCCGGCCGGGATCAGCTTGCCGATGATCACGTTCTCCTTCAGCCCCTTGAGATCGTCGACCTTCTGGTTCAGGGCGGCCTCGGTGAGCACGCGGGTCGTCTCCTGGAAGGAGGCGGCCGACAGCCAAGAGTCGGTGGCCAGGGAGGCCTTGGTGATGCCCATCAGCTCGGGGCGGCCCGCTGCAGGCTTGCCCCCAGCCTTGACGGCCTTCACGTTGGCGGCCTTGAACTTGGCCTGATCGGCCAGCTCGCCGGGCAGCAGGTCGGTGTCACCGGAGTCGATGACGGTCACCCGCCGCAGCATCTGGTGGACGATGACCTCGATGTGCTTGTCGTGGATGTCCACGCCCTGGGAGCGGTAGACGGTGTGCACCTCGTTGACGATGTTCACCTGGGCGGCGCGAGGGCCGAGGATCCGCAGGATCTTCTTCGGATCGACCGAGCCTTCGATCAGCTGGGTGCCAGCGTCGACGTGCTGCCCATCCTTGACCAGCATGGGCGCGCGCCGGGTCACCGGGTAAGTCAGCGGCTCGATCGTGCCATCGTCCGGACTCAGCGTCACCTGGCGGCCGCGATCGGTGTCCTCCACCTTGACGGTTCCGGGGAACTCCGCGATCGGGGCTTCGCCCTTAGGAGTGCGGGCCTCGAAGAGCTCGGTCACACGGGGCAGACCCTGGGTAATATCGGAGGCCGAAGCGACGCCGCCGGAGTGGAAGGAACGCAGGGTCAGCTGCGTACCCGGCTCACCGATGGACTGGGCGGCCACGATGCCCACGGCCTCGCCGACATCGACCAAGCGCATGGTGGCCAGAGACCAGCCGTAGCACTTGGCGCACACGCCACGGGTGGACTCGCAGGTCAGCACGGAGCGGGCCTTGACCTCCTCCACGCCGTGGGCGACCAGGTCGCGCAGGGTGTCCATGGACAGCGGGTCGTCGCGCTTGTAGAGCACGGTCTTGCCGTCCTTGGGATCCAGCACATCCTCGGCCAGCAGGCGGGAGTAAGGCCCACCGTCCGCGGCCTTGACCAGGACCAGGTTGCCAGCCTCGTCGCGCTCGGCCACCTTCATGGTCAAGCCACGCTTGGTTCCGCAGTCTTCCTCGCGCACGATCACGTCCTGGGACACGTCCACCAGGCGGCGGGTCAGGTAGCCCGACTCCGCCGTACGCAGTGCCGTATCCGCCAGACCCTTGCGGGCGCCGTGCTGGGAGATGAAGTACTCCAGCACGGACAGGCCGTCGTGGTAGTTGGACTTGACCGGTCGGGGGATGATCTCACCCTTGGGGTTGGCCACCAGGCCTCGCATGCCTGCGATCTGACGAATCTGCATCCAGTTGCCGCGCGCGCCCGACTGCACCATGATGTTCACGTTGTTGTCATCATGGAAGTTGTCGCGCATGGCGTCGGCCACCTGGTCGGTGCACTCTGTCCACAGGTTGATCAGCTCCTGTCGGCGCTCCTCGTTGGTCAGCAAGCCCATGTCGTACTGGGAGTTGACCTTGGCGGCCTGCCCCTCGTATTCCTTGATGATTTTGCTGCGGTCGGGCGGCACGACGATGTCCGAGAAGGCCATGGTCACGCCGGACCACGGGGCCCGGGTGAAGCCCAGGTCCTTCAGGGCGTCGAGCGTCGCGGCCACCTGGGCCGTCGAATAGCGGGTGGCGATGTCATCGACGATGCCAGCCAGCTTGCCTTTGGCCACCTGCTCGTTGATGAACGGGTAGTCCACAGGCAGGGTGTGGTTGAACAAGACGCGACCATAGTTGGTCGCGAACAGCCTGGAGCCGTCCTTGAAGACCTCCTCCTTGACCACATCGGGGCTGCCGGGTTCGGGGTCCACGACTTTGAGGTCGCCCGGCTCCCAACCCTTGGGTATGATGAAGTCGGAGGGCACCCGCAGCAGGATCTTGGACTGCATGTCGATCTCGCCCAAGTCCAGGGCCATGCGCGCCTCGGCCAGCGAGGAGAAGATCCGCCCCTGGCCCTTAGCGCCTTCGCGCACAGTGGTCAGGTAGTACAGGCCCAGAATCATATCCTGCGAAGGCATGGTCACGGTGTGGCCGTCGGCCGGCTTCAGGATGTTATCGGAGGCCAGCATCAGCGAGCGGGCCTCGGCCTGGGCTTCGGCGGACAGCGGCAGGTGGACTGCCATCTGGTCGCCGTCGAAGTCGGCGTTGAAGGCCGCGCACGCCAGCGGCGGCAGGTGGATGGCCTTGCCCTCCACCAGGATCGGCTCGAAGGCCTGAATGCCCAGGCGGTGCAGGGTAGGTGCGCGGTTGAGCAGCACAGGGTGCTCGGCGATGACCTCCTCCAGCACGCCCCACACGGCCGCGTCGCCACGATCGACCAGACGCTTGGCGGACTTCATGTTCTGCGCGTAGTTCAGGTCCACCAGCCGCTTGATCACGAAGGGCTTGAAGAGCTCCAGCGCCATCGGCTTAGGCAGGCCGCACTGGTGCATACGCAGGGAGGGCCCGACCACGATCACGGAGCGGCCCGAGTAATCCACGCGCTTACCCAGCAGGTTCTGACGGAATCGGCCCTGCTTGCCCTTGAGCATGTCCGCAAGGGACTTGAGCGGGCGGTTGGAGGCGCCGGTGACCGGGCGGCCGCGCCGGCCGTTGTCGAAGAGCGAGTCCACAGCCTCCTGGAGCATGCGCTTCTCATTGCTGAGCATGATCTCAGGCGCGCCCAGCTCGATCAGCCTCTTCAGTCGGTTGTTGCGGTTGATTACGCGCCGGTAGAGGTCGTTCAGGTCGGAGGTGGCGAAGCGGCCGCCGTCCAACTGCACCATAGGACGCAGGTCGGGCGGAATCACGGGAATCGCGTCCAGGACCATGGCCTCGGGCTTGTTGCCGGTGGTCAGGAAGGCGTTAACGACCTTGAGCCGCTTCAGGGCCCGGGCCTTGCGCTGGCCGGAGCCGGTGGCGATCTCCTCGCGCAGCTCCTTGGCGGCGCCTTCCAGGTCGAAGTCCTTCAGGCGCTGCTTGATGGCCTCGGCGCCCATGCAACCCTCGAAGTAGTCGCCGTAGCGATCTTCCATCTCCCGCCACAGGTCCACGTCGCCCTCCATGTCGCCGGGCCTCAGGTCCTTAAAGCGGTCGAAGACGGCGGTGATGCGCGCGATCTGCTCATCGTAACGCTTGCGGATAGCGGTCATATCGCGCTCGGCACCGTTACGCAACCGGGTCTTCATGGCGCCCTTGGCCTCGTCCGAGCGTTCCAGCTCGGCCAGGTCCTCTTCCAGCTTCTTGGAGCGCTTGTCGATCTCCAGATCGCGCTTCTTCTCCAGCTGGCCGATCTCGTTGTCGAACTCTTCCTGCAAGTCCGGCAGGTCCTGGTGGCGCTGGTCCTGATCCACCTTGGTGACCATGTAGGCCGCGAAGTAGATGACCTTCTCCAGGTCCTTGGGCGCGATGTCCAGCAGGTAGCCCAGCCGGCTCGGCACGCCCTTGAAGTACCAGATATGGGTCACAGGGGCGGCCAACTCAATGTGGCCCATCCGCTCGCGGCGCACGCGGGAGCGAGTGACTTCCACGCCGCAGCGCTCGCAGACGATGCCCTTGAAACGCACGCGCTTGTACTTGCCGCAGGCGCACTCCCAGTCGCGGGTGGGCCCGAAGATCTGCTCGCCGAACAAGCCGTCCTTCTCAGGCTTGAGGGTGCGGTAGTTGATGGTTTCAGGCTTCTTGACCTCGCCATAGCTCCAGCCACGGATGTCGTCGGCGGTGGCCAGTCCGATCCTCAGTTTGTCAAATGCATTGACGTCCAACACTATGTTGTCCTGTCTTTCAAATCCATGCAGCCCTAGGCTGCTTTACGACTCTCGGGGGTCGCCGGACGCCCGTCGGGGCGGCGCCGGCGACCCGTAGCGCGTTCAGCGGAATTCAGGCTCGGGCGCCGACTGATCGGCCTTGGCGGCGGCATCCGGTCGGGCGCCGATGTTGAAGCCCAACTCGCTGCCCTCACCTGGGTCGTCGTCCTCGTCCTTCATCTCGATCGCGTTGCCTTCAGCGTTCAGGACCTCCACGTTCAAGGCCAGGGACTGCATCTCCTTGAGCAGCACCTTAAAGGACTCGGGGATGCCTGCCGGCGGCAGGTTCTCGCCGCGCACGATCGCCCCGTAAGCCCGCACGCGACCGTCCACGTCGTCGGACTTGGTGGTCATCATTTCGTGCAGGGTGTAGGCGGCGCCGTAAGCCTCCAGCGCCCAGACCTCCATCTCACCGAAGCGCTGGCCGCCGAACTGGGCCTTACCGCCCAAGGGCTGCTGGGTGATCATCGAGTATGGTCCGGTGGAGCGTGCGTGGATCTTGTCGTCCACCAGGTGGTGGAGCTTGAGCATGTACATGTAGCCCACGGAGATCGGCTCGGGGAAAGGCTCGCCGGTTCGCCCGTCATAGAGCACCGCCTTGCCGTTCTCGCCGACCAGCTTCTCGCCGTCACGGTCAGGCAGGGTGGTCTTGAGCAGGCCCATGATCGTCTCTGGGCGTACGCCGTCGAAGACGGGAGTGGCCACCGGAGTCCCCGGGTCGCCCTTCTCGGCGCCGGCGGGCACGAATTTCTTCCACTCGGCATCCGGATTCGGGTCCAGGCTGATGTCCCAGCCTGCGTGAGCGATCCAGCCCAGGTGGAGTTCCAGCACCTGGCCCAGGTTCATTCGGCTAGGCACACCCAGTGGGTTGAGCATGATGTCGACTGGGGTGCCGTCGGGCAGGAAGGGCATGTCCTCTTCGGGCAGGATGCGCGAGATGACGCCCTTGTTGCCATGGCGGCCCGAGAGCTTGTCGCCCTGGGTGATCTTACGGTGCTGGGCCACGTAGACCCGGATCATCCGGTTGACGCCGTTAGGCAGCTCGTCGCCGTCCTCCTCGGCCTCCTCGCGGGTGATCTCCTTGATCTGGATGACCGTGCCGGTCTCACCGTGGGGGACGCGCAGGGAGGTGTCACGCACCTCACGGCTCTTCTCGCCGAAGATGGCGCGCAGCAAGCGCTCCTCCGGCGTCAGCTCGGTCTCTCCCTTGGGCGTGACCTTGCCAACCAGGATGTCCCCGGCCTCGACCTCGGCGCCGATGCGGATAATGCCGCGCTCGTCCAGGTTGGACACCGCGTCCTCGCCCACGTTAGGCAGGTCGCGGGTGATCTCCTCGGCGCCCAGCTTGGTCTCGCGCGCGTCGATCTCGTACTCCTCGATGTGGATGGAGCTCAAGGTGTCATCGCGCACCAGCCGCTGGGAGATGATCACAGCGTCCTCGTAGTTGTAGCCGTTCCAGGGCATGAAGGCCACAAGCACGTTCTTGCCCAGGGCCATCTCGCCCTTCTGGGTGGCGGGGCCGTC
This sequence comes from Bifidobacterium actinocoloniiforme DSM 22766, assembly GCF_001263395.1. Lineage (NCBI taxonomy): Bacteria > Bacillati > Actinomycetota > Actinomycetes > Bifidobacteriales > Bifidobacteriaceae > Bifidobacterium > Bifidobacterium actinocoloniiforme. Next base: position 104,915 of record NZ_CP011786.1, on the reverse strand, counting down.
AGCCAGCACCGTGCCGGCCTCCACGCGCTCGCCGTCCTTGATCAGCGGCACCTGGTTGTAGCAGTTGGTCTGGTTCGACCGCTGGAACTTGGCCAGGCGGTAGGAGGACTGGGTGCCATCGTCGTTCATCACGCGAATCATGTCGGCGGACACGTAGGTGACCGCACCCGGCTTGTCAGCCAAGACCACGTCGCCCGAGTCCACGGCGGAGCGCCACTCGGAGCCGGTGCCCACCAGGGGCCGCTCGGACTTGACCAGCGGCACGGCCTGACGCTGCATGTTGGTGCCCATCAGGGCGCGGTGCCCCTCGTCGTGCTCCAGGAAGGGGATCAGCGAGGCGCCGACTGAGACCATCTGCCGTGGCGAGACGTCCATCAGGTCAACTTCGCTGACCGGCACATCGGTGGCCTCCGCCTCGGCGTTTCGCACCAAGGCCTGGTCCTCGACGAAGTGCCCGTCCTCGGTCAGCTCCTGGTTGGCCTGGGCGATCGTGTGCTCGCTCTCCTGGTCCGCGGTCATGTAGACCACGTCGTCGGTCACCTTGCCGTCGACCACCTTGCGGTAAGGGGTCTCAATGAATCCGAAGGGGTTCACGCGGGCGAAGGTCGCCAGCGAGCCGATCAGGCCGATGTTCGGGCCCTCAGGGGACTCAATCGGGCACATGCGCCCGTAGTGGGAGGGGTGCACGTCGCGCACTTCCATCGAGGCGCGGTCTCGCGAGAGGCCGCCAGGGCCCAGGGCCGACAGGCGGCGCTTGTTGGTCACTCCCGACAGCGGGTTGTTCTGGTCCATGAACTGCGAGAGCTGGGAGGTTCCGAAGAACTCCTTGATCGTGGCGTTCAGAGGCCGGATGTTGATCAGGGATTGTGGCGTGATCGCCTCGGCGTCCTGGGTCGTCATGCGTTCGCGCACCACGCGCTCCATGCGGCTCAGGCCGGTGCGCAGCTGGTTCTGGATCAACTCGCCCACCTGCCGCACGCGGCGGTTGCCGAAGTGGTCGATGTCGTCCACGTCCACACGCAGCTCGACGTCCTCGCCGTCGCGCTTGCCGGGGAAGGTCTGCCCACCGTCGTGCAGGGTCTCCAGGTACTTGATCGTGGCGACGATGTCCTCAGGGTGCAGGGCGCGGTCGTTGTAGTCGGACTCCATGCCCAGCTTGCGGTTGATCTTGTAGCGGCCCACGCGCGCCAGGTCGTAGCGCTTGGTGTTGAAGTAGAAGGACTCCAGCAGGTTCTTGCCAGCCTCAGGCGAGGCGGTGTCCGCGGGGCGAATCTTGCGGTACAGGTCGGTCAGGGCCTCGTCCTGGGTCTCTATGGGCTCCTTCTCCAGGGCGTCGAGCACCAGCGGGTACCCCTTGAAGGCCTTGCGTATCTCGGCCTTGGACATGCCGATGGCCATCAAGAAGACGATGGCTGACTGCTTGCGCTTGCGGTCCACGCGGACGCCGAGCACATCGCGCTTGTCGATCTCGAACTCCAGCCAGGCCCCGCGGCTGGGGATGATCTTGGCCCCGAACACTTCCTTGTCGGAAGTGCGGTCAGGCGTGCGGTCGAAGTAGACGCCGGGTGAGCGCACCAGCTGGGTGACGATCACACGCTCGGTGCCGCCGATGATGAAGGTGCCGTGGGGGGTCTGCAAGGGGAAGTCCCCCATGAAGACCGTCTGGCTCTTGATCTCGCCGGTGTCGCCGTTCTCGAATTCAGCGTTGACGTACAGGGGCGCGGAATAGGTGTAGTCCTTCTCCTTGCACTCCTGCACCGTGTGGCGCGGCTCCTCGAAGTAGGGGTCGGAGAAGGCCAGGCTCATGGTCTGGGCGAAGTTCTCGATCGGGGAGATCTCCTGGAAGACCTCGTCAAGACCGGACACGTGGGGCACCACGTGCGTGCCAGCGGCTTCGTCCTCCTCCACGCGCCGCTTCCAGCGCTCGTTGCCGATCAGCCAGTCGAAGCTGTCGGTCTGGACGCCCAGCAGGTAGGGGACGTCGATGGGCTCTTTGATCGAGCCGAAGTTGACGCGGTCGGAGGCCTTGTGCAGCTTAATGGCCTCTGCGTCGGCGCGCGCTTGAACTTTCATACTACTGTTTGCAGCTTTAGGTGCAGCCAAAATGGACTTTCCTTATCGTTCGCCGTATTCGATAATGCTTGCCATACCCCACGGAGAACGCCGGATAGCCGCTATATGCCGATTCGCGGGCGCCTCCTCGATGACGCATGCCCGCTATATGACACACCTCATACAAAGAATCTACTGTATCACGGTCCTGCCGAGTTCGCAAGGGGCGAACAAGGTATGTCGGGCCCTCTCCATCCGAGCGGTTCAAGCCAGCCCATCACAATCTGAGCACCCGTCCCCTGGGCGGCGCGCCCTCCTGGCCCTCGACCCGCTCACCGCCAGGTTCTCGCCTGGCGGTGAGCGGCCACCAGCGGCGGGAGCGCAAGCGCCAAGCGCTCAGTTCCGCGCCTGGGTCCGGATGACCGCAAGGCGAATCATGCGGCGCGATGGTGGCCGGGGGGCAGGGGGTCTGAAATGAATCGCCTATGGATTTGGTAGCCAATCAGCGTCATCAACGCGAGACCAGCGAGCAGCATCAGCCCTATGCCCACACCGCCGGTCAGAGGCAGCGCCCCCACTTGGGTGGGGTCTTTTTCGTCTGACTTCCAGTTGACGATGCCCAGGGTCAGGTTCTTTCCCTCAGCGTTTTCGAACTTTGCCGACACCTTTGCGCGATCCGCCTGATAGTCCCCGAAGAGGTTCGTGGGTACATCACCGGCCATGCCATGACGAGCTTGCACGATCTCCTCAAAGCTTTCGCCGGAGTAGGCGGAAAAGTCGACCGTGATGAAGGTCTTCCTGGCGAACTGGTAGCTGGGAGCGTTATTGTATGGATTGCTGCTCGGATTGAAGGATAACGAGGAGTTGCTCAACTCGTGCTCCTTCCCCGCCCGATATTCGACCAGACCGAACTTGAGCCGGCTGTTCTCCGTCGTGACTCTACCGTCCTCCCCAAGGATGGGCAGTCCGGCGAAGGTGACGATTCCTTGCCCTTTCGGCTGATACTTGGCGTAGTGGCCGGTAAGAAGGCTCTGCTCTTCGCTGATCTTGTTGGCAGTGGCTTCGATGACGCTCACGCCTTCTGGCTTAGGATCGCTTTCCTTGTAGAACTTGCCATCGGAGTAGAGGAAACCGGCACCGTCGTCGGGCTTGGTCAAGCGGAAGACGGCACCGACCAGGCCTTTGTCCACCTGGCGGTTGGTTTTCGCGAATTGCAGGCCAGCGGTGGCCACCTCCGCGGAGGCGGCGATCGGCGTTGGCTTGGTGACGTTGTCGATGTGGTCCGCGTGCACAGCATTGAGGATTAAACCCGCTGGCGAAGCCTCGGAATCCCCTACCCCAGTCACTTTCGTCTTGTAGGTGATGGTCATCTTCATGTTGCGGTGACTGACGGGCTGGCTCGGCTGGAAAACCTGTGACAAGTCCGGTCCGCCCCACTTGTAGTAGAGGAAAGTGGTCCCCGAGGACCAGGAGTCGAACATGAGCGCCGGTGGGGACCCGTTCCCCTGCGGACCCGGGCAGCGCCCCGCCGCCACATGGGTTACTCCGTCGGAGTTCCCTGACCCGAGAGGGTTGAGCGGCAGGCGTAAAGAACCATTGGCGGTTGTGTCCATCCGTGTCGAGTTCAGAGCGCCATTCTCATCCTCCCAGCTTCCTACCACCTGCGATGAGCCCGTCTGGTATTGAAGCGAGGAGGGCAGGCGGTCTTCCATTTCATAGCACTCGTCGGGGGCGGAGAGGTTCGGCGTCGGGCAGGAGAGCATCTCCTGCAAGTCGAGCCTGCCGTCCTGGTTAGGATGGCTACCAGTGTTGCCGTCGTAGAAACGCTGGGTGATCTCCCAGGTGATGGTGTCGCCGACCTGGGCCACCAGGTCGGAGCGATTGTGACCGGCGGAATCCATGACCCCAACCGCCCTTTTGGTGAGCTGTTGCTCTGTCTTGTTCTTGGGGAACAGGTGCAAATGGTAGACGAAGCCCTCTTCGTTTGAGGTGGAGGTCACCTGGCCTGAGCCGTCCATCGTTCGAGTCGTGTTGGTGGCCCGGTAGGGCAGGTCGAGGATGCTGGCCTCGGTCTTCGCGTACCCCGACGGGCTACCGTCGTCGTAAGGCGAACTCGTCTCCTCCAAGAGGTAATAGTGCACGCCCCCGGGGAATTCAGCAGGTATCCCGTTTCTGATCCAGACACCTGAGCCGGTGCCTCCGCCCACCGCGATGCGGCCTTTCGCGTCCGTCGTACCCGTGCAGACATTGCTCGTTCTGGTGTAAGACCTATTCTGGTCGGGCCTCATGCCAGCGACGCCACCAGGACCAGGAGTGACCTCGGTCAGCTTGAAGACGACGCCGATGCCGGGTGCCATGACCGCTTTCCCCGCATCCTGGCTGGATCCGGTCGCCTTGTGCGCATCCATCTGGGTCAGGCGCTTGGTCAGGGTGAGCTTTGGGCGTTTGCCGGTGACGGGTGTGGCGCCGGCCACGAAATCGTCGTTCGCGCTGTCGTACATGGAGACTGTGGTGCTTGCATACGCAGGCCAGGCCAGCAGCAGGGCCACAGCGGCGCTGACCATGCCCGCCAACAGCCTTATTCCAACCCGTTTACCTCGCACGTTACACCGCCCTGACTGTGGGGAGTCCCGCCCCCCGGTCTCCTCCAGCTCCCTGGCAAGAGCGCCCCCCCCATGAACCAACCATTGCACAGCCGACCGTAGCGCCTTTCCCTGGGCACGTACCAGCGACATTCCAACTATACATTGCCGGAATGGAAGCGACCCAGGGTTAACGCAAAGCTTGCACAAAGGCCAAGGGCAGGCCGCGAGCGCCTTACCGCGCAACCCTTATTGCACGATGAGCGGCACAGGCTGGGAGCTTATTTTGTCGTTGGATTTGAGGACCAGTTGAGCCTTGTATGTCCCCTGTTTGACGCGCGGCAGGTTCTCGTCGGGCTGGCACTGGTCACCGGTGGCGTCAGCGTTCCAGCGCAGGGGCTGGTCGTCGTGGTCGCCCTGGGCCATCAGCAGCAGGCGGCTGTCGGCCGGACAGGAGTCGGAACGCCAGATGGTTTGGTCACCCGAGGTGATGACCAGCACGCGCGAAGCGTTGGATCCGTCCACCAAGCAGGGGCGGGAGCCCTTGTGCCGCATAGTAGCGGTGAAGTCCACATAGCCGCCCACCGTGGTCGACGGTTCGGGAGCGTTCAGGGCCAGCTCCAGGTCCGAGGGTGTGCAGGTGGGCACGCTGGACTTCTTGTCCTTCGCTTCGCCCTTTCCGCTCTTGGCAGCGCTCTTCCCAGCCGCCGCGGCCGATGACTGGGCCGCCGAAGCCTGTGCCCCCGCCTGCCGCGACGCTTTGATCGAACGCACCCCGGCCATGACGCCCCAGACGAGTCCGGCCAGCAGCGCCAGCGCAATCAGCCCCGCTACGATGCGCCGCCGCATAAAGACCCTGCGCTGTTCCGCGCTGACGTTTCTTTTCTCCATACCCTCCCATTCTACTGACCTGGCGGATACGCGAAACCTGGACCGCGCACGCACGGCCCAGGTCAATCAATCGCACTGCTCCCCCGGCATAGGCCGGGACGTCTGACGCTCAGTCCTCCTGGAGTTTGATGTCGTTGACCATCTCATACCATTCGGCCACGGCGCTGTGATCCTCCTTCTCGTGCCCATGGGCCTTGAGGGACTGCATGATCTCCATGGCCAAGGCGCTGAAAGGCGAGGATACGTTAACCGAGTGGGCGGTGTCCATCACGTTCTGCAGGTCCTTAATGTGCAGCTCGATGCGGAAACCGGGGTTGAAATCGCCGTCGAAGATCTTCTGCGACTTCTGGTCCATGACCACGCTGCCGGCCAGGCCGGTGCGGATGGCCTTGTAAACGTTCTCGGGCGAGACGCCGGCCTTCTTGGCCAGGCAGTACGCCTCGGAGATGCCTGCGATGTTAATCGCCACAATCATCTGGTTGGCCAGCTTGGTGATGTTGCCAGCGCCGACGCCGCCCACCAGGGTGACGGTGGAGGCCATGGTCTTCAGCAGGCTCTCGTACTTATCGAACACGGCTTGCTCGCCGCCCACCATGACCGCGATGGTGCCGTCCACGGCCTTGGGCTCACCGCCGGAGACGGGGGCGTCCATAAAGTCCACGCCCTTCTCGGCCAGGCGCTTGGCGAAATCCCTGCTCGCCAGCGGCGCGATGGAGCTCATGTCGATGACGGCCTTGCCCTCACTCAGGCCCTCGGCGATGCCGCCCTCGTCGAACAGGGCGCTCTCCACATTGGGTGAGTTGGGCAGCATGGTGATGACCACATCGGTGCGCTCAGCCACGTCCTTGCCGTTGGCTCCGGCTTGGCCACCAGCCTCGACGATGGCGGAGATGCCGGCCTCGTTGCGGTCGTACGCCACCACCTCGTAGCCGTTCTTGAGCACGTTGATGGCCATGGGCTTGCCCATGATGCCCAGTCCCACGAATCCAACCTTCATTGCTGTTCCTTTCTTTTGTTTCCTTACATGCATGTATGCAGTCGCGACCACACCCAGTCCCGCCGGGATCGGCCGCAAGTCTCGTAGCCGGGGCGATCACGCGCGTTTCGGCGCGCCCAGAAGGTAGGCCCGGATGGCGCTTTCCCCCGCAAGCGGCAGGGCCGTGTCCACCCGTGCGATCGCCTGGTGGAGGCTCATCGGCTGAGTGACGGCGGAAATCACCAAATCGATGCCGCGCTCGTACAGGTCCCCCAGGTCATCGGCCCGACTGCCCACGACCGCCACCACCGGAAGCCCATGGCGCTTGGCCCGCTGGGCCACCCCCACGGGCGCCTTGCCATGGGCGGACTGCGAATCCATCCGGCCTTCGCCGGTGATGACCAGGTCAACCCCGTCCATCACGTCCTCCAAGCCGATCATGTCGAGCACCTGGTCGATGCCGCTCTCGATCGAGGCCCCGCAGAAGGCCGCCAAAGCCGCTCCCAGACCACCAGCCGCGCCAGCTCCGGGCAAGTTGGCCACGTCATGCCCGGCGTGCCGCAGCACCCGTCCATAAGCATCCATCCAGGAATCCAGCTTGTCCAACTCTTCCGCGCCCATGCCCTTTTGCGGCCCGTAGACATGCACCGCTCCGGCGGGCCCGGTCAGAGGATTGGAAACGTCGGTCAGGGCGGTGACCTCCACCTCCCGCAGGCGGGCGTCGAGCCTAGACTCATCAACGGCGACCAAGCTTTCCAGACCCGCCAGCCCATCAGCCACTTCGTCGCCTTGAGCGTCCAGGAAGCGCACGCCCAGCGCCTTAGCCATGCCGGTGCCCCCGTCGCTCGTGGCACTGCCGCCCAGCCCTACGAGGATATGGCGGGCGCCCGCCTCGACAGCGTCCATGATCACCTGTCCGACGCCATAGGTGGAGGCCTTGCGGGCGTTCTCACTGGACTGGTCCATCAATCCCAAGCCACTGGACTGGGCCATCTCGATCACAGCGACCTGTCCGGGCCCCAGGGCGTACTTGGCCGAGACCGGTTCACCCAGTGGCCCGCGCACCCGGACGGACCGCCCTTGGAATCCCTGAGCCGTCATGATGGCCTCAAGCGTGCCTTCGCCACCGTCCGCCACCGGATACTTCAACACCTCGGCCCCAGGCCTGACCCGGCGCACACCAAGTTCGATGAGGTCCTCGACCCTGGAACTGCCGGCGGACCCTTTGAATGAGTCCACCGCCAGCAAGACACGTATATCTCTCATGCTCAGCAGCTCTCCCTATCGACTTGCGCCCCGTAGCTCGCACCCGACCTGTCTCAGTCCAAGTACCCGGTCTCGCGCATGGCCGCTTTCATGCCTTCCAAGGCCTTGCCCTCGGCGGCCTCAGTAGGCAGGATGGAGGGTCCCACATCCATGCCCATCAGATTGGCCATGTCTTTGGTAGGCGAGGGGAAGCTGGCCGCGTCCTGGGATATGCGCAAGGGATTGAGCTTGAACTGCGCAGCCAGCGCCGCCCGCTGGTCTCCAGCCACATAGTTGTCGTAGATGCCGCAGACCAAATCAGGGAAGATGTTGGCCGTCGAGCAGACCGCGCCGGCGGCCCCCACACACAGGCTGGGAAAGACGATGGTGTCCTTACCGGCGAACACCGAGAACTCGATGTCGGCGTCCCGCCTCACCAGCTCCTCGATATTGGTGATGTTGCCACTGGAGTCCTTGACTCCGATGATGTTCCCGAAGTCGTGGGCCAGCCTCACCATCAGGCCGATGGACAGCGCGTACCCCGCCCGCCCAGGGTTGTTGTATATGAACATGGGGGTGGGCGCGATGGCCTGGGCGATGGCCGCGTAGTGGTGGTAGAGCGCCTGCTTGGTCGGCTCGATGAACATGGGCTGCAGCACCGAGACCGCCGCCACGTCCAACCCGGCCGCCGCCTGGGCTAGCGCGACCGCCCTGCTGGTGCGGATGTGGCCCACGCCGAACATGACCGGCACACGGCCCGCAGCCTGATCCAGGATGACCGTGGCGGCATCCAGCATCTCCTGGTCCTCGAACATGTAGAACTCGGAATTGCTGCCAAAAGCGAGGATGCCATCCACTCCATGCTCAATCACGAAGTCGGTCTGCCGACGTAATTTGGCTTCGTCGATCGCGCCATGCCCATTGATTGGCGTCAGAATGGGCACGAAAATCCCAGCGAAATCATGCTTGCTCATCATTCAGCTCTCCACTCCAGTTTTCTCCGATACCAGTCTAGATAATTCAGCGCACCATCGAAGGGCGCTTGGGATCAAACTGCCAGCCGGGGATGAGGTACTGCATGCCGACGGCGTCGTCACGGGTGCCGCAGTCATTGTCCACATACAGCTGATGGGCGGCCTCCACAGCGGCCCGATCCACCTCCACACCCAAACCAGGCACATCACGCCTGACCTCAACCTCGCCATTCTCGATGACCGGCGGGTTCGTGGTCAGATGCTGACCATCCTGCCAAATGTAATGCGTGTCGCAAGCGTTGATCTCACCAGGAGCCGCCGCCGCGGCCTGCGCCACCATAGCCAACGAGATATCGAAATGGTTATTGGAATGCACGCCCCAGGTCAAATCCATGTCATTGCACAACTGAGCCACACGCACACACCCCTGCATGGTCCAGAAATGCGGATCAGCCAACGGAATCGTCACCGAATCCAAACGAATCGCCGCCTTCATCTCCCGCCAATCCGTATCACACATGTTCGTAGCCGTCGCCAACCCCGTCTGCCGATGGAACTCAGCCATCACCTCACGAGCCGAGAAACGATCCTCCGCACCACAAGGATCCTCCACATACGTCAACGTACCCACCATGTCGCGGCACAGGTCCACCGCCTCAGGCAGGGACCAGGCACCGTTCGGGTCCAGGGTGATGCGGGCGTTCGGGAAGGCCTTCTTCAGCGCCTTGATCGCCTTGATCTCCTCTCGACCGTCGAACACGCCTCCCTTGAGCTTGAAGTCACGGAAGCCGTAGCGGCCGTGGGTGGCCTGGGCCTGCGCGACGATGGCATCTGGGTCCAGGGCAGGCTCGCGGCGGATGCGCCCCCAATCATCGGAGTTGTCATCGTCATGGAGGTAAGGCAGATCGGTCTTGCGATAGTCGGCCACGTAGAACAGGTAGCTCAGGAAGCGCACGCGGTCGCGCACCTGGCCGTCGCCCAGCAGCGCCGCGACCGGCACCTCCATGTGCTTGCCCAGGATGTCAAGCAAAGGCGTCTCCACGGCGGTCTGCACATGCACGGTGGTGCGCAGGTCGAAGGTCTGGGCGCCGCGCCCTCCTTTGTCGAGCGCCGCGTACTTATCGTGGATGGCGGTGACGATATTCTTGTACTGGCTGATCGGCTGGCCCACGACCATGGGCTTGACCTCCTCCAGCACATCGGTGATCTTCTTGCTGCCGGGCACCTCCCCCACTCCGACATACCCGTCAGAGTCGGTCATGATGACCACGTTACGCGTGAAGAACGGCCCGTGGGCCCCGGAAAGGTTGAGCAGCATGCTGTCATAACCTGCCACGGGGAAAACTTCCATGTTTTCAATAGTGGGTACCATGTCTACACTCCTGATTCAAATAGGGTATTGCCTCTAAAACTTAACTTTGCTTCAACGGACCATGGCTGGCCGATGCTGGTCGTACTGCCAGCCGGGGATGAGGTACTGCATGCCGACGGCGTCGTCACGGGTGCCGCAGTCATTGTCCACATACAGCTGATGGGCGGCCTCCACAGCGGCCCGATCCACCTCCACACCCAAACCAGGCACATCACGCCTGACCTCAACCTCGCCATTCTCGATGACCGGCGGGTTCGTGGTCAGATGCTGACCATCCTGCCAAATGTAATGCGTGTCGCAAGCGTTGATCTCACCAGGAGCCGCCGCCGCGGCCTGCGCCACCATAGCCAACGAGATATCGAAATGGTTATTGGAATGCACGCCCCAGGTCAAATCCATGTCATTGCACAACTGAGCCACACGCACACACCCCTGCATGGTCCAGAAATGCGGATCAGCCAACGGAATCGTCACCGAATCCAAACGAATCGCCGCCTTCATCTCCCGCCAATCCGTATCACACATGTTCGTAGCCGTCGCCAACCCCGTCTGCCGATGGAACTCAGCCATCACCTCACGAGCCGAGAAACGATCCTCCGCACCACAAGGATCCTCCACATACGTCAACGTACCTTCCATCCCTTTGCAGAGGCGGACGGATTCGTCCAGGGACCAGGCGGCATTGGGGTCGATGGTAATGCGGGCATGGGGGAAACGGCTCTTGAGCTGGCGAATCGTCTCAATTTCCCGTTCGCCCTCAAAGACGCCGCCCTTGAGCTTGAAGTCACGGAATCCATAGCGCTCCTGGGCTGCCTCCGCTTGGGCCACGATGGCCTCGGGGGTCATGGCGGCCTCCCGCCGGCTCCTCCCCCAGGTGTCGCTGTCATCGTCATGGCGCAGGTAGGGCAGGTCGGTGGCATCGGGATCGCCTATGTAGAAAAGGTAACCGAGGAAGCGCACGCGGTCGCGCACCTGGCCGTCGCCCAGCAGCGCCGCGACCGGCACCTCCATGTGCTTGCCCAGGATGTCGAGCAGAGGCGTCTCCACGCCGGTGACCACATTCGTCACCTTCTTGAAAATCAGCGCGTGGGCGGTCTCAGCCCCTCCGACCACCGGGCCGGCGACCTGGTTGGAAAGCATCCGGCCGCACTCTTGGACGATCTGCTTGTAGTGGCTGATGGGCCTCCCCTCCACCAGGGGTATGCAAGACCGCAACCGCCGGGTGATGACCTCGCCCCCGGGCACTTCGGCCACGCCTGTGTAGCCGTCCGAATCGGTCATCACCACTACATTGCGGGTGAAGAAAGGCTGGTGGGCCCCGGCCTGGTTGAGCAGCATGCTGTCATAGCCCGCAACCGGAATGACTTCCATAGTCTCAACGGTAGGTATCATCTGTTCTCCATTCGTTGATCCATAGCGTCGAATAACACCAAAGCTTTTATACGTAAATTATGGGTTCTCCAAGCCCGTTTCCGCACTAGTCCACGAGCTCGAATGACCCGCCCCCGCTCCAGGAAAAATGTTCCGTGTACTATATTTTGCAGCACCGGCTTCAGGAGAGACCATGGACATCGACCCACAGATCGCGGAGACCATCGTCAGCAACATCAAAGGCGTGCTTAACCACGAGATCAACCTGTTCGACACCAGCGGCACCATCATCGCCAGCACCGACCGCTCCCGGATCGGCACCGGCCACGACGGCGCCCGACTGGCCGTGGAGGTCAAGCACACCATCTCCATCGACAATGAGCACCAGTTCGAAGGAGCCAGGAACGGCATCAACGTGCCGGTCCTGCTCAATGACTCGGTGGTGGCGGTGATAGGCATCACCGGCCGACGCGAGGAAGTGGAGCCTTTCGGCAACATCATCAAGAAGATGACCGAGATTCTGATCCGGGAGAACATGGAGAAGGTCACCCAGTTCGACCACCGGATGATGATGTCGAACCTTGTCAACGTGCTGAGCGGGCGGCGACAGGACCCAGGATTGGCCGCCTATCTGGCCTCGGTGCTTGGCGTGGAGCTGGACCGGCCGCGACGCGCCGTGGTGGGCGGACCCCAGGAGGGCGACCTGGGCGAGGGCCAGGACCGCGTGTTCGTCTTACTGTCCCAGAAGCTGGAAGACCGACCGGACTGCCTGCTCTCCGTCTCCCACCAGCAAGTGAGCCTCCTGGTGGACCTGCCGGAGGACGGCCCCGATACGACCGAGGACTTGGCCAAGGACCTGCAGGAGACACTTGCGGACCGGCTGGGATTGCAACTGGCGTTCGGAATGGGCGGAAGGGAGCCGCGGCACGAAGACTACTGGAAAAGCTACTCCCAGGCCGAGCGAACGCTGGACTGGCTGCTGTTCACCCGTCGCACCAGCATCACCGACTTCGCCGACCTGGACCTGGGCCGCCTGGTCAGCGCGCTAAGTCCCGAAGAGGCGCAAGGCTTCGTGGATAGGGTGTTCGGCAACCTGAACGATCGACGCATTGACGACTTCCAGACCATCTTCGCCGCCTACACCCGCCACAACGGCAGCATCATCCACGCCGCCGACGATCTGTACTTGCACAAGAACACCATGCAGAACCGGCTGAACACCATCGCGAGCGAGACCGGGTACAACCCCCGCGTATTGAAGGACTACGCGGTATTGTCCGCTGCATTCACCCTGCGCAAATACCTGCGCTTCAAACGCAGGAGGGGCCTGCCCGGCTACCGGACAGACCCCCCGAACGACTCCTCCCGAGCTCGGGCTTAGGGAAGGAACACACCCGTCGCCACACCAAAGATGACGACGACGATGTTGATGCCCCACAGCTTCCAGAAGCTGAACTTGATGTGCTCGTCGATCGTGATGCCGGTCAAGTCGGTGGCGATGTAAAGCTGGGGCTGGGCGATGACCGAGATCATCGAGCCGAAGTTCATGAACAGGGTCGCGATCACCACATCAATCGGGACCGAGTACTGGGCCGAGAAGGCGGCCACCAGCGGCATGAGGGCGTAGAACCAAGTGTCGTTGGTGAACAGCAGCATGAGCGGGGTGCTGAACAGGGCGATGATGATGTAGAAGTAGGGTCCGATTGCCGAGGGTACGATCGCCATCAGGGCCTTCACCATGGCGTTCAGCATGCCGCTCTCCTGCATGACGCCGACCACCACGCCGGACAGCAGCACCGCTGGGGCGACCGGGAAGAGCGTGGAGGCGTACTTCTTCAGAAGAGTGCCCTGCTGGTCCAGGTCATGGAAGTTCATGGCCAGGGCCACAACCAGGCCGAACGCGAACACGAAGTACTGCGGGATGGAAGGTATCGCGATCAGCACAGTGATCAGGAATGCGGTCAGCAGCAGGTTCCACCAGAACATGTTGTGCTTGGTCAGCTCGGTGTCCTTGAACTGGGAGAGCAACTCCTCATTGCTGACGGTCACCTCCTCCTTGTTGCCCTTGCGCGCCCGCAGGCCGAAGTACACAGCCATGGCAATCAGCAGGACCAGCATGAACAGTTGGATGGGCAAGAGCTTGATGAACAGGTGGGCCGGAGCTCCCTGCTTGTTGCCCATCAAGGTCGCCGCGCGCAGTATCTTTGGGTTCCACGGCGTGTTGCACATGATCAGGATGGCAACGGAGATCAGGAAGGGCAGAATTCGCTTGTCGACGTGGAACTTCTCGAACAAAGGCAGCATCAGGGGGACGGTGATTAGGAAGACGGAGGTGATCGATCCATCCAGCTCGCAGATGCAGGCCACGACCACGGTAAGCACGCATACGATGGGCGCCGAGACCTTGACCCGCCGCATGATGCCTTTAACGATGTCGTCAAACAGGCCCGTGTCGGAGATGAGCATGAAATAGGGCAGGGAGAACATCATCATCAGGGTGATGCTGTAGGTCTTCCCTATGCCTTTCTCTATCCACTTGCCAATCAGCAGCGGGCTTCCCCCGGTAATGAGGATGGCCAGCAGGCCAGCCACCAAGGGAATGATTGTGAACGCCAGCAGGATGCTCATTTTCTTTTTCAGTAACACGACCGTGATGACTATCATGGTCGCGAAACCAAGTATGGCTAAGTAGATGTTCACAGTTGCCCTCCATTCGGTATGGTCCGTGACTGACGACCCAACTCCCTTGTCGCACCCTGGAGCCGTCGTCGCGTCCTGCATAAGTGTCGCTTATATAAGCATGAGGAAAAACCACCCTTTCCCTCAACGACCCGAAGCACATCAATCCGGGCTCGGCAATCGACCCACATTGGTACACAGAACATCCAGCCCCAGAACGGGCCCCAGTAAGATAGTCCCTACTGGGCGTACCGCGCCCACCCAAGGCATCCGGGGTCTGAACCGGCCTGCAAGGACGCACGAAAGAACACGAAAGGGCGGAACCTCATGATTAGAGCAGCCACCACGGCGGATTTAAAGGACGTCTACGCCTTGATTAGCGAATCCAGCCAGAACACCCTGGATTACCAGATGTTCGCCCGCACCTACATCAGCCAGCTGGAGAACTTCGACCACAAGCTGGGCATCTACGAGGAGGACGGCCAGGTGATGGGGTTCGTGGGCATCCTGTGCACCTGGCAGCTCCACATCGGCAAGCGCGTGGCAGAGACCAAGGAGCTCGTGGTCTCCAAGGCCCACCAAGACAAGGACATCCGTGATCAACTCCTGGCCTGGGCCGAACAGCTGGCCAAGGACACCGGCTGCGGACTGCTGACCATGTGCTCGCGGCTTGAGCACACCGCCTCCCATCAGTTCTACGAGGAGAACGGTTTCCACAAGACCTATTACCGTTTCGACAAGGATCTGTAGGCCGCTTTACCCCACCTCTTCGGCGGGCTTTCCAGGCGGCTCGGTCACTCAGGCAGACTGACCGAGCCGCCTTGGTGTATCTCAACCAGGCCATCCTCATCCAGGGAGGCCAGGCATGCGCCTAGTTGGGCCTGGTCAGGCCACAGGCTATCCAATCGGCTGATGGGCAAACTGCCACCAGGGGGCAACTCGCGCAAGGCGGCTAGAATCAGGCCTCGCACTTGGCGGTCGGTCCCCTTGAATCTCTGGCGGGGCCGGGTGCGCCGCTCCCCCAGTCCAGGCCTGCCAGCCGCCAGGAAGGCGCATATGCCATTCAAGGGGCATTCCTCGCAAGCCGGCGACTTAGCGGCGCAGACGGTCGCGCCCAGCTCCATCACCGACTGGTTCCACACCACCGATTCAGCGTCATCCTCCGGCAGCGCCCTCTGAGCCAAGGTCCGCTCGTCCGCGCTGGCCGCTCCGCCACGGGACTCCTTACCAGCGAACACCCGGCCAAGCACCCGGCGGATATTGGTATCAATCACCGCGATTCGCTTGCCGTAGGCGAAGGACACCACCGCGCTGGCCGTGTAATCGCCCACACCCGGCAAAGTCAGCAAAGTCTCGTAATCCTGGGGAAGCTTGCCGCCATACTCCTCAACCACGGTCTTAGCGCAAGCCTGCAAGCGCAGGGCCCGGCGTGGGTAGCCCAGCCTCCCCCAGGCCGTGATCACCTCCGCGCCGCTCGCCGCCGCCAGCGCCTCGGGCGTGGGCCAGGCCCGCATCCACTCCACCCAGTATGGGACCACCCGGCTCATCTGCGTCTGCTGGCTCATTACCTCCGACACCAGAATCCCCCAAGGCGTGGTCCTCCCGAACCGCCAAGGCAAGTCCCGCGCGTTCCCCTCCCACCAGGCCGCGAGCAACCGATAGGCCCGCCGCGCGTCCGTCAGTTCCACCTGCGCCGTCTGTGTCATAAGCACCCATTGTCCGTAGCGCTCCTGACTTTTCCGCGTCTGCCCCCGGCTGTCGCTTGAAACGGTTACTTTGGGACCATGAACGAATGCGAGCATGAGACCGCCAACCAGTCGCAGGAGCGGGTGGAGGGCATGTATGAGTATGGCTATCGCAAAGCCGGGTATGGACCGGACGAGCTGGTGACTGACGCGCACGGCAACCCAATCGCGGTCACGGATGCGATGCTGCGGGCCGAGGACGCCGCCAAGCAGACGACCTCCACGCCCCACCTGTGCTACTACTCGCCGAGGATCCCCGGCAACACGGGATCAGCCATCCGCCTGTGCGCTGTGACCGGCACCATCCTCCACCTGGTGGAGCCCTTAGGATTCAACCTCAAAGACACTAAACTGCGCCGGGCCGGCCTGGATTACCACGACATGGCCCATGTAGTCCTTCATCCGGACTTCGACGACCTGGTGCGCACCATGCCGGATTCGCGCATCATCGCCTTCACCGCACACGCGACCAAGCTCTACACGGAAGTGGACTACCGGCCCAGCGACATCCTGCTCTTCGGCCCGGAGCCCGGCGACATCCCGGACCCGATGGACATCATGGCGGGCCCGCATGTGGCCGAGCAGGTTCGCCTACCCATGCGTCCCAGCCTGCGCTCGCTTAACCTGACCAATTGCGCCTCGATCGCCGTCTATGAGGCCTGGCGTCAGCTGAACTTCGCCGGCGGCCGCTGACCGGCCCTACCCACGCCCCCGGGGCGCCCTGGCCGTGGTCCCCCGCAGCATGAGGATCGGCTCGGCCATGGAGTGCCGTTCGCCGGGCTCCCTCCCCCGCATGAGCTCCAAGGCCTTCCCGGCAGCATCCTTGGCCATCTCCTCCGGGTTCTGATGCACGGTCGTCAAATCGGCGGCAGCAGCGACGGCGGCATCGTCGAACCCCACGACCGACAGGTCCTCCGGCACGCGCACCCCGTACTCCCGCAAGACCCGGACCAGCGCCACCGCGTACTCATCGCTCTCCACGCACACGGCGGTAGGCATCGGGTCCAAGGCCAGAATCCGCGCCGCCCCAGAGTTTACCGCCTCTTCGTATGAGCGGTAGTCAGCCGTTTTGCCAACGTC
Organism: Bifidobacterium actinocoloniiforme DSM 22766; assembly: GCF_001263395.1. Classification (NCBI taxonomy): domain Bacteria; kingdom Bacillati; phylum Actinomycetota; class Actinomycetes; order Bifidobacteriales; family Bifidobacteriaceae; genus Bifidobacterium; species Bifidobacterium actinocoloniiforme. Next base: position 87,948 of record NZ_CP011786.1, on the reverse strand, counting down.
GATCCGGTGCAGGTCGGCCGGGTCCATCCCCATGCCCAACGCCGCTTCCATGAAGGCGTCACCGCGCAGCTGCGAGCTGAATTGGAAGTCGCCAGGCGCAGGCATGCCCACGTAACCCAGTCGCCGGTGCCCCAGTCCTTTGAGCAAGGCCACGGCGTCGCGCATGCCCTTGCGGTCGTCCAGGAGCACGGAAGCGTCGAACCCGTCGATGGTCCTGGAATCCAGACCGATCGTCGGGATGGTGAGCCGTTTGAGGATATCGGTCTCGCGCTCCCCAAGGTTGATCGAGGCCACGATGATCGCGTCCACGTTGCGATCGGCGGGCAGCCGCGAGAAGAAGGCGCCCAGCTGTTGGTAGGTGCTCACGGTGCAGGGGACCACGTCGTAGCGGCTCGGATACAGCACCTCGTAGGCGCCCTGCAGCACGGACGAGTCGAACCAGGTGCTGAGCTTGTCGGAGAAAAGCAAGCATACGCGCATGGTCTTGCCGGACGCGAGCGAGGAGGCGTTGCGGGAGAACGAGAAATGCAGGCGTTCGGCCTCCTGCCGCACCCGCTCGCGCGTGCGCTCATCCACCTTGTCCAACCCGCGCAAGGCCCTCGATACCGTCGAATCCGAGACTCCGGCGGCGAGCGCCACATCGTGCAGGGTCACGCGTACCATGCTCGCGCCCCTTCCTCTGTCCGCTCCCACTTCCGCCCTCTTCCTTGGCCCACGCCTCATGGGCCATGCTAGCAGCCGGCTAGGCCCGGCGACTGGCATGGCCACGGCCGCAGCCCTCCCTCTTCACCACTTGACAAGACGAAATGCAAGCGTTATTACTTAAATTGTCCGGCCAAGGACACGTCAAGGAAGAGCCTAGAACCGGCAAAACACTAGAGTATTGGCTAAACAATCAGTGAGGATTCACTATGCCCGACCGCAACGATACCAACAATAATGCAAGCGCTTTTACCAAAGTTGACCTCTGGTGGAAGCAGGCCGTCGTCTATCAGGTCTACCCCCGTTCCTTCAAGGACTCCACGGGCTCCGGCTTGGGTGACATAGCCGGCGTCACCAGCCAAATGGACTACCTCTCCCAACTGGGCATCGACGCCATCTGGCTCTCCCCCTTCTACCCCTCGGAGCTGGCCGACGGCGGCTATGACGTCCAGGACTACCGCGATGTGGACCCAAAGCTGGGCACCATGGACGACTTCGACGCCATGGTCGAGGCTGCCCACTCCCATGGCATCAAAGTCGTGGTGGACATCGTGCCCAACCACTCCTCCCACCTCCACCCCTGGTTCCAAGCGGCCCTGAAGGCGGGCCCAGGCTCCCCTGAGCGCGATCGCTACGTGTTCCGCGACGGCCGGGGCGAGCACGGCGAACTGCCCCCCACCAACTGGATCGCCAACTTCGGCGGATCGGCCTGGACCCGTGTGAGCGATGGCCAGTGGTACCTCCACCTGTTCGCCAAGGAGCAGCCCGACTTCAACTGGGACAACCGCGAGGTGCGCGACGACTTCCTCAAGACCCTGACCTTCTGGTGCGACCACGGCACCGACGGCTTCCGCGTTGACGTGGCCGAGGGCCTGGCCAAGGACCTGGACCGCGACGACCTGGACGACTACGACGTGGATGCCATGCACATCACCGTGACCGACGGCAGCCATCCGGTCTATGACCGCGACGAGGTCCATGAGATCTTCCGCGAGTGGCGCAAGGAGGTCTTCGACAAGTACACCCCCGCCCGGTTCGCGGTCGGCGAGGCCTGGGTGCCTTCCTCCCGGCAGCACCTGTACGCCCGTCCGGACGAGCTGGGCCAGGTCTTCAACTTCGCCTTCGCCGAGTGCAACTGGTCGCGCGCTGAGCTGCATGACGCCATCCAGGCCGGCATCGACCTGGCGGCCCGCACCAACGGCTCCACCTCCACGTGGGTGATGAGCAACCACGACGTGCCCCGCCACGCCAGCCGTTACGCACTGCCCCAGGTGGAGACCGACAACGGCTTGTACCACGCAATCGCCAACGACTGGCTCCTGCGCGACGGAAGGACCTACCACGAGGACCGCGAGCTGGGCACCAAGCGCGCCAAGGCCGCGATCATGCTGGAGATGGCCCTGCCCGGTTCCGCTTACGTCTACCAGGGCGAGGAGCTGGGCCTGTTCGAGGTGGCGGACATCCCCTGGAACGAGCTGGAGGACCCCTGGGCGTCCGGCACCCGTCAGGCCCTGACCAAGAAGGGCCGCGATGGCTGCCGCGTGCCTCTGCCCTGGACCTCCGACGCGGATGGCACCTTCGGCTTCTCACCGGACCAGTGCGAGGACGGCCAGCCTGTCGCCACCCCGCACCTGCCGCAGCCGGCCTGGTTCGCCGACTATGCGGTCACCGCCGAAGAGGGCGACGACGACTCCATGCTCTCCCACTACCGCAAGGTCCTGGCCCTGCGCCACCAGTGCCAGTGCGAGGACACCTCCCTGCGCTGGCTGGATGGCTTCGACCGCTCCTCCGGGCTGCCGGACGGCGCCAACGGCCTGACCGGGGGCGTGATCGCCTACGCACGGGCCAACGGCTGGGCCAACGTCACCAACTTCAGCCGCGAGGCCGTGGAACTGCCCCAAGGCAAGGTCCTCCTCACCTCCCAGCCCCTGGACGACCAGGGCAGGCTTCCCCAGGACGCGTCCGCCTGGATGATGCTCGACTGAACCGTCCATCCCACTAACGACTAAGGATTTCCCATGAGTCAACCTGAAACAACGGCCCAGGCGCCGCAAAGGTCCGGCAAGGGCTCCACGCTCACCGCGGCCCGCTACATCATCGGCCTTTTCATTTACAATACCCTGCTCTATGTGGGCTTCACCATGGTGGCGAGTGTGCTGATGCCCCAGCGTTTGAAAGACATCGGCATCGCCGACCCAAGCACCCTCCTGGGCCAAATCAACAGCGTGGGCGCGGTCCTGTCCATGTTCATCAACGTGTTCATCGGTGCCATGTCGGACCGCACCCGCTCCCGCTTCGGCCGCAGGACCCCTTGGATCGTGAGCGGCGCCGTGCTCACCGGCGTCTGTTTCTACGCCACCGGCCTGCCGACCCTGGGCATCGGGGTGGGCATCGCCTACTGCGTCTCCCTGATCGGTCTGAACATGATGATCGCCCCAATCACCGCCATCCTCTCCGACCGCGTGCCCGACAAGGACCGCGCGACCGCCTCGGCGGCCTTCGGAGGCGGCGCCGTAATCGGCCAGGGACTGGGCACTCTGCTGGCCTCGGCTTTCATCTCCTCCACCACGACCGGCTTCCTGGTCTCGGGCATCTCCCTCCTGCTGGCCGGCTGGCTCTCCATGGCCATCATCCCCCGGGAGCCCTCCAACAAGACCGAGCCTCGCAAGGACGAGCCCATCGGACAGGTGATCGTCCACGCCTTCACCCCGCCCATCAAGGGCGCCTCGGACTTCTGGAAGGCCTTCCTATGCCGCACTGGACTCCTGGTCGCTTATCAGATGATCACCTCCTACCAGCTGTACATCCTGGAGGACCACATCGGACAGACCAAGACCCAGGCAGCAGGCACGATCGCCACCATGTCGGTCATCACCATGGTCGTCTCGCTGATCGCTACGGCCCTGTCCGGCCCGATCTCCGATCTGATCAAGCGCCGCAAGCCGCCGATCGTCTTCGCTTGCGCCCTCTACGCCATCGGTATCGCCATGCCTTGGGTGCTGCGCTCCTCGCTGGGCATGCTCCTGTTCGCCGGCATCGCGGGCTTCGGCTACGGCATGTACTCGGCCGTGGACCAGGCTTTGAACGTGGATGTGCTACCCAACAAGGAGACTGCGGGCAAGGATCTGGGCTTCATCAACATCGCCACTTGCGCGGGCCAAGCCATCGGCTCGGTCTTCACGTCCACCTTGGTGGCCATCGCCGGCGGTTACAGTCTGGTCTTCCCCGTCGCCATCGCGATGACCGTGGTATCCGCCGTCTGTGTGATGCTGATCAAGCGCGTCAAGTGATCCCATAGCGGGGCGAAGTAAGGGCCTGCTAGCACGAATTACAATGTTGGGCCCCGGCCGTATGGCACGGTCGGGGCCCAACGCATATCAACGTTCCGGTACGGAATCAGGCCTCGCGCTCAGCCGGCTGGGAGGGCAGCGCGGCCAGGGCACGGGGCTGGCGGAAGCCCCGGCGACTGAATTCCTCGGCCACCGCAGCGGCCATTTCACGCGAGCGTCCGGCGTCCACCAGGGCGATGATCGAACCGCCGAAGCCGCCGCCGGTCATACGCGCCCCATAAGCGCCGTTGGCCCGGGCCACATCCACCGCCAGGTCGAGTTCAGGCACGGTCACCTCATAATCGTCACGCAGGGAATCATGGGAGGCGTTGAAGAGCTCCCCGGCCCGCCGGATATCGCCTGCGCGGAAGGCCCGGATGAACTCGCCCACGCGCCCAATCTCAGTGACGACATGCCTCACACGCTTGCGCTGAGTAGGGTCATCCAGCTTATCCAAGACGTCTTTCAAGGCCCGCTCAGGGTCATCGGCGGCCTCCACCTGGTCGGCCACCACCCGCAGGTTCTCCACGCCCAACGTTTGGGCCGCGAGCTCACAAGAGCGCCGACGGGCATCGTACTGGCCGTCGTTGAGCTGGTGGGGGGCCTGGGTGTCCAACACCAGCAGCTCCAGGTCCCGGGACCTCAGGTCAAAAGGCACCTGCTTGGCTGATTCCAGCGCGGAAAGCCCAGGCTGGAAGTCCAGCTCGATCGCGTAGCCCGCCTGGCAACGCATGGAGGCCGACTGGTCCAGCCCACCGGTGGAAGCGCCAGCCATCTCGTTCTCGGAAACCATGGCCGCGTCGATCAGCGTCAGCCGCCCCGCGTCGCTTCCACCGAAGCCCAGCCCGTACACGTCATCCAGAGCCAGCGCGGTGGAGCAGGTCATGGCCGCCGACGAGCTCAGACCCGAGCCCACCGGCACGCACGAGACGAACGCCGCGTCGAATCCACGCACCTGCCCGAACCCAGCCCGTCGCAGAGCCCAGGCCACGCCCACTGGATAAGCGGCCCATCCTTCCACCCCTCCGGCCTCAAGGCCCTCCAGGGACGTTTGCTCAACCCGGTCCTGCGCGAATGAGGAGACCAGGCGCACCTGGTCGTCATCCCGTGGGCTCAGGGCCAGGAAGGTGCGGTGGGGCAAGGCGATTGGCAGGCAGAGGCCTGCGTTATAGTCGGTGTGCTCGCCAATCAGATTGACCCTGCCTGGGGCCGACCAGACCCCTTTGGGTTCCTGGCCGTAAGCCTGCTGGAAGAGCGCGCCGGCTTGACTGGCGCCCTCCCCATCGGGCCCTTCGGACAGGGCCTCGACGAATTCAACTGCGCTCATAGTTATTCGCTCCTTTGCGCTTGTCCTTGCATCCGCTTGTCCAGCGCGCCCATTGCCTGCCCAAGGCTTGGAACGGTTGCCGGCGCTGCTGGCATCAGTCTTCATCACTCAGGTCCACCGGTCCGGTTTCGCGGAAACGGGCGGCGATCCGCTCTGGCGTGGTGTCGGAAATCCAAGCGGCCATGCCCGACTCGGAGCCCGCCAGGTACTTAACCTTATTCACCGCCCGCCGGAAGGAGAAGAACTGGAGGTTAAGTCGGTAGTCCGACCTGCGAGGATCCTTGACCGGCCCTTGGTGCCATGCCGCGATGTAGGGCAGGTCCATGCCCTTGCCGTCGCCCTTGTCGAAGAAGGCGTTGCCTCGTTTGAGCAGGGCGGAGTACATCTGGGCCAGGTCCCAGCGCTCCTGGTCGTCCAGCTGGTCGATGGAGAGCACTCCGTCGCGCACCGGGGCCACATGCACCTCCAGGGGCCAGCGGGCCGCGGCCGGCACATAGGCCACCCAGGAATGGTTGCGCATCACGATGCGCTCGCCCGCGCCGAGCTCAGCGGCCAGGATGTCGCCGAGCAGGTTGCCGCCGGTACGCTCGTGGTAGGCCTGGCTCTGTTTGAGTTCGTCCTCCATGCGCGGAGGAATGAAGGGGTAGGCGTAAATCTGCCCGTGGGGGTGGGCCAGGGAGACGCCGATCTCCTGCCCGTGGTTCTCGAAGGGAAAGACCTGCTCGATGCCGTCCAGGGCGCTCAATTCGGCCGTGCGGAAGGCCCAAGCCTCCACCACAGTACGCAGGCGCTTGACCGGCAGTTGGGCGGGCAGGGAATTCTCGTCGGGGTCGAAGCAGACGACCTCGCAGCGGCCATTGGCCTCGCGCACCGGCCACAGCTGGTTGCCATCCACGTAAGTGGTCTGAGGATCCAGACCAGGCACCTGCATCATCGAGGGGAAGCGGTTCTCAAAGATGACCACGTCGTAGTCGGTGTCGGGTACTTCGCCGTCCTGGTAGGGGTCGCCAGGCTTGCGCGCGGCCAGCGGGTTGCCTTTGGCCGTAGCGCCGGGTCCGGCGGTGATAGGACGGTTCATGCGGGCGGTGGCCATGGGAATCCAGTCGCCGGTCAGGGGGTCGCGGCGCATCTGCGGGGCCTGCACCGGGATTGGCTTGCCTTCCGCGTCCACGCCTGGGGCGAACCGATCGGCCAGGTGACGGGGGTCCTTGAGCTCACGGGTCTTGGCGCCGGATACATGCTCGGGGTCATCGTCCAGGTAGAAGAACTGGCGCCCATCAGCCAGCAAGGTGGGCGTGATGCGGATGTGCTCGCGCGCATACTCCCCCGGACGGTACCGCTGAGGCTCGTACCCTGTCGACTCCGACTCTTGCCCGCTCCGGCTCATCTGAACCTGCCTTCCTGTTCGTTGGGTTTACAGTTCCCGCTTCACTCCTGGGCCAGGGGGCCCGGGGCCGTGTCCGCCTCGCCGCCGCCGGTGGAAGCCAGGACCAGCTCACGCACCAAAGCGCGGGTCTCATCCGCGGCAGCCGGGTCCAAGCCGTCGTCGGTCACTACGGTGCTCACCTGGTCGAAGGAGGCGAAAAGGGAGAGTGAGGTGCAAGACCACTTAGTGTGGTCGGTCAGGATGATGGTGCGGTCGGCTATGTCCATCAATGCCATGTCAGTGGCGGCCTCCAGTGAGTTAGGCATCAGGAAGCCCCGGGGGATGGAGACCGAATGGGTGCCCAGGAACACCGTGTTCACGCGCAGGGACGCCACGACCTTGTCGGCGATGGGGCCGACCAGTGAGTTGGAGCGGGTGATCACGCCTCCAGTGACGATGACCTCCACCTCCTTGCTCTCCATGGCCTGGACCAGTTCGGCCACAGGAATCGAGTTGGTCAGAATCGTGATGCCCTCGGACCGGCGCGATTCGAGCAGGTGTTGGGCGAAGACGTAGGCGGTGGTGCCGCCGCCGATGGCGATCACGTCGCCGGGCGAGACGTAGGAGATGGCGCGGCGGGCGATTGTGTCTTTGAGCCCCATGTCCATCTGGGATTTGACCGAGAAGAGAGGCTCGGCCAGCAGGGAGGAGGTGGTGACGGCGCCACCGTGAACCCGTTTCAGGAGCCCCTTGTCGGCCAGGTCGGCGATGTCACGGCGGATGGTCATGGCGGAGACGCCAAGCTCTTTGGACAGCGCCGTTATCCTCACCGCGCCGCGCGTACGAAGGCGGTTGAGGATCAAATGCTGGCGCTGTGAGGAAATCATATGAACATTATCGCACACATTCGCCCAAATGAGCAAGCCGACGGCAAGCCCCCTCCAAGCCCCGGACACGGGCCCACGAAAGCGCGCCGCTCTTGACCTTAGAGCCATAAGGAAAATGCGACCATCCAGGAGAGAAACGCACATCAGCGCCTCTTACTGCCCTTAGCAACCCAGCGAACGCACAAACATGCACGGTCAAACGACACGTCGATCAGCGCTCCCGCCGGCTACCCAGGCGTCAGGCGAGCCTTCACAGGCCCCTGCGCACCCTGTCCCAGCCCCAGGCAGTCACCCGAAGCATGGCTTCCGCCACGATCGACGGACTCATTTTGGAGGACCCGAGGGTGCGCTCGACGAACACGATTGGCACTTCGACCACAATACCCCCCTGGTCAAGCACCCGGCGCAGCATGTCGATTTGGAAGACATAGCCGGAGGATTCAACCCTCTCAAAGTCGGCCCCGCGCAGGGCCCAGGACCTGTAGGCGCGGAAGCCAGCGGTCACATCGCGCACCCGGATGTCCAAGGCATGGCGGGCGTACCAGGAGCCAGCCCGCGAAATCACGTCCCGGTACCAGGGCCAGCCGACGGTAGTCCCACCCCGCACACGCCTGGAGCCGATAACCAGGGCCACCTGGGGACGCTCTTCCAGCACGGCGAGTAGGCGGGGCAGGTCCTGGGCCCGGTGGGAGCCATCCATATCCATCTCACAGATGACCTCGAATCCACGCTCCAGCCCCCAAGCAAACCCCGCTAGGTAGGCGGGGCCAAGACCGCGCGCGCCCTGCCGATGGATGACGTTGACCCGCTCATCCTGGGCCCGCAAGCGGTCGGCCAGACGCCCGGTGCCGTCCGGCGAGGCGTCGTCCACGACCAGCACCCTGGCCTGGGGACAAGCGGCCAGGACCTGTCCGACCGTGCGCTCGATGTTGTCTGCCTCATTGTAGGTAGGCATGACGACCAGGACCCCCCGCCCGGACGCCAGATCCACCTGAGGCCCGGAACGGGGCGGGTGGGTGGCGTCTGCCGCTTGGGCGCGTGCTTGTGAAGGGCTCATCGCTTGCCCCCGCAAGCGATGAGCAAGCATGCCTGGGGGTAGGACGCCGCCCGATCAGGCAGACCCATCTTGCAGTCGACACGCAAGGTCCAGCAGTGCCCGAGTATGGGGGCACGGCCGTTTCCGACCCCGCCCGACGAAGCGTGCCGGTCAACGCTGAACTCCCGCGCGCGTGCCCCGCTGAACGTCCCTGAATCTTCCGCCACGACCCAACCTCGGCTTTCTTAACGCAATCGTGCTCCGCCGAACTGAGCCACGCACCCCCTTCAGCGCTCGGCTCGCGGACCCGCCTAAGCCAGCGCTTTCATTGGCGTTGCGGTTGGGCCGACTGCTGTAGCGGTTGCTGCTGCCGCTGCCCGTTCTGGGCCTGAGGCTGGGCTCCAGACGTGTACCTGGGGTCGGGGTTGCCGTAGCTGTTGTCCGCAGGGATGCCGGCCGCGCTCAGATAGCTGTTCATGAAGGCCTTCCAGGCAGGCGTGGCGATGTACATGCCGTACCAAGACCCACGGGAGACCCCGTTGATGGTCTTGCCATTGAAGGAGACCGAGCCCTCGGCGTTGCCCACGGCCACGTAGGAGGCCACCTGAGGCACGAAACCTCCGGTGAGCATGTAGGTGTCCTCGTTGGTGCCGGTCTTGGCGAAGGTCTTGCGGCCGCCGTCCAGCTGGGTCGTGTTCGCCTCGCCGCCGGGCTGGACCACGCCCTGGTTGAGCGCGTAAGCGGTGGTCTCGGCTATGGCCGGGTCAATGGCCTGGTGGCAGTTGGCCGAAGGCACCTGAATCTGCTTGCCCCGCTTATCGATCACCCGCTTGATGGCAATCGGAGAGCACTCCACGCCCTTGGCCGCGATCGTGGCGTATACGTTCGCCATGGTCAGCGGGGAGGCGGAGGAGGACCCGATGGTCATGGTCGGCTGGAAGGAGTTGGTCGAGTGGACGTCCATCTGGTCTTTGGGCGAATTACGGTAGCCCATCTCCTGGGCAGTGTCCGCGATCGAGCACAGGCCGATCTGCTGGGCCATCGAAGCCTGGGTGGTGTTGTGGGAGCGGACCAGGCCCTGCAGGGGGGACTCGGGGCTGGTGGTGCCGCCTCCGGAGTTCTCCACGTGCCAGGAATCAGTGCCGAAGCCGTACTGCTGGCCGTCCGAACCGGTGCAGTTGAAGGAGCTCTTGGGATAGGAAGTCGAGGTGCGCAGGGCCTGGTTAATCGACTTGCCGGCCTTCATCCAGGCCACCATATTGATTGGCTTCCAGGTTGAGCCCACTTGGAAGCCCCAGCCGCCGCCGTCCACCTGGTCCACCGCATAGTTGATGGCCGTGCGCGTGCCGCCGCCGGAGTTCTCGGTCGCGTCGTAAATGCGGTTGAGCCCGAAGCCCAGCACCTCGCCGGTGCCCGGCTTAATGGCCGCGATAGCCACCTCGAAGCCGGAGGGGTCCTCGACCGGGATCGTGGAACGCGCGGCGTGCATAGCCGCGTTGTTCGCGTTCACATCCATCGTGGTGTAGATGTCAAGCCCGCCCTCTTTCAAAAGCTTGTTACGCGACTCCTGGGACTTGCCGAACTCCTTCGAGTTGAGGATCTGCTTGGTCACATAGTCGCAGAAAAAGGCCGCGTCGCCTGCGGCCTGGCAGCCAGCGTCCACATTCTGCACGTGGAGGGTCTGCTCCAGGGGCTTAGCCTTGGCCTCGCTATTCTCAGCGGGGCTGATGTAGCCCTCCTGGGCCATCAGATCCAGCACGGTGTCCCTCTGCTCCTGCGAGGCCTTGGGGTCCACCGTTGGGTCGAACTTGGCTGGGTTCTTGGTCACAGCGGCGATGGTGGCCGCCTCCCCCGCGTCCAGGTCCTTGGCGGACTTGTTGAAGTAGCGCCGGGCCGCGGTCTCCACCCCATACGTGTTAGTGCCGAACTGGGCGATGTTCAAGTAACCCTGGAGGATTTCGGCCTTGGAGTATTTCTTCTCCATCTGCTCGGCAATGAGCATCTCGCGCATCTTGCGGGCGATCGTCTCCTCGCGCGCGTGGTACTCGGCGATCGGGTCGTTGTTCTCCTCGGCCTGGTTCATCAGCACGTTCTTCACGTACTGCTGGGTCAGCGAAGATCCGCCCTGGGTGTCGCCCTGCTTGACGTAGGTCTGGATGAAGGCGCGCAAGACGCCCTGGGTGTCCACTCCTGAATGCTCGAAGAAGCGGCGGTCCTCACGGGCCACGACGGCTTTCTGCATGGGGTCGGAGACCTGCTTGAGCGGCACGACCACCCTGTTCTGCGCGTAGAAGGTGGCCAGCACCGTGTGCCCGTCCGAGGCGTAGAGCCGGGACTGCTGGGGCAAGTCGTTCGCATTGAAATCGACGTTCTCCACGCTCAGCGAGGGCATCATGGCCTTAGCGGCCGCGTTCACCCCATAGACGCCGGGCAGCAGGAAACCTGAGACCACCACTCCGCCCGCCAGGCAGAAGACCACATAAGCCAATAGGAGCGAGAGAAAGCGGTGAACCGTCATCGACTTCTTGTTTTCAGGCATGTCTTCCATCCTAGAACTCCGGCTCTACCTGCCCCGACACCCGCGCCGCCGGTTCACAAGCGACCGCCAGCGCGGTTTCACATGCGGGAACGGCGAATCAGAGCGCCCGGATGGTAGATGATGATCGTGCGACCTTTACGAGAAATCCACTTCCGGTTCGAGAAGTCCATCAGGGCCTTGTTGACGGTCTCCCGGGAGGCGCCCACCAGCTGGGCCAGCTCCTCCTGGGTCAAGTCGTGGGGCACCATCAGCCCCTTCTCAAAGGGCTCGCCGAAGCGGGTGGCCAGGTCAATCAGGGTCTTGGCCAGGCGGCCCGGCACATCCATGAAGACCAGGTCGGATATGCGCTCATTGTTGGCCCGCAACCGGCCCGCCAGGACCTGGAGCATGTCCACGGCCACTCGAGGGTGCTGGTTGAGCCAAGTGAATAGGTCGTCGCGCTCCAAGGCCGCCACCTTGGTGTCGTTGACCATGACGACCGCCGAGGCCGTCCTGGGCCCGCCGGAGGGGTCGAAGACCGGAATCTCGCCCAGAATCTCACCGCGACCGTGGATGCTCAGCAGCTGGACGCGGTGATCGCTGGACTGGCGAACCAGTTTAACCCGCCCTCGTTCCAGCATGTACATGCGGTGGTCGGTATCGCCCTGGCGGAAAATCGAGGCCCCTTTAGGCAGTGTGTACGTCTTCAGAGCGCCCAGGAGCTGATCCGCCTCACTGCGCGGAACCTGTTCGAACAGCGGGGTCAGCAGCAGGGCGCTGTCCTCGTTGGCTATCTCGTTGACCTTACGAACCACCGCCGACCAACTTTCTGTCTCGCTTCACGAATCTACATTGAACTCGCCGGACGCCGCCTTCCGCTGTCATACGCATGACTCATACGGGCCCGGAGCCCTCCGAAGCCGCCTAGCGGGAGGGTAGTCCTTAACCATCATACGATACTGGTCGTCCAGTCCTCCTGGGCGAAGCGTTCAGAGGCCAGCTCGCGGCCCCGGGAGACCACCCCCGAGCCTAGCTGAGCCAGGGTCGCGCGGGGCGACATGGCCATCAAGTTAGCCAGCAGGGCGTCGGTCAACTGGGCGCGGCCCAGGGTCGTCCGGGAGGCCAGGGGGTCCACGCGCGCCTGGACCGAGCGCACGGCCTTGTCGGACAGCTTCTCCGGGGAGACGTTGAGCACGCGCGACATAGCCCCGGCGTCAATCCGGTAGGAGAGCATCGTGTGGTGGAGGATGGCCCCCGAGCGCTTGCCTGCGGCCGGCAGCCAGCGCTGGGCGGCTCCACCTATCTTGCCGTTGGGCGAGGCGATGTCGTTCATGCCGGACCATCCGGACTCGACTCCCAGGTGGCCCAAGCCTTCGAGCAGCCATAGGTCGTTGAGCCGGTAGGTCCAGGATCGCTCCAAGCCGTGAGCGAACTCGGAAGGCAGGCTCAGGGAGTAGGTGATCACGTCGGAAGGCCAGGCGAACATGGCCCCTCCCCCGGTCACCCGCCGCACCACGCGCACGCCCATCCTCCTGGCCTGCCGCGTGTCCACCTCCGAGTAGAGGGACTGGAAGCGCCCAATCATGACGGCCGGCGACGACAGGTTCCAGATGCGCAGGGTGGCCGGTTCCACACGGTCGCGCACCGCCTCGGTCAGGGCCAGGTCCAGGGCCGCTTGCTCAGCCGGGGGCCGGGGCGTGTCAACGCATATGCGCAACGGCAGGCGCCGCCAGCGGTCCATCAGGTCGTCCACCCGGTAGGAATCCAAGTCCTGCACGCGCACGAAGCCGCTGGGCCTAGGGGGTCGGCGGCGTGGCGGTGCCGCGTCAGCGGGTTGCAGCCCGGCCAAGCGCAGCGCGCGTATGTAAGCCACGGTCAGCGTATGGGCGTTGGCCCCAATCAGGTGGCTTCCAGGGTGGGCAGCGATGAGGCCGCTCAGCTTTCCCTCCACCGCCCGCTCAGCGACCGGTGGGGCCATCGCCAGCAGCGCTTGTTCCAAATCGCCGATCAGACTGGAGTGACCCGAGTCATCCTCCAGGAAGAAGTCTCCGTTGATGCGGCAGGAGCCAATTGAGGGCTGGTCGGACAGGCCGGGGCCGCGTTGCAAACGAATCGTCACTGCCGTCAACTTGCCTGCCGGCAGTTTGCATTCCCCCCGGTAGGATTGCGGCGTGCCCAGGGCCATGGCCCCTCCCCTCAACTGCGGTCAGTCGATCAGCTCCACCCCGTACGCGTCCTGATGGCGGCGGGAACCCGGTTTGGAGATCAGAATCAGGATTCCCTCCAGGATGCCCCACGCGCAGGAGACGATGGGCCCGCTGAAGAAGAAGAAAACGCCCACGCAGGAGATCATCAGCTGGGCCACGCCCCGGCCGGTGTTGCCCAAGTAGAAGTTCTGCAAGCCGAACACGCCCAAAAAGATGCCCAATACGCCGGCCACCAGCTTGCTGTGGGACTGGCGAGGCTGCTCCTGGACGTACGGCGACCAGCCCTGGCCGGCTGCTGGAGACGGGACCCCTTGTGGGTAACTCGGCTGGGGGGCGTAACCGGGCCGTCCGTAAGCAGGGGCGTAGGCGGGCTGATTCACGCTTGGCTGGCCATAGGCCGGCTGCGAGGAGCCGGGTTGGGCGAACCCCGGCTGAAGGGCCTCAGGGTGGCGCGGTTGAACGTCAGCGTTTGCGCTGTAGCCCGCTGAAGGACCTGCCTGGGCCGAGGGAGCCGACTGGCTTTGCTGGGCGGGTGCTGACGGAGCCCAAGGCGACTGGACGCCCTGCTGGGGCCATTCAGTCGGTTCCCGGGAGGATGAGGACGGGGCATAAGCCGGTGCCTGGAAGCCGGGGCCCGCCAATCCCTCTTGGTCGGCGCCGTAGCTCGCAGCGACGGCATCGGAGTCATTCTCGGTGGTATTCGCTTGTGTGCTAGGGGCAGCAGCAAGCCGAGGCGATGGCCGCGTAGTCGCCGACGGCATGTTAGGCACCGGCCACCCCACCTGGGGTTGGGAAGGCCACCCGGCTTCCGCGAGCGCCGAAGCACCCGCCGGAGATTCAGCCGATGAGAACCCGTCCGGTGTCAATCCTCCAGGTCTCTGACCGTAGGGAGCCGCTTGGCTGCAAGCGGGGCGGAAAGACTGATCGGCGCCTGGGCTCGCCTGACCCGGCGCGCCTGCATGGACGGCCGAAGGCGCGGCTGTGGGCGTGGAGAAGGGCGAAGTTGAAGGAGCCTCTGACTCCTGCTGTGATTGCGAGGGTTGAGCCCAAAGCCGGGCATCCGTCCGACCGCTGACCGTCGCGCTTGGTTGCGCACTGCCGCCTTGGCCGGCCCTCACCCCGGCATCGTGCGCTGAGGACACCTGTCGCGCTTTGGGAGACTGCTTATTACCTTCAGCGTGCTTTCCGCTCATCGCCCACCTTTGATTCTCTCTGCACCCTGTATGCATCGTCTTGCGCGCACAAGGCGGACAGAGGCCTTGGGACCCCGGTCTCACTTCTTCTCTTCCCTGGTTCCAACTATAGCCGCCAGGCCGCCTGAAAGCCGCCCCTGGCAGCCATTCAAACCAAATCAGGCCGCAGGATGGACAGGCAGAAGGCGTTCTCCTCCGCCAGCTCCTCCCACTGCCGGTAGCGACCGGAGGCTCCCCCGTGGCCGCCCTCGCTCTCCACCTTCACGATCGCATCCGCCCCGACGGCGCTCTCCTGAAGGCGGGCCGCCCACTTGAGCGGCTCCACGTACAGGACCCTGGTGTCGTTCAGGGAGGTGGTGGCCATCACACGGGGGAAGTGCTCGCTGCCGAAGCTGGCGAGGCGCTCGGCCTTGTCGGGCACGTTCTCGTAGGGGCTGTATGACTTCATGTACCGGTAGACGGCCTCATCGTGCAAGGGGTCGCCCCACTCGTCCCACTCGGTCACGGTCAGCGGCAGGGAGGGGTCCAGAATCGAGGTCAGAGCGTCGACGAAGGGCACGTCCGCCTCGACTCCCGCGTAAAGCTGTGGGGCCATGTTCGCCACCGCGCCGACCAGCAGGCCGCCAGCCGAGCCTCCTTCGGCCACCGTGCGCGTCTGATCCGCCCATCCCGCCGCTTGCAGGGCGGCGGTGGCGTCCACGAAGTCCTCGAAGGTGTGCCGCTTGGACAGCCTGCGGCCCTGCTCGTACCAGGCGCGCCCCATCTCACCGCCGCCGCGAACGTGCACGCAAGCGTAGAGGACCCCACGGTCCAGCAGGCTCAGGCGACCGACCGAGAAGCCAGGGTCGGAGGCGATCTCATACGCCCCGTAACCAGTGATGAACAGAGGCGAACCCTGCCCAGCGACGGCAGCGGCTGGCTTCACGGTCGCGTCGGCTCCAGATTCGGCGCCCTGGGCGGGCCGAGGCCAGGGCATCGAGCGCAGGTCGCCAGGCGCGCTCAAGGTCAACCGGGTCAGCCCCTCGGGACCGGCCTGGTCCATGCCGGGCACCAGGCCACGCTTCCAGACCAAGGAGACCGGGACCTGGGCCCCGTCGCGCGCCTGAACCCAGACCCGCCGCTCCCCGTAGGAGGCGGGATCGAAGTCGCCCAGCACCTTGGCGCGCTTGAGCAGGCGGTCATGCCCGCTCGCCGGGTCCAGTTCGCGCAGCTCGGCGGGCTTGGCGTAAGAAGCGACCGTATAGCGCAGGGTCGGGGCCTGGTAGGAGGGGTTGTCACCGGCGGCTACCGCCCAGACCCGGTCCTCCCAACCGTCGGCGGGCTTGACCTCCCGGAAGCGCCAAGGGCGGCCAGCCCGGTAGTCCTCGATGGCCCGTTCGATGGGGATGACGGCCAGGCGCATCAAGCTGTCGGCCCGGTAGCCCAGCAGGGCGAACCGTTCATAGATGGCCACGCCTTCGATGCTCAGCCCGCGAGCCCCCTGGAGGATGGCCGGGTTGACCGGGTCCCGGTAGGGCTGGTCAACCGGGCCTTGGAAACCCTCAGGAGCGGCTTCGCACCCGTAGGGGCTGCCCTGGGCCAGCACCGTGCCTTCAGACAGGCTGTAAGGCGGTTGGTGGGCGGACATGTCAATCAGGTGGACGCTGAAGTTCGGGTCATCGGCGTTGTGGTAGACCAGAGCCAGCGGCAGGTTGGCCCCACCAGGCCCCGCCCCGAGGAAGGAAGCGAAGGACACGTCGTACTCCACCCCCTCGCGCCTGGGGATGAAAGGCCTGAACTCGCCGGTCGGGTTGTCCAAGGGGAGCAGGAGGACCTCGCTGGTCGTCTTGGAGCTGGTCCCAATCACCAGCTGGCTCTCATCGAAACTCAGGCCCACGCCCACCCAAAAGCGCTCATCCGCTTCCGTGAACACGCACACATCATCTGCCGCGCTGGAGCCCACCTCGTGCCGCCAAACCGAGTAGGGACGCCAGGCCTCATCCACCTTGGCGTAGAAGACCCAGCGGCGGTCCGGAGTGAGGACGGGGCCGGAGGACACTTGATCGATCCGGTCGGGCAGGTCGGCGCCGCTGGACAAGTCGCGCAGGCGCAGGTCGTAGCGCTCGTCGCCCCTGGTGTCCACGCAGTAGAGGAGCAGGCGACCGTCCTCGCTCAAGTCCAAGCCGCCCAAGCGGTAGAAGTCGTGGCCTTCGGCCTCCTTATTGGCGTCGAAGAAGACCTCCTCCCCCGGAAGGGAGCCTGACTGACCCTTAGGATTGACCACCGGCGGCTCCCAGTCATCGGGATCGACCACCGGCAGACGGCACTGGACCGCGTACTGGGACCCCTCCTGAGTGCGGGCGAAGTACCAGTAACCGTGAATCCTTGTGGGCACCGACATGTCGGTCTGCTCCACCCGCGATTTCAGCTCGTCGAAGAGCTGGCCCTTGAGCCCTGAGAGCGGGGCTAGGCGGGCCTGGCAGTAGGCTTTCTGATTCTTGATCAGGGTCTGGACGGCGGGGTCGTCCTTGTCTCGCAGCCATTCATAGGGGTCGTTGAAGGCATCGCCGTGGACCTGGCGCAGGTGGGGCCGGCTGGGGGTCGCCGGCGGCTGGGGGAAGGCTGGTGGTGCTGAGTTTGGGCAAGTCATGAGCCGATTATAAGCGTCCGTCCCGGCGAGCCTGCTCCAGGTAGGGCAACATGGTCTTCATCAGGTTGGCGCCGGTGGACCCGTAGAAGACCGGCACGTCCATCTCGGGCACCGACGCGGCGCTGGAACGGCCCGGGACGCCCAGGCCGGCCTCGCGTGAGCTCAACCGTCGGATGCCGATGGCCAGCACCCGTCCCGGGTAGCGTTTGACCACCTGCGCGTAGGTGGCCGGGTCCGTCTGACCGTCATCGCCGAAGAGGATGAAGCGCATATGCGGGAAGTCGGCCATCAGCTGCTGGATGAACTCGTGCTTGTGCTGCACAGCCGAGGGCACGAAAGTCTTAGGCCTCGGGTCCAGGTCGCGCAGGAGGAGGGGGCCTCGTGGGAAACCGTGGTCCTCCAAGAAGCGGCGGATCGTGCGCTCCACGTTCCACGGGGAGGCGGACAGGTAGAAGAAGGGCATACCTGGGGAAAGGTCGTTGATCCGGTTGTAGAGCACGCTCATCCCGGGCACCGACGCGCGCTTGACTGGGTTGGCCAGAAGCATGTTGTAGGCGGCTTTGAACATGCTGGGCACCTGGGTGATCATGATTGTGTCATCCACGTCCGAAATCACGCCGATTCCAGTGGAGGAGGCCACCGTGTAGAGGGGGCCGGGAACGAGAGGCCGGCCATCCACACGGTAGGTCACGAAATGCGGGCCAGGGGCCAAGCTGTGCTCGGCCACCAGGTCCAGGAAGCCGGATCGGTCGGACAAGGCGTAGCGGCTGCTCCTGTTGCGTCGGGAGTCGGGGGCATCGTAGAGCTCGGAGTCCCCGACTTGAACGGTCTCGATAGGCGTGCTATCAATGGCTATCTTCACCCTGGTGCGGGGGGCGGGTACGGTCAAGGCGGCGCGGATTCCCCGGCTCAGAGAGCCGGCCAAAGAGCCGGGAGGGGCTAGGACGGTCCTGCAGATCAACCGGGAGTAGCTCTCGGTTCCGTAGCCCACATAAGGGTCCACGCGAGGATGCCAACCCAAGCGCCGGCAGCATGCGGTTGAAAGCCGGACCCAAATGTCGAATCCGGTGGTCAATCCCATCCTCGCCAAGCGCACCGGCAAGGATTGTCGTTCGAAACGCTCCCGAGGGGAGGCCGCGTCGAATGAGGTGGCGACATGGCGGGCCCGGATGGGCTTACGAGCCGCCTTAGCCCCGCTCTTCTTGGCGCTTCGGGCCCCTCCGCCTGAGCTGCCTACCATTGCTGGCTGGGCTTACTGGGCCAAGTCGATCAGCTTGCCGTACTCGTCGGCACTCATCAAATCAGGCTGATCGTCGTCCAACTCCAGCTTCAGAATCCACCCCTCACCGTAAGGGTCGGAGTTAATTACACCAGGATCGTCGGCGGCGGCCCGGTTGACATAGGCAATCGTGCCGGCTACCGGGCAGACCAAAGGTTCAACGGCCTTGGCGGACTCCAGCTCGACGATCTCGTCGCCCGCCTCCACGTGGGCGCCGGTCTCAGGCAGGTCCAGGAAGACCAGGTCGCCCAACTGTTCGGCCGCATACTCGGTCACGCCGAGCACCGCCGGTGAGCTGGAGTCATCCAACCACACGTGGTCCTGTGAATAGTGCAACTGCTCGGGTAGGCTCAATCGCTCCGAGTTCTTCTGAGATGCTGTCATGACTCTACCCTACATGGAGGGGGACCGCAGACGCCAGCCCGGCCCCCTGCCCTCTGGTATATGCTTCTGCTGTGCGCGCGGTTTCAGCGCACCGGCGCGGTCGGCTGAGAACCGATGACCTTGACCATCGTGCCAGCCGGGCAGTTGTCGTAAATCCACTTGGCGTCCTGCTCATACATGTTGATGCAGCCGTGGGAGCCACGGTTGGCGGCGTCCCCGTGGGCGATCGCATCGTAGTTCCAGGCCGCTGTGTGGAAACCTTCGGAACCGTTGTAGTAGGAGACCCAGCGCACGCCTGGCGAGACATAGCCTGGACCGCGCATGGTCTGCACATCGTAGCGGATGTTGATGAAGAAGGTGCCCGGGTCGGACTCGTCGCCGTTGCGCGGCAGGCCCGAGCAAATCAGGAAGGTCTTGACCGGGGTGGTTCCCTTGTAGGCGGTGGCCGTCTGGGTGGACAGGTTGACCTCCACCCACATGTCGCCATCAGGCACGTCATAGCGGGCGGTACGGGTCTCTTCCTTGTGCTGCTCTATGTCAGCCGCAGCCTTGATCGGCGCGATTTGGCCAGTTTGCAGCTGGTTCATGATTTGCGCGGCGGTGGCGTCCGTGTCCTTGATCTTGACGCCATCGACACCTTTGGTGGTCACGGCCACCACGTCGCCCTTGGTGTTCTTGACGTTCTTCTCGGTCACCATGTTCTTGTTGAGCTTGGCGGGCAGCTCGGTCGCCGCGTAAGCCTTGACCGCGTCCTGGTCGTAGGCCAGGGCCATCGTGCCCTTGTCGAAGTCGGTCTGGGGCTTGATCCACTGGGCCACCTGATCGGTGGGCACCGTGAACTGGTCGCCAGCCCCGTTATCGATCGCCATCGGCGTGGCCAGACGCTTGTTGGCCTCGGAGGCGGCCTGCGTGGCCACGTCGCGGGTGATGGGCATGTCCACATCGTGGTAACTGATCGCTACGGACTGGGCGCCACCAGGCTCTTCGGCGCTGCGGTTCACGGCCTTCTTGACCGAGTCCATCTGCGGGGCGCGCCCTTTCTTGCCTTCCTGGACCGTGAAGGTTTTGGAGCCGTCGTCGAAAGCGATGGTGGAGGGCACAGCCTGCTGATCCTTGCTCACAAAGGCTTTGGTCAGGTAGTCGTTCATCTTCACCTGGTCGAGCGAGTACGACAGAGGCACGGACTGGCGCTGGAAGGGGTTGATACGAGCGAAGTCGCTGCCGCTCTTGGCGCCCAGCAGCGCCGACACGGTCTTGTCGGCGTCGACCTTGACCCCAAGGTCCTTGAGCGAGGCCGCGGCCCGACCGCCTTTGCCGTCGGTCAGGGTCATATGCGTATCAGCGGTCTTGGAAACCACCAGATCCTTGAGCTGGCCAGCGTCCTTGCCTGCTACGCTTTGCCCCCCAAAGCTGATGCCTGGGGCCGCCCTGTGGCTGTAGTACGAGCGCGCACCGAAGTACCCACCGGTCAGGGCGATAATCAAGGCCGCCAGCAGCCCCAGGAGTACAAACGGCCAAATACGGCGCTTGCGTGGTTCGTCCGCGATTTGGGCCCCGGACACCCCGGACAGGGCTCCCCCGTCCATGCCGAAGTCCTCTGGACCGGATGGCTGCATGTAGGCGTTCTGGAAGACCGGCACGGTGACCGTAGCGTCCATACCTGGCGTTCCCATGCCATTGGCCACGCCTGTCGCAGCGGCGTCCTGGACCATGCCCTCCGGGTAGGACCCCACCGGTATCGCCGGAGCCGAGCCGAACCCGGTGGGCAAAGGTGGAATGACCGTTGTGCGTTCCCCTGGGCTTACTGCCCCCGCATATGCATCCATGCCCGCGTAGGCGTCCTGAGCTCCATAAGACGAATTCTGCGTGTTACCATGCATGTCGTCGGCCATAGCTCACCTTTCGATAACCTTTCCAATTGATTCAATTATAAACCAAGGACCCCGGCCTGCGGAAGGCTGGCGCCTCTTCCACCCGCTCACCCCACGGGCCCATCCCCTGGCCCCGCGGCGCCGCGTAAACCCTGCGACGACCGTCCCCACGCTTACAGCGGGCGCCCGTACCACTGCTCAACCATGCTACGGGCTATCGAAGCCTTGCCTGGCGGGGTCATGCGACCAGACGCCAGCGCCTCTGCGTACTCCTGGCGCGTCATCCACTGCGCGTCCTCGGTCTCCTGCCCGTCCACGTGGATGTCCGAGCCCAGGGCCAAGGCCTTGAACCCCACCATCAGCGAGGCAGGGAAGGGCCAAGGCTGCGAGCCCAGGTAGCGCACCTCGCCCAGGGGCAGTCGCAGCTCCTCCATAGCCTCTCGCCGCACCGCGTGCTCCAAGTTCTCGCCCGCCTCCACGAACCCGGCGCACAGGGAGTAGAAACCTGGATCCCAGGCCGTGTTGTGCTCAAGGAGCAGGCGGTCCTGGCTATCCACAATCGAGGTGATGACAGCCGGTTCGACCCGGGGGAAAAGCACCCGCCCCTGCCCCTCGCCCTCGCAGCGCTGGGCCCAGCCGTTCTGGTCAGGCCAGGTCGGGGCCCCGCAGTTGGGGCAGTGCTTCTGCCGGCTGTGCCAAGCGGCCAAAGACAGTGCGGAGGTGGCCAGTCCCGCGTCGCGCCCGCTGGTCCGTGGGGCGAAGGCGTACAGGCCAATCCAGTCGAAGCGGCCGCCGGCCTTGTCCAGGAAGGCCGAACCTTCCCGGGAGCCCTGTCCGTCATCAGCCAGCCGCCGGGCCAGGCCCAAATCCAAGGCAAACCAGTGCTCACCGCGCAGCGAGCCCAGGAAGTACAGGGCGCTGGGTCGGTCCTGGCTGGGTGCCAGGCCGCTGGGCAGGTACTCGCCGGCCAGGGCCGCCAGACGCAGCTGGCCTCCGCCGACCCGGCTGCTCTCCAGACTGCGCGCAGGCAGAGCCATGCGCTCACCATCAACCAGGACGACCCGCACCCTCCCGCCGCCGCACAAGTGACGGAAGAGGTCGGACCGGCCGCGCAACTCGGTGCGGTAATCCAGCTGGGATTGGGCCAGGGGTAAAAAGGTCAGGGCACTGGTCAGTGCGAGGGGGGAGAAATACGCTTGATCAGGTTGCAAGGGAGGCCTTTCCTGTCTCAGTGTGTCTCAGTGGTTGGCACGGCGGTCGGCCACGCGGCGCGCCAGGGCCAGCAGGGCGTCCGCCACGCGGTCGGGGCGTTCGGCGGCGCTGAAGTGTCCGCAGTCGGCTATGGCGGTGAAGGAAGGGTCGGCTGGCCTCAGCGTGTCCACAATGGCCTGCATGGAGGATGGGGGGCTGGACGGGTCCAATTCCCCGCAAACCACAGCGGCGGGGACGCGTACCTGGCTTAGGATTGCGCGCTGGTCAGGCCGTCCGGCCGCCATCCGCTGCCGCCAGGCTATGCCCTCCGGGCTCTGATCCTGGACCCAGCCGGTGAAACGGGCCGTGTACTCAGGCGAACGCTTGATGGTGGAGTCACCCGGACCGGACTGGGCGAAGCTCATCACGGCATGCACGTTGCCCTCCCGCTCGGCCTGGGCGGCCACATGCAGGCGGTTGGCGCGCGAGCTGGGCTTATCCGCGTCGGCGGTCGTGTCGCACAGGGCCAAGCCCGCCACCATCTGCGGGCGCAAGCGAACCAGGGCCTCCGCCAGGTATCCTCCCATCGACAGCCCCACCCAGATGGCCTCCCGGTGCCCCAGCGAGGTCAGCAGGTCCGCGTACGCCTCGCTCATGCGGTCCAGGGCCTGGCTGTAGGCGCCGTCTGGATCGGTCGGCCCGCTCTCCTGAGCCGAGGGCACAGGGCTGTCGCCGGCGCCGGGCATGTCTGGCGCGTAGACCGGGAAGGGCTCCATCCCAGCCCGGTCCGCGCGATCAATCAGCAGGCGGGCGCACTCGTCCCACATCCGATGGTCCACAGGAAAGGCGTGGAGAAGCACGATCGGGGTTCCCTCCCCTTCCTCACGGTAGGCGTGGTTGGCAATCTTCATGCTTGACCTTCTCTTCATTTACGCTCTGCGCCGCCCTGTATATGCCCTCGTGGGCCCGTGTCCCGCTGAGCCGGGGGACCACTCGATTCCGTTACCGATATAGGGCCTGCTGGGGACTTCCCCTGCCGCACGGTCCGCCCTATGCCCCGCCCAAACGACCGCGCCCATCCCTAAGCGCCGACCGGCCGCGTCTTGCGCGGGATCGCTCAGAGCACCCCGGCCCAGGCGAGCGATTGCCTGAGGATTTTGCCATGCCCGCCGGGCATTTGGCTGGCGAACGTGTCCAGCATGTCCGAGTGGGGCTCCACCCACTCCACGTCCAGCGTCTCGTCCTGGCTCTTGCAATCCCCGGCGACCGGCACCAGGTAGCACAGGGCGATCGCGTGCTGGCGGGGGTCGTGGAATTCCGACACGCCCGGCGTGGGGAAGAACTCGGCCACGGTGAAGGGCTGAATGCCGACCGGCAGCTCGGGCAGGGCCAGCTCGCCCAGGTCCTTGGAGATGTTGCGCGCCAGGGCCTCGCGGATGGACTCGTGGTAGAGCACACGGCCGGTGATCAGGGTGCGTTCTATGCTCCCGTCGTCGCCTACGCACAGGAGGGTGCCCACCTGGACCACCCGCCCGGTCGCGTCGGTGCGCGCTGGCACGACCTCCACGTAAGGCATGGGCATCCTGCGACGGGCCCACTCTATCTCCTCCGGCCCCAACCAGCCCGGGGGGTTGCCCCGGCCTGAGCCGCGGATGAAGTCCTCGGGCGTGATGTTGGAGAACTCGCCCCTGGTCCGGCCCGCGTCGAAGTCCGAGTCGTCGGGTATCTCGTCATGTAGCACTGGCATGCCCCCATTATCCTGCCCCCGGGCGGACCTTTCAAGCCCGGATGCGGCTGCGCGGCGAGTGAGCCAAGAGCTTATCTTCCAAGCCTGATGGAATGCTGGTGGTGAAGGATTGGTTTGCTTCGGAAAGAGCCAAGGCCCGACAAAAGGAGCAATTATGGCGACGGTAACCCTTACTGCACAGAACTTCCAAGACACCATCGAGCGCAACGACCTGGTCTTCGTGGACTTTTGGGCCACCTGGTGCGGCCCCTGCAAGGCCTTCGGCCCCATCTTCCAGAAGGCTTCCGAGGCCAACAGCGACATCGTCTTCGGCAAGGTCGACATCGACCAGAACCAGGATCTGGCGGCCGCTGCGGACATCCAGGCGGTCCCCACGCTGATGATCGCCAAGCAGGGCCAGATCATCTTCAAGCAGGCTGGCGCCCTGCGCGCCTCCGACCTGGACGACGTGATCCGCCAGGCCCGCGAAGTCAAGCTCGATGAGGACGCCGAGGAGCCCGCCGGGAAGTGAACGCGCCCCGGCCCTTCGACCTCCGAGCTGTACAGATGACTGCGCGCGAGCTAAAATACGTCGAGAATGTGTACCGGCGGAGTTTTGGTCCGTTGACCCTGTAGTCAAGAGCGTGGGCTGACGCGGATGGGTTCGCGTTTGGAGCGCGCACCGGCCGCCGAGGATTTGCAAGCAAAGTTGAAGGAGCGTAATGGCGTCGCATCGCAAGAAGCGAACGGCAGGGCTGAAAGCGCTGACCAAACGTCAGTGGATGCGGGTCATCGCGGGGTGCTCCGCGGTGGTCATGCTGGTTGGCATCGGCATCGCCACGACTACTTTCCACCAGTCCCAGAACCGGGCACCCAATCCCGGCGCGACCGCCTTCTCCGCGACCGAGAACGGGTCAGCAG
Source organism: Bifidobacterium actinocoloniiforme DSM 22766 (assembly GCF_001263395.1). NCBI lineage: Bacteria > Bacillati > Actinomycetota > Actinomycetes > Bifidobacteriales > Bifidobacteriaceae > Bifidobacterium > Bifidobacterium actinocoloniiforme. The sequence continues at coordinate 63,382 of NZ_CP011786.1, read as the reverse complement.
AGGTTTCGCGTGATAATGTGCGCAAGGCTCTCAACCGTGGGAGCGGCGGTTCCGACTCCGGCACTTCCTACGTGAGCGTGAAGATCAACGGGGTCAAGCGGGTCATCCTGGGCGACCACTTCACCACGGTCAAGTCGGTGCTGGACGCCGGCGACATCACACTGGATCCTGGCGACCAGGTCACCCCCTCCTTGCAGACGAAGGTGAACGAGTCCACGACCATCGAGATCGAGCGCGCTGACGCTTCGGTCAAGAGCGAAGACTCCGCCATCCCCTTCAACACGATCGAGGAGAGGACCGACTCCCTGCCCGCTGGCACCCGCAAGGTCAAGACCGAGGGCCAGAACGGCGTCATGGAGACGACCTCCCTGATCACCAAGGCAGGCAGCAAGAGCCTTTCCTCGAACATCTTCGCTTCCTTCGTCAAGCAGGCCCCGGTCGATAAGGTCATCCTGGTCGGCACCGGCAGCGGCTCGGCAAGCGCCCCAAGCGCTTCGGCTGGGTCCTCCACCACAGCTCCGGTCGGTGATTCCCAGGCGCTGGCGCACGGGCTGGTCCTCTCCCGCGGCTGGGGCGAGGGAGAGTTCACCTGCCTGGTGCAGCTGTGGAACAAGGAGTCCGGCTGGCGCACGAACGCCGCTAACCCCTCGGGCGCTTACGGCATCCCCCAGGCCCTGCCTGGCTCGAAGATGGGCCCAGGCTGGGAGAGCGACGCCAACGTGCAGATCAACTGGGGTCTGGGCTACATCGCCAGCCGCTACGGCACCCCCTGCGGCGCCTGGGCTAAGTCCCAAGCCTCCGGCTGGTACTAAACCACTCCGTATGACGAGGGCCCGTCCGCATCGCGCGGACGGGCCCTCGTCGTATGTCAGCGAGCTTTCCACGCATCCAGGGGAAGGGGTGGGGGGCTGCGAAAGCAATCGGGGAATCACGGAGCCCGCGCAGGGGCAAGCGGTCGCCGGGTGAACAGGCAGATCGTACGTATCCATCCGCTGCGCCCTTGGGCTTGCCGGATGCCGGGACGCCCGGTGCGCCCCCTGCTCCTCCCCTCCCCTAGGTTCTGGTTTCAACCTGCCAAAAGGCGGCCTGTATCCCTTCGACACCGGTGCCCAGGCCCCGCACGCCGGGAGCGCCGGCGGTCCCCTGGCCCTTATACAGTGAACGCCCACCCAAGTGAAGCCCGGGTGGGCGTTCGTGCGTACATCCAACGCTGCTTTAGAAGATGGCTTGGAGGACGAAGTCCAGTATGAACAGGGCGCCTACGCCCCAGATGATCGGATGGACTTGCTTGGCCTTACCCTTGCAGGTCATGGTCAGGCAGTAGGTGATGAAGCCAGCGGCCACACCGTAGGAGATCGAGTAGGAGTAGCCCATGAAGATGGCGGAGAAGAAGGCGGGGATGGCCTCGGACAGGTCGGTCCAGTCAATCTCGCCGAACGTGGACATCATCATGCATCCTACGATGACCAGGACGGGGGCGGTCGCTGCCGAGGGCACCGCGGAGACGAGCGGAGCGAACAGGGCGGACAGGGCGAAGCAGGCCGCGATGACCACCGAGGTCAGGCCCGTGCGCCCGCCTGCGGCTATGCCCGATGCGGACTCCACGTAAGTGGTGGTGTTCGAGGTGCCGAAGAGGGAGCCGATCGAGGTGGCCGTGGCGTCCGCGAACAGGGCCTTGTCCATCTTGGAGGAGAAGCCATGGCCGGACTCCAAGGACCGCTCGTCCGCCTCGGAGAAGATGCCCGAACGGCGGCCGGTGCCCACGAAGGTGCCGATTGTGTCGAAGGTGTCGGACAGGGAGAAGGCGAAGATGGTGACCAACACGATCGGCAGTTTGGCCGGGTCGGAGAAGAGGGCTGGGAATCCGGCGGGAGTGAAGATGGCCAGGAAGGTCTGCGGCAGCTGGGAGGAGGCCTGACCGAGGTTGACCGAGCGGGCGGCGGTCGTCACCCCCATGGGGATGCCGATCAGGGTGACCACGATGATGGCGATGACGAAAGAGGCCTTGTTGAGAAAAGCCCAGCGGCCCTTGAACTTGCAGACCATCAGGACGATCGTCAGCACCAGACCGATGACGAATAGGATCGCCGAGGGCGTGTTGAAGGTGGCCAGGCTGGGGTTGGCGCCGGCCGCGGAGGACTTGTCAGGGCTGAACTTGATGATGCCAACGTTGAGCAGGCCTACGTAAGCGATGAACACGCCAATGCCGCCGCCGATCGCGTGTTGGAGGACGGGCGGAATCGCGCGAATAATCATCTTGCGCAGCTTGGTGACGGTGACGATTATGTTCAGCACGCCGCAGATGAAGACCATCGACAGGGTCTCCTGCCAGCTGAAGCCCAGCCCCTTGACCACGGTGAAGGTGAAGAAGGCGCAGAGCCCGACCCCCGGAGCCACGCCGTAGGGCACGTTCGCCACCAGGCCCATGACCAGGGTGCCGATGATGGCGGCGATGATCGTAGCGATGAAGACGGCCCCCCAGGGCATCCCCGCCGTGGACAGGACCGAGGGGTTGACCGCGATGATGTACGCCATCGCGAAGAAGGTGGTGATGCCGGCTACCACCTCTGTAGAAACTGTGGTATCATTCTCTTTGAGCCTGAACAGCTCGTGCATAGTTCTCCTATGTAATGTCATGATTTGGCGATCCGACATGCAGAAGAATAACACGAGCTCCAGGCTTTTTGCTTTTCCCGTCTCACAATGTGACTCCCCAGCGCCGTGCCCCGTATACGGATTGACGCGCCCTCAGGCGGCATGATAAAGTCACGAAAAGGGGATGGAGGACGTCGCAGAGTCCTCCGACTTGTGCGTCGCGTGCTTGTGCGGCGCGAATGAAGCGCCATTGGCGCGGATAGAAAAGAGACATGGATGTCAGAGCCAAAAGTAGCTGTAGTGACCGGCGCAGCCCGAGGAATCGGCCGTAGCATCGCCATCCAGCTTGCCAAGGACGGGTTCGACGTAGCCGTCGCCGACCTCAAGCAGCAAGAGCAGACCGCCCAGGAGACGATCGCCGCGATCGAAGCGGAGGGTCGCAAGACCTTCTTCCGGGCGACTGACGTGTCCAAGCGCGACGAGGTCTTCGGCCTGGTCGACGATGCCGCGGACCAGCTGGGCGGCTTCGACGTGATGGTCAACAACGCGGGCATCTGCCAGGTCACCCCCTTCACCGAAATCACCACCGAGCAGCTAGAGGCTATGGCGCGCGTTGACATCTTCAGCGTCGTCTACGGCATCCAGGCGGCTGCGGCCAAGTTCGAGGAACTGGGCAAGAAGCACGGCCGCATCATCTCCGCCTCCTCCATTGCTGGCTTCGAGGGCTTCCCGATTCTCGGCGCCTACTCCGGGGCAAAGTTCGCGGTGCGCGGCCTGACCCAGACCGCCGCCCAGGAGCTAGCGCCCAGGGGTATCACCGTCAACGGCTACGCCCCCGGCGTGGTCGATACACCCATGTGGGGCCAAATCGACGAGGAGATGGGCAAGCTGAACGGCAAGCCCAAGGGCGAGAACTTGAAAGGCATGGTGGATTCAATCGCCATGCAGCGCCTGGAGCACCCCGACGACGTGGCTGGCGTGATCTCCTTCCTGGCCAGCGATAAGTCCGCTTACATGACTGGTCAGACCATCATCGTAGACGGCGGCATGCAGTACCGCTGATTCCCCGGGTCCCCGCGAACTGTACAATTCTCGCCCCCGGCCGGCTTTGCAGAGCCCCGGTCGGGGGCGTTTTTCATGCCCCCTCCGCCCCCAGGCCAGCCGGGCGCTTACAGGGCCGCGGTCAACAGGTGCGCGCCGACCATAGCGACGGTGCTGATTACAGCGGTGAGGGCCAGGGTGAAGCCGGCCAGGCGGGCGTTGCCCAGCACCTTATCGGTGAACATGGTGGCGAAAATGGCGGTGGGAGACAAGCAGCACAGGGCGATGGCCTCGCGCACCACCGGGTCGAAAGGCAGCAGGAACCATGCGGCCACGGCGAAGATCAGCCCCAAGGGCAGCCGCCAGGCCAGCACCTGCCCCACGGCTTTGATGTCACCGCGTCCGTCCGGCAGTTCCATCAGCATCCCCACCATCAGCATGGAGACCAGCGCGTTCGCCCCGGAAAAGGGCTGCGTCACCTGCGCCACCCAGCTAGGCAGGTTCAGACCCAGCAGCATCATCAACGCCATCAGCAGGTACACATCGAAGCAGACCGAACCGAAGAACCCCTTACCAATGCCGACCAGCAGGGCCTTGCGCCGCAGCCGCCGGACGTCCGGGTCGTCCGAGCGCGGCCTGGGCATGACCGGCGCGTCCACCTCCCCTTGCTCGGACAGCGGCCTGCCGGGCTCGATGTGCAGGAGCGATTGGGTCATGACCGAAGTGCCTGCCGCCACCATCACGTCGTTGCCCAGGTCGAACATGGCAGCGGGCACCAAGGCCGCCGAGCCTATCAGTGTTTGCAGGAGCGGAAAGCAGAAGCAGCCGATGTTGAAGCCGGAGGTGTTGAGCATCAGGAAGGCGCGCCGGTCCGCGGGCGTACGCCGGGTGGTCAGGTAGACGCCCAGCGGCGGCAGCAGCGCGGCCAGCACGGCGAAGGCGGACAGCAGCAGGAAGCTCACCTGGTGGGGGTTGGTGGCAAATGAGTAGATGATGGCTCCAGGCAGGATCAGATTGAATTCGGCGGTCTGGAGGACTCGGTAGTCGCGCTCGCGGAAGAGCCTTAAGCGTTTGAAGAGGTAGCCAGCCAGGATAATCCCCAGCAGCGTCGCCGGTTGAATCAGGATCCTCATGCCCCCCACCTCCCAGTCTCAGACGCCGCGGTTTCCTTAATATTATCCCCGGGGGCGGGTCGCTGGACGAAAGCGAGGGGTCACCTGGTTTCAACGCGACACATCTTCGGTTACGGGAGGAGGGGTATGCGGAGTCTTCACAACGGCTCCTGCCAACGCTGGCCTACAAGTCGGCTCATACGGGGACGGCGCCCTACGCGGATTGGAACGATTTGACCATCTCATCCGCCGCTACGATTTCGTGCTCGACCCACTGACCACGGCCCCATCGGAGCGGACACGAGTAATCAATTTTTTGGGGAGGAGCTCTTCGCCTTTGGGGAGGAGCCCCTCGCCCACCTTGCGCTACGCCACCTTCTCTCAGCCCTTGCAACGGACAGGCGCTCCCCCTCACCACCGGCAAGCTGGCCCCGCCTGTGGTCCGCTCGTAACGTTCTCTGGCCCGCCAACTGTTTTTGTCGGGTGGTTTGGCTGCTACACTGGGAGCCCAGTCCAGTGAAGGGGTTTTCACGCGTTCGGATCGGTTGAGGAGCTAGGTCCGCCGCATTCCAACCCGCAATCAACATATATGGGCCTGTTTTGGAGGGGTGATGAGTCGTTTCCGCGCCGCCAGCGCCGCATTCGCGGCCCTGGCCATGATCCTCCTGGGGGGGGGGGTAATTCGGCGGCCCGGCCCGCCCACGCTGAACCCAACCACCTGACCCGATCAGGAGCCCCCACCTCGCAAACCGTGGACGGCTTCACCCTGTCCCCCACCAAAGGCCCCGCCAACCAAGACGCCATGGCCACGCTGACACCGCCAGCCCCACCAACCAACGTGCGCTTCACCCGAATCAGCGCAGGCGACAATCACAGCCTGGCCCTCGACTCGAACGGCAACACCTACGCCTGGGGACAGAACTACTACGGCAAGCTGGGCGACGGCACCACCATAACCCAGCGAAACCAGCCCGTACGCGTGCACGCGCCAGCCGGCGTGACCTTCACCCAAATCAGCGCAGGCTGGGGGCACAGCATGGCCATCGGATCGGACAACTACACCTATGCATGGGGTTACAACAATGAAGGCGAACTGGGCGACGGCACCCCCAACCTACGCAGCACGCCCGTGCGCGTGAGCACGCCAGCCGGCGTGCGCTTCACCCGAATCAGCGCAGGCTACTGGCACAGCCTGGCCATCGGCTCAGACGGCAACACCTACACATACGGCAGCGCTTACGCATGGGGAAATAACAGCGAAGGCGAGCTGGGCCATGGCACCGGCGGCAACCAACACACGCCCGCACCGGTGAGCACGCCCTCCAGTGGCAACCCCACGAACACCTGGAAAACCATCAGCGCAGGCAACAGTCACAGCCTGGCCCTCGACTCGGACGGCCACGCCTACGCATGGGGATACAACCGGTTCGGTCAGCTAGGCGACGGCACCACCAACGACCACAGCAAGCCCGCGCCGGTGCTCACGCCCCGGTATGTGATCGACGGCGTCGCCTTCGGCGGGGCAAGCGTCACCAGTAAGACCGTCAACGCCACCACCGGCGCCTGGGACATGCACGTGCCCCAACACACCCCGGGCGCCGTCGACGTGACCGTCGCCTACCATCTCGACGGCCTCGACGTGAACGGCAACATCGCCAACCCCAGATACCAGTCCGGCACGGTCACCCTGCGTTACACGTACGCCACCCCGTACACCGTCAGCTTCCAACTGGGCGGGGCGCCGGGAACCCCGCCCGCCAGCCAGTACTCGTACCCGGACGACCCGCAGCCCATCAACTGGCCGGTCCCCGACCCGGTTTGGGCGGGCCACTGGTTCGACGGGTGGGCCAAACCCGACGGCAGCCCCTGGGACTTCACCCAACCCGTCAGAAACGACCTGACCCTGACCGCCACATGGAGGACCCCACGGTTCACCATGACCCCCACCCGGGGCCCGGACACCGGCGGCACCACCGTCCACATCACACCACCCGACCCGCCCCAACCCCTCCGGTTCACCCAAATCAGCGCGGGCAGCTTCCACAGCCTGGCCATCGGCACCGACGGCAACACCTACGCCTGGGGGTACAACTTCAACGGCCAGCTCGGCGACGGCACCCGCGCCAGCCGCAGCGCGCCCGTGCGGGTGAGCACGCCCCCGGGCGTGCGGTTCACCGCCGTCAGCGCCGGCGGCTACCACAGCCTCGCCATCAGCAGCGACGGCCGCCTCTACAGCTGGGGATCCAACAGCAACGGCCAACTCGGCGACGGCGGCAGCAGCGACCGCAACACGCCCGCCCCCGTCAACCCGGCCACCGACAACACCGCCACCTGGAAAACCATCAGCGCCGGCGGCTACCACAACCTCGCCCTCCGCGCGGACGGCCACGCCTACAGCTGGGGAGCCAACACCCACGGGCAACTCGGCGACGGCGCCAACGACCCGAACCCCCACAGCACGCCCGCGCCCGTCAACCCCGCCGCCGACAACACCGCCACCTGGAAAACCATCAGCGCCGGCGACAGCCACAACCTCGCCCTCAACCGCGACGGCCACGCCTACAACTGGGGAGCCGACAACAACGGCCAACTCGGCGACGACAACACCACCGACCAACGACAACCCACGCCCGCCAGCCCGGCCGCCGACAACACCGACACCTGGACCGCCATCAGCGCCGGCGGCTACCACAGCCTCGCCCTCAACAGGGACGGCCACGCCTACAACTGGGGAGCCAACGGCTACGGCCAACTCGGCGACACCACCACCACCGAACGACACACCCCCACCCCAACCACACGCGCCATCACCATCACCGGCACCACCTTCGAGCCCACCAACGCCCCCACACCCACCTGGAACCCCACCACCCACACCTGGGACACCACCAGCCCAACCCACCCCGAAGGACAAGCCACCGTCACCATCCACTGGACCCTCGACGGCGCCACCCAACCCAACCACACCCTCACCTACGACTACACCCACTACTACACCCTGCCCAAAGCAGGCGGCGCCCCCACCCAACAACTCGCGGGAGCCACCCTCCTCACCCTCACCACCCTCACCGCCCTCACCCTCACCAGCCACCACATCACCCGCAAACACCACCACACCAACCAACCCACCACAACCACCAGCAGCAAATAACCAATCATGGAAGGCGCGCCGCTCAGCGGGGGAACGCGAGCGACGCGCCTTCCCCCTGCTCGTGGTAGTCAACCCCACGGCTTGACGCTTTCCTGCATTTGACAAGGGATGGGAAGAAATCCCCCGACCACCCTTAACCCAGCCAGCGGCAACCCCGGTAGCCGTCAACCACGGCAATTAGCGCGCAAGCCCGCCTGGGCGCAGGCAGGCGACAGGACGCGGGACATGGTAGAAAGTGTGTAGTCGCAATCGTCGTGGAGGGGGAATTCATGCCTGGGCTCTTGAGCGCGATGGAGGGGTTCTTCATCATCGGCGTGGTCATCGCGGTGGGCTATGTGGCGGCGCGCTTCCGAGTGGGCGGACCCACAGCACAGATGGTCCTCAACAAGTACTCCTTCTTCGTCTCCTCGCCCTGCCTGATGTTCGCGATCATGGCCAAGGAGCACCTGGGCGTCATCTTCCACCCGAGCATCATCGTGGCTTTCCTCTCAGCAGCCACGGTCGGCCTGCTCTTCGTGCTCCTCAACGCGCTCTTCTTCCGCATGGACGCGGCCAGCACCACAATCGGCGCCCTGAACTCGCTCTACCTGAACTCCAACAACATCGGCCTGCCGGTCGCCACCTACATCTTGGGCAACCCCAGCCTGGTGGCGCCGATCCTGCTCATGCAGCAGGTGGTTTTCACCCCAATCGGCCTGATTGTGCTCGACGCCACCACCTCCGGGCGGGTCTCGCTTACATCAATCGCCAAGCAGCCCCTGAAACAGCCCCTCCTCATCGGCTCCTTGGGCGGCATCGTCATCTCCGCCCTGTCTGACCACGTAGGGCATTTCATCCTGCCCGAATTCGTGTTCAAGCCCATCGACATGATCGGCGCCTCGGCGGTGCCCATGATCCTGATGGCGTTCGGCATGTCCCTGCACGGCAGCAAGCCCATGAAGGAGAAGACCGACCGACCAGCCACGCTCACCGTAGTGGTCCTGAAGAACCTGGTCATGCCGCTGGTCGCCTTCCTTCTGTCTTACTTCGTCATGGGCTTCCGGGGGGTCGAGCTCTACGGCTGCGTGGTCCTGGCGGCCCTGCCGACCGGCCAGAACGTGTACAACTACGCGGCCCGCTACGAGGTGGGCATGGGCTTCGCGCGCGACGGCATCCTCCTGTCCACCATCTCCTCGCCCATCGTGATAGCCCTCATAGCCGCCATCCTCTCCTGAGAGCCCTGGGTCCGGACCCACAGCGCAGGACAGCGCGCCCCGTCAGGCGGTCCGCTGCATGTGCCTACCTAACCGGCGGCAAGGCTTGCAAACGCTCCATGAAGGCGGGCCAGTCGCGGCCGAAGGCCTCCAGGAGCTCGCGGTCGGCCACCTGGTCCAGGGACACCCAAGCCAACTCCAGGCTTTCGTCGTCGTTCACGCGCGGCTCAACCTGGTGGCCTTCACGCTCCGTAGCGAAGACCGTGGTATAAGCCCAGGGGCCGTGGTCCTCCACGTAGGAACCGATTACGTCGATGTCCTCGGGGTGGATGTTCGCCTCCTCGTGCGACTCGCGTAGGGCGCCCTCCACCGGGCTCTCCCCGTCGGCGATGGCTCCGCCGGGCACCCCCCAGGTGCCGCCCTCGGCCGACCAGGCGGCGCGGTGCTGGAGGAGGACCTGGCTGACCAGGCCCGTCTGCGGGTCCCGCCGGGCCAGGAGCACTCCGGCGGCGCCGTTGAGCCCCCAGTGCAGGCGGCCGCAAGCGCAATCGACCCAGCCATCTCCAGGCTGGTGAATGTTGCCGTCCGGCACCTTCGCCGTCTCCGGGTGCACGGCCTGCTGGCGCTCCCTGTCCTCGCGCTCGTTCCACAAGTCCGACCACTTAAATCCTAGGCTCTCCACCAGCGAGCGCATGGTAGGCAGGCTGAGCCCCATGACCCCGCTGGGGTCGCCTTGGATGGACGCGATGAAGGCGGAACCCAAGCCTTCCAAGGTGAAGGACCCGGCTACCTCCAAGGGTTCGCCGGTGGCCACGTAAGCCGCCATATCGGCGTCGGTGTAGTCCCCGAAGGTCACCTGGGCCTCGGAGCTGGCCTGGACCCGGCGCCCGGAGGCCAGGTCAATCAGGCAGTGACTGGTCCACAGGGTCCCGGTCTCGCCACGCATGGCCTTGAGCCGCTCCAGGGCGCGCTCGGGGGTGTGCGGCTTGCCCAAGGCCTCGCCTTGGAACTCGAACAGGGAATCGCAGCCGATGATCAGAGGGCCCGCTGCCGCGTTCAACATGCCTTGCCCAGCGGCCACCGCCTGCTGCATGGGCTGGCGGGAGTGGATGGAGCCGTAGCCCTCATCGAGCGGGCGCGAGAGCAACTGCTCGCCCCGGGCCCGGGATTCGGTTTCAATCACGGCCTGCAAACGCTCCTGCACGGCACCGGCTTTGGCGCCGGCCAGGATGGTGACCCGTTCCCGGGCGGGCAGGAAGTGCAGGCTGACGCCTCGCTCGCTGGCCGCGGTTTTAAGGGCCGCGGATTCGTCCACCTGCGACACCCGAATGGTGGGCCGGATGCCTGCGCGAAGGAGCAAATCACGGCGGGAGGGCGACTGGGAGGCGAGAATCACGGGTATGGTCATGCTGCTTATCCTTCCGGCAGGCGACTTGCCTGCGCGCGGGTTCACATCTTTTCGGGAGCGGATACGCCCAGCAAGCCCAGGCCGTTAGCGATGACCCGCTGGACCGCGTCGTTGAGCTTCAAACGCGCGGCGGCGCGGGCGGGCTCCGGGTTCTTGGCCTTTTCCAACTCGGCGGCGCGCTCCCCGCCCTCCCGGTTCTCCGGGTCGGTCAGCGGCATGGGAACCACACGCTCCAGGTTGTACCAGCGGTGGTAGGCGCCCGCCAAGTCCTCCAAATAGTGGGCGATGCGGTGGGGGGCCCGCTGGTCGGCGGCGGTCTGCACCACGGACGGGTACATGGCCAGCTGGGCCAGCACGGCCTCGTCGGCTTCGGAGTCGAGCAGGCTCAGGTCGGCGAGCGTCGTGTCAATGCTGGCGGCTGCGGCGTTGCGGTCCACGTTCTTGGAGCGGGCGTGGGCGTACTGCACGTAGTAGACCGGGTTTTCGTTGGTGTGCGAGGCCAGGAGGTCCAGGTCGATGTCCACCGACTGGTTGTAGTCGGTGCGGGCCAGGGAGTAGCGGGCGGCGTCCACACCCACGGCCTCCACCAGGTCGTCGATGGTGACGACGTTGCCGGCGCGCTTGGACATGCGCACGGCCTTGCCGTCCTTGATCACATTGACCATCTGCCCTATCAGAATCTGCATGTTCACGCCGGGCTCGTCGCCAAAGGCCGCGCACATGGCCATCATGCGGCCGATGTAGCCGTGGTGGTCGGCGCCCAGCATGTAGATGGCCACGTCGGCCGGGCTCACCTGCCTGTGGCGCTTGTTGTAGTAGTAGGCGATGTCGGCGGCGAAGTAGGCGTAGTTGCCGTCCGACTTGATGATCACGCGGTCTTTGTCGTCGCCGTGCTTGGTGGAGGCGAACCAGGTGGCGCCGTCCTGCTCGTAGATGTCGCCCTTGGAGCGCAAAACGTCGAAGGCCCGCTCCACTTCGCCGTCCTCGTACAGGCTGTTCTCGTGGAACCACACGTCGAAATTCACGCGGAAATCCTTCATGGACTGCTGGATTTCGGCGAACATCATCGGCACGGCCCGCTTGCGGAACTCCTCGCGCTGGGGCGAATCGCCCTCGCCCAACGGTTCGCCCTCACTGTTCGCGCCGGCGTCCACGCGCCCCAGGTTCAGGATGTCAACGCCGTCCGCCTGGGCCTGCTCAATCACCCGCTGGGCGATTTCGTCGATGTAGGCGCCCTTGTATCCGTCGGCGGGCGCGGGCTCGCCGTGGGCCGCCGCCACCAGGGACTTGGCGAAGCGGTTGATCTGCTCGCCGTGGTCGTTGAAGTAGTACTCGCTCACCACCTGCGCGCCGTTGGCTTTGAGCACGCGCGCCAGGGAGTCTCCCACGGCCGCCCAGCGGGTGCCGCCGATGTGGATGGGCCCGGTCGGGTTGGCCGAGACGAACTCCAGGTTGAGCGTCTTGCCCGCCAGGTGCCCGTTGGAACCGTAGGCCTCACCAGCCTCCAGCACCGTGTCCACCACGGCCGCCGAAGCCGCCGCGTCCAGCGTGATGTTGATGAAGCCGGGCCCTGCCACCTCGACGGAGGCGATGCCGTGCCCGTTGACCAGCTCGTTGGCAACCGACTGCGCCAAATCGCGCGGGTTCATGCCGGCCTTCTTGGCCAGTTGCATGGCCACATTGGTGGACCAGTCGCCGTGCGCCCGGTCCTTAGGCCGCATGACCGCGAGCTTCCCGACCTCCGGTATATCCTCGGCTCCCAAGGCGCCAAGCGCGGTCTGCTCAGCCAAACTCCGGCACACAGCATTAATCTCAATAGCAAGTTCTTCAGGGCTCATGCCCCCAAGTCTAGCGAAAGCACTGACCGGCCCCGCCATATACCAGGGAAGTCATTCTTACCTCATGTGTTTCAGTACGCCGGTGCACTTTATGCAACATAGCCGGCCGACGGCCATCGTTAAAATACAATTCCGTTGGAAAATAGCCGATTCCGGCTTCCCGTAGTTCATCGGCTTAAATGCAAAACATCTACCACACGGCCAATTCTCATTAATTTACACGCGAATCGTTATCACTCGACTCAGCAAGATAGAACGGCAGGTACCGTGCCGCTTTCCTCGATTTTGCCGTTGGATCCAGAAATATCAACCCAGCTTCTACAGTCTCACGTATCAACTGAGAAACAAGTGCGGTCTTACGGCTAGACAGCCCGACTCGCAACTGATAGCGCAGCAGTACTGCATCAACTTGTCGTTATTGTATTGGTGGGCAGCCTCTTTCAACTCAAGATGTCGAGATTCATCGCCCGTAAGATATTGGCGGAGTTCATCTTCATCTGAAACTGCCATATGCCCGTACCTATCTAACTTAAATAGAAAATCGTTGGAAAATCAGCCATCAGGGCTTATTGTAGCTGACAAAATTAAATAAAATCGGTCACTTCTGTCCGGGTGCTTCCGCCGCATCCAACCACACACAGCAAACTCCTGCAACCTTCTAGGAATCGCAGGGGGGTTGCTACTGGTGGGCTCGAAGGGATTCGAACCCTCGACCTTCTGCTCCGGAGGCAGACGCTCTATCCGCTGAGCTACGAGCCCAAGTCGCTGCCCTGACGCGCTGGCGCCAGGAACGACGTTCGCTATTCTAGCCCATCCCACGGCCATTCGCACCCGTCGCGCGCCGCCGCCCGGTAGAATGGTCGCATGGATGAAGACAGGGACGATTTTGAGTTCGAGCGCCGGTTCTTCTGCCGCCAACTGCCGGAGGACCTGGATGACGGCGACGCGCCCACGCTGATCGTGCAGTCCTACTTCGTGCACGAGGACAATTACGCCCTGCGGGTGCGCCTCCAGGCCGAGGGCGTGCGCCGGCGCATGGACGCCCGCACCGATGCCCTGAATGTGCTGTTGGAGGAGCGCGACCACTTCGCCGCCGCCTCGATGACCGTCAAGGGGCCGGCCGTGGGCGGCACCCGCTACGAGGCCGAGCGCCCGCTCGACCCGAGCATAGCGGCGGAGCTGGTGGTGCGCGGGGGCTCGCTGATCGTCAAGAACCGCTACGGGGTCTGGCTGAACGAGGACTGGTGGAACGTGGACATCTTCGGCGGGGGCAACGCCCCCCTGGCCGTGGCCGAGGTCGAGCGCTCCGGGCCGGTGACCGACCTCGTGATTCCGCCCTTCTGCATCACCGAAATCACCGATGACCCGCGCTTCTCCAACGACGGCCTAGCCGAACGGCCCTACCGCACCTGGGCCTCCGCCTTCGAGCAGGAGCTCCAGGAGAACGGCTCCCACTTCCTGGAGAACTTCGGCTCCAACCGAAGCTTGGACTAACCAAGCGGTCGGCGATTAGGGAAACAGGTCCGGGCTTACGTTCGGTCCTTGCCCCAGGCTCAGGCCCAAGACTCAGTACATGGATGTGGCCAGGCGGCGCCGGGACGCAGCCAGGCGTGGATCCGAGGGTTCGAGTATCGAGAAGTACTCCAGGAGCCGGTCGTGGACCGGGGTCATCTGCGCCTTGTGGGTGGCGATGAAGTCGATCAGCCGCCCCATAGCGTCCTCCACCTTGCCACCAATCATGTCCACGTCGGCAGCGGCCATCTGGGCATCCGCATCGTCCGGCCGGTCCGCGGCCGCCTGACGGGCCTCGCGCACGTCCACCTGGGCCGAGCGATCCATCAGCAGGGCCTTGGCCCGTTCTCGCGCAGCCAGCTGATCGCCGGGATCGCCCTCCAAGACCTTGGCGTAAGCCCGGGCAGCGCCCGCATAGTCGCCTTCCTGGGCCATACGGTGGGCCTCCTGGTGGGCCGGGGGCACAGTCGGCGCTGTGGGCTCCTGCCCCTCCTGGCCATCGCTATCGCCACCCTCTTGGTAGGGGGCGGAACCAGTGATCCCCTGCTGCTGGGCCAGCTGGATAATCTGTGGAATCAGCTGGTCGGTGATCTGCTGCAACTCCTCGGCCGACGGCAGGCCTTCCAAAATCGGCATGGGGCGGCCGGCCAGCAGGGCGTAAAGGGCTGGAGCGCCCTTGGCTTGAAGGGCTTGGGCGATCTGCGCCTGGGCGGAGACGTCGACGCGGGCCAGCTGAAGCTTGCCCCCCTGGCCGTTGACCGCGTCCGCCAAGGCCCGAGCCATAGGGAAGAGCCGGTCGTCGGTGGGCAGCCAGAGCAGGAGAAGGATGGGGTAGGTCGCGGATGTCTGCACCATAGCCGGGAATGAGGCCTCGGTCACGTCAATCACATACCCGCCGGCCGCTGGAGCGCCTCCAGCCTGCCCGGGCTGGGCATCCACCTGGTGCTTCAAAGACCCCAGGTCCACTGCGCCCGCTAGCGACAATCCCGGCTGAGGCTGATCATGCTGAGCCATGCGACCATCTCCTTATGCTTGAAGGATACGTATATTTCCAAACCTAGCCCTGCGCCCGCCCAAGCCGCGCCCTCTTCCCCAGCGGCTTAGCGGCTCGTGGGAGCTAGATGGCCTCCACTTTAATCGGCTGGCGCTCGGCGCCCACCGCCTTAATCGGCTCCGAAGACGAGGAGGGCGGCACGTAGAGGGCGACTACGTTCACGTAGGTCACTTTCATCGTGCTCGTGGCTTTGCCTCCACCGAAAAGCGCCTTCTCCGCGTCCGAGGCGGGCAGGGATTCGCGCCCCTCGCCGGCCTTGCGCGTCCAAACCGAATCAATCTGCGCCACAACCAGGTCGCCCCCGTCCGAGGAGCGCATGACCCTGATCTGCCCTTGCACGGGTTGGAAGACCTGCTCCTGCTCGCCCTTGTTCGCATCGATGCCTTGCTGGACGGTCTGCGTCAGCTTGTCGATCGACTCGCGCAAGTAATCGGAGGAGAACTCCTGAGCGTGCTTGCTGTCCTTGCCATGCTGAAGCAGGTCGGCGTAGTGGTCGACGGCCTGGGCGGGCGTCTGCTTGAGGCTCTTGTCGTCCGCGGCTCCCATCTGGGCGCCGATCGTAGGCACCGGGAACTTGGGCAGTTGCGCCCCCTGGAAGAGGCGGGCCACCCCCCAGAGCTTGTAGTTCTGCCGGGCGGACTGCTGGTCCATGACCAGGAGCCGCTTGGACTGCTGGTCCTCGGTCGTAGTGGTGATGGCGAACACCGACCGGGGCCAGCCTGTGTCGCCGGGGATCACGGTCTGGGCGATCTTGCTTGGGATCGTGGTCTTGGGGTCGAGCTTGCCCGTGGCCTTGGCGATTGAAAGCTCGGAGGAGCGAATCTCCAGTTGGGGGCCGGTCACGCGCGCGTCCAAGCCTGTGGGGTCCTTGGCCTCGTTCGCCTTGTTCAGCGTCTCGATGATGGTGCCACGAATCTTGGCCTCTTGCTCGGTGGTCAAGTCGGGCATGGGCGTGGCAGATGAGCTGGCGGTGTCCTGAGCGCTGGGCTTGGGCACTTGGCCCTCGCAAGCGGTCAACCCAACCAGGGCCGCGCCTGACAGGACGGCAGCCAGGGCCTTGCTCGCCCACTGCTTACGGCTGGGTCGAATCATTGTGATCCCCCCTTCCGTTCCTGGGGCCCAGGGCTGCTCTTGGCGCCCCGCGCCTTCAATCGTTGGGCCCGGGTGCGGCTGCGGATATCGCCTTGGTCCACTTCCGTGGTCTCATCGCTGATGCCGCTTTCCTGGCCTGGATTGGTGCGGTCATCGATGTCCTCGCCCTTCCCGGCGATTTTTGCGGGTCCGGAGGACGGCGAGGCGCCCACCGTGGTGTCGTCAATTTCGGCGGAAGCGCGCGACGGACCGGCCTGACGGGTTTCGTCCGAGACCTCAGCCCCGTCTTCGCCCTCGCTCACTTCGGGCTGCGCATCGGCTGCGCCTTCAGCCTGAGCCCCGTCGCCAGGGTCGGCTTTGGCAGCGGTGTCTTGCGCATCGCCCGCGTCCGTAGACCCGTCGCTGGATACCTCGTCAGCCAGACGGCTCAAGTAGGCCTGTAGGGAATCCTCGCCACCAGCTCCACCGGTCGGAGCGGATTGCCCCTGCGCCTGGTCGCTGCCGCCAGCAGGGGCTTCATCAGCCTCGGCGCCGGATTCGCCGCCGTCCGGGTTTGCCTGGTGATCGGCCACCATATTCTTGGAGGCCACATCCACGATCTTGGGCTGTTGACCCGTCCGGTCCTCTTGCCCGCCCTCAGGTCGTGAGTGACGCTTGGAGCCGGGCTTACGCCGCTTGAAGACCGATGCCAAGGGGGCCAAAACACCGCCGAACGCTTGAGCTACGGTGACTTCGGGCTCCTCCTTGCCTCCCTTGCCCTTGCGGAGCTTGGCGGGGTCCATCGCTAAGACCGACGCGGACAGGACCGCGAGAAGGGTCAGCAGCCCGCCTGCGATGTAGAAGGGCAGGGAGAAGTTAGGCAGCTTGTTCCGGCCCCAGTGCATCTTCACATCCACGCGCGGGCGGACGCTCTGGTCCGCCTTCTCCTGCGCTTGCTTGCTCCCCCGGTCCGCTTCCACGCTAATGATCGCCACCTGCCCTGGTTGGGCATCGGCCGTCATGGTGACCGCCGCGCCGCCGCACTTGACTTGCTGCCACATATCCGAATGCTGGAAGTCCACTTGCCCGTCGTCTTTGGCTTGCTTGCCCGGCGCCCGCGCGCCGTCGGTCTCCAGCTTGGTCCAGCTATCCAAGCCCTTGACGCGCGTGTACGACTGACCGGCCATCCAGCCGGTCGCGTCTTGGACCGACCCTATGGCCATGCAGACCTGGATGCCAGGCTTGCGCCCGTCACCCAGGGACGCGGTCACGCTCACCTGGTCGTCCACCAGCTGGAGCACGCCCGGATCGGTCACCACGTATGCGGAATCGACCTCGGTCGAAGCGTCCACTTGTTGGTTTGGCTTCCAGATCGTCGCGTTCAAGGCCCCGAAGACGAAACAGGCCACGGCAAGCAGCCCGAAGATAGGCGTGACAACGCCGCGCATGATCTTGGCCCTCTTGGTGGTGGCGCGCTTGACCGCCTCGCCTGGCTCTTCGCTCGTTGATATGCTCATAACATGCCCCATTCTACAGGGGACGGCGGGCAAGAGGCCTTGACGCGAAAATCAGCCTGGGAGGATAGGCTGGGTTTCTATGAACATACACAAGCTTCGTTCAGCGGTCAAAATGGCCGCCTGCTGCTGCGCCCTGGCCTTGGGCCTGGGCTTGACCGCCTGCGGATCCAGTAATCCGGCACCCTCCAGCGGGGGGTCATCCTCATCCGCCTCAGCTGGCGGCAAACTCGAAGGGGTCTCCGCTGACGGCAAACTGGGCCAGAAACCCAAGATCTCCTTCAAAACCCCCTTGGAGGTGACCGACAAATCCTGGCAAATCGTCCAGGAGGGCGATGGTGAAGCCATGCAGGACGGCGACCACCTGTGCGTGCGCTCAGTGGCGGTCAGCGCCAAGGACGGCAAGGAGCTGGACTCCACCTGGGAGAAGGGTTCGCCCGACTGCCAAATCTCGGTGAACCGCAAATCCTACCCGCAGTACTATGACGCCTTCAAGGCGATGAAGGTCAACGGCACCCTGGCCGTGGGCATTAACGACGCTTCGGGCCAGTCCACCGGCGACAACAAGTACGTGATGGCCCTGACGATCGTCTCCAAGTTCAAGCCGCTGACCCGCGCTAAGGGCGAAGCCGTCAAGGACATACCCGCCGACCTGCCCAAGATTTCCCTGGACTCCAGCGGCAAGCCCAGCTTGAACCTGAACGGTTATCAGCCCTCAGGCAAACTGGTCTCACAGACCCTGATCAAGGGGACCGGACCGGTCGTCAAAGACACGCAGTCGGTCACAGCCCACTACACCGGCTGGTTGGCTTCCAACGGCAAGCAGTTCGACTCCTCCTGGGACCGGGGCGAACCGGCCGATTTCAGCCTGGACCAAGTGGTCAAGGGCTGGAAGCAAGGCCTGGCCGGGCAGACGGTCGGCTCCCAGACGCTCCTGGTCGTGCCGCCGAACCTGGGCTACGGCGACAAGGCCCAGAAGGGCATCCCTGCCAATTCCACGCTGATTTTCGTCGTGGACATCCTGGCCGCTTACTGACGTACCCAGTCCCTGGCCCGGCCCTCCAGGCCCGGGCATCACGAGAGGCGGGGCAGCGAACACCGGTTCGTCGCCCCGCCTCTTTCACGTACCGCCGCCCTGGACCAGGCTGCAAGAGCCCGCCCGGAATTCGACTCAGGCCTCGACCTTGGCCGACTGCTCGGCCAGCTGCTTAATCATGTCGGGCCGGTAGCCGCTCCAAGTCCCCTGGTCGCTGACGACGATCGGAGTCTGTTTGAATCCCCGGGCCATGAAGGACTCGACCAGCTCGGGCTGGGAGGTCAGGTCAACCGCGTCGAAGGCCACGCCCCGCTTGGCCAGCTGGCGCTTGGTCGCGTCGCACTGGGGGCAATGGGCTTTGGTGTAGACCGTGACTGACATGATGTCCTCTCTAAAAAATAACCTGCGTATTCGCTCTGCGTCCGCCGCCCGTTCAACCGGGCCTCCTGTGTACTCTAGTCAAGGGACCCCGGGCCAGCAAACCACAATACATAGAGGCGTGTCTTACCTGGAAACCCTATATTTAGTAGCTTCCAGCGGATACGTAAGGCTCACGAGAGCTGAGAGCAATACTGCCATATAAGTCACATTTGACGGGCTCGACGCCCAACCACCCCGACCACGAAAGGGGGCCCCAGGCAGTCAGAAGAGGGTGATCTCGCCGCTTTCGGCGCCCTTCATCTCCTCGTAGTCGAGGATCAGGCATTCGAAGCCCCTGTCCTCGGCCAGCACACGCGCTTGAGGGGTGATGGTCTGAGCGGCGAAGATGCCACGCACCGGGGCCAACAAGGGGTCCCTGTTCAGGAGCTTGACGTACCTGGTCAACTGTTCGACCCCGTCGATGCCTCCGTGGCGCTTGATCTCGATGGCCACATGCATCCCCTGGCCGTCCGTGGCCATGATGTCGACCGGGCCGATGGGCGTGGGATACTCGCGGCGCACCAACCTGGCACCTTCGCCAATCCGCTCGATCTGCTGGGCCAGGTAGCGCTGGAGATGGTCCTCCACCCCGTCCTTGACCAGGCCCGGGTCCTTCCCCAGGTCGAAATCCTGGTCGCTGTAAGTGTGGTAGATGCTGATTGTCAGCACGTCACTGGACTTGCTTGCGCACACGCGCAATATGCGCTCAACGCCCGGCGCTTCCTCCTGGCCTACAGGCAGGTCGTCGGGCTGGACTGGGTCGTCTTCGCCTGGTGCGGCGGCCTGCTCGTCTTGCGGGCGAACCTCTTTGAGCGTGCAGGGCGCGCACATCCAATTGAGCGGCTTATAGGAGCCGAGCTCGGAGAAAATCAAACATGAGAAATCCGCTTTAACCAGCAGGACCCGCTTGGCCCGGGGCAGGCTCGCCGTGAGCCGCCCCGAGTACTCAGCTGAGCAATCCGCTACGATGACGCGCACTCAGCGCTCACTCAAGCGGACTGGGACTCATCGTCGCAGCGGTCCACCGCGACGGTGAGCTTGTTGGAATCGAAGGAGACGAAGCCGGCGCTGACTGGGAAGTCGGTGCGCTGACCGTCCTCCTGGACCACGGTCAGCGTGCCCTTCTTGGTGAGGACCAGGACCGGCTCATGGTCGGGTAGGATGCCCATCGCGCCCTCGGTGGCCGGAATCGTGACCGACCGGGCCCGCCCAGACCAGACGGGCCTATCGGAGGCCACGACGTTCACCACGATGGTGCCCTTGGAGGAAGCAGCCATGATTACTTGTATTCCTTCTGCATCTCGTGCCAGTTGCGCTCCAGGTCCTCCAGACCGCCGATGCCGGAGAAGGCCTGCTCGGGCACATCGTCATAGGCGCCGTCGCAGATGCGGGTGAAGGCCTCGATGGTCTCGGAGGCCGGCACATAGGAACCCTTACGGCCGGTGAACTTCTCCGCCACGTAGAAGTTCTGGCCCAGGAACTGCTCGATCTTGCGGGCGCGGTTGACGGTGGTCTTGTCCTCCTCGCCCAGCTCGTCGATGCCGATCAGGGCGATGATGTCCTGGAGCTCCTTGTTGCGCTGCAAAATGGCCTTGACGCGGTTGGCGCAGTCGTAGTGAGCCTGGCCCACGTAACGCGGATCAAGGATTCGCGAGGTGGAGGCCAACGGGTCCACGGCTGGGTAGATGCCCTTGGAGGCGATGTCGCGCGAAAGCTCGGTCGTCGCATCCAAGTGGGCGAAGGTCGTGGCCGGGGCGGGGTCGGTGTAGTCGTCGGCGGGCACGTAAATGGCCTGCAGGGACGTGATCGAGTGGCCTCGGGTGGAGGTGATGCGCTCCTGTAGGGCGCCCATCTCGTCGGCCAGGTTGGGCTGGTAACCCACGGCGGAAGGCATACGGCCCAGCAGGGTCGAGACCTCGGAGCCGGCCTGGGTGAAGCGGAAGATGTTGTCGATGAAGAGCAACACGTCCTGGTTCTGCACGTCGCGGAAGTACTCGGACATGGTCAGAGCGGTCAGCGGCACGCGCAGACGGGTCCCCGGGGGCTCATCCATCTGGCCGAAGACCAGCGCGGTCTTCTCCAAGACGCCAGCCTCCTCCATCTCGCCGATCAGGTCGTTGCCCTCACGGGTGCGCTCACCGACTCCAGCGAACACGGAGACACCGCCGTGGTTCTGCGCCACGCGCTGGATCATCTCCTGAATCAGCACGGTCTTGCCGACGCCAGCGCCGCCGAACAGGCCGATTTTGCCACCCTCCACGTAGGGGGTCAGCAGGTCGATGACCTTGATGCCAGTCTCGAACATCTGGGTCTTGGACTCCAGCTCGTCGAAGGCCGGAGGATTGCGGTGGATGGGCCAGCGCTCCTTGACCGTGATGGTCTCACCCTCTTTTTTGTTGAGGATGTTGCCCGCCACGTCGAACACGTGGCCCTTGGTCACGTCGCCGACCGGCACCTCGATGGGGCCGCCGGTATCGGTGACCTTGGCGCCGCGCACCAGGCCGTCGGTGGGCTTCAGGGCCACCGTACGCACGGTCGAATCGCCCAGGTGCTGCTCCACCTCAAGCATGATCGTCTTCAGGGACTCGCCCTCGGTGTCCGAGGACTGGCTCAAGTCCACGGTCAGGGCGTTGTAGATGTCCGGCAGATGGCCCGCCGGGAACTCCACATCGATGACCGAGCCCTGCACGCGGGTGACCCGGCCTTCAGTGGCCTTGTCGAGCGCAGGGTCCTGGGCCGCTGTGGTCTGCTCTTGCTGTGCAACCATTGGCGTTCCTACTCTTCCTCTTTATTCAAAGCATCGGCGGAACCGATGATTTCGGTAAGTTCCTGGGTGATCGAGGCCTGGCGTGAGGCGTTGAGCTTGCGGGTCAAGTCGTCGATCAGGCCGCGCGCGTTGTCCGTCGCCGTGTGCATGGCGTTCTGCCGGCTGGCGGTCTCCGAGGCCGCGGCTGTCAGCAGACACTCGTGGATGCGTCCCTGTATGTACTTGGGCAGCACCGAGTCCAGGACCTTTTCGGCCGAGGGCTCGAAGTGGTAGAGGGCGGTCATCTCGTGCTTGTCTTCGCCCGGAAGGGGCGCGTCGACGGCGCTGGAGGCATCGCTGGCTTGGACGAGCTCAAGGGGCAGCATCCGCAGGACCCGCACCCGTTGAACCACCATGTTGACGAACTCGGTGAACACGATGTAGAGCTCCGAGACCCCACCCTGGTCCGCCGTCGCCATATAAGCGTCCATCAGCGTGGAGGAAATCTCCTCCGCGATCCGAACCCCGGGCTTGTCGGTGTCCCCCTCCCAAGTCTTCGCGATCTGGCGATTGCGGTACTTGTAATAGGAGACCCCGCGGCGGCCGTAGACGAAGAGCTCGGGCTGCCGACCGGACTTATCCAGCTTGCTGAGCAGGTTCTCCGTCTCGCGGATGATCGAGGACGTGTAAGCCCCCGCCATGCCGCGATCGGCCGTCAGCGCGAGCACCGCCACGCGGGGGTTCTTCTCGTTCTTCTTGATGATCGGGTGTCGGATGTCATCGTTGTGGGCCACCAAAGCCTGCACCGCGTCGAAAATCGCATCAGAGTACGGCTTCGCATCCAGGGCCACCTTACGGGCCTTGGCGATGTGCGAAGACGCGATCATCTCCTGGGCGTTGAAAATCTTCTCCAGCGACGATGTGGAGGCGATCCTGGACTTGAATGCGAGCTGAGAGACCATGTTCTACCGCTCCCCCGCTTTGCTCTCCTGGACCTGCAGCTTCTCCTGCTCCACCTTGACCTCCTGGGACTCGCTAGACGCCTCGCCGCCCAGGGTCTTGCCATCATGCGTGACGAAGGTCTTGGCGAACTCATCGGTGGCCTGATCCAGGGCCTTCTCCATGTCGTCGGTGAAGTCGCCGGTCTCGCGAATGGTCTTCAGGATGTCGGTGTTGTGGTCCAGGTAGTCCAGCAGGCCGTGCTCGAAGGGCAGCACATCCTCCAGGTCCAGCTCATCCAGCTTGCCGTGGGTGCCAATCCAGACCGAAACGACCTGGTTCTCCATCGGATAGGGGGAGAACTGAGGCTGCTTCAAAAGCTCGGTCAGGCGGGCGCCACGGGTCAGCTGCGCCTTCGACGCCGCGTCCAAATCGGAGGCGAACATGGCGAAGGACTGAAGCGAGCGATACTGGGCCAGCGAAATCTTCAGGGTGCCGGAGACCTTCTTCAGGGCCTTGGTCTGAGCCGCGCCACCGACGCGGGAGACCGAGATGCCGACGTCCACTGCGGGGCGCTGATTGGCGTTGAAGAGGTCGGACTGCAAGAAGATCTGACCGTCGGTAATCGAAATCACGTTGGTCGGAATGTAGGCCGAGACGTCGTTCGCCTTAGTCTCGATGATCGGCAGGCCGGTCATCGAACCGCCGCCCAGGTCGTCGGAGAGCTTGGCGCAGCGCTCCAGCAGCCGGGAGTGCAGGTAGAACACGTCGCCAGGGTAGGCCTCGCGCCCCGGCGGGCGACGCAGCAGCAGGGAGATTGAACGGTAGGCTTCGGCCTGCTTGCTCAAATCGTCGAAGACGATGAGCACGTGCTTGCCGTTGTACATCCAGTGCTGGCCGATGGCCGACCCAGTGTAGGGTGCGATGTACTTGAAGCCGGCGGAGTCAGAAGCCGGGGAGGCCACGATCGTCGTGTACTCCATGGCGCCGGCCTCCTCCAGGGAGGAGCGCACCGAAGCGATCGTCGTGCCCTTCTGGCCGATGGCCACGTAGATGCAGCGCACCTGTTTCTTGGGGTCGCCGGAATCCCAGTTGGCCTTCTGGTTGATGATTGTATCCAGCGCGATGGCGGTCTTGCCGGTCTGGCGGTCGCCGATGATCAGCTGACGCTGTCCGCGCCCGATTGGAGTCATGGCGTCGATGGCCTTCAGGCCGGTGGCCAGGGGCTCATCCACCGGGTGGCGGTGCATGACGTCGGGGGCCTGAGCCTCCAGGATGCGCCTGCCCTCGGTCTTGATCTCGCCCAGCCCGTCAATCGGCTGCCCCAGAGGGTTCACTGTGCGGCCCAAGTAGCCGTCGCCGACTGGCACCGAAAGCACTTCCCCGGTCCGGCGGACTTCCTGGCCCTCTTCGATGCCTGCGAAGTCGCCGAGAATCACCACGCCGATCTCGCGGGCGTCGAGGTTGAACGCCAAGCCGAGCGTGCCGTCCTCAAAGGTCAGCAGCTCGTTGGCCATGCAACCAGGCAGCCCTTCCACGTGCGCGATGCCATCGCCAGCCGTCCGTACATGCCCAACCTCCTGGGTGGGCGTGTCCGAGGGCTGGTAGGACTCAACGAAATCGTCAAGCGCCTTGCGCACCACGGCGGGATCAATGGTCAATTCTGCCATGATCACTCCTTTTGTCGTATCTGTTCAAGTCTGTCATACCTCCGGTCGCTTACCCGGCCACAGCCATCTGGCGCTTGAGCCCCTTGAGCTGGGCGGCGACCGTATGGTCGGTCACCTCCGAGCCGTACTCCACACGCATGCCGCCCAGGACCGCAGGGTCCACGACCGCATTGATGTGGATGTTCCTGCCCAGTTTCCTGGCGTACACCTCGGCCACCTTATCGCTCTGCTCCTGGCTCAGCGGGACCGCAGTGACCACGGTGACCATCGTCTCCTTCATATGCGAAGAGAAACGGTCGATCAGCCAGTTGAGCGTCTCGAGGAAGCGGCGGCCTCTCAGGTCACGCGTGGCGTGTTCGCTCAGCTGAATGGTCACCTGGTGCAGGTTCTTGCCAGCCAGCAGTTCATCCAACAGGGCGACGCGCGCCTTGGAATCGCTGTACTCGTCGGACAGGCGGAAGAGCACGATCGGCAGGTCGATCAGGGCTGAGTGAATCTGAGCCAGCTCGCCGGCCACTTGCGCGGTCTCGCCTTTGACGGCCGTGTAGCAGGCCACGGCGTCCACGGCCAGATCCTCGGCCGCATTGGCGATGTGGGCCAGCTTGCTCCAACGGCGGCCCGACAGGTCGCGTAGGATCTCCACCGTAGCGTCCTGAGCCCTTCCCTTGAGGAGCTCGTCCACCACGCGGACCTTGTCCTGAGCTGGCCGCGAAGGGTCTGTCAGGGCGCGTTCCAGGCGCGGATCGGCGTCGAGCAGGTTCACGAAACCGAAGAGCTCCTCGGCCACGTCGAACGCGCCTGCGCCTAGTCCCTCCAGGAGGGGCGCGAACTTGGTCCTCGCCTCCTGATCGGAGACGAGCGAAGCTTCTCCTCGCATGTCACCTCCTCCTCGTCCGCCGCTGGCGCTCGGCCAGCCGCTGGGTCTTTCTGCCAGTCATCATGCCTTCGTCAAGTCCGAATCCCGCCCGCCAGCGTCGGCGATGATCGAGTCGATCATCGAGGACTGCACGGCGGAGTCTTGGAGCTGGGAGCCCAGGATCTTGCCTGCGAGGGCGGTGGCCAACGTGCCCACCTCGCCCTTCAGGGAGACCAGGGCCTGCTGCTGCTGGGACTGAATCGAGCGCTCGGCGTTGGCGGTAATCTGCTCGGCCTCGCTCTCGGCCCGGGTGCGGGCGTCGGCCACGATGTGGGAGGCCTCGGCCCTGGCGTCGTCACGGATCTTGGAAGCCTCCACGCGGGCCTGGTTCAGCTGGTCCTCGTAGCTCTTCTTCGCTTGGTCCGCTGCTTCCTGAGCCTTCTTCGCCTTCTCGATGCCGCCTTGGATCTGCGCGGCGCGGTCGTCGAAGATGGCCTGGAACTTGGGCATGAAGTACTTGTAGAAGAAGACCGCCAGGATGATGAGGATGACCAGTGACCAGAAAATGTCATAAGTCTTGGGGATGAACAGGCTTACACCCCCGTTGGCCGCTATCGGCTCCATCTGCGTCTCCTTTCTTTAGTCTTGCCTTGCACTGCTTTGCTTGCCTACCCTCTGCGGGCCAGCTCGCTAGGCGATGAAGATCGCCACGAAGCCCAGCAAGCCGAGCACCTCGATCAGGGCCAGACCGATGAACATGACGGTCTGGAGCTTGCCGCTCATCTCGGGCTGGCGAGCCATGCTCTCCAGGGTCTTGCCGACCACGATGCCCAGACCCAGGCCGGGGCCGATGGCCGCGAGGCCGTAGCCGATGATGCTGACGCTGCCAGTGACCTCAGCGAGAGTGATGATGTCCATATTTATGTTCCTTTCCTAAACCGTCGCCGGTTGTGGGTTTACAGTGGCGAAAGCGATCCCTAGGCGCGGGCGTCCGTAGACGCGCCGCGATTCAAGGTCCGTCCCGTCCTTGCGCCTTCCATCCCATTCATATCAGTCCACCTCGGGGTAGCTCTGATTGATGTAGACCGTCGACAGAATGGCGAAGACGTATGCCTGGAGGGCCGCCACGAAAATCTCGAAAGCGGTGAGCGCGAAGCCCAAGGCGAACCAGCCCGCGCCCGCCAGGACGAGCAGCTTGTTGCTGGCCACGATGATGTAGAACTGGGCGAACGCCAGGCTGATCGCCACCAGCAAGTGGCCGGCGATCATGTTGGCGAAGAGTCGAATGGTGAGGGAGGCCGGCTTGATGACCAGCATCTCCAGCAGCTGGATGGGCGTGAGCAGGATGTAAATCGGCCAGGGCACACCCGCAGGGAACAGCTCCTGCTTGAGGTACTTGCCCAGGCCCTGGGAGCGCACGCCTGCCACTATGTACTGGATCAGCGTCCAGACGGCGAATACCAGAGGCATGGTGATCGTAGCCGTGGCTGCGATGTTCAAGCCAGGGATGATGCCGCACAGGTTGAAGCACATGACCGTCAGGAAGATGGTCGTAATCATCGGCACGTAGCGGCGGCCGCGCAGCTCGCCCATCACCTCGTAGACGATGGAATCGCGCACGAACTCGATCAGCCATTCGACCGCGCCCTGCCAGCGCGAGGGAATCAGCTTGGCCCTAGCGGCGGTGATGCCCAAAACCAGGAGGATGACGACCATAGCGATGAAGCGGACGAAAATAATGCGGTTCATCGCGAACGGAGTGCCTTGGAAGAGGATTTCGGGCGGCATGAAGTCGTCGATACCGGGAAGCTCCGGCTTCGAAGCCGCCAGTATAAGCGGGCCGCTCCCTACTGCTTCTACCATCTATCGCCTCCTGAAATGGCAATCTGCGCTTACTATAGCGCCCGACATCGCCATTCACCGTCTATTGACCGCGTTTTGACCCGACTAGAGCCTAATCTTCCTCAGTCTAGGCGCATTTAAACGCAAATGCCAAACCACATAACTACCCGCAACAAATTACCCCTTTTAGCCGCGCAAGGTAAATGAGGGCCGAGAAGCCTTGGCACTACGCCCTTCGCCCGGCGTTTCACCCATACCGAAACTTGACAATCGCAATCGAGTCACTATAGTAGATAGAGCTGCGCAAGGCAGCCGACGCGGGGTGGAGCAGCTCGGTAGCTCGCTGGGCTCATAACCCAGAGGTCTCAGGTTCAAATCCTGACCCCGCTACCATTAAGCTCGGAATCTCTATGATTCCGAGCTTTCGCTTTTCCGGTCCCGAGCACTGTTCATCAAGGCGTGTTCAATAGGGACCCTTACGCGGCGGCGCGCGCAAATCAGTAAGGCGCAGGAGTGGTACCGCCCCCTCCTTATACAGCCGGCCGCGCTTCATCCGGGTCCCCCCTTCCACCGCCGTCGTAAGGGACGACCAGGGGACTGATGAAGGCGGGGAATTCCTTCGGAGTGACTCCCAAAGCCCAGGCCAGGGACCACAGGGTGTCCACGCGAAAGCTCTTGACCTGCCGACGGCCGTTCAGGAGCTCGATGACGGTGGAGCGGTCCAGGCCCGAACGTTCGGCGATCGCGTTGATGGAGACGCCCCGCTCGGCTTTCAGGTCTCGGACCATCGCGCGCCAATTCTCCCAGTCCAGGAGCGGGGGAGGAATCAGCCCCGGGGCCTGGGAGGCCACATCAGGCACGGCGGCCAGTGAGGTGGCCACCAGGTCGGGGACACCACCAAGCGAATCTAGGTAGTGGGATTTATCCTTCATACGCCCATTCCAACGGGCTTTCCTCGCTCTATAAAGTGGTATTCATCCCACTGTGTTATGCTGAGAGCATCATTGTTGGAGAAGTTAAGGGGAACCAATCATGGATGCAACTACAGACGAAACTATGCCCGAGGCCAGCCACAAGCGTCGCAGGCTTTGGATCATCGTCGCGGTCGTCGCCGTCGTGGCGCTCGTCGTCGCGGGCGTGTTGGCCTACCGGCAGGCGACCCGTTCAAGGGCCCTGTCCGCCTGCGAGAACGCCAGCAGTCAGTACCAGAGCGCCGTCAAGCAGCTGGATAAGACGAGATCCGCCGCCAGCCAGCAGGTCAAGGCCACCCCGGCCGGGGACGTGTCGGACGCCAAGGTCATCCAAGCCGTCACCAACGCCATGGGGGACGAAGCCAGCAAGGGCAAGGATAAGGCGAAGCCGGTCAAGGACAGCAAGCGGGCCATCCCCTCCTGCCCCGCCGACGCCAACGCCGGAACCCTGAACGGCAACACGGCGACCATCCGCCAAGCCGCCGACCAGGCGGGCAAGGACGGCAAGGCCATCGCCACGGCGAACGCCGCTTTGACCGCTGACGTGAGGAAGACCGTCAAAGCCCATTTGGACAAGGCCATCGGCGACGGCGACCAGCTCCTGGGCTCCACCGACGGGCAGGTCGCCGACAACGCCACCAGGGACGCATTGAAGACCGCCCTCGACCAAGCCAAGGCCGTGCAAGCCAACGCCAAAGCCAGCGTGGACGACCAACGCAAGGCCATCCAAGCCATCAACGACCAAACCAAAGCCGTCAACGACTCCAAAACAGCCAAAGACCAAGCCGACCAGGCCGCAGCCGACGCGCAAGCTACGGCATCGGCCGCGAATTCGGTACAAGCGCAGGCCGCGCCGTCATCAGGACAGGGCTATTCAGGCGGTGGTTATACGGGAACGCGCAGCTGGGGTGGAGGTAATGGGTACCACTCCGGTAATGGCGGTGGATACCGATCCAATGGCGGTGGTTCGCGTTCAACCTGGACGCCCGCACCATCAGCGCCGGCGCCATCCGCGCCAGCGCCAGCACCGGCAGCACCAAGTCATAGTGGCGGAATTTGGGATGATATAAATAACGGAGCTACTGGTCCCGCGATTGATAGCCATGGTAATTGCTTCGCTCGTTGCTTCTGATTGATTCATATCGTTCACGTAGACGGTCGATAATCACAATCGCCCGCTGGAATCGTGTGATTCCAGCGGGCGATTGTGTGACTGATAGTCGAGTCCGCATGAACGGAGGACCCAGGCGCGTAGGCCGCCTGGGATAAGACGATCGCCCATCCGGGCGTTATACGCAAGCAACGCGTTGCAGCTATGCACTGCCCATTCGCGTGGGCCACGCGTAGCTGCAACGCGGCTTGCGAAGGGGACGTTGCGGGCCCCCTTCAATCCCTCCCCTTGGCGTCGGGCCGCCCGGGCAGCCGACGCGCGGCGCGGCCCTCGACCGCTTAAGCCCGTCGAGGGCCGCGCCGGCAGTCAGGCGACCCGTCTCGCCTACGCAGGGATTCCAACAAGAAGGGGTTACGCGCGCATGAGTTTCAGAGCGATGCCAGTGCCCTGGCCCTGCATGTACGCCAGGCGAATCAGCACCTCGGCCACGGGCTCGATGTAGCGGGAGCAGGTGATGTCGCCGACGTATTGGGCGTCGAACCCGACTGAGCGGAGCAGGTCCACGACCGTACCGGCGCTGGCCTCCTCCCCGGCGACCGGGACGAACATCTGGTCCTTGCCGAAAGCGGTCAGGTCATGGTTGGGGGCCAGCACAGCGTTGAGCGCCTTGACGACCTTCGCCTTCGGCAGGGCCCTGGCGACCTGCTCGCCGGCGGAATCGCCGAACCCAACGGTGAGGTTCGCGAAGTCGGGGGTAAGGGGGTTGGTCATGTCGACGACCGTCTTGCCGTCCAGGGCGTCGACCCAGGCTTGCTGCAGGGACAGGGCGGCCGCCAAGGGAACGGCGAGGAAGACGAAGTCCGCCTGTCGAATAGCCTGCACGACATCCTCGACGCTGGTGGAGGTATTGACTGAGGCGACCGCATGGCCAGCGTCCCGCAGGCCCTTGCCAATGGCGGTGCCGACGTTGCCTGATCCGAGAATTACCATGTTCGACATTTGATTTCCTAATCATTGCATTTTCCGGTTTCCCGGTTTACGGAGTCAATCATTTCTCAGACCGATACTGGCAGCAAGGGCCAAAGCGCGAAGGGAACTATCGTAGAATACGATAGCTGTTCATTCGTGTTGAGGGGGCGGGGAGCACTTGGAAATCAGGCAGTTGGAAATTTTCCTCACGGCCGCCCGGGAAGAGAATTTCAGCAGGGCCGCCGAGGCCCTTTTCCTGCCGCAATCGGTGGTCAGCGAGCAAATCGGCAGACTTGAACGCGAGCTGGGAGTGAAGCTCTTCGACAGGTCCCACCGTGCGGTGCGCCTTACCTCCGAAGGGAGGACCGCCGTCGACCTCGCCTCGGTCGTCATGCGTGACGTGGGTCGGCTGCGCCGGGAGGTGAGCTCCCAGGGGAATCCAGCGGCCTCATCACCATCTCCCTGACCATCGGCAAGGGCATGACGGAGCGCGTCACCAAGGTCGCCAACGCCCTCCGGGCCAAAAAGGTGCAACTGGAGATAGTGGAAGCCAAACCCGCCCAAAGGGTCTCCCTGCTGGAAAGCGGCCAGGTGAACGCGGCGATTCTGCGTGGTCGCAGGGCCGGAGCCATGAGCAACTCCGAGCTGATTTGCGAGGATTACCTAGTGGCGGCCGTGAACAGGGCGCATGAGTCATTCGGAGCTTCCCGCATACCCCTGGAGTCTCTGCGCCATACTCCCATGGCCCTGACCACCCGCCAGGAGAACCCCATGCTGGTGGACCTGGTCGCGCACGCCTTCCAAATCGAGCCGAAACTCTTACCGCGCGCTTTCACCTTCAGCACGGTCGAAGCCGCCTTCGTGCAGATGTCCATCTACGACAAGCCTGCCTGGGTGCCGATTTACGAGGATTACGAGTCCCAGCACGACTACCAGGGGATATGGTCGGCACCGATTGACCCGCCCCTGACGGTTCCCGCCTATCTGATCACCAGCCCATCCTCCAGCGAGGCTCAGCATGAGGCAATCCGCCTCCTGCTGAAGTTCTGCCGACGCTTCGTGAAGAGGGATGCTGAAGCCTGAGCCCTGGCGAGGAAATGCCCTTGAGCGAACGCGGAGAAGGATTCCAAGGACGCGCTCGGTGCGCCAATAAGCCCGCAGACGCATCACCGGTCCTGCGGATGACCAGCCTGGCGCGATCCGCGAATGGAAGGAGGGGCGGCTAGCCTATAGAGCACGGACGCCTAGGGCAAGGCTGACGCGGATTCGCTCGTGCAGGGGCGGAATGGAGGGGATGAGATGGCTTCTATAGCTGAGTTCGTCAGGGTCTTTAAGCAGACCCACCCCGAGTACCTGTGCGAATTCGGCCCCACGGTGTACAGCAAGGCCAACCCCGACCACCTGGTGCGGGTCAGGGAGTCGAACGGCCACCTGGTATGCACTCAAGCGCAGATTTTCGGCTCGAAAACATACAATCTGGGCGAATTCGTGGGAGAGGACGACGAGCGCGAGCTGGCCGACCATGTGGTCCAAGTGCTCCACAGCATGGATACGGAATTCGACTACTGCCTGCGTAAGACTTGGAAATTCGGCGCGCGCATCCTCGACGACGAGAGCCGCGCGGCCGCCTGCAAGGCCTGGACCGACCTGCTAGGCTACGCGGACTTCTACCGGATCGAAGACTTAATCCAGTACCGTAATCTCGTAGAGCCCATCGTCGAGGTGCTCACCGACCAGCAGGAGGGGCTGCTCTTCCTCTGTAGCCTGATGATCGACCTGATGCACCCGGGTTACCTGGGCGAGCTCTACGGCAAGCAAGAGCAGCACGAGCGGATTCTTGACCAATACCGGCTGCTGATAGTGGACATGATTTACGGCTGGGAGATTCCCGGCAGCAGGGCCATCAAGGCCAGGAAACTGCTCCGCCCGCTGGTGGAGCGCCTGCCCTCGTCCAGCGTGAGCCAGGAACTGCGGGGCCGCTACCGGGAGGAGCTGCTGCTCTTGGACTGGTGGCTGGGCGACATCGAGGAAGCCATGAGCAAGGCCCGGCCCAAGGTCCTGCTAGGGGCGGTCGAGCAGAGCCGGAACGGGAAAGTGGATACAAGCTGCAGCATGGCCTTGTGGGTCGTTACCCAAAGCCTCCCCGGCTGGGTCTGGCAGGCCGAGGACTCCCGCTTCTGAGCCCACAGAGCCAGAGGATTCGCCAGCGCAATTGGCGCCATCCAACCATCACGCGCCACTGTAACCGAGCTCTTGGGAAATGCGGTTGGAGCAATCCAAGACCAGAGGGCCTAGGGCCCTCATACGCTTTTTTAGGGGGGGGGGCATAAACGCGGCAGCAGCAAAGGTCTTCTCGTCCGCCTTTGGTTCGATGCCCTCTTCCACACCGCAGGTACCAGGAAGGAAGGTCTTGTGACACTCGGGTCCTTTGACCTGATTGGCGCCCTCCTCTCTAGGATCGTAGGCGCTCCGAGAACAAGGCTCCCCCAAGACTGACGAGCACGGCCTAACCGCTCGATAGATAGGCTGACATCAGGGTCTGGGGTCGGCGGCGAAATCAGCACCGGCCCCAGACCCTTCCGCATGGCTCAAGCGCTGGCATGGTGGGCTTCGGTTGAGCGATGGCGTCTCCTCCTGGCAAAGGCCAGGGGGGGCAGACTGGCGCCGAACAGGGACAGACCCAAGCAGAAGAGGACCAGCACGTTGGAACCGGTCAGCGCCAGTGTCGCCGGCCTCAGCCCGTTCCAGTCGTCCGGCTGGGAGACCACGTCCGCTCCCCCGCAGCCGCCCTGCTTCTGGGTGCCAGGCTTATCGTCCCAGGGGTCGTCGTCCAAAACCGGGCAGTCCACGACCGGTTTGCCGCTGGCGAGAGCCCTATCGGTGTGCCTGTCACCATCCTTGACACCCTTGAGCCTGCCGGTCACGTCCACATGGTCGCCTGGTTTGAGGACCAGCTGATCGAAGCCCTCTGGATATTCGAAGCCTTCCACAGTCCCCGAGCCGAGGACCGTCTGATCATGCAGGGCCAAACCCGTCAGCGGCAGCTGACCTGTGTTAGTGATGCGGAAGACGATGACCGTCCCGTCCTTGGCGTCCTCCAAGGCCTCCTGGGGGTCGTTCCTGTCACCCGCCGCAGGGCCGCTGGCCTGGTCGAACTTCTCAACCGAGATGGCCGGCACCAGGTCGGGGGTCTTCGTCTCCACCTCGTTGGAGGGGCGTTGAACGCCGTTCAGGGTCTCAGTGAACCAGTTCTTGACCGATTCGGAGGCCTTGTAGCGAGTGAACTGCACGTAAGCTGACCAGGCTTGCTCCTCCACGTCGCGCGAAGCCAGCTCCAAGTACCGCTTGCTGGCCGTTATGGTCAGCTGGCTGCCTGTATCCTCGAAGTCGAACAACCCGCCGCCGAACGCTTTAGCGTCAAAGCCCTTGCCCGCGATCCGCTGACCGCGCTTGGCCAGCAGGCTCCCGTCCGCCGCCTTCAAATCCCGGTTGGCGTAGACGGACCACTGCCCGGTGGGCTTGTCGTGGTCCTTGTCGTACTTGTCGACGATGGACCAATCCGTCAGCTTGGGATACGCCCGATGGGCCGGCAGCACACTGGAATCCAACCGGTAGAGGAACTGGCTGTTGAAGTATACCTTCTGGTGGTCGATGCTGCCCCCACCTACCGTGACCACCACATCTTTGACCGGATTGACCGGCTTTAAGGGGTTGGAGACCGTATTGGTCACGTCCTGGCGGTCGTTGGAGACCTGCTTGGCCGTGTTGCTGACCGTGTAGCCGTCCTTGACGCTGATGACGGTGACCGGCAGGACCAGCTGGTAGCTGTGACCCAAGACCCGCTGATCAATGCCGGGATCCTTGACCGGGTCCAGCTTGCGGCCGGCGTACGCCTTGAGGTCCCCGGGCTGCGGATCGCCTTTAATGGTCTCACCGGTAGCGGGCACCAGAGTGTCCACCGTCCTGAAGAACGCGTAGACAATGCCGTCCTTGACTTGGATGTTGAGCTTGGCGGTCACGTCGGCACCCGAGTCATCCAAAACTTGGATGCCCGCCTCGTCCACCTTCAAGTGCTCCTGGTCATAGTCATCGATCACGCCCAATCGCTGCACCCGGTAGGCCGCCTGGTCAAGGCCACGGGCATCGATTCCCACCCGATAGTAGAGTTTGTCGCCCAGCAAAGCGGTTCTGCCGTCGATGATGACCGAGGGATCCTTTTGGGTCACCTGTTTGTCGGGCTTGGGGTCCGGTGGCAGGTTGACGACCTTGTTGCTCGGGGTGAGCGAATTGTTCAAGGTCAACCCCCACTGGTTATCCACCTTGGTATCGGCCGGCGCGCTCTTATCAACGGTCCCCTCGAAACGCACGATGATGCGCGGATGAAGGCCCGGCCTCCAGTTAGCGCGCACATAAGCGTCTGAGAAGACCAGGCGCACGGCATGGGCGGCGTCATCCCACTGGCTCGCGTACTGGCTCTTGGGCACGAACCCGCCGGTCGTCAGGTCGGTGATCTCCAAGGTCTGCTTGTCCACGTCCAGGTACCGGCTGTACGCATCGGTCACCGCCACCTGCGTCGGCTGGTAGGCCAGGTCGGCCGGCAGCTGCGGCTCGGTCTGCAAACGGTACTCCAGTTTCTGCCCGGGGAAGACGACCTTGCCGTCCACGCTGGACTGGTCGCCGCCCTGGCTTGACTCCGAGACCACGTCCTTCTTCACCGGGGGCACGTACCCGCAGATCCTGGGCTCGTTGGTCGGCGCCTCCTGATCGTTGACCGTCTCCGAACCCTTGTTGATGAACTCCGGCGATGGGCCGGCGTCGCCCGGATCGGGTTGCGTAGGACGTATAGGCCCAGGCCCGGCAGTGTCAGCCTTGTCTCCGGTAGGCACGAAGCCCCTGGTCAACTGGCCCGCCGAGGGCGAGCAGAAGGTGAGCTCGTCGCCGGGCCGCTTGCCATGGTCCTTGCGCACCTGCTCCGCGCCCTTGCCATGCGCGAAATTCACCCCGAACGGCGTGAACAAGGTCACCTGCAACGGCCGGCCCATGCCCTTAAGCTTGGCCAAATAGGATGGCTTCGCGGACGCCACGGCGCCGGAAGCGCTCATCGTGATGTCGAACTGGGCGGTCACGTCCCGGCCCTGGTTGATGATGTCGGCCACGCTGGACCGCCGGTAATGCCCGTCAGGCCCGGCCTCGGCGTCGGCCTCGTACACCCGGACCGCGCCCACGCCCCCGGCCTGGCCCACCAGGTACGAGGCCGCGCCCCAATCATCCGCCAGCTTGAACGCGCGGGGAGCCTCGATCAGGTTCGGGTCCACGGTGCCGTTGACCACGGCGCCCACCTGGTCCCCGTCCAGGAACGTGTGACCATCCGCCCCGGTCGTATTCGACTTGGACGGGTCGATCACGGCCCGCCACCTGCCGCTGGCCGGGTCCTGGAAGACCCAGGACTTGTCCGGGTCCGGCTTCCAGGTCGGGAACTCGCCCGGGGGCGTGCGCTGGTCCGCCTCCGTGGAGAAGCCCTTCCAGTACACCGAGCCGTCATCCCTGACGCCGCTGGTCTCCGGCCCATGCACCGTCACGTCCAGCTCGTACCGCCACGTATGGTTGTCGGGGATGCTCCCGCCCTTCCAGGTCGCCGTCGCGGTGTCCCCGGCCGGCGTGGACCCGTTCGCCGTGTTGAACGCGAACCGCCCGGAGAGGTCCTCGCCCGTCGTCGCGTCCACGACCCTCTGGTTGTTGACCGTGTACCGCTGCCCGTTCGCCGCGATCGCGTCCCTGAACACGAACTGCTTGCCGTTGACGCCCGTGCCCGACGCGATCACCGTATGGTTGACCATCGAATCCGCGCTCGTGCCACGCTCCACCGTCTTCGCCGGCGGCGCCGGCGGCACATCCGCAGGCTTCGGCTCATACTGGTTCAACGCGATCACCACCGTACTCACCGAATCACCCGTATACCCATCAACCAACGAATTCACCGAAGTACCAGGCTGATCAAAGAAAGGATCGGCAGTCGAATACTGGACACCGTGGTTGCTGTAGACGCGCCCTTGCACCATAGATGCCCAGCTTTGCAGCCAATCGGATTTCAGGTGGTGGACTTCGCCGCTGAATTGCTTGTTGCTGCCGGTCATGACGCCCACGCCCACCACGCGGCACTGGCCCTGATTGAGCTGGTCGGGATGGGCCTCGTTGAAGCGCGCGAGGCAGTTCGCGTTAGCCTCGCTCAACGCCTGCTGCGCGTGGCCGACGCCGCCGGGCAGCATGGTCACGCCCATCTGGCCGAACGCCCGGTACACGCTGCCCAGATCCCCGGCCGACCCGAACGCGCCATCATTACTATCCTGATACGCCCAACTGACCTGCGCGGCCATCTCGCCGCCGCCGTTGCCGTCGGACTTGCCGCCGCCGCCACCGGCGAACGCCACCCCAGCGGGCAACGCGG
The DNA here is from genome assembly GCF_001263395.1 of Bifidobacterium actinocoloniiforme DSM 22766. Lineage (NCBI taxonomy): Bacteria > Bacillati > Actinomycetota > Actinomycetes > Bifidobacteriales > Bifidobacteriaceae > Bifidobacterium > Bifidobacterium actinocoloniiforme. Next base: position 26,888 of record NZ_CP011786.1, on the reverse strand, counting down.
CCAGGGCCGCCACCGCCGAAACGACGGCCACGCCCTTCCTCACCCTGCCGGGATTCCTCAATAACCCCAGTTTCTTCATATGCTTTCCCTTACCATGAAGGGGACGGGCACACGTGCTCGTCCAACCCAGCCAGCGGGGCGACGACCTACCAAGCAATCAGCCCCGCTGGCACATTCTTAATCAATCAGCCAATACCACAAGCCTGACCCTTCTGGCACACAGGATTACCCATGTGATGCATCCAGTTGTTCACATCAGCGCTAACCCCTCCGCCTTGTGGCGCGGCGGGCGCTGCCGGTGCTGGCGCGGACCAGCCGCCGCCGCGATTAACGGAAGGCCGGTAGGAAGACCCACCCCCGCTGTAGGAGGGGGCCGACCGTTGGACCGGGGCCGACTGCTGGACGGCCTGAGCCGGCGCCGCCTGAGCCGCTTGCGCGGCCTGAGCGTCCGCCTCGGCCTTCGCCTGCGCGCTGGCGTTGACCTGGTCGAGCGCGGCCTGGATGGCGGCCTGCGCCTGCTGGTAGTCGGACGGCTTCGAGGAGGAGACCTTGCCCGCCGCGTCCAACGCCTGCAGCAGCCGCTCACGGGTGGCGTCATCGGCCACCTGCCCGTCGGTCTGCGCCAAACGCGCCGAACCCTCGTCCTGCTTCGCTTTCAACGCGGCCTTAGCGTCCGCCAAACTCTTCGCATCCCGCGAAGCCAACACCGCCTTCGCAGCCCGTTGGACCCGCACGCTGGCCCACTGGCGCCGATTCATCTGATCCCGCATCCGCTCACTGGCTGAGCGGAGCCCGGCCACACCCTGCGAAACCTGGCAGGCTTCCGGTTTGACCGGTTCAAGCCCTTTGACCGCTGCCTGCAAGGCGGTCAGCGTCTCGCGATTGGTCACCTGCCCCTCCTGAACCGCGCGCGCCTGGACCACCAGCCCTGGCTCTCTGGCCTTGGCCTGTTCAGATAAGCCCGCCGCCGCCTGTTGGCAGTCCGCCAGGGCCCGCCGCCACTGGTCGCGCGACCACCAGCCCAGCCCGGCCGCCAGCAGGAGGGCCACGACCACAATCGCGCCAGCGAGCGCCATCATCCGTCCCCGGGACCACCGCCGCCCTTCGGCCGCTTCGGCTCCCCTTCCGTCCTCGTCCATGTCCGTGCCTTTCCGTCCGTGGATACGCTGATATCCGACACTGCTCTTGCTCTATCAAAACACACCCAGCCCTTTCCCACCTAAGCCGCGCGCCCAGGCATGGGGATAAGTCTGACAGCCGCGCCCATCCGCGTCGAACCGCTGCAGGCTTGTGGTCGAATGTGGCCGCCAGTCGCCGCTTGTGGATAAGTCCGAGCCGGCGGCCTTGGGTAAGCGCCTGGGTAGAGTAAGCGGTGAGTGTCGGCGGGTTTGCGAGGCGCAAATCCCAGGAGTAAGGAGACAGGCTATGGCAGAGACGTTCGACGTGTTGGTGGAGATTCCGCGCGGTTCGCGCAACAAGTACGAGGTGGACCACGAGTCCGGCCGCATCAAGCTGGACCGCACCCTGTTCACCTCTATGGGCTACCCGGACGATTACGGCTATATCGAGGGCACGCTGGGCGAGGACGGCGACCCGCTGGACGCCCTGGTGATGATTCCCAACTCCGTCTTCCCCGGCTGCGTGGTGGAGTGCCGCGCCGTGGGCCTGTACCACATGGTGGACGAGGCCGGCGGCGACGACAAGGTCTTGTGCGTGCCCGCCGACGTGCGTTTCGACGACATCAAGGACATCGACGACGTGTCCGACTTCCACAAGGCCGAGATCAAGCACTTCTTCGAGCAGTACAAGGCCCTGGAGCCCGGCAAGGAAGTCATGCCCGGTGATTTCTGGACCAACGCCGAGGCCGCCGACAAGGAGATCGTCGCGGCCCGCAAGCGCTTGGCCGACCAGGGCTGAGGCCTTCGGAGGAACCGCAACCGCCGCCGGAGGGACGGGGTATGGGCGCCAAGCCCGAACCCTCGCCCCGCCGGCGGCGGCGTATCTGGACGCTCAACATTCGACCACATGCGCGAACAAACCCGTGCAAGCGCACGAAAAGCTATAGAGTGGGAGCAGGACGGGATCGAGCACGGGGGTCGACCCCCTAAAGCGGAAACGCAGAAGGAGCATTCGATGACAAACGAAGAGAAGTTAGAGCTGCTGCGCAAGCTGGTGGCCTTCCAATCCGTGAACGGGCATGAGCTGCCGGTGGCGGAATTCATCAAGTCCCTGCTCGCCAAGGAGGGCATCGAATCCGAGATTGTGCCGACCGGCGAGGATCGCGCCGACCTGGTGGCCTCCATCGGCTCGGGTCATCCGGTCCTGGCGATCTCCGGCCACATGGATGTAGTCGACGTGGATCGGGGCAACTGGAAGACCGACCCCTTCGTCCTGACCCAGGCCGATGACGGAGACAGCCTTTACGGGCGCGGCGCCACCGACATGAAGAGCGGCCTGGCGGCCATGATCATCTCGATGATCGAGCTCAAGCGCGAAGACGCTCCGCTCAAAGGCACACTCAAGTTTTTGGTCACCTCCGGCGAGGAAGTCGGCCAAGAGGGGGCGGAAATCCTCCAACGCAAGGGCTACATGAAGGGCGTGGACGCCCTTTTGATCGGCGAGCCCTCGGGCTACTTGGCCGTCTACGCCAACAAGGGAGAGCTGGACCTGACCATCAAGGCGCAGGGGAGGGCGGCCCACAGCTCCATCCCCGCCCTGGGCGTCAACGCGGTCGAGGCCCTGCTGCAAGTCCTGGACCAAATCAAGGAGCGCATGGCGCAGGCCAGCGCATCCGCCAACAACGACGTGCTAGGCGGCACGGTCTTCAACATCGACACGATTCGCGGCGGCAACCAGGTCAACGCCATCCCCGCCAACGCCGAGGCGGAGATTAACATCCGCACGATTCCCGAGTTCGACAACGAGGTCATCCTCAAGACCATCAATGAAGTCATCGACTCCTTCAACGCCTCCAGCCAGGCGCACGTGAGCATGGATGTGGACATGGACATCGTGCCGATCATCGGCAACGTGGACTCCAAACTGATCAAGCTGGCCCAGGAAGTGGCCAAGCCCTACATGGCCAAAGTCGAATGGACCGAGGAGGGCGAGCGCAAGGCCCGTGCCCTGTCCAAGGCGGTAGGCGCCCCCTTCTCCAAGACCGACCTGGTGACCTTGGGCGTCTCAGGCGGCACCGACGGCTCCAAGTTCCTGATCGACCAGCCGATTGGCTTCGACTACCTGATGTTCGGTCCCGGCTCAGGTACCCAGCACCAAGACAACGAGTGGGTTTCCAAGGCTATGTACCTGGACTTCACCCACTTGTACAAGGAGCTTTTCAAGCGCTACCTGTCGTGAGCGCTCACAGCCGCGGCGAACGCGAACGCTGGCCCCTGGGGGCAATCTGGGGGTAGGGCCGTCCTACAATTGCCCTGTAGGCGTATTCAGCCTTTAAGGACGGCGAACAGCACATGACCTTCTATACCTATGACTACTTAAAGGGGGGCCAGACCAACTGGGCGATCGCCAAGATCGTGGTGATCGCCTTGCTGGCCTTGGCCTTTTTAGTCTTTATGGTCAAGTACACCCGCAATAAGTGGGACATGAAGTACAAGGACCTCTCGATCATATTGGGCACCCTCCTGCTGCTGGCGGTCGCGATCCAGTACTCGGATTTCACCAACTTGCGCACAGCCAGCGTGCAGAGCGGGCAATTGACGGTGGTCATCGAGAAATCCGCGAAGAAACTGGGGGTGGACCCGCATTCAGTAGCCATCAACGACACCTCGCGCAACAACAATATGCTGGTTAAAACCCCCAAGGGCTACTACTCGCTGGTCTTTAACGGCTCCGGCTCGGAATTCCTGTTGGTCAAAGCCAACCTTTACGAGCCTGACATCACAGTGAAAGGGGAGTAGCCGTGGACATCAACTTCTATATCGAGGTGGCGGCCAAGCTGATTATCGGCCTGCTCTTCATCACCCTGCTGATCAACGTGACCGGCAAAGGCAACCTGGCTCCGACCTCACCGACCGACCAGTTGCAGAACTACGTGCTGGGCGGCATTATCGGCGGCGTGATTTACAGCAGCACGATCACAATGGCCCAGTACATCGTGATCCTGCTGATTTGGGCCTCGCTGATCCTCATCACCCGCTACGCCAAGACCCACATCCACGCGGTCGGCAAGTACATAGACGGCGAGCCGGTCACAATCGTCAAAGACGGCCAGCTCCTGGTCAAAAACTGCTTGAAAGTCCACCTGACCGCCAAGGAAGTGGACTTCAAGCTGCGCACCGGCGGGGTCTCCGACATCCACGACGTGCAGCGGGCGATCGTTGAGCAGAACGGCTCCCTGACGATTCTGCACAAGGGCGATAAGGATGTGCGCTACCCAGTCATCGTGGACGGCAGGACCAACCCGGACGTGCTGGAGCTGATGGACCGCGACGAAGAATGGCTGGAGGGCAAGCTCAAGGAGCAAGGCGTCAAGAGGGTCAGCGACGTCTTCCTCGCCAAATACCAGGACCAGAAGCTCGACGTGGTCACCTACTCCGGCCGGTAATCAGTACCAGCAACCCGGACCAGGGCCGGGGAGGCTGTGCGTACCGGGCCTAGCCCAACAGGTGAACGGTGTAGAGGGCGACGACCACCAGCCCCCCGGCCAGCATCATCGGAATCAACGCGATAGCCAGCCAGGACTGGGCCTCGCGCCGCCTCCTGGCCCCCAGGTCAACCCACCAGCCCCAGGAGGCGGCGCACAAGCCGACGGCCAGGACCAGGGCGACCAGCACGGCCAGCGAGCAGAGCAAGGCCTTCCGATCGCCCAGTCCAGCGGGCAGGTCCACCGATAGGTGGGACATCAGCGAAGGCAGGAAAATCCAGCCAGGCACGCAAATGCAGGTCAGACCGCTGATAACGTTGGCCGACAGGCCACGAATCACCTCCGTACGGTTCAAACGGAGCATCTGCCGACCGAAAGCGAGAACCACCAGGAGAATCAACAGCAGGCAAGCCAGGTCCACCCACTTGTCCAACACGGCCCACTGCGCATCCAAACCTTCGCTCCCGCTGACCACAGCGATCATGTTCCAATAGCAGGCGCCAATCAATGAGGCCGCTCCCAGGATGAAGGGAAAGAGGCTGTCGAACAGGCTATCGGCCCCGCCTCGGGCAAGGGAATAGGCGGAAAGGCAGATCACTGCCACACCTAGGCAGAGCAAATTAGCGACCGAGATCAGCGACTCGGAGCCGAACGGGGAGCGGGCCAGAACCGAAGGCAGCAGGAGCACGAGCAAAAGCAGGGCTTGGGTCAGTGGAATGCCAGGCTTGAGCGCAGCGTGATGGCCGCGCCGCCGGGGGGAGCGCTTACGGGAATCACCCCCGCTCGTGGGCCCTGTGCCTACGCGCGCGTGCTTTCCGCCTTTACCGCCCATCGTTATAAGCCTCCACGAAGTTCAATCCCCAGCCATTGCCTTCCAAAGCCGGGGCCGGCGTATCCCGAACCGACAAGACTAATCTACCCTGCCTTCCCCACTTTTGGCTGTCGGCCTTCGTAATCGAACCACTTCGACATACCCGACTGTACAATGAGTCCCACACCCTGAAGAGGGCCGCACGCAAGGCGGGAGGAGGGTAAGGCCGTGACGGATTTGACGCTGATGACCTTTGCTAAGGACCCCGCTACTGTGCTGCCCGCCTTGGCTTTGCTTTCCTATCGCGTCCGCGTGCTTCCGCTGGATGCCGACTCCCTGGTCAAAATGCCGGAGGACACCATACTCTTCGTTGACGCCTGCGACGACCTGGCCTCCGCCAAGACCCTGTGCAGCCTGATGAGAGCCTCAGGCCTGGGCACGCCGGTCATCCTGGTACTGAGCGAAGGCGGTTTCACCGTCGTCAACCGGGACTGGGGGCTGACGGACATCGTGGTGCGCACCGCGTCCCCAGCCGAAGTGGAAGCGCGTCTGCGACTGGTCATCGAAGGGGGCAGGCGCTCCCATCCCTCCGCTCCCATCCCTGCCGCCAGCCAAGCGGAACCGGAGCCTGAGGAAGGGCAAATCCGCGCCGGCGACCTGCTGGTGGACACGGACGGCTACACGGCCCGCCTGCGCGGCCAGCCGATTGACCTGGCCTACAAGGAGTTCGAGCTGCTCAAATACTTGGTGCAGCATCCGGGTCGGGTCTTCACCCGCGCCCAGCTCCTCCAAGAGGTATGGGGGTATGACTATTACGGCGGCACCCGCACCGTGGACGTGCACATCCGCCGCTTGCGCGCCAAGTTGGGCGGTGAGTACGAGCATCTGATCGGCACAGTGCGCAATGTGGGCTACCGGTTCGACCCCGCCGATACTGACGGGCAGGAGCCGGGCAAAGATGGCAGCGGGCGCCAAACGCCCAAGGGAGGCCAGGAGCCGACGCAGGACACGACGCCCCCGGACCGGCAGACCCACAAGGCGTCGCGAAGCAAGCACCCTCACGCTAACAGTGGGCACGGGGGCGGAAAGACGGTGTGAAACGCATGGCAGCAGCGGCGACGGCAGCGAAACATCCCGGCAGCTGGCGGGAGGGCAAGCGCTCCCGAATCCAGCGAATGCACCAAGAGTATGAGATCCTATGCGAGGAGTTCCCCGACGCGGTCTGCGCCCTGGACCACCGTGACGCCTTCGAGCTCCTGGTAGCCACGGTCCTGAGCGCCCAAACCACCGACAAGCGGGTCAATACGGTCACTCCAGAACTTTTCCGACGCTTTCCCGACGCCAAGGCCCTGGCCGGAGCAGACCTGGGCGAGGTGGAAGCCATCATCCATCCCGTCGGTTTTTACCACGCCAAAGCCGTCCACCTGATCGGCCTGTCCCAGATGCTGGTGGACGACTACCAAGGCCAGGTGCCGGCGGCCATGGACGAGCTGGTCAAACTGCCTGGCGTGGGCCGCAAGACCGCAAACGTGGTGCTAGGCAACGCGTTCGGCATCCCCGGCTTCCCAGTGGACACCCACGTGACCCGCGTCACGGCCCGCCTGCGCTGGCGGGAGGACTGGCGCTCCACCCATCCGGACCCAGTCAGGATCGAGCGCGAAATCTGCGAGTGCTTCCCGCCCGAGGACTGGACCAACCTCTCCCACCGGCTCATCTTCCACGGACGAGTCACCTGCCACTCCCGCAAACCCGACTGCGCCAACTGCCCCCTGGCCGCCTCCTGCCCCTCCGCGGAGCTCTTCCTGGGTGCGCCAGTCGAGTCCGACCAAGTGCCCCGCTTCCACCAGGGACGTCGGGTCGACCAGGGCTGAAGCCGTAGCGCCTCACCGGACCCGGGGGCCCGGCCCGTTAGAATCAGGAGTATGACGCAGGAACAGCACAAGAGACTCAAGCCAGGCCTGACCTTCCTCATCACCCTCGTAGCCCTGAGCCTTGTGGCCGCACTCATCTGGCCCCTCGTGAACCGCTGGGAGAGACGGACGGTGGCCGAACAAGGAGGGACGGTGCGCATCGGAGCCCGCCAAGCGCCCGGGTCCTTGGACATCCGCACCGAGCCTGGCCAGGGCGTGGAGCAGGCCCTCCTGGGCAACGTCTACCAGACCTTGGTGGGCCTGGACGACCAGGGCAAGCCCGAGCCGGGCGTGGCTGACCACTGGCGGGTCTCGGCGGACGGCCTGACCTACACCTTCCACCTGCGCGCCGGCGAGGAGTTCGAGGACGGCTCCGCCCTGGACTCCGACGCGGCCCTCTGGTCCCTCCAGCAGATCCTGGCGAACAAGTACGTGGGGTGGCAGAGCCTGAACAACCTGGCCCAGGTGACCAACCCCTCCTCCGACGAGCTGCGGGTGGAGCTCAAGAGCCCCGACGCCCGCCTGCCCCGCATCCTGGCAAGCCGCGCCGGAATCGTCTACAACCGCGGCGCCCGGGTCAACTACGCCAGCCAGTCGGCCGGATCGGGCCCCTACGCGGTGGAGGATTACCAGAACGGCCAGGAGCTCACCTTGAGCCGCAGCAAGACCTACAATGGCCCCCACAAGGCGGCGATTGGCACCGTGATCCTGTCGTACAAGGAGGGCTCCAGCGGCCAGGCCCAGCAGGTGGCGGACGGTAAGCTCGACGCCGCCGTGGATCTCAGCCCGCAGGAGGCGGGCACGGCCAAGGGCCTCAAGGGCTTCGCAACCTCCACCGGGGTCAGCCAGAGCAATCTGGTCCTGGCTTTCAATGATTCCCAGACATCCATCCTCTCCGACCAGCGCTTCAAGGAGGCCGTGCGCTATGGGGTGGACCGGCCGGCCATCGCGGCGGGCTCCAACGGCACAGCCAAGGCGTTGAACGGGCCGGTCAACGACCTCTCCGCCGGTTACGACGCGGGCTACGCCCCATTCCAGCACGACGCGGCCAAGGCCCGCTCCCTGGCCGGCTACTTCAACCCCTCCTTCTACCACGGCCGCCTTCGTCTGGTCTACGAGCAGAGTCTGGGCGGGCAGGTGGGACAGCAGGTCAAGGACCAACTGGCTGAAGCGGGCATCCCTGCAGAGGTGACCATGCTGGACCAAGCCGCCTTCCAAGACCAGGTTATGACCAAGCGCGACTACGAGCTGACCCTGCTGACTATGTCGAACGACGACATATCCCAGTTCGCCGACCCGAACTCCACCATGCTCTTCGACGACCCCGAGTGCCAGCAGCTCTTCCGCCTGGCGACTGGAGCGTCCTCCGAGCAGGACTACGCCTCCCGGCTCAAGCAGTACGCCCGGTCGCTGGCTGACAAGTCGCCCAGCGACTGGCTTACCGCCAAGACCCCGGTGAATGTGCGGGCCTTCCGGCTCAAAGGCTTGAACGAGAACATGAGCGACGACCGCCTGGCCGCCTGGCGGATTGACCGCGGCTGAGCGCCCCCAAGGGAGCAGGGCTTCCATAGGCACCGAACCCTACTGCCGACTGGGCACAGGCACATTCGACCACATTGCGGATGCGGACGCGCGCTTGTCAGCGTTCGCCCATAAACTGGGCCTATGTCAAAACGCCAAGGAACCGTAGAAGCTAAGCTGACCCCCCTGCCCGACCGGGTGGGTGTGGATGGGTTGGAAGATAAGTGGAGCGAGCGCTGGGAACAGGCCGGCACCTATAAGTTCGGCGAAAGCCGCGACCGCGAGTCGGTCTACTCGATCGACACCCCGCCCCCCACGGTCTCCGGACACTTGCACGTGGGGCATGTCTTCTCCTACACGCACACCGACGTCATCGCCCGTTTCAAGCGTATGCGCGGCTTCGACGTGTTCTACCCGATGGGCTGGGACGACAACGGCCTGCCCACCGAGCGCCGGGTGCAAAACTATTACGGCGTGCGCGTGGACACCTCGCTCAAGTACGACCCCGACTTCAAGCCGCCCTTCGAGGGCACCGAGGGCAAGAAGATCCAAGCCAAGGACCAGGTGCCCATCTCACGGCGGAACTTCATCGAACTGTGCGAACGGCTCTCGGCCGAGGACGAGCAGCTCTTCGAACGGCTCTGGCGCTCCTTGGGCCTGTCGGTCGACTGGTCGCAGACCTACCACACAATCGGCGAACGACCTCGTCGAGTGGCGCAGAAGGCCTTCCTGCGCAATCTTAAGCGCGGCGAGGCCTACCAGCAGGAGGCTCCGGGCCTGTGGGACGTGACCTTCCAGACGGCCGTGGCCCAAGCCGAGCTGGAGAGCCGCGAGTACGACGGTTTCTACCACCGCGTGGCCTTCCGCTTCGCCGATGGCACCCCTATATACATCGAGACCACGCGCCCGGAGCTGCTTGCGGCCTGCGGAGCCCTGATCGCCCACCCCGACGACAAGCGCTACCAACCCTACTTCGGCCAGAAGGTCTACTCCCCCTTGTTCAAGGTGGAGGTGCCAATCCTGGCCCATCCGGCGGCTGAAATGGACAAGGGCGCCGGCATCGCCATGTGCTGCACCTTCGGCGATGTGACCGATGTCGAATGGTGGCGGGACTTGAAGCTGCCCACCCGTTCAATCATCCAACGCAATGGGCGCATCATCATGTTCACGCCGGACTGGATCGAGGACCAGGACGGTCGGGCGCTCTTCAAGTCGATCGAAGGCAAGACCACGTTCACGGCCCGCAAGATGATCGTTGACGCCTTGCGGGAGTCAGGCGACTTGGACGGGGAGCCCAAGCTCACCAAGCGCATGACCAACTTCTACGAAAAGGGCGACAAGCCCCTGGAGATCGTCACCTCCCGCCAGTGGTACTTGAAGAATGGGGGCACCGACGCCAAGCTGAACGCTGAGCTGATCGAGCGCGGCAAGGAGCTGAATTTCCACCCCGGGTTCATGCGGGTGCGCTATGACAACTGGGTGAGCGGGCTCAACGGGGACTGGCTAATCTCCCGCCAGCGCTTCTTCGGCGTCCCCTTCCCCCTGTGGTATCCGGTCGGAGAGGACGGGGAAACCGACTTCGCCCACCCAATCACCCCGGCCGAGGACCGGCTGCCGATTGACCCTTCGATCGACGCGCCCGAAGGCTTCGACGAATCCCAGCGTGACCAACCCGGCGGTTTCACAGCCGAGAAGGACATCATGGACACCTGGGCCACCTCCTCGCTGACCCCGCAGATCGTCACCCATTGGGCCGAACCGGACCAAGCCAGCCAGGACCTCTTCAAGGCCACCTTCCCGATGGACCTGCGCCCCCAGGGCCAGGACATCATCCGCACCTGGCTTTTCTCCTCGGTGGACCGTGCTCACTTGGAGAACGGCTGCCTGCCCTGGAAGCACGCCACGCTTTCGGGGTGGATTCTGGACCCGGACCACAAAAAGATGTCCAAGTCCAAGGGCAACGTGGTCGTTCCCGACCAGCCGATTAAGCAGTACGGAGCCGATGCGGTGCGCTACTGGGCCTCCTGCGCCCGGCTAGGCCTGGACGCCACCTACGACGAGGGGCAGATGAAGATTGGCCGCCGCCTGGCCATCAAGCTGCTCAATGCCAGCAAGTTCGCGCTTTCGATTGGCCGAGAAGACGAGAACCATCACGTAGGGCAGCCCGCCCAAGCCTCCTGGGACCCGGCAGATGTGACCGTAGCCCTGGATAGGGCCGTGATGGCCCGCTTGGCGCAAGTGGTCGATGAGGCCACCCAGTCTCTGGAAGCCTACGAGCACTCCAAGGCCTTGGAAGTAATCGAGTCCTTCTTCTGGAATTTCTGCGACGACTATATCGAGCTGGCCAAGAACCGCGCTTATGGCAAGCCGGACGATCAGGGCGTGGAGCCTGACGAGGCCGACGTCCGCTCAGCCCGGACCACGCTGGGCCTGGCCCTGGACGCCTTCGCCCGTCTCTTCGCGCCCTTCCTGCCCTTCGCCACGGAAGAGGTCTGGCAGTGGATGCACGAGGGGTCTGGTTCGGTTCACAGGGCCTCCTGGCCCACCGCTGAAGCCTACCGGGCCGCCGCTGCCGGCGTCTCCCCCGACCTCCTGACCTGGGCGGGCGACGCCCTAGCCGAGCTGCGCAAGATCAAGTCCGAGGCCAAGGTGTCGATGAAGACCCCGATCCTCTCCGCCAAACTGGCCGTAGCGCCTGAGGGCTTGGAAGCGGTCAAGGCGGCCCTGGACGACATCGCCCAAGCAGGCCGAATGACCGGGCCGATTGAAGCGGTCGAGGACGCCTCCCTGAGCAAGGGGGCAACCGGCGCCGAAAACGGCGAGGGCGAGTCCACCTCAGCCGTGCAAGTGGCGCAGAGCGAGCTGGGCGAACCTCCAGCCAAGAAGCCACGCAAGCAGTGACCGGCTACTGAACCTCGAATTCCGATCAGTCAGGTCCCCATTTGGCTCTACGCCAGATGGGGACCTGAACTTTTCCTAAGCACTGGCGGCAAGCCATCCCCCACCTCCCCTAAGCCGCGCCTTGCACTATTTTGTGAAGTGGGTACTGACGGAGAGCGCGGCGGGGAAAGCGCTTCAGCGGGGGAACAACAGGACGTCATCCACTCACAGGCGGCACAAGATACAACAGCAGGAAAGAGAGCAGTCACATGGAAGTCACCGGCGCCGTGCTCAACGCCATGGAAGCGCCTAAGCCATATGCTCAGTCACGTCCGTTGACGGTCGAACAACTTGAGCTGGACGCCCCCAGCGCGACGAAGTGCTGGTCAAGGTCACGGCATCCGGCATCTGCCATTCGGATCTTTCGGTCGTGAACGGCTCCAGACCACGCCCCACACCGATGCTGCTGGGCCATGAGAACACGGGCATCATCCAGGAGCTGGGGCCCGGTGTGGAAGGTCTGTCGGTCGGCCAGCACGTCACCCTCGCCTTCCTGCCCCGCTGCGGCAAGTGCGCCAACTGCCTGACCGGCGGCCGCCTGCCCTGCATTCCCGGGTCTGAAGCCAACCAGGCCGGCACCCTGATGAACGGTGGCATCCGCCTGCACAGGGGTGAGGAACCCGTTTACCATCACTTGGGCGTGTCTGGATTCGCCACCTACGCCGTAGTGGACCGCCGGTCGGTCGTTCCGGTCCCCGCAGAGCTCCCTAAGGCCATAGCGGCCGTTCTGGGCTGCGATGTGCTCACCGGAGGCGGGGCGGTTTTGAACGCCGGCGACCCCCAGGATGCGCAGGATGTGATGGTGCTGGGCCTGGGCGGGGTCGGCATGAGCGCCATCCTGACCGCCGCGGCTTTGGGTCGTGGGCGCGTAATTGGCGTGGATATCAACAAGGCCAAATTCGACGATGCCCTGAGCATGGGCGCCACCGACGTGTATACGGTCGAGGAAGCGATCAACAAGGGCGTCAAGGCACCGATCGTGATTGAGGCCGCCGGCGCGCCCGGGGTGCTGGACCAGGCGTTCGACTTGACGGCGATGGGCGGCAAGACCATCACCGTAGGCTTCCCTAAGCCGACGACGCGGGTCAGCCTGCCCTCCAGCGTAATCACTGGCGAAGCGCACACCATCATCGGCAGCTACCTCGGTTCGGCCGTGCCTGCCAACGACATCCCCCGTTACGCCCAATTGTGGTTGGACGGCAAGCTGCCGGTCGAGAAACTCATCAGTAACCATATCCGGTTGGACGACATTAACGAAGCGATGGATGAGCTGGACCGAGGCCAGGCCTTACGCCAAGTCATCGAATTCGACTGATTGATCCTACCGCTCCAGCCGCCGGTCCGGCGGCTGGAGCGGCCTGCGCATACCGAGGAGGGGCCGAAACGCATCAGCGTCTCGGCCCCTCCCCTCAAAACCTCAGCCGCGAAGTCGCGGCGTTCAGCTTACTTCTGCTGCCCCAGCATGGTCTGGGTGATGGCACCGAGGAAGTCCCGGTTGGTCGGGGTCTTCTTCAAGCGTGGGACCAGAGTCTGGTAGGCCTGCTCGATCTCCATGCCGCCCAGGAGGCGACGGAGGCGGTAGACCACAGCCAATTCGTCGGGCGCGGTGATCAGTTCCTCGCGGCGGGTGCCGGAGGCGTTGATGTCGATGGCGGGGAACATGCGCTTGTCGGCCAGCTCGCGGGACAGACGCAGCTCCATGTTGCCGGTACCCTTGAACTCCTCGAAGATGACCTCGTCCATCTTGGAGCCGGTCTCCACCAACGCCGAGGAGATGATTGTCAGGGAGCCGCCGTTCTCGATGTTGCGGGCGGCGCCGAAGAAGCGCTTGGGCGGGTAGAGCGCCTGGGCGTCCACGCCGCCGGAGAGGATGTGACCCGAGGCGGGTGCCGCGATGTTGTAAGCGCGGGCCAGACGGGTCATCGAATCCAGCAGGACCACCACGTCCTGGCCCAGCTCCACCAGGCGCTTAGCGCGCTCGATGGCCAGCTCAGCCACGGTCGTGTGGTCGGCGGCGGGACGGTCGAAGGTGGAGGAGATGACCTCGCCCTGGACCGTGCGCTCCATGTCGGTGACTTCCTCGGGACGCTCGTCCACCAGGACCACCATCAGGTGGACCTCCGGGTTGTTCTTGGCGATCGCATTGGCGATATTCTGCAAGGTGATCGTCTTGCCAGCCTTGGGCGGGGAGACGATCAGTCCGCGCTGGCCCTTGCCGATCGGGGCCACGATGTCGATCAGACGGCCGGTGATTTGGTTGGAGGTCGTCTCCATCCGCATGCGCTCCTGCGGGTAGAGGGGGGTGAGCTTGTTGAAGTGGGGGCGTTCGATCGCTTCTTCCACGCTCATGCCGTTGACCGTCTCAATGGACTGCAGGGGCATGAACTTCTGCCGCTGGTTGCGCCGCTCGCCCTCGCGGGGAGGCCGAGTGGTGCCTTGGACGGCGTCGCCCTTGCGCAGGCCGTATTTCTTGACCTGGCCTATCGATACATACACGTCGTTGGGGCCGGGCAGGTAGCCGGAAGTGCGGATGAAGGCGTACGAATCCAGCACGTCGACGATGCCCGCCACGGGCACCAAGTCCTCGTTCCTGAAGTCATCCCGGCTCTCACGAGCCTCATAGTCGCGGTTGGAACGGCGGTCCTTGCGGCCCCGACGGTCATCACGGCCGGAGCGGTCAGCGCGCCCCTCGTGGTCATGGCGGTCATAACTGTTGTGCCGGTAGTCGCGTTCATGCTCGTCACGGTTCCGCTTATTGCGGGTGGGCCGATTCTCTCGCGCAGGCAAGGCGGCCAGGATGTCATCCAGATCGCGCACCTTGCTGTGGTCGCGGCTGCCCCTGTCGCGCTCGCGACTGCGGTCGTCGCGCTCGTCGCGGCCCCGGCCACGGGTGTGGGAGTCCCCGGAACGGTGACGGCGGCGGTTGATGATGACCGATTCGTCATCGGCCACCGTGTGCTCCGCGCGGTCGGAACGCTCGGCGCGGTCAGCGCGTGACCGGCGGCCAACGCCCTCGTCGATTCCCAGAGCGTCGAACAAATCGCCCACCTGGCCCTTGGCTGAGCCCTGGGGCTCACGCCCTCGAACTTCGTCAGCGTCCAGCTTGGCATCCGACACCGTCGTCGTCTGCGCCGCGCTCTCGGTCGGAGGAAGGGGCCCGTTCTCAGCGGACCGTTCGGACTCGGTCTTGGAAGCCGAAGCCTTGGCCACGGGTCGGACGGATACGCCTGCGGGGGGCTCGCCACCGGAGCGCGCCGCCTCAATCGTGTCGATCAGCGCGTTCTTCCGCATGCCAGAGATGCCGCGCAGACCCAGCTGCTTGGCAAGTTCTCTGAGCTCAGGCAGCTTCATGGTATGAATATCTTGGCTCGTTGCCACTGTAATATTGCCTTTCCTACCGCCGCACAACCCAGAATCCCAGCATGCGACTTCAAGAAGTTGGCGGATGAACCGCCTATGAATGTTCGTAGCTATCCCAGCAAACCGAACTAATCTAAGCCTACAACGCCCTCTAGTCAGACGCAAACACGCCGCGCCGCGCACAGAAACAAGGGTCCGGAAACGCGAAAGCGGCCGGTAGCGCTACGCCACCGACCGCTTTTCAGCTTGCAGCCCCGAAGGGCGCACACGAACCGCGCCCTCAGGGTTTACTTTTGCTCGTGGTAGGACTTCTCGGTGTTCACATTCCACACATTGGTCTTGGAAGTGCGACCGGTCTTGATGTTCTTCACCGCTTCCATCGACGTAGCCATCGAATGGTCCTGGTTGTTGTAGTGGTGCTGGCCGTTGCGCCCCACGCAGTAGAGGTTGCCGAAGGAGTCGAGCCACTCGATCAGCTCAGGCATGCGGTCGTAGGTGTCGAAGTAGGCGGGGTAGGCCTTCTTGACCCGCTCGCGGTGGGAGTCCATCACATCGCGGGCGCCGCCGATCACGCCCATGCGGGTCAGCTCCTTGATGGCGAAAGCGGTGGCCTCCTCGTCGGACATGTTCCAGAAATCGTCGCCCTCCTCGCAGAAGTACTCCAGGCCGATCCAGACCGTATCGTCCGGCTTTTCGACCATGTAGGGGCTCCAGTTGTTGAAGATCTGGAAGCGGCCCATCTTGTAGCCCGGGTCCTGCACATAAATCCAGCAGTCCGGCACGATCGGCGGATGGCCAAGGGTGGGGATCGAAGTGGTGTTGCGGATGCGCAGGTGCTTGATCAGTAGGCCTACGGTCACGAAATCACGGTAGGGCAAGCCGTTAGCCACCTTCACCATGTCGTCGGGGGCACCATCCGGGGAGGCGCTGATCGCGTTGACCAGGTCCTTGACCGGCATCGAGGAGATGAACTGGTCGGCGTGCAGACTGACCCGTTTGCCGTCCTTATCCTTGTAGACCACGCCGCTGATCGCCCCGGCCTCTTGATCGACCTCGACCACGGTCGCGTCTGTGATCACTTTCACGCCGTGTTCCACGTTGCGCCGCTCCACGGTCTCCCACAGTTGGCCCGGCCCCAGCTTGGGGTACCAGAACTCCTCGATCAGCGAGGTCTCCACCTTGCTGGAGTCGCGCTTCCTGGGAACCATCTTCTGGAAGGCGTTCTTGAGGACGGCGATAATGCTCAGCCCTTTGACCCGCTGAGCGCCCCAGTCTGCGGAAATCTCGCGCGGGTGACGGCCCCAGAGCTTCTCGGTGTAGCCCTCGAAGAACATCGAATAGAGTTTGCGCCCAAAACGATTGATGTAAAAGTTCTCCAGGTTGTCCTCGGGCAGCTTATGGAAGATCGAAGCCAGGTAGGAGAAGCCGGCCTGGAGCGTGATCTTGAGGCCCAGCGCCTTGAACAGGCGGGGCGACAGGGAGATCGGATAGCCCAGGAAGTGGCGGTTCCAGTAGATGCGCGAGACACGGTGGCGCTTGAGCATCACCCTGTCGGTCTTCTCCGGGTCCGGCCCACCGGGCTCCAGGTCGTGGTGGCGACCCAGCTTCTTGTCGTCGTAGGAGGGGGCGCCTTGCAGGGGCAGCACGTCCTTCCACCAGTCCATGATCCGCTGGTCCTTGGAGAAGAAGCGGTGGCCGCCGATGTCCATGCGGTTGCCCTTGTGGCGCACAGTACGCGAGATACCACCGAAGGTATCGCTGGCCTCCAGCACAGTCACATCGTAACGCTGGTCGCCGCCGTCCTTGACGAGCTCCCAGGCCGCTGTCAGCCCCGCAGGGCCGCCTCCGACGATGACGACGGACTGCTTGTGCACCATATGTTGACCTCCTGAAAAGCATGGCACGGCGTACGCTCACCAGCCTTGTAGGCCGGTTGTTGGACGGTCTTACGATACTCTCACCGATTGAAGAGCCTGCATAGACCGAAAAACGTACATTGGGCCACGTTAGCAGCACCTACAGCGAGTCAGGTATGTCGATGTCGCTTTTCTGCACTTCTTCCACGTTCACGTCTTTGAAGGTAACGATGCGCACTTTCTTGACGAAACGGGAGGAACGGTAGACGTCCCAAACCCAGGCATCGGTCAGCTGCACGTCGAAATAGACGTCTTGACCGGCGGAGCGCACATTGAAATCCACCTTGTTCGCCAGGTAGAAGCGCCGCTCGGTCTCCACCACGTAGGTGAAGAGCTTGATGACGTCACGGTACTCCCGGTAGAGGGCCAGCTCGGCGTCGGTCTCGTAGTTGTCTAAATCCTCAGCGCTCAACTCTTGCCTCCCGCGTTTCGCTTGCCGCCGTGGCCCAAGTTGCGCCACCAGGCCTGCTTGGAGCCCTTCTTTCGGCTGGAGTCCGAATAAGCCCAGGTGGTGGCGTCGTCTTGCGACGCCGGTTCCACTGGCTCCCCTGGCTCCTCTTGAGGCTCCCCCGAGCCCGTCGTCTCTTGCCCGCCCTCTTCGGGGGCGGCGGACCGCTCCCGGCCAGGCTCCTGGACGGTGGCCTGAGGGTCGCCCCCGCTTAGCTCAGCCTCGACGCCCGCAGCCCCATCGTCCCCAGACCCGCTGGTCTGCGTGCTCTCCTGCGCTTGGAGTTGGTCCTGACCTGGGACGCGGGCTTGGGCGTCCGCTTCAGCTTCAGCTTCCGCCCCCGCTTCGGCTTTGGCGCGCGCCCTGGCCTTGGCGCCCGCTAGTTGCGCCCGCCTGGCCTTCCGGCGTTCTTCCTCGGACTGCGCCACGGCCTCCTCGACCGCGAGGTCCGCCACCTCACCGGACTCCAGGGCCCGTCGGTGGTTGACCAGCGCCTCGGCCACGCCGGGGTTGCCCTCAATCACGTGCATTCCGAAAGCGTCCAGGGAGCGGATGGGATCGTATTCGTCGACCAGTGCATCCATGACTATCTGGTCCTGGTACTTGCCGCCCTGCTCGTCCCACAGGGCGTCACGGGAGGTGCCTGAGACCATGAATCCCAGGGATTGGTAGACGGAAATCGAGCGGGTGTTCTTCTCCGGCACGGCCACCCAGATGCGGTGCAGGCCTAAGCCTGCGGGCCGGGCTGCGTAGCCGTAGGTCATCACCCTGGGCATGGCGTCGCGAGAGTAACCCCGACCCCGGTAGTCCCTGCCCAAGACTACCTGGATGCGGGCCGAGCGCGACCAGCCGTCGACGTCAATCAGGAAAATCATGCCGATGACGCCATCGGTGGCGCTTGCGTCGGTGGCCCCGTCCTTGTCGTGGTCGGCCTCGGTGATCATGGCCCAGGCCACCGTACGCCTGGATTCAGGATCGCCCACACCGGATTCGCGCGGCGTCTGGCCCTTGGACCAGGCCACCGACCGACGTACCCAGGCGTTGACGACCGCCCGCTCGGCCTCGGGCCCCTTGCCGGTGATTCCCGTGGAGTTGTAAAAAGCCTGCAACTCATCCATGCGCGTCAAATCAGCGATCGTCGCCGGGCGCAGGTGGACCATCTCCCCGTTGATATAGGGGATGTCAATCCGGCTGGGCAACTCCCGCTCGACCTGCCGACCCTCCGGCTCCTGTAGGACCCCGCGCGCGTCCGCACCCGACATCTTGTCACCTCCAAAACCGCCACCCCTAGGGGCGGGCGGCTGACAGTCCAGCGCGCCCCTCACGACCATCGGGGAGCGCGCGGGGGCGTCTTCACTTTGCGATGCGCTGCATCACAATCTTGCTGACCGCCTTGGCGTCGGCCTGGCCCTTGGTGGCGCGCATGACCGCGCCGATGATGGCGCCCATGGGCTTCATGTTGCCGGACTTGAGCTTGGCAGCGATGTCTGGGTTGGCCTTCAGCGCCTCATCAACGGCCGCCTCGAGCGCTCCGTCATCGGAGACCACCTGGTAGCCGTGCTTGGCCACGACCTCAGCCGGCTTGCCTTCGCCAGCCAGCACCCCGGAGACGGTCTGCTTGGCCAGTTTGTCGTTGAGCTTGCCTGACTGGATCAGCCCTTCCACCTCGGCCACGTCCTGGGGGCCGATCGGCAGCTCTTGCAGGCTCACGCCCCGTTCGTTGGCCTCGCGTGAGATTTCGCCCATCCACCACTTGCGGGCGCCGGACGGGCTGGCCCCGGCTTCGATGGTCTCCTCGATCAAGTCCAGGGCGTCGGCATTGACCGCGTCACGCATCTGCAGGTCGGTGAAGCCCCACTCCTGCTTGAGTCGAGCCCGGCGCTCGCGCGGCATCTCGGGCAGGTCCTTGGCCAGCTCCTCGATGTGCTCGCGCGTCACATGCACCATCACCAGGTCGGGGTCGGGGAAGTAGCGGTAATCGTTCGCGTCGGACTTGACGCGCCCGCCAGCCGTGGCCTGCTTGGCCTCGTCCCAATGGCGGGTCTCCTGCAGGATCTCGCCGCCGTCCTCCAGAATCGCGGCCTGCCGGCGAATCTCGTAGGTCAGCGTCTTCTCGATGCCCTTGAAGGTGTTGACGTTCTTGGTCTCGGACCTGGTGCCCAGGGGCTCGCCCGGCTTGTGCAGGGACACGTTCACGTCGGCGCGCATGTTGCCCTGCTCCATGCGGGCGTGGGAGATGCCCAAGGCTCGCACGATGTCGCGGATGGCCCGTACGTATGCGCCCGCCACCTCAGGGGTGCGCGCGCCTGCGCCTTCGATGGGCTTGGTCACGATCTCGACCAGGGGCACGCCTGCGCGGTTGTAGTCCACCAGCGAGTGGTCAGCGCCCTCGATGCGGCCGTCGGAACCGCCCACATGGGTGTTCTTACCGGCATCGTCCTCGACGTGCGCCCGCTCGATGTCCATCCGGAAGATGGAGCCGTCGTCCAGCTCCACGTCCAGGTAGCCTTCGCCGTTCAGGGGCTTGTCGTATTGCGAGATCTGGTAGTCGCGGGGCATGTCCGGGTAGAAGTAGTTCTTGCGCGCGAACTGGCTCCACTCGGCTATATCGCAGTGCAGGGCCAGGCCCAGCTTGACCGCGTAGTCTATGGCCTTCTTGTTGACCACCGGCAGGGAACCGGGAAGGCCTAGGGAGACCGGGGTCAGCTGCGAGTTGGGCTCGCCGCCGAACTCGATATGGGCGGGGCAGAAGAGCTTGGTGTTGGTGCTCAGCTCCACGTGGACTTCCAGGCCGAAGACGGGCTCGTACTTGGCCACGGCATCGGCGTACTTCATCAGTTTCTCAGCCATTGTATGGATTCCTTCCGATGCCTACTCGCCAGCCAGCCAGGGGGTCTTCAAGCTCTGGTGGATGGGCCCGCCCCACTGGGCTTGCAGGGCCGCCTCCAGGGCCGCGGCCGGCTTGTACATGACTTCGTCGCGCATCTGCGGGGCGAAGAACTGGAAGCCGACCGGCAGGCCGTCGTCCGAGAGCCCAGCCGGGATGGACATGGCCGGCGAACCCGCCATGTTCGCGGGAATCGTCGCCACATCGCTCAGATACATGGACAGCGGGTCGCTCATGCGCTCGCCGAACTTGAAAGCGGTGGTGGGGGAGGCCGGGGAGACCAGCACGTCGGCCTTCTGGAAGGCCTGCTCGAAGTCGCGGATGATCAGCGTGCGCACTTTCTGCGCGGAGCCGTACCAAGCGTCGTAGTAGCCAGCCGAGAGGGCGTAGATGCCCAGGATGATGCGACGCTTGACCTCATCGCCGAATCCGGCCTCGCGCGTGGCGGCCATCATGTTCGCCGCGGTCTGCTCCACGCCTTCGCCGGGCATGACCCGCAGCCCGTAGCGCATGCCGTCGTAGCGGGCCAGGTTGGAGGAGACCTCCGAAGGCATGATGATGTAGTAAGCGGCCAGTGCGTAGGAGAAGTGGGGGCAGGAGACCTCCACGACCTCGGCGCCCATGTCTTGCAGGAGCTTCACGCCCTCGTTGAAGCGGGCCTCGACGCCGGGCTGGTAGCCGTCGCCGGAGAGTTCCTTGACCAGGCCGACCTTCATGCCCTTCAGATCCATCTTGGCGCCTTCGCGGGCGGCTTGGGCCAGGGGCGGGACAGGCTTGGGAATCGACGTGGAGTCACGCTTGTCGTAGCCGCCGATGACCTCTTGGAGGAGGGCGGCGTCAAGCACGGAGCGGGAGACCGGGCCGATTTGGTCCAGGGAGGAAGCCATGGCGATGGCCCCGTAGCGGGAGACGCCGCCGTAGGTGGGCTTAACGCCGACGGTGCCGGTCAGGGCCGAGGGCTGGCGGATGGAGCCGCCGGTGTCGGTGCCCAGGGCCAGCGGGGCCTCGAAGGCGCCCACGGCCGAAGCCGAGCCGCCGCCGGAGCCGCCAGGCACGCGCCCGGTGTCCCAAGGATTGCGGGTGGGCTTGAAGGCGGAGTGCTCAGTGGAAGACCCCTGGGCGAACTCGTCCAGGTTGGTCTTGCCCAAGATGGGCATGCCCGCGGCCTTGAGCTTCTCGACGACTGTCGCGTCGTAGGGGGGCACCCAGCCTTCCAGAATCTTGGAGGCGGCCGTGGTGGGGATGCCTCGGGTCACGATCATATCTTTAATCGCGATCGGCACGCCCGCCAGCTCCGGCAGGCCTTCGGTGTCGCCGGCGGCGATGCGCTTGTCGAGCGCGTCCGCCTGCTCCAGGGCCTGGTCCCGGGAGACTTCCAGGAAGGCGTCGACGCTGGGCTCGGCCGCGTCGATCACGCTCAGCTCGGCCTCGACCAGCTCGCACGAGGAGACCTCTTTGGCTCGTATCTTCGCCGCCATCTGCGTGGCGGACAGCCTGACCAGCTCTTCATTCGCTGCGCTCATCGCTCACTCCTCCCCTAGGATGCGCGGGGCCACGAACATGCCCGCCTCGGCCTTGGGCGCGCCCGCGAGGGCTTCGGCCTGGGTCAGGGGCTCCTCGGGCTCGTCGGGCCGCAGGTAGGCCTCCAACGGAATCGGGTTGGCTGTGGGCGGCACGTCGTCACCGGCCACTTCCTGCACCTTGGCGATGGACTCTGCTATGACGTTGAGCTCGCCCTTGAGGCGCTCTATCTCCTCGTCGGTCAGGGCGATTCGGGCCAGGTCGCCCAAGTGCTCGATCTGTTCGCGTGTAAATGTAGGCATAGCTCCCATACTATGCGTTTCGGCTGACACGCGCACGGGCTGGACCGAAAGTCGCAAACCCCTTGGTCTACTTGATGTCCCGGCTGCGCATAGCGACCAGACCGGCGGTGTAGAAGGCGGCCGCCCAGACCAGCATGATCAGGCCCGACTGCCACCAGGAGGGGTGGAAGACGCCAGGGACGGCCGAGCCTGATGGCTGGTTGAGGCCGGCCGCAAGGCAGTCACTGATCAGCTGGGTCGGC
The DNA here is from genome assembly GCF_001263395.1 of Bifidobacterium actinocoloniiforme DSM 22766. Classification (NCBI taxonomy): domain Bacteria; kingdom Bacillati; phylum Actinomycetota; class Actinomycetes; order Bifidobacteriales; family Bifidobacteriaceae; genus Bifidobacterium; species Bifidobacterium actinocoloniiforme. The sequence goes on along the minus strand of NZ_CP011786.1, from coordinate 4,427 downwards.
AGCAGGCTGGCGATGGTGCCCATCCAATTCAGCAAGCGGCTGATGGAGGAGAAGACGCTCAGCAGGCCCGGCAGGACCATCTGCAAGCCGATCAGCACGACGACTCCGGCCACCGTGGACCGGCACAGGGCGCCGAGGCCCACAGCGAGCACGGTGAACGCGCCGATCAGGGCCGGTGCGCCCAAGAGGCTGACCCAAGGCAGGGCGCCTCGCCCCTCGCCCAGGGGGGTGAGGGCGAGCGGGGAAAGGACCAGGCGGGTCAGGCCCAGCGAGAGCAGGACGCCGATTTGGCTGGAGGCCCAGGCGAGCGCGGCGGCGACGACCGCCTTGGCGCCCACCATCATCCCCCGGTGAGGGTTAGCGGACAGGGTGGAGTCCACCGAGGACGTGGTGAACTCGGCGGTGACGGCCATGACCCCGAAAACGCCCATCACGATTACGCAGGTGCCAGTCATGGAGCTGACGCTGGTCCACAGGTCGTCCCAGCCCACGGGGGCGGGGACGGCGAGCGGTTTACCGTTCTTCGGATTGGTCCCCGCCATGATCTTCAGGGCCCAGGCGCTCATGCCGCCGCCCAAGGGCAGGAGGACCAGGTTGATGGCCAGTAGGATCCAGGTGGAGACCAGCGAGGTCAGTTTGACGAATTCGCTCTTGACGCTGTGCATCAGGCTCACCTGGTAGACCGGCCCGGCAGCGCCTTGGCTCGCTGGCTGAGCCTGGCCCCGCGCCCGCGCCCATGCTGAGCCCCGCGCCGGCATCTGGGCGGGAATCCGACCCGAACCCTGCGCAGGACCTTGGTCCGGGCCTTGGCTCGGAGCCTGCATAGGGACCCGCCCGAAGGCTCCAGGGGAAACACGGGAGGCGGTCTGAGCGGCGGCCTGCGGCCGGGGTTGAACATGCATCGGAGCCATGCTCATGGGCGAAACATCAGGAATGGGTCGGTTTACGGCCTGGCGTCCGCCGACCCCCAGTCCAGGCGCCGCGGGCGCTGCCGACGGCCTGGGGACCGCCTCGGAAACCGGCCTGTCGGCCGGCCCTGCGACCGCAGCTGCGTGCAGGGGACGGGTATGTGCTGCGGCGCGTCTCACCGGGCGCCTCCTTCTTGCAAGCGGTTAGGGCTTTTCACCCCACCAAACCGCAGCCCTTGCGCCGCCTGCAGCCAGGCGGTTTGCGGGCGTGCTATCCCGGTTTGGGTCACCGCAGTGGGCAGGGGCGGCACATGGTAGTGGGCCGGGGCCTCGGGATCGGCGACCAGTCCCGGCAAGGACTGGCCCTGGGGCTTGCGATGGCGGGCCGAGCTGGGCGTGCCGGGACTAGTGGCGACGGGGTTGGCGGCGACGGGCGGTCCTGGCCGTCGGTGCCGACCGGGCGCTTGAGCGACGCCCTGGCGCATGGTGCGGGCGTCTCCGCGACTCCGACCTCGGCCAGGAGCTCCTCCAAGCTCGGGCGCAACCGGAGCGGATGGCCCTTGCATCAGCGGCGTCCAAGCCGTGGGCTGAGCCGCGTGCCGGCCCCGCCCCGGCCCGGGGAGCGCAGCGCCCTGACCAGGTGTAGGCCCCGGTGCCCAAGCTCCAGGCCCGCCAGCTGACGGCCCGGGCCCAAGCCCAGGCCCGGGAGCCGAAGCTCCAGGCCAGGTGAGCCCACCCGCGCGGTACTCCTCGGAACCCCGGGTCAGGGCCATGTAGGCCTCCTCCAGCGAAGCCCGCTCCTGGGCGAGCTCGTAAATCACGATTTGATGGGTTGCGACCAGCCGCGCCAATCGCGCCAGATCGATGCCGGTCACCCGCAAGGCTTGCGCCCCAGCGGGCAGGGCGCTCTGGGCCGGCAGGGCCTCCACATGCGCCTGCCCGTGCGTGGCGTTGTCCAGCAGGGCGCTCAGCCTGCCGGCTTCGGGCGTGACGATGCGGACGGAGCGCGTGGAGTGCTTGGCGAGGAAGTCGGCCACCGAGCTGCGCTCCAGTACCCTCCCCCGCCCGATGATCACCAGGTCGTCGGCGGTTTGCGCCACCTCACTCATCAGGTGGGAGCTTAGGAGCACGGCCCGCCCCTGGCTGGCGTAGTAGCGGCAGAGCTGGCGCACCCAAACCACGCCCTCCGGGTCCAGCCCGTTGACCGGTTCGTCGAGAATCAGATTGTGAGGGTCGCCCAGCAGGGCGGCCGCGATTGAGAGCCGCTGGCTCATGCCCAGGGAGAAGGCGCCCGTCTTCGTCTTGCCCACGGAGGCGAGGCCGGCTATATCCATCACCTGGTCCACCCGCTTCGCCGGAATGCCGTTGCTCAGGGCCAGGGCCAGCAAGTGGGCGCGGGCGGTCCGCCCCTTGTGGGCCGAGCGCGGGTTCAGCACGGCGCCCACCTCGCGCAGGGGCGAACGCATGGAAGCGAAGGGGCGCCCGTCAATCAGGGCCACGCCCGAGTCCGGTCGAATCAGCCCCAGGGCCGCGCGCATGGTGGTGGATTTGCCTGCCCCGTTGGGCCCCAGGAAGCCAGTGACCTTGCCGTCCTGAGCGACGAACGACACGCCGTCGATGGCTCTCTTCGCGCCAAACCGCTTGGTCAACCGCTGAATCTCTATCATGCTTAGAGCTTACCAATGGCTGGCGCGCCCTTGGGACTCACAGCCGGGCAAGGAGCGCGCATGGCCCGCCCCTGCCCGTTTTTGTTGAGTGGTTTGGCTGCTATACTGGGAGGCCAGCGAAGGGGTTTTCGCGCGTTCGGATCGGTCGGGGAGCCGGGTCCGCCGCGTCCCAACCAGCAATCAACACAGGCGAGTTTCGTCACGGCCCAGGCGCCACGTCGCGCCCCCTGGGCCTGTTTTGGAGGGGTGATGAGTCGTTTCCGCGCCGCCAGCGCCGCATTCGCGGCCCTGGCCATGATCCTCCTGGGGGGGGGGGCTGTCAATTCCAGCATCCGACCCGCCCGCGCTGAACCCGACCACCTGACCCGATCAGGAGCCCCCGCCTCGCAAACCGTGGACGGCTTCACCCTGTCCCCCACCAAAGGCCCCGCCAACCAAGACGCCACCGCCACCCTCACACCCCCAGCCCCGCCCACCAACGTGCGCTTCACCCGAATCAGCGCAGGCGGCTGGCACAGCTTGGCGATCGGCTCGGACGGCAACACCTACGCCTGGGGATACAACACTTACGGCCAGCTGGGCGACGGCAACACCCAGAACAGCCAGCCCGTACGCGTGCACACGCCAGCCGGCGTGCGCTTCACCCAAATCAACGCGGGCACCTATCACAGCCTGGCGATCGGCACGGACGGCAACACCTACGCCTGGGGAAACAACCAGCACGGCCAGCTGGGCAACGAAACCGGTAGCAACAGCAACAAACCAGTGCGCGTGCACACGCCAACCGGCGTGACCTTCACCCAAATCAACGCAGGCGGCGAGCACAGCTTGGCCATCGGCTCGGACGGCAACACCTACGCCTGGGGAGACAACACTTACGGCCAGCTGGGCGACGAAACCGGTAGCAACAGCAACAAACCAGTGCGCGTGCACACGCCAACCGGCGTGACCTTCACCCAAATCAACGCAGGCATGTGGCACAGCCTGGCCCTCGGCTCGGACGGCCACACGTACGCCTGGGGATGGAACTACTACGGCCAGCTGGGCGACAACACCACCAACAACCGCGGCCTGCCCGCGCGCGTGAACACGCCAACCGGCGTGCGCTTCAACCAAATCAACGCGTCCGGCTGGCACAGCCTGGCCCTCGGCTCGGACGGCAAAACCTACGCATGGGGGTGGAGCAGCGCCGGCGAACTGGGCGACGGCGACACCACCCGACACCGCAGCAGCACGCCCGCGCAAGTGATCGCGCCAACCGGCGTGACCTTCACCCAAATCAGCACAGGCGACGGTCAAAGCTTGGCCATCGGCTCGAACGGCAACACCTACGCATGGGGAGACAACCAGTTCGGCCAGCTGGGCGACGGCACCCCCACCAACCGCGGCCGGCCCGTGCTCGTGACCCCGCCAACCGGCGTGACCTTCACCCAAATCAGCACAGGCGGCTGGTACAGCCTGGCCATCGGCTCGGACGGCCACACCTACAGCTGGGGAGACAACCGGTTCGGTCAGCTGGGCGACGGCACCACCAACGACCACAGCAAGCCCGGGCCGGTGCTCATGCCCCGGTATGTGATCGACGGCGTCACGTTCGACGGGGCAAGCGTCACCCGGAAGACCGTCAACCCCGCCACCGGCGCCTGGGACATGCACGTGCCCACGCATGCCCCGGGCGCCGTCACCGTGACCGTCGCCTACCATCTCGACGGCCTCGACGTGAACGGCAACATCGCCAACCCCAGATACCAGTCCGGCACGGTCACCCTGCGTTACACGTACGCCACCCCGTACACCGTCAGCTTCCAACTGGGCGGGGCGCCGGGAACCCCGCCCGCCAGCCAGTACTCGT